>NZ_CP040396.1:2422500-3046250 GCF_005577435.1 Paenibacillus algicola | reverse complement strand
CATGCAGTGAGAGGCCGCATTATTGACATTCAACATACATAGCAGAGGAAGTGGCCTGTTGCGTCTGGTACCTGTACATTTGCTGCAGCCGGGCATGGTGCTTGGCAAAAAAATATATAACGCAGACGGCTTGATTCTGCTCTCGGATGGCGTGAAGCTGACCAGCAGCCTGATTAACCGGCTGACGGATCTGAAGCTTGGCTATGTCTATATTGAAGACGCTGCAACAGAGGATATTGTCATTCCCCAGCTGATTAGCGAGGAATCACGCCTTTCGGCGGTCCGCTCGATCCAGGCCAGCTTCAAGAATTTGGAGAACCAAAGCTCTTTGAAAGGAAGCTTCCTGCATCTGGGCAAAACCTTTTCAGGCGTCGTTGATTCTGTCCTGGACGAGGTGTCCTCCATGGAGGTGTCCATGGTGCTGCTGACAGATATCAATGCATCGGATTACAACCTGTATCAGCATTCCCTGAACGTCTGTCTGTACACGATGGTGCTGGGCTTATCCTATGGATATAGCCGGAATCAGCTGTACATGCTGAGCCTGGGCGCGCTGCTCCATGATATCGGGAAAACAAGGGTGCCAGCATCCATTGTTCAGAAGCCGGGCCGACTGACCGATGCTGAATTTGCCGAGATGCGAAAGCATACCGAGATCGGTTACGACATTTTGAAAAATGAGCCTAACATTCCGCTGCTATCCGCACACTGCGCTTTTCAGCATCATGAACGCCTGGATGGATCGGGATATCCGCGAGGTATTCAGGGCCAGGATATTCACGAATTTGCAAAATGGATTGCCATTACCGATTCCTATGATGCCATGACCACCCAGCGGGTGTATCAGCCGGCCAAGCTCCCGCACGAGGCCGTAGAGCTGATGTATACCGGAAGTGGAACGCTGTATGAGCAGAGCTTTCTCGCGATTTTCCGCGACCGGGTCGCAATCTATCCGCCAGGCATCACCGTTATGCTGTCTACCGGAGAGAGCGGCGTTGTATCCAGGATTCATGCGCGGATTCCGCATCGTCCGGTCGTGAGGGTGCTGAACAATCCCAAGGGAGAGCCGCTGCGCACCCCCTATGAGATGGATCTGTCACAGTGTCTGTCTGTAATGATCTGCGGCATTGGAGAGGCAGTGTACGCTTAATATTCCAACAAGATGAGGAGGAACTGTAGTGGAACGGAATGGCCCGCAGTCACGAATGCACAGGTGGGGGCGGGGGATGTACCGCTTTCGCCGGGCCGTTGCCGCTGCCTGGTTCATATTGTTTCTTTTGATGCTTCCCTTTGCGTTTCGGCTGCCTTCCCTGCTGCAGCAGAACGGCTTTACCCCGCATAACAGCCCGGCTCTGCAAAGTGCGGAGATCCTGGAGAAAAAGCTGGGCATCTCTTCAACCACCCTGGACATCGTCATTGCCGGCAAACCGGGAGATAATTTAACGACCGCTGCGGCAAAAAACGCCATGATGTCAGCGCTGGACCCCATGCTCTCCAAGCCATATGTACAAGCTGTCTCTTTTCAGCTGGCTGCGCGCAAGCCGGGACAGGAGCATATCCAGTCTGTCACGGTCCAGCTGAGGGACAAGCCTGAGGATGTGCTGCGGTACTTTGATGAAATCCGCGAGGCTCTGCCGGCGATACCTGGATATGAGCTGTATATTTCGGGCAATACCGCTGTGCTGGCTGATATGAATGAAGCTGTCAAAAAGGACATCGTGACAGCCGAGCTAATCGGTATTCCGCTGGCGCTGCTTATTCTGAGGCTCGCTTTCGGCTCGTTCGCTGCAGCGGCGCTTCCGGTCATTGTCGGAGTCTGTAGTGTCGCTGTGACGATGGGCCTGTTGTACGGTGCAGCATTATGGAATCACAGCCTCAGCAACTTCCTGCCCAATGCCGTCACGATGCTGGGCCTAGCGGTCGGCATGGATTACGCGCTGTTTCTCGTAAGCCGGTTCCGGGAGGAGCTGGATCGGGGTGATCCCGAAGCAGCCGTAGCCGCAGCTTGCCATTCATCAGGGAGAGCGGTGATCTATTCCGGGGCGGCGGTGTGCATCGGCTTTGTGGCTATGGCCTTCATCGACCTGCCAATCTTCACTTCGTTCAGCCTGGGCGGAATTGCAGTCGTCATCATCTCGGTGGCGGCGGCCAATACGCTGCTGCCTTCCCTGCTCGGCATGACGGGCACCCGGCTTCGCCGTCGCCCGGCTATTTCGCCTGCTCCGCAGCAGACGGTATGGCACCGTCTGTCTGACTTTGTCATGTCCAGGCCCGGTACGGTTGCCGTCCTTGCGACATTGCTGCTCCTGCTCGCCATGCTGCCGCTGTCGCGCGTGCAGGCAGGGATACCTTCGGCTGAGGTGCTGCCGCCCAGCTACGAATCCAGGACCGGCGATGACCTGCTGAAGCAGGCTTATGATGAGCGGGAGCTGTATCCGATCGTTGCAGCCGTGAAGCTTCCGGCATCGTATCAGGAGATAGAGAGCATTGAAGCCTTGAAATCCTATAGTGATGAAATTCGGGCCCTGCCTGATGTGCAGCGGGTGGAAAGCTATCTCAGCCTTGCACCCCGGGGCGATGCGGAAGAGATCGCTGTTTTTTTGCAGAGTGAAGAATTCAATCAAGAGCTTCAGGGCTACCGGGTAGCGTCCGGGCAATGGGCTGCCGTAGCGATCGTGCCCCGGTATGGAGATATACAGGAGCAGACGGTGGAGCTGATCGAAAGGCTCCGGAGCTTGACGCCGGAGGCATTAACCGTGTATATTACCGGGATTCCTCCGTATAAGCTGGATATTATGCAGGCCATTCAAGATGGAATTCCCTATGTCCTGCTCTTTGTGTTTGCTGCCACGTATGCCGTGCTGATGATTGCCTTTCGATCCCTGCTGCTGCCGCTGAAGGCGGTCCTGATGAACGTGCTCAGCCTGGGCGCCGGTCTTGGCATCGTGGTCCAGGTTGTTCAGGAAGGCACGGGGGCGAGCCTGCTCGGGATCAGCTCCACGGGCTCGGTGTTTATCCTGCTGCCGATCCTCATTTTCTGTGTCGTGTTCGGCATTTCGATGGATTACGAAGTCATTCTGCTGTCCAGAATCAAGGAAAGATACGAGGCAACAGGAGACAATGAGAGGAGCACGATGGAAGGACTATCCTCAACCGGAGGCCTGATTACGAGTGCGGCGCTCATTCTGGCAGCAGTGGCAGGTGCTTTTGTGTTTACGGATAATGAGATGATGAAGGCGATCGGTCTTGGCTTGACCGTGTGCATTCTGCTAGACGCAAGCATTATCCGGATGCTGCTCGTCCCAGCTTTTATGAAGCTCATGGGCCGGGCGAACTGGTGGGCACCCCGGTGGCTGCTCCCCAAGGCTTCGCGGAAATCCCGCCAGAACCTCTGATTGAGGGAAGCTTGTGTTATAATGGAGCGTCTGATTAGAAATAAAAGATATAAAGGTGGAAAATCATGAATAACCGTTTGATAGAAGGGCCGTCCGTACGGACACCGCTATCCCCGGATTTTGATCCCTGGGACCCGATTGTTTCTTTGCGGAAACACGGACGGCACGTCCTCACCAGTGTGGAAATGACCGTAACCCATTTATGTAATATGCGCTGCGAGCATTGTGCAGTAGGTGATATGCTCGTGATGAAGGAAGCCCCGATGCTTCCCTTGGATATAATGCTGAAGCGCCTGGATGAGGTGGAGTATTTGGAGACGATCAGCCTGACGGGCGGTGAGCCTGCTTTTTCCGGAAAAACGGTGGATGATGTTCTCCTCCCCTTGCTTCGTTATGCGCACGAGCGCGGCATTCGTACTCAGATCAACTCGAACCTGACTCTCGATATTAGCCGATATGAGAAAATGCTCCCATACCTTGATGTTATGCATATCTCCTTCAATTATTTGAATGGTGATGATTTCTATGAGGTGGGATTTGCGAACAGTGCCCGTCCGGTACCGCGGGAAGCGGCCTACCGGATGTATGAAACGATGATTTCCAATGCACAGGAGCTTAGTAAGGCCGGGATGATGATCTCGGCAGAGTCCATGATCAACTACCGGACTCATCAGAAGCTGGATCAGATCCACCGTCAGATTGCGGAGATGGGATGTGTCCGCCATGAGGTGCATCCGATGTACGCCTCCAATTTCGCAGTTTCACTGCCCGTATTGTCGCTCGACGATATGAAATCAGCCATTCACCGGCTGCTGGATGCAAGAGATCACAACATCTGGATGCTCTTTGGTACGCTGCCGTTCTTCTCTTGCAGTCAGGACGAGAGTGACTGGAAGCTGATCCGACGCCTGGCGGCCGAGGACAATGTCACGGTGCGTAACGATCCTGACGGGCGCAACCGGGTCAATGTGAACCTGTTTACCGGCGATGTGTATGTGACGGATTTTTCAGACATCCCGGCCTTCGGAAATATGAAGCAGGATCGACTGGACGATATATTCACAGCCTGGAGCACCGGGCATCCGCTGAACCAGAGTGTTAACTGCCATTGTGATGCAGTCAGCTGCTGCGGTCCAAACCTGCTGGTGGCGGATATGTATTACAAGGGTGTAGACTTTAAATCCCGTAAAGCGGTAACGCTCTAGTCTGGCTTAGCCGGCAATACATCGATCATTTGTACCCAGTGCCTCGCTGCTGCATGGATGTGCCATGCTGCGGCGGGGTTATTTTATTTAGTTTTAGTTTACGGGTCTTCCTCATATGTTAAGTATCAATGATGACTCCCCTTAACATTAGCTCAAGGAGGAATGAGCCGTGCACAAGAATCGAGAAGAGCGGCAATATATCACCTACCGCAGCCCGTTTGATCCTTGCCCTCCGCTGCCGTGCCGCACTTATGTCGTACCGGTTAATCAGTACGTGGTGTTTCAGCCCGCAGATCTGCCTCAGTTTAGTCCGGCCGAAGCGCTGAAGCATGGCACACTATGGCCCGCGTTATACAGTCCCTACGAATCCCGCTAGCGGAAAGGAGAATAGGACATGACGGACGCAAGCTCGCGCGGGGATGTTCCCCTAAAGCAAGCCCAGACACAAGCAGGGCCCCAGACGCAGCCGGGTGACGCCTGTTATTACGAGATGCTGGAGCAGCTTCAGGCAGTCGATTTCGTGCTGCTGGAGCTCAATCTGTATCTGGATACCCACCCTGGAGATCTAAAAAGCATTGAGCAGTACAACAAAATGGCGCAGGAGCGCATGATTTTGGCTCGAAGGTTTGAGGAGCTGTACGGTCCGCTCACCCATTACGGGCACTCTTTTTCCAGATATCCGTTTCAATGGCCACAAGCGCCCTGGCCCTGGCAGGTTTAGGCGGTACCGCTGCGTGTGAACCAGGTCCCTCATGACAAGGAGGTATTCATTCCATGTGGATTTATGAGAAGAAGCTTCAGTATCCGGTCAGAGTCAGCAAGTGTGACCCCATGATGGCCAAATTTCTGATTGAACAGTATGGAGGGGCAGATGGGGAACTGGCGGCAGCCCTGCGCTATTTGAATCAAAGGTATACGATTCCTGATCGCGTCATAGGTGTGCTCAATGATATTGGTACGGAGGAGTTTGCTCATCTTGAGATGATCGCCACTATGGTTTATAAGCTGACCAAGGACGCCACGGTGGAGCAGATGAAGGCTGCCGGACTCGGGGCACATTATGCGGGCCACGACAAGGCGCTTTATTATGAAAATGCAGCAGGTGTACCCTGGACGGCAAGCTATATCAATGCAAAAGGAGATCCCATCGCGGATTTGTATGAGGATATTGCAGCCGAGGAGAAGGCTCGCGCCACTTACCAATGGCTCATTGACATGACCGACGATGTGGATCTTCAGGATGGACTGAAATTTTTGAGAGAACGAGAGGTGATTCACGCCATCCGCTTTCGGGAAGCCGTGGAGATCATCAAGGAGGACCGGGCAACGCGCAAAATTTTTTGAGTCCATATATTCACAGCCCCGCCCAGCTCCGGCATGACTGCACCGGAGCTGGGCTTATGGCTGTATCAAGCACTTTATTCAGAGAAGGAATGGCCCGGCTTGGCCTCCTCCAGGATAGAATTATCCTCGACTTCGGCGTTTTGGAGCACCGAGAGCTTTCCGTTCGGCTCCAGCACGACCGCATACACCTCATTCATGTTGGTTACGCCCTCCGAGCGTACAGACTGATAGATGTCGTGCTCGTCGATACGGTTTTTTTTCATGATTCGGTTGACATACTGTCCCTGGTAATACACCAGCTCCGGGGAGGATTGCAGCACCCTGCGAAACCTCCGGCTTCTTGAAGCGCACCAGGCGAGTAAATACTGCATCCCGATTAACACGAGAAAAGCGGTAAGCCCTTCTGCGAGCGTAATGTCCTTATTCAGGATGACCGTCGAGAAGCTGGAGCCGACAGCGACAGATACAGTAAAATCAAAGGCGTTCATTTTGGAAAGCGTACGCTTGCCGGATATCCGAACCATGAGGATCAGCGAGAGATAAGACAGCACCCCGATGATTACAATTCGCAGCAGATCATTCCACGAGCTAAAAAACATAGAATCCTCCTTCCGTTAGAGTCTGACATTGGCGGTTGAGGATTATTACCCTTCTCGTGCTACTTCATTTCATGAACATAAATTTCTTCAATATTTCTTAAAGTTTCACGGTGATGGATGAGGTTATGCAGAGTGCTTACCAGCAGCATGATCACTAAGAAACCTACGATACCCTTGCGAATCCAGGGCTGGCGGACGGATTGAATGCCCATGGACAGCAGCAGGAAACATGCGAACCAGTAATGACCTGCATACAGGTATAAGTCATATTCAAAGTTGGCTAATCCGTATCCTACAACAAGATGAAGAAATATGGAAAAACCTATAAACAGAACAGGTACGATGGCCCAGGCTCTCTTTTCTCGGAAGCCTCGAATCCACCCGAACAAAGTCAAGATTAGAAAGCTGAATCCGAAGATAGATACGTATATTGGATAGGGCTGTGATAAGTCAGTAGCAATCGCAGCAGATTTGGCATTAATTAATGCGATCTCCGGGGTCAGGAGAGGGTTCACGCCTAGCAGATAGATTGCTTTCCAATGTTCGGTAACAGAGAAAAAGGCAATATAATTGAATCCGCCGTTGACTAAGCCGCCCCAGAACGAGGAGACCCACGTAACACCTCTTGGCATCAGAAGCTGAACCAGTGCGAGAGCCAGGCAAATAATCATAAAAGCACCAAGAATAAGAGACAGAGTTTTGATAGCGGTTCGAGATTTGCGTTCGATTTGCTCCAGGATGACTGCGCCAGCATAAGGAATTACATTAGTAGCTGTGATCCCGAAGTTTAAAGCTCCCAGTGCGGCTAATGGCCATATCGGATAAAGCTTGCGTTCTTGGTAGTATTGCAGGAAAAATACAGAAATTAGAAGTCCAAACTGAGCATACGCATACGAATCCGGAATGAATGAGGAAAACAAGGAATAGGAGCTGATCCCGAACAGACATGCAATGAGAAATGAAATCCGCCGGCTGCCGCCACTGCGACGCAGGATGTAGAATAAAAGAGCTGTGCTTGCTGCATTTAATATAGATTGAAGGATCAGAAAAAAACGATTTCCTAAGCCGCTGTTTGCCAGTTCACTAAGTGGACCCGCAATGATATTGATGTAAGGATGGATGACAGAAATGTTATCATACCCGTAATACATGGCAGGATCAAAGTTAAACAGGTTCAGTCCGAATTTTGCACCATAGAATGGATTGGAAGCAGATACTAACTCCGCATAACGATCCATAAACAGCAAGTAAGGAACATTTATGGTGATGTATGCAGCTGCAAAGAGAAGGAAAAGAGCAAAAGCCGTTTTGTTGTCCGTTTTGTCCTGAAACCAATAAGACATCATGCTATAAATCAACCTCATTCTTTAGAAAATGGTAGTGTTAGATCTTGTGTCACTGTACCAAGAACCAGATCCCGGCACCAATGCAGATAACGCCTGCTACGTTCACAACTGCAATGTGTTCTCCAAACACATATTTAGCAATAATCAGTGTCCATAAAAAAGTCAGGGCGTTGGCGGGCACAACAATCGTATAAGGTAAAATCTGCAGCAAATAAATATTGATCCATGCTCCAAATCCGTAAACCAGGATGCCGAACAGTAAAAACCTACTTTTTTTATGGATGGAGAAGACCTTAAACAAAGCCGCACCAGAGGAACCCAGCAAAGTCATAAGACATAGCATGAGGAGCATAGTTATGTTCAAATTAACGCTCATGTGAGAGTAGAAACACCCCGCTAACGATTAATATTAACGCGATCAGCTTGTTCAACGTTATAGGTTCATGTAAAATCCAGTATCCGTAGCCGATGGCAAATACGTAACTAAGACACATCATTGGATAAGCTACGGAAAGCTTTTCTAACGATAGGCCTCGAATCATAAAAATCGCTCCCCCTCCATAACAAAGGAAGCCTAATCCTAAGTAAAAAATACTCTCTGCTCCCCACGTCCAGAATAACTGGCCTGTGGCTGTCATTAACGCTGAAATCACCATCCATATTTTGCCTATATGAGGATGTAATCGACTTTCCTTCTTCCACTTCACAGGCTCCAATTCAGGGTGCTGTCCCCGCACCAAATATCGGTGATGCACTAGTGTGAACATAGGTATATCGGATATAGAATCGGAATAGGCGCATGAATGCTCATAATCAATGGTTTGTCCGCGGCGTTCAAGAAAGCGATGAATCTGGGCGACCTTCTCCTCACCGTAACAGTTTCTGCCTTCGATGCATGGTATATAGGAGTTCTCCGTAAGCGTTAGCTTTGTAGCAAGGACCTCATCAATTTCAGGGAGCTTCTTAAAGTGTTTCAGATAGACATGCGGTGAAGCAGAGACAAGCACAACGATGTAATCTTCTGATTTCAAACGGCGAATTTCCTGATAGGCGTCCTGACAAATCCGCGGATACAGTTTTGTGTCAAAGAAGTGCTCTAAGTCTTCCTCAGACAACGCGGACATGGCATAGAAAAAGGACGGCTTGGCCTCCTCCGCGGTAATAAACCCTAATTTGAACTGAAGGGCTTTCCAGAATATAGGCAACATGCGATAAAAAGTCCAAGGCCTCTTCCAGAGTCCATACTGTAAAAAAAGCAGCATTGAGTCACCACGTAAAAAAGTATGATCCACATCCCAGAAGGCAAACTTAGTCTTAGTCATTGTATGTACCCTGAATCTTTCAGCAATAGAATGATGACGACACACAGTGAATACATAACGACGGTAATTAAAATCGGCTTGTCCTCTAAAAGGATGTGCTCAGGAGATCCTCCCAGATTCCTTATTTGAATCAGATACAAATATCGAAACATGCCGTAGATGACAAAAGGAATCGTTAGCATCAAGTAAACGGTATGGCTAGAGGTAAACGTAAATAAGGAGTAACTAAGGACAGTTGCAGCCGTAACAATGTTAGAAAATTGATCCAGCAGGGATACCGAATAGCTTTCTAGTACCTTTCGGTGAGCACTGACCCCTTCTTGAAGTAAAATGAGCTCATGTCTTCTTTTGCCAATAGCCAGAAAGAGAGATAGCAAAAGCGTGCAGAGAAGAAACCAAGGGGTTAACGATACTGAGATAATGACACCTCCAGCTATGGCTCTCAGCACAAATCCGGATGCGATAAGCATCAAATCTAAAATGACAATATGCTTCAAATAGAGCGAGTACGAAACATTAATAACAAAGTATGTTATCGCAATGACCATAAATAAGGGGTTCAGCAGAAATGAAATGAGCAAGGACAATAAAAACAGGACCGTCCCTACCGACAAAGCGACCACCGGATTCAGTCTGCCAGAAGCCATAGGACGATGTCGCTTGACTGGATGAGCGCGATCGGCATCGCGATCTACGAAATCATTAATGATATACACTGTACTGGAAATTACACTGAAAATTAAAAATCCTATAATAGAGTAGGCGATCTGCATAAAATCTACTTTATTAATTGAAAAGATTAAGGCCGCGAATAGGAGCAGGTTTTTACTCCATTGCTTTGGCCGAAGCTGGTTCCAGACTAAAGCAACGCTAGAAGGAGAGGACTTATAAATAGAGTCTTCGTCGAAACGAATAGAAGTAAACAACAGAGGAACCTCCTTGTTATGGGTTAATTTTACAATCTTATTATTATAGTGTTAACTGGAAGAAAGAATCAACTAAAATGTTAACGTAAACAAAATTAAATAAATAATGTATATCATTGGTTTCATTCCAATTTAAAGAAGATTAAAGGACTTCAATAGCAAGCCTTTTCTGTTTGCTACCTTTCCATCCTTCCTTTATGATGGGAAGCAGAGGAATTCAGGGAGCAGCTGCTGGTAGAGCGGTGATGACGAAGGGATGGATGAATGTGAGTACTACGGAGAGGCTTGTTAAGCCGGAAGCTATGATTTTTGATATGGACGGCACGTTATTTCAGACGGAGACCTTGCTGCGGCCGGCGTATCACAAGCTGTTTGATACACTGAGAGCAGAAGGGCATCACCAGGGAGAGACGCCAGATGAGCAGCTTATGCTGGGCAGCCTGGGCATGCTGCTGGAGGATATTTGGAAACGGGTGATCCCGAATGGAACACCGGAGGCTCACCGCCGGGCGGACGAGCTGCTGCTTCAGCTGGAGCTGGAAGGCCTGGAGAACGAAGAGGCGGCCCTGTATCCGGGGGTCACGGAGACGTTAGCAGAGCTCAAGCAGCGCGGAGTCCGGCTGTTCGTGGCAAGCAATGGCTTGGAGGACTACGTCAAGGGCATTGTCAAAGCACGCCAGCTGGCTCCGTTATTCGAGGGCCTGTACAGCGCCGGGGAGCATCAAACGTCCAGCAAGGTGGATCTGGTTGCGCTGCTGCTGAGCAATCACGGCATTGAGCGTGCCTGGATGGTGGGAGACCGCTCGTCGGACGTAGAAGCAGGCAAGGAGAATGGACAAACGGTAATCGGCTGTCAATATGCCGGCTTCGGCGGAGAGCAGGAGCTGAAAGGCTCCGATGCGATGATTACAGCTTTCCCGGATCTGATCAGGCTGTATGACCAGGCAGAAGATCCATCCTAAGCTGCAATAAGCAAGGCCGTCCGGCAGGATCAGAGAAGATCCTGCCGGGCGGCCTTGCTGGTTTCTCAGCTAGATCAGGCCTGCTGACTTGGCTTTTCGCCGATCGTGTAGCCAGAGCGCATACTCCAGCGGCCGGGTGAGAGCCGTTCGGTAGGCCTCCTTATCACCGATCTGGGAGAACACCTCTCTGGCCGGTTTCGGATTGACCTCCAGCAGGAGGATTCGGCCTTCGCGGTCGATTGCAAGATCCAGAGCCAGCTCACACAGCGCTCCGTAGCGCTCCTCCAGAAAGCGTGACACATCGATGCCGAGGCGGCTGGCCTCCGCATGAATATGGTTCCGCTTGGAAGGGTCCGCAATCCATTCATCCAGCAGCTCATTCATGGGCATTGCACGTCCGCCGCCATGCAGATTGGAGGTAATGCTGTTTAAGGCGCCGACCCGGCCAACACAGCCGGTGACCTGCCACTCTCCGTAGCCGTTCTTCTGCACAAGCATGCGGTAATCATGGACTCTGCCGTTAGGCAGCTCCAGTGCAATAGCCTCCTGCACCAAATAATGACCGGAAACGCCCCATCCGGAGAGAAACGAGCCCAGTGTGGCAGCAGGCACCTTACGCGGAGAGATAATGGCCCGTTTCGTATTACGTCCCCGGACGTCATAGGCTGTGCTGGCTGTGCTGGAGCGGGCTATGCGCAAAATCCCTCGTCCTCCTGTGCCGTTAATCGGCTTGAGGTAGACGGCAGGGTGGCGCTGCAGCATCCGCTTTACATCCCCGAGCCCCTGAACCAGACGAGTGTCCGGCAGATGCGGCCGGAATCGCTTCAGCGTATAAAGGTCCTGGTGTACCGTCCATTTGTTCCGCAGCGGACGATTGAGGTACAGCAGATGCCCGTATTTGGAGCGGAAGCGGAGCAGCTGCTGAAACCGCGCACTTTTTTGAATCCGGGACCGGTCATAGATCATTGCTGGAAGAGGGCGGCGCTGCCGGGTCCACTGGCCATGTGAAGGGTGATATACCAGCGCGTTTACCACACCTCCCTGCACATCCGCAGGCGTAAAGACGAACACATCCAGCCCCAGCTCCCGGCCTTCGATAATCATCTTCTCATAGACTGCAGCTTCTTCCAGCTTCTTTCGCTCATTTAAATATAAGGTAAGAATACCTAAGACGGGCTTAGACACAGCCAATCACCTACTTGCGTGGATTGTGGTTCTTTCCCCGGAGCCAGAGGTACCTCGGGCCAGCGGAACAAGAGGCAGGAACGCGACGTCTCGGCATCCCGGGTCATCCCGATGGCGGTCATGCCGGCCTGAAAGCACAGCCTCAGGGCGGCAGCATGCAGGAGCGGCACATGGCAAGTGATCCTGCCATGGAGCTTCTGCTGGGCTTGGAGGAGGGCAGTGCCCAGCCTGCGCCTGCGATATAACGGATGGACGGCCAGGAGAACCGCCTGCTCCCCGCAGCGGGCGGTGAACAGCACACCGACCACGGTGAGGCCTTCCTCCCCTCTCACTGTGACCCCCAGCAGAGAGGTCCCGGGCTCTTGCAGTTCCTCATATTTCAATTGCTCCAGAACCCGGATTTCCTTGGTCCAGGTTCTTTGGCCTGCATAGCGGAGCATAAACTGACAGCAGTGACGACGGATAGAAGGCCAATCCGCCTTCCGGTGCGGTACAAGAGAGATTAATTCCACAGATGAAGGCTCCTTCCAGGTGCAAAAAATCAGGAACGATGTCCTATCAGATAATGACAATATTTAAAAATACGTTCCAGCGACCGCTTCCGAATGTTCGGCTCATCGAATTTCATCGGCCTGGCGTTCGCTTCAAAAAACCATAAGCTCCCGGAGGTATCAATCCCGAGATCCATCGACATTTCGCCAAGCTGATACTCCGAGCCCTTCTCGATCTGCTTGGCGATCTGCACAGCGGCATTGCGCACTCGGCCCAGAATGTCCTGGCTTCGCTCCGGTCCGAACACCGCAGTCAGCAGCTTCTCGGGATCCTCAATCGAGCCGCCGCGCGGCACGTGGGTCGTGATGCTATCTGCCCCGGCCATTCTGGCGCCGATGCCGGTGACGCTGAAGGAGCCGTGCTCCGCCTTCTGGACCAAGAGCCGCAGGTCAAAGGGCCGGCCGTGAAGTGCAGCTAGCTCGATGCCCTGCTGGATCAGGTACGGCTCTCCGGTTGTCTCCTTATAAACTCTTTGCCAGAGTCGTTCCAGTGTAGCGGCTTTATACGTGGTGCTGCCCCGGTTGTTCTGGATTTGCAGACGATACGGCAGCGCCTTGCTGCTCTGATGCTTCAATCTCATGATGCCGTGTCCCGCCTTCCCCTCTTCCGGCTTTAAGTACAGGTAGGGGTGGCTCTTGATCATGTCGCAGAGAGAGGAGAACCCCTTCAGCTTCTTGGTGGCAGGTGCCCATTGGCGAGTCTGGCGGGATTGATTGAGCCAGTCAAACAGCTCTCTTTTGTTGAAAAAATAAGGGTTATACAGCTCCAGCCGGGGGTGGCGGAGACAGGCCTTGATCTTGCGGGTCACCTTCGGCTTCGCCTCATCCTCCCGCGCCGGAATCCGGTTGTAGATCACCCGGGGGAAAGGGAACAGCTTCTGTTCCCAGGTCTGGTCCCCGGCAGGGATAAAGCCCCGCAGGACCGGCGAATCAAGATCAAGATCCTTGACAGTAACCACGTAAACCTCGAATCCCATGTCTCTCCCGGTCCTGATAATGTCCTGAAAATTATGACGGTTGCCTCGAAACATCCGGTAAGGATCGGACATGGTCAGTATGGCAACGACAGGCTTGGCGGCTTCCGGACTGCGGCTGATCATGAGTCATTCCCCCGCAGGAAGCCGCTGAGATACAGACTGTGCTCAAAAATATGCTCCACCGATGCCTTACCCTCCGATTTCAGCAGCGGATGCGCAAAGATCGAACGGCCCGGCTTGGAGTTCGCCTCGAACATCCAGATCTTCTCATCCTCGTCGATGCCGATATCAAAGCCGATCTCCCCGAGCACATGGGCATGATGATTCTCGATCGCCTCCGCGAGCGCGATGGCGGCCTGCTTGGCGCGCTCCAGCACGTCCCGGGAACGGGAGCCGAATACACGGGAGAGAGCCTGCTCCGGCGTCATGAGGGAGCCTCCGTTCTTGATGTGGGTAGTTACGCTGCCGCGGCCGGCCTTTTTCGCCCCGATACCGACGACGCTCCAGCGGTTCTTGGCATTCTTGTGCATGTGAAAGCGAAAGTCGATCGGACAGTCGTCAATCTCGATCAGCCGGATGCCCTGCTGAATGACATAGTGCTTGAGCGCCGGACCGTGCTTGCTTTGGAGCATCTTCATCAGGCTGGAGAAGCTCGGGAATTTCAGCAGGGTGTTTCCTCCGGAGCTGCTGTACCGTGCAAAATACCCCTTCTTCGGCTGATGCGTAAGCCGGTAAATGCCGTTGCCCAGACTTCCGGCCGAAGGCTTGTAGTACACAAAGCGATGACGGTCCATCATATCCCGGATCCGTTCGGTGCCCGGGCTGTTGTACGTTTCGGGCACATATCTCCCGGCCTGGGGATCGTTCTCCAGCAGGTTGTAAATATCGGATTTATTGAAGAACGCCCAGTTAAAAAAGACGATATTTCTCTTCAAGAAGCGCTCCCGAAGCTGATTGGTCGCATTGGAAAAGTCCGTTTTCCGGCTGGGCAGCCGGTTGTACACTACGTCTGGCAGCGGCACCGTCTTGCGCACGAATTGACCTCCGGCGCTGAGCACATAGGCATACACGGTTTCCTTCTGCCAGTTAATGTCCTTGGGAGAGAAGGCATACACATACATTTTCTTGCCGCCTTCGCGCAGCAGCTGCTTGATATAACCGGTTCTGGAGCCAAAAGGGCTGCCGGGCGCCGAAGAGCCGTCAGAGAGCACGCCTACCACCGGACCCAGATGAAGCTGGCCTTCCCGCGGTGTGTGAACATAGGCTCCCCCGGAGCGGGGCACGCGGACCTGGCTCCGCAGACCGGAGCTTAAATACAGATGCTTCCCGGATCGTTCAATGGATTTCAGCGGAACGGAGATATAGTCCGTGCCGACATGAAGCTGTATCTGTTTTTTTCCTGTAAGTCCCATGCTTCTCAGGAGCGAGCCGGACATGAATACTGCTTTCTCGGGCTGCTGTGAGAAATGAACGTTACTGAAAGTCAAACTCATGGATTAACCCTCCTAAGTTGTCGAAGCAGTAAATAACGGGCATACCGGAGAGGGTTCATGACAGACTGCTCCGCTGCCCCGGTATCACCTGTCTGGGTAAACACGCGCCGTCCCGGCTTGGAGTTAACCTCCAGCAGCCAGACTGTGCCCTTAGCGTCTACGCCGAAATCGATCCCGAGCTCGCCCAGGCGTCCAAATCCCTCTTCCAGATCGGGAGGGATCAGCTCGCTGAGGTGATGGATGGTGTCCATGATCCCGGCTGAAGCCGCCGAGCCGAATCGAGATATCAGGCCAGGCAGCACCTGTGCTGCTCTGCCTCCTCCGTGGAGATTGGAGGTGAGCCCTTCACAGCTGCCTTCCCGCAGTGCAGAGCCGGTCAGGCACCAGCGGCCCTGGCCGTTCTTTTGTACGAGCACACGAATATCGAACGGTCTTCCATCGGCACTGGTCAGCTGCAGAAACGGCTGCATCACAAAGCTCCGGTGCCCGGTAAATTGCGAGATCCAGCCAGGCAGCGAGGCAGCATGAGTGCGGTGTCTGAACGGCACATTATCTCGGGTGCGCCCCTTTAGTACGGCGTGTGCGCCTTCTTGATGGATATAGAGCGTATGGCTGCCGTGAGACCCGGCGCTGGGCTTCATAAATACGTCTCCCTGAAAGCGGTGCAAGGCATTCCGGAGCGAGGCGGGCCCCGTATATCTCAGCGTCAGCGGGAGAGCCGCGGAGAGGTGAGGGCACTGCTTCAGCCGTTCGTATACCCTCCATTTGCCAGGCAGCCTGCGCGACCACAGTATACGCTGGGTCTGCTCCGCCTCCTGTACGACGGCCGCTGCGTGCTGTGCTTCCCGGGCATTGCCGGACAGACAGCGGTCAAAGATCAGCTCCGGCACTGGAAAAAAGCCCTCTATCCATTCATGGTCCTGCACAGCATACCCCTTGATGGATTTGAAGCGATCGCGCTTTAGAGAGTCTGACAATTCATAGCTGTCTGCGCAGAAGACGTACGCTTGAAGCTCTAAGCGGCGGGCAGACAGGCAAAGCTGCTTCAGAAATTCCCGATCCGAGAAGGGGGGAGAGCCCTTCTTTCGGCTAACCATAATACCGAGCGTTCCGATGCTTGTTGTCAATCCCGCCACCTCCTTATTGAAAGCCGCTTAAATACTGGGAGTACTGCAGAAGTCTCATAGCGGAAGGCCGCACCTTGTCTTCATTGTTCAGCGGCGCATCATCGCTCTTGGACGGCTTGGAGTTCACCTCCAGCAGCCAGATCCGGCCGGACGTATCGACAGCGAGATCAATGCCAAGCTCCCCGAAATGATAGGGAATATACGTCTCGACGCCCTTGGCGATCTCCAGCGCGGCTTGCTCCATCTTGGCAGGCAGCTGATTCTTGAAGGCTGCTGACAGGCTGCTGCCGGCCAAAGCCTCCTTGACCGTGGACAGTGTTCCGCCGCGGGCCAGATTGGACACGAAATGATTTCCGCCTGCAATCCGCCCGACGATGGAGGTTACGCTCCATTTGCCCTTCATATTTTTGTGAACGAGGGCCCGGAAATCGACGTTTTTCTTCTGATTACGAATCAGATTTAATCCCTGCTGGATCTGATACCGCTCTTTCGCGAGCTTCCCTGACAACCCGCTGTACAGCTTCTTCAAAGAGCTGTATTGACGGCGTATGGTGCCTTCAAGGGAGGTGGTCAGCGTGTGGCAGCTGCCGTCTGGCTCCAGCGTGATGCGGATGATGCCCTTGCCCAAGCTGCCGCGAACCGGCTTCAGGAACACGACCGGATAGGAGCTGCACATTTTTTTCAGCGTGGGATAGCTCTTCAGCAAATAGGACTCAGGCAAATACCTTTTCAAGCGTTCATCGGCGGCCAGCGCCTCAAACACCTCGGACTTATCCAGGAATTTTTCATTGAATACCGGCGTGCGATAGCGTGATTTTACTTCTTTCATGAAATGCTGTACGCTAGGACTATTCTCCAGTTTCCGCGTAGCGAGCCGGTTGTTGATGACGTCAGGCAGCGGAACGGGACCCTTTTTCCAGCCCCGGTCATACCAGATGCCTTGAAGCGACTGGGAGCCGGTGCCGATCATGTCCGGTGTGAAAAAGTAAACGAATGCGCCCAGCTTGCGGCTGGCATGTATCATTTCCATGCAAAAGGATGAAATGGACCCGAACGGCTTCTCCCGGTCCTTGAGGTCATAGCGGCCGATCATCACGCCAAGGACAGGTCCAAGCTTTAACACATGATCGGCGGCGCGATACGCTGCGCTCACTACCGTTCCAGGCAGCAGGCCGGCGGCTTGGGACAAGGAGGGGCTGATGCGAATGGCGTATAGTTTTTTGCCGGGTACAATACGGATCTCCTGTCTGAAGGAGCCGAACTCAAGCGTGAGGGACTGATCTGTGGGAATTCGAAGTGACTTGATCAGCCTCTCGCCAAGCCGGATATGGTTCTCCGGCAGGGTGCTGGTGGTAATGAGCTGTACCGGCAGCTTGGTTTTGGACATCATGGATCTCCTTCCGACAACAACTTGATGTCTGATGCGCAGACGACAGGCTCTGTCTGAACATTTGCATGTGATTTATCATATGGAGACATATATACCTTGGTGATTGTACAGGTCTGGAAAAAGGAGGGCTTTTGAAGCCATGCAGAGCGGGCTGTTTATTCTAATCAATATGTGTGTTGCCGCATTTGTCGGCGGAATTACGAATCATTTTGCGATCAAGATGCTGTTTCACCCCCGAAATGAGGTCAAAATATTCGGGCGCCGCCTTCCCTTTACGCCCGGACTGATTCCAAAGCGCAAGCAGGATATTGCGAAATCGCTGGGTGAGGTCGTCTCGCAATATCTTGTTACCAGCGAAGGGCTGCAGGAGATGCTGCAGAAGCCGGCCTTCCGCCAGAAGGCGGTGGATACATTGTCCGCGAAGCTGAACAGCCTGGCAGAAAGTGAAGACTCCGTTAAGGATGTGCTGCTGGGGATCTGGAGTGAGGAGGAGTGGGAGGCTTTGAAGGGCAAGGCCCTGCAGTCGGCCCGCTCTGCGGTAAGTCGGTCTGCTGTATCCATGTGGGCGGCTTATGGCCTGGAGGAGAAGCCGCTGAAGGAGCTTGTTCCGGGCTGGTCGGAGGACAAGCGCCGCCAATGGAGCGAGCAGGCGGCCGAAATGGTGCTGAAGGAGCTTGGCGATACGCTGCTGTCGGCAGAGGGACAGCGGATGCTCCGGGAAATGACCCACTCCATGGTGGACAAGGCAGGGGGATTTTTGGGCACGATGGCGGCTCTGTTCGTAGATGAGGACAAGCTCGTCCAGAAGCTCACGCCGACTCTGATCGGCCAGCTGGAAGGGGGACGTGTCCACCGCACGGTGGCAGACATCATTGCAGCCAAGCTGGAGCAGTATGGAGAGATGCCGCTGGGCGCGCTAGTGCAGTCCCTGGCGGGAGAGCCTGCGCTGGAGCTGCTGCTTCAGAAGCTGGAGCAGGTCCTGCCGTGGGAAGAATGGATGGCGCGGGGCGAGCAGGTCACCATCGCGGAGATCGTTCGGCCCCGTCTCGCTGCCTTGCAGGAGGCTCTGCCGCAGTGGGTGGACAAGGGGCTCGGTATGGCGAGCTCGGCGGTTCCGGCACTGGTAAAGTCGATCCGGCTGCCGGAGCTGGTGCAGGAGCAGGTGGAAAGATTTCCGATAGAGCGTCTGGAGCAGGTTATTTTAAGCGTGTCGGGCAAGGAATTTCGGGCGATTACCTGGCTGGGAGTGGCGCTTGGAGCCCTCATTGGCCTGGTTCAGTCTTCTATTACCATTTTGTGGCTGAAATAATTATGGTTTTCATTTCATACGGCAGCGCCGTTTATTACCAAGGAGGCACCAACGATGAGCAATATTTATGATAAGGCGAATGATCTGGCAAAAGCGATGAGAGAAAGCGAGGAAGTGCAGGAAATTACGTCGGCGATGAAGCTGATTGAAGGCGACGCCGAAAGCAAGCAGATGCTGAACAGCTTCCGCGAGCGGCAGATGGAAATTCAGCAGCGCATCATGACTGGGGATATGCCGTCCCAGGAAGAAATGGAGCAGGTGGAGAAGCTGTTCGAGGTGCTTAGCATGAACCTCAGCATCCGTCGTTTGTTCGATGCCGAGCGCCGTCTGAGCGTCATCATTGAGGATGTAAACAAGATTATTTCAGATAGCCTGCAGGATCTGTACGGACCGGCGCAGCCATAATGGAGCTGTATTTGTGCTCACCTGAGAGGTGAGCCTGCCTATAGAGAAGCATTACTTTGCCAGGGCACTGCCCTTGGGCAGGGTAATGCTCTTTTTTTGCCGGGATTCCCTAACTTGTCTCATAATTTCGCTCCGTCTCTCATAGAGTAGAACTATAGAGATTGAATCATAGAGGAGCTGGATAACATGAATCGGAAAAAAAGCAAAGTCAAGCATCTGATCTACCTGGTCATCGCCCTGGCGATGCTGCTGTACGCCTTGCCAAGCATCTCGTTCGCTGGAGGCTTCTCGTGGGCGGCGCTGTTCGGAGCCGTATGGGCCGGCTTTGCGCTGCTCGTCATTGGCTCGCATCTGCACATTCTCATCGGCGTGGACGAGGCGAAGCAGAAGGCACTGGATGAAATCCGCCGCGAGAAGCTGAAGCAATGGCAGCTGAAATGGCCGGAGGAGCGGGAAGCCCGCAGCATGTCTGCCGGCGAATAATACAACGACACTCATGAGGGTATAGAGGTGAAATGCCAGGGAAGGCGCTGTCAGAGATGTGCTGCTGACGGCGTCTTTGTTATGCTGTGTGCTGGAATTACAGACGACATGAGGTTTCACGAGCTAACATGGATAAGCTGGGCTGGCATGATATAATAGTAACAGAGTAGTACAGATGTAACCCAGGGGGTGTAACAGTTGGACATCAAGGACGAGACGGTAACCAAGCATGAACAGCTGGTGCAATATATTGAAGGCTTGAAGATTGGAGAGAAAATATCGGTCCGAAGGCTGGCGAAGGAGCTGGCGGTCAGCGAGGGGACGGCATACCGGGCAGTAAAAGAGGCAGAATCCTTAGGCATTGTCATGACCAAGGAAAGAATCGGTACCGTGCGCATCGAGCGTAAGCCGAGAAATATATCAGAGCAGCTCACCTTTTCTGATGTCGTTAACATCGTGGAGGGCCATGTGCTTGGCGGGTCAGAGGGCCTCGATAAAAGCCTCTATAAATATGTAATCGGTGCGATGAAGGTCGAGGCGATGATCCGTTATATTGATGCTGGCAGCCTTATGATCGTAGGGAACCGGGAGGATGCTCATATTCTGGCGCTGGAGCAGGGAGCAGGCGTGCTGATTACCGGCGGGTTCGGGACTAGCCGGGAAGTGAAGCAGCTGGCGGATCGGCTGGGGCTGCCGGTGATGTCCTCGCGTCATGACACATTTACCGTGGCGTCGATGATTAACCGGGCGATTTTTGACAGGCTGATCAAGAAGAAAATTATGCTGGTGGAGGATATTGCAGGTGAACGTCCCAAGATCCCGCCGCTCAAAAACTCAGTCACTGCGCTGGAATTCCGGGAGATGGTCCTGCGCAGCGGCGAGGAGCGCTTCCCGGTAACCGATGAGTGGAACCGTGTCATCGGGATCGTAGGAGCGAAGGATACGGCGGTGCTGGCGGATCATCAGGCGATCGACAAGGCGATTACGCGCAATCCTATTACCGCTACGCTGAAGACTTCACTGGCGTCCGCGGCCCAGATTATGATGTGGGAAGGCATTGACTTCCTGCCGATTGTGGACCGGAACCGGAAGCTGGTAGCGACTGTGACCCGCAAAGAGGTGCTGGAGGCGCTCCGCAATGCGCGGAATCAGCCCCAGATGGGAGAAACCTTTGATCAGTTAATCTGGAACGGAATGGCGGAGGATCGGGACGAGCAGGGGAAGCTGTTCTTTCACGGATTAATTACACCGCAGATGGCGACTGACCTCGGGACCATTTCTCAAGGCATTCTGACCACGGTCATGAGTCAGGCTGCATTTCGCGCGGCCAAGGATTGGACGGGCGGGGATTATGTATTGGATCAGCTTTCCACCTTCTTCATCCGTCCGGTGCAGATTGAGGATCCCATTGTAATTCATCCAAGCCTGCTGGAGCTGAGCCGCCGGACCTGCAGGCTGGAAGTCGAGATTGTGCATGATTCCAGCCTGGTTGCAAAGTCGGTCATGACGCTGCAGTCGATTGACCAGGGATAGCGGTGACAGCGGAATAAGCAAGCTTAGCTGTTCGCCTTCTGCTGGCGGCTGTAATAGGAGCGGCTGCGCAGCCCAGCGAATATATTAAACGCGCCAAGCACCATAAATATGGCTTCGACAATGACAGCCACCGTGGAGCCGCTGAACATGAGCATGGCCAGCACAGACAGCACGATGAGCATCACGCCCATCCACACGTTGGTCAGCGCCTGATGTCTGCCCCGTTCCAGGGGATCTCGCTTGCGGCGGGCGCGGACACTGTTCAGGGCAGCCAGCACACAGGCTGCAGCAAGTACAAAAATAAGTGCATATTTCAGCATATCCATCATTAGAGGGGCACTCCTTCTACATCATAAAATATTTATGAACCCTTAGATTACTCCGTCAATAGCCTTTCGTATTGTATCATGAATCCCCTCCCGTTTGAATCTTCATATCAATCTCCACCCAGATTTGCAGCACGCCCTCCATCACGAGCATGGTCCGAATCTTGACCGTAAAGCTCTTATCTCTAATCTTGTATAATTTATCCTCCAGCAGCGAACGGGCCAGCTTGCTGTCTGTATCAATATCAAAGACGCTTCTCCCCCGGAGAGCAGCGAGATCTTTGCCGAGCAGCTGCAAAATTTCCTTGATCACAAGGCTGTCCAGCTCATTGTTCTTCTGCTCCGCCCGCAGCTTGATTTCCCGGATGACGGTGGGCTGCTTGTTGTATTTCTTCAGGTTCTGAATATCCTCCTCATACTGGGAAATCTGAATCTGCATGTCACGATTGTTCATCCATAGCTTGTTGTAGCTGGCATGATACAGCGAGTTATACACAATGCTTCCGATGACCATGCCCAGGACCAGCAGGGAGGCTCCATGATAAAGGTGGCGGTATCGACGAAACTGCGGCACTCTCATAATGTATCCTTCAGCTCCGGTCCTGGCAGACCCATTTCACCAGCTCGCTGCCCATATGGGCGCCAAGAAAGGCAAAGACGAGATACAGCACCTGCTTGATGGCGGGAGAAAGATTGCCTCCCAGCATATTGCTTTCAATGACGCGCATGGGATCAATCGTACCGCCAACCGCTGCAGCGAGAGCCCAGATTTTAATCCGGTCGGCGACGTCCAGCATCGTCTGCGTCGGCGGCTGCATGGAGAACACGGCACCGATCCCGCCCACCATGGCACCCCCAAGCACAATCCCGAACGCAATGAAGAAATCCAGTATGGCCTTGGATAGAAATACATTCATCTCATTTGCAGCCCCTTTCTGCGGGCAGGACCGTGACCGCCTGTCCATAAGTCTCCTGTTCCATTGTATGGGCGTCTGAAGGCACATTATGATAAAATAGAAGAGAAAATTCATACTGACATCCTTGATTTCCGCACCTTGCAGAGGGAGCGGCAAGGCATAGAAGGTTATTCCTAAGGAGGCGTGCCATGAGCTCTTTCGTGCATCTACACGTGCACAGTGAATACAGTCTGCTCGACGGGGCTGCAAAGCTGACAGAGCTCGTTCAGCAGGCAGCTGAGCTGGGCATGAAATCACTCGCCCTTACCGATCATGGCGTGATGTATGGCGCTGTGCCATTTTATAAATTATGCAAGCAGCACGGAATCAAGCCGATTATCGGCTGTGAGGCTTATATTACGGAAGGCTCCCGGAAGGACCGGGGAAGCCGCAAGGATCAGCCGATCTACCATTTAATACTGCTGGCGAAGAACGAGACCGGCTATCGCAATCTGATGAAGCTGTGCTCCATCGGCCATTTAGAGGGCTTTCATTATAAGCCCCGGATTGATATGGAGGCCCTGGCGGAATTTAATGAAGGCATTATATGCCTGAGTGCGTGCCTGGGCGGCGAAGTGCCGCAGCTGCTGCTGCATGGACGTACCGATGCCGCGCGGGAGGCGGCTTTAAGGTATAAGGAGATCTTTGGACCTGACTATTATCTGGAGCTGCAGGACCATGGCCTGCCGGAGCAGAAGCGTGTCAATCCTCAGCTGATTCAGTTATCGCAGGAGCTGGACATTCCGCTCGTGTTAACGAATGATGTTCACTATTTGGCGCCGGAGGATGCCGAGGTCCAGGATGTATTGATCTGCATCGGCACAGGCACGAACGTGGAGGATGACAGCCGGCTGAGAATTCCGACCCGGCAGCTATACTTGAAGAGTGCTGAGGAGATGGGTCGTCTGTTTCCCCATGCCATGGAAGCGGCGGCTAATACCGTCGCCATTGCGGAGCAGTGCTCGCTGGAGTTGACCTTCGGGCAGTCCATTCTGCCGGAGTACCGGCCGCTCCCGGAAGGCATGGACGCTGCCGCTTATCTAGGCCAGCTGTGCCTTGAAGGGCTTGAGCTGCGTTATCGCGGCAGTGAACGGTGGCAGGATGAGGCCATGCGGGAGGAGCTTCATCGTCGGCTTCATTATGAGCTGGGCGTCATTGAGAACATGGGCTTTAGCCATTATTTCTTGATTGTGTGGGATTTCATTGCATATGCCCATCGGCAGGGCATTGCTGTTGGACCGGGCAGGGGCTCTTCTGCAGGAAGCCTGGTAGCGTACACCTTGCAGATTACGAATGTGGACCCGATGAAATATCATTTGCTCTTCGAGCGCTTTCTGAATCCGGAGCGGGTGAGTATGCCGGATATCGACATTGACTTTAGTGACGAGCGGCGCGATGAAGTCATCGACTATGTGGTTGATAAATACGGACGACAGCACGTGGCTCAGATTATTACCTTCGGTACGCTTGCAGCTAAGGCCGCCGTGCGTGATGTCGGCCGCGCATTGAACGTGCCCTTTGGAGATGTAGACCGCACGGCCAAGCTGATTCCGAATCAGCTTGGCATCCGCATTGCCCGGGCTGTCGAGGACAGTCCCGGCCTGAAGGAGCAGTACGACAGCAAGCCGAAGGTGAAGCAGCTGCTGGATATGGCAATGAAGGTGGAGGGCATGCCCCGGCACGCGTCGACGCATGCCGCAGGCGTGGTCATTTCCAAGGAACCGCTGACCGAGACGGTCCCGCTTCAGGAAGGCAGCGAGAAGACGGCTTTGACGCAATATTCGATGGAGAATCTGGAAAGCATCGGCTTGCTGAAAATGGACTTTCTGGGGCTTCGAACCCTGTCCATTATCGAGCGTAGTATGAGATGGATTCAGGAAACGGGGCTGACGCCGCCGGACTGGAGCAGGATTGCTGATGACGATCCCGCTACCTATGCCATGCTGGGCCGAGGCGATACGACGGGGGTATTCCAGCTGGAGTCGGCAGGGATGCGGAGAGTGCTGAAGGATCTGAAGCCAAGTGGATTTGAAGACATTATTTCCGTGCTGGCGCTGTACCGTCCGGGGCCGATGGATTTTATTCCGAAGTACATTCAGGCCAAGCACGGCGTCATCGAGCCGGAGTACCCGCATCCGGACCTGGCCGAAATATTAGGCGACACCTACGGCATTATTGTCTATCAGGAGCAGATCATGCAGATCGCGTCCCGGATGGCAGGGTTCTCGCTGGGAGAAGCAGATCTTCTGAGACGAGCGGTCTCCAAGAAGAAGCGCGAGGTGCTGGATCTGGAACGGGATCATTTCGTGACCGGCAGCTTGAACCAGGGCTATTCCGGGGATGAAGCGAATCGGGTGTACGATATGATCGTTCGCTTTGCGGATTACGGCTTCCCGCGGGCGCATGCCGCGGCATATGGTGTCCTTGCCTTCCAGACGGCGTATCTAAAGGCCCACTATCCCGTTCATTTTATGGCATCCATGCTCACCGCGGTCATGGGCAGCCACCGAAAGGTGGCGGAATATGTGCTGGAATGCCAGCGCATGGGCATCAAGGTGCTTCCCCCTGACGTGAATGAAAGCGGGAGCCTGTTCACCCCGATAGCGGAGGCTGATGATGCAGAGAATGGCGGGTCTCCCGGATTTATTCGCTTCGGGCTTGCCGCAATCAAGAATGTCGGGACCCAGGCTGTGGACAGCATGGTCCGTCTTCGTGAAGACAAGCCCTTTGAAAGCCTGCTGGATTTCTGCCGCCGGATCGACCTGCGGGTCTGCAATAAGCGGGTGATCGAGTCGCTTATTCAGGCCGGTGCCTTTGACTCTCTGCCAGGGCACCGCTCGCAGCAGACCGCCATGGTGGATGAAACCGTGGAGGCCGCGCTGAAATGGCGGAAGGAGCGAGAGGATCTGCAAATTCAGCTCTTCGACTTCGATGTGATTGAAACGGCGAATTGGGATATTGAATATCCGGATATTCCGCCGTATTCCGCCAGCCAGCAGCTGGAGCTGGAGCGGGAGCTGCTCGGCATGTATCTCTCCGGCCATCCTCTGGATGATTATGACGAGCTGCTGCAAGAGGCCGGAACCGAGCGGCTGATGGACTTGGACGAGGCTGCCGATGAGTCCCAGGTTACGGTGGCGGGTATGGTGGTCGCGGTCAAGACGATTACCACCAAGCAGGGCAAGGCGATGGCCTTTGTAGAATTTGAGGACCAGATTGACCGCTGCGAGGTGGTGCTCTTTCCGGAGGTCTGGAGAAAGAGCAGCCCCTTCATTGAGAAAGGTGCACTGCTGGCCCTGCGAGCCAAGGTCCAGCAGCAGGACGAGGGCTTCAAGCTGCTTGCCGAGGAGGCAGCGCCGCTTGAACGGGACCGGCTGCAGCAGCTTGTAAGGCGATCCCGAATCGGGCGCAAGGAGCGGTCCGCTGTGAGACCGGCTGTCAGGCCGCCGGAATCCACTCGGAAGCAGCAGGTGATGCCGCCTGGGGAAGAAATGAAGCAATCACCCGGGAACGGCTTCAAGGAGCAGAGCGCAGGTCAGCGGGTATTTATCAAAATATCTCCGGACTGCGAGGACCCTCAAATTCTGTCGAGGCTCAAGAAGCTGCTGCAGCAGCACCGGGGGCCAGCGGCGACAGTGCTATTCTATGAAAGCAATCAGAAGGCGCTGGCCCTCAGCGAGGCCTACCGGATTGATCCCAGGGACGTATTGGTAGCCTCGATCGAGGAAATGCTGGGTAAAGGCAGCGTAAAAATCAAATAGCGGTTCATTTATAATGAACATTTCATATCCCTCCTGCATACACTTAAGGACACCACGGAATGGATACATTTCGTGGCTGCTGCCCGGCGCGCCGGTGACGTCGCAAGCGAGCACCAGCGTGCTAACGGTATTGTGCGGGAGGGATTTTGTATGTCAATGGAACTGGCAGAAAGCATGCTTCTAGAACGGGGCGTCAGCGTGTCTGCAATTGCAGACATTGTGTTTCAGCTGCAGCAGAAATATCATCCGGATCTGACATTAGCAGCGTGTGAGAACAGCGTGAGGGCTGTGCTGGGCAAACGGGAGGTGCAGTATACTCTCTTTACAGGCATTGCATTAGACAAGCTGGCTGAGTCACGGCTGCTGCCCGAGCCGCTGCAATCGATTATGGATCAAGATGAGCCATTGTACGGAGTAGATGAGACTCTGGCGCTGGGCGTGACGAGCATTTACGGTATGATTGGGCTGACCAGCTTCGGATATTTAGATAAGGAAAAGATCGGGGTCATTCACACTTTAAATGAAGACAGGAAATCCGTTCATGTGTTTCTGGATGATCTAGTTGCCGGCATCGCCGCAGCGGCATCCTCGAGAATTGCGCACAATGATCCTGGAGCGGCTTCCTACACCTCCTCCACCGACTGACCGCGAACGACAAAATCAGTGATTTTTTAGAACCATTGCCGGAATCATGCCTGCTCAGCCCCTCTTCTCTTTTGTTGAGGTAAAAATAGAAGTGTGTTATCATTATCCATTATATCGGCTCAGGATATGCCTATAGCATGAAATTAGGGGGATCTGAAAGGCATGTGGACGGTAATATATATCGCTCCCACCTCCAAGGTGGCAGAAATGATTACAACCAGGCTGACAGAAGAAGGGTTTTTGGTTCAAAGCCGTCCTGTGAATCTTTCAAAGCAACAATACGAGATACGGGTACCTTCGGGGGAGCTGGACGAGGTACAGGAAGTGTTGAATTCGATATTGCACCCCTAGCACAAGGGTTACATAGCGAAGCTTGCCAGATACAAATGATGAATATCGCTTAGTTTGCGGCCATTCAAATATACGGCTGGAGAGGTGTAGTTGTGTTTAAAGATCTGTTTCAGAAGAAGAGAAGATACGCCACCATTCCCTCTGATCAAGCGGTGAAGTCCGGGCAGAGAGAAGAGGGAGAACGCCCGAAGCGCGAAATCCCGGAAGGGCTTATGAACAAATGCGTCAAATGCGGCGTGATTCAGTACAGCAAGGAGCTTGAGAAGAACCTTAAGGTATGTCCGGAGTGCGGGCACCATATGAGGCTGAATGCCTTGGAACGTATTGGGATCACGCTCGATGAGACAAGCTTTGAGGAATTTGATGCGGATATGATTTCGGTAGATCCGCTGCAGTTTCCGGGATACGCCGGCAAGCTGGAGCAGCAGAAGATGAAATCAGGTCTTCATGATGCCGTTGTTACAGGTAAGGGCTTTATTTGCGGACAGCCCGTTGTGGTTGCTGTGATGAGCTTTGACTTCTTCACCGGCAGTATGGGCTCCGTTGTAGGCGAGAAGATTACCCGGGCGATCGAGCATGCCGGAAAGCATGGGCTGCCGCTTATTATTTTCTCGACCTCCGGCGGCGCACGGATGCAGGAGAGCATTCTCAGCTTGATGCAGATGGCGAAGACGAGTGCAGCACTCTCCCGCTTCGGCGAACAGGGCGGCTTGTATATTTCAGTTATTACAGATCCGACGACGGGCGGAGTATCCGCCAGCTTTGCAACACTTGGCGATATTAACATCGCTGAGCCGGGAGCCGTATTCGGCTTCGCCGGAAGAATCGTCATTGAGCAGACCATCCGCCAGAAGCTTCCGGAGGATTTCCAGACCGCGGAATTCAACCTGAATCATGGACAGCTTGACATGGTCGTCCACCGCAAGGATTTGCGCTCCATGCTGGGCAAGTTGCTCGAAATGCATGCTGTGAAAGGGGAATTTTAATGTCAGGCGAATTACCTTTCGAAAAGCCTCTTGCGGAGATGCGCAAGAAGATTGAGGAATTGAGACAGTTTGGACAGGAGAAGGGCATCGATTTCACGGATGAAATTGCCCGTCTGGAAGAACGATATAAACAGCTGGAGGAGGAGATTTACTCCTCCATTTCCCCTTCCCAGAAAATGCATCTGGCCAGGCACCAGCAGCGTCCGACATCGCTGGATTTAATCCAGCTTATTTTTACGGATTTTATCGAGCTGCATGGGGACAGGCTATATGGAGATGATCTTGCTGTCGTCGGAGGTCTGGCGAAGCTGAATGGCGTTCCGGTGACGGTTATTGGCCAGCAGCGCGGTAAGGATACGAAGGATAACATCGCCCGTTTCTTCGGAAGCGCCCACCCGGAAGGCTTCCGCAAGGCGCTGCGTCTTATGCAGCAGGCGGAGAAATTCAAGCGTCCGATCATCACTTTTATTGATACGAAGGGTGCATACCCGGGGAATACCGCGGAAGAAAGAGGCCAGTCTGAGGCGATTGCCCGCAATCTGCGGGAAATGTCCTCATTAGGGGTTCCGGTAGTATGTGTAGTCATCGGCGAGGGAGGAAGCGGCGGTGCTCTTGCGATGGCTGTGGGCAACCGGATCCTGATGCTGGAGAATGCCATCTACTCGGTTATTTCCCCGAACGGAGCTGCTTCCATTCTGTGGAAGGATGCCTCTAAGGCGGACCAGGCGGCAGAAGCGATGAAGATTACCGCACAGGACCTTCTGGAGATGGAGGTTATCGAAGAGATCGTTCCAGAGCCTATGGGCGGAGCCCATAAGGGCTATGAGGAAAGCGCAGATTACATTAAGGCAGCGCTGCTGCGGCATCTGAAGGAGCTTTCCGAAATGGATGCGTGCGAGCTTGTGGAGGACCGTTACCAGAAGTTCAGAAAGATCGGAAGCTTTGATTTTGCACCTTCACCAAGTCCGGAGCCAGAGGCGAATCCGACAGCGTGACAGGATGTGACAAAATTTCTATACAAACGTCATAAACTGTAGTAAATTTAATTGTTGGAAGAGATATAGAGAATATAGAGAACCCTTGAAAAACGGAGGAAACCTAAATGCGCAAAACAAAAATTGTATGTACGATCGGTCCTTCCAGCGAATCGCTCGAAAACACCAAGAAGCTGATTATGGCTGGAATGAATGTAGCCCGCCTGAACTTCTCTCATGGTGATTTCGACGAGCATGGCGGCAGAATCAAGAACATCCGCCAAGCCTGCGAGGAGCTGAACAAGACCGTAGCGATCCTGCTCGACACGAAAGGCCCTGAGATCCGTACCGGCAAGCTGGAAGTAGAGCCGATTGAATTGGTTCAGGACGAGTATGTTACCTTGACTACCGATGAAATTCTCGGCGACAAGAACCGTTTGACAGTAACCTACAAGAACCTTCCGGAGGACGTACAGCCGGGGTCAACCATTTTGATCGATGATGGATTGATCGGCTTGACAGTGGTTGAGGTGCAGGGCACTGAAATCAGATGCCGCATCGTCAACGGCGGAACGATCAAGAGCAAGAAGGGCGTGAATGTACCGGGCGTTTCAATTTCCCTGCCGGGCATTACCGAGAAGGACGCCAGTGACATCGTATTCGGAATCGAGCAGGGCATCGATTTTATTGCTGCATCCTTCGTTCGTAAAGCTAGTGATGTTCTCGAAATCCGTGAACTGCTGAAGCGTCATAACGCTGAGCATATTCAGATTATTTCCAAGATTGAGAACCAGCAGGGTGTGGACAACCTGGATGAAATTCTTGAGGTGTCCGACGGCTTGATGGTTGCGCGTGGTGACCTCGGCGTCGAAATCCCTGCTGAAGAGGTTCCTCTTGTACAGAAGCGTATGATCGAGAAGTGTAATATTGCCGGCAAGCCGGTCATTACAGCGACACAAATGCTCGATTCCATGCAGCGTAACCCGCGTCCGACCCGCGCTGAAGCGAGTGACGTGGCGAATGCTATTTTTGACGGAACAGATGCTATCATGCTCTCCGGCGAAACGGCTGCCGGCAAGTATCCGGTCGAATCTGTGCTGACCATGTCCCGCATTGCGGAAAAGGCAGAGTCTGCACTGAACCACCGGGATCTGTTCCTGAAGCAGCGCATCGCGCAGGAAACAACAGTAACGGAAGCGATCAGCCAATCCGTCGCAATCTCTGCACTGGATCTGAACGCGAAAGCGATTATTTCTTCGACTCAATCGGGAACCACAGCTCGTATGGTATCCAAGTACCGTCCGAAGTCCCCGATCATTGCGGTTACTCCAGAGGAGCGGACACTGAGACGCCTGGCATTGACATGGGGCGTATTCCCGGTGAAGGGCGAAACTGCGACCTCGACAGACGAAATGTTTGATTACGCGCTGCAAGGCGGCGTCAAATCCGGTCTGGTCAAAGAAGATGATCTCGTTGTGATCACAGCGGGTATTCCGCTGGGTAAATCCGGCTCCACGAACCTGGTGAAGGTGAGTCAGATTCCGGCACAGCAATAAGACGATCCAGGCTATAACGATATATCCATGACGAAGAAGCAATGGGCGAGCTAATCGACCATTGCTTCTTCCTTCATAGAGGGAGGCTTTTTGAATGGCAAAGGTGAATGAGGAAGGGCCCATACGCTGGTTCACGGCAGCCCTGCGGGTGCGGTATCAGGAAACGGATCAGATGGGGGTGGTCTACCACGCTAATTATTTGCAATGGATGGAGATTGGCCGTACCGAGATGATCCGGGCGATGGGCTATTCTTATTCCGAAATCGAAGCGGCCGGACTGCTTCTGCCGGTGGTGGATCTGGACATTCAGTACAAGCAGCCGGCGAGGTATGATGATGAAATCGTAGTATTTACTTCTATAACCGCCTTCTCTCCACTTCGTATTCAATACCGCTATGAGGTCCGAAGAATGCGTAAATTGGACCCGGCACCTTCAAAAGAGGTACAATGGAAAGACGGAGAGGAGCTTCCCGGGGAATTGCTCGTAACCGGCTCGACCCGGCACGTCTGGGTGAACCGGGAGTGGAAGCCAGCCCGATTGGATAAATCTCTGCCGGAGCTGTATGCTGCATTAAGGAACTCTCTGGATTGAGGGAAAGGAGCTTGGCTATGTGGAAATGGATACTGGCAGCGATTATCTTTATGCCTGCTATTGAAATATTCGGCTTTTCATACGTTGCGGATCAGGTTGGAGGCATGAATACCTTCCTGCTGACACTGCTGACCTCGGCCATCGGGGTAGCCATGATGCGTTTTGAGGGACGAAAGGCGATGGAAGATGCCAAGCTGAAGGCGAATGCTGGCATGATGCCGGGAGAATCGATGGCGGTGGGACTGTGCATTTTTATCGGCGGCATTCTTTTGATCATCCCGGGCTTTGTGACGGATCTCATTGGCTTTACCATGCTCTTCCCGCTGACAAGGCCATTATATCGATTCTTGCTGATCAAGTGGATGAAACGAAATATCAAGAACGGTAAAATTACAATCTTTAAGCGTTAGGTTTACTTGTGACAGCCGGTCCATCAGGGCCGGCTTTTTTGTGTTTTTCAGGTTTTTGAAAAGAAAAAGAAAGCTGCAGATTGGTATGAAGAAATGTGGATGGTTAACACTATAGTCAGATCATGACTCCACAACAGGAAGGATACATTCACATGAAAAAGAAACTGCCATGGACCCTGATGCTAGGGTCTCTTCTGCTCAGTCTCGCCGCATGCGGAGGCAGCGATGAGGCTGCCAACGATCCGGGAGGAGCGGGAAGTGAAGCGGGAGAGCGTAAGCTGAGCGGCTCTATTCTCGCTGTTGGCTCTACCGCTATGCAGCCGCTGGTGGATCAAGCAGGGCAGACATTTATGACGCAGGCTCCATATCAAGAGCTTACGGTTCAGGTTCAAGGCGGAGGCAGCGGAACAGGGCTTACTCAAGTGTCTGAGGGTCAAGCAGACATCGGAAACTCTGACGTCTTCGGTGAAGAGAAGCTGGAGGCTGCTCAAGCGGCAGAGCTTGTTGACCATCAGGTGGCCGTCGTGGCGATCACGGCCGTCGTGAACCCGGCTGTCACGATAGACGATCTGTCAAAGGAGCAGATGGTTGATATTTTTACGGGTGCGGTGAAGAACTGGAAGGAGCTTGGTGGCGAGGATCAGGAAATTGTCATTGTAAACCGTCCGGCAAGCTCCGGTACCCGTGCTACGTTCGAGACCTTCGCCTTGGGACAATCCAAGCTGCCTGATCTGCAAGGCTCAATTCAAGAAGATTCAAGCGGTACGGTCAAGAAGCTTGTTGCTGAAACACCGGGCGCGATTGGTTACCTTGCCCTGTCTTACCTTGGAGATGACAGCATCAAGCCGGTGAACTATGACGGTGTTCAAGCGACTGTGGAAAATGTGCAGAACGGCAGCTATCCGGTATGGGCGTATCAGCACATGTATACCAAGGGAGAGCCGAGCGAGGCTGTCCAAGCATTTCTGGACTATATGGTGTCTCCTGAGGTTCAGGAAGGGGATGTCGTGGAGCTGGGCTACATTCCGGTTTCCGGTATGCAGGTAACCCGGGATGCCGCAGGCAACGTGTCCAAGAATTAGAGTTGCGATAGAAAAGAGAATGATCATGGAATAGAGGCGAATCCCCCGTCTCTATTTTCCAGCTAGAAAGAAGGTCAGCCATGGGACAGATGGGTAAGGATGCAGCCTTGAATCAAGGCGTCAAGAACAGAAAACGCAGAGAAAAGCACTACTGGGAGGACTGGATCGGACGTATCTATACCTCCATCTGTGTTGTTGTGCTGCTTGTCGTTATCGTTTCGATCGTGTTTTTTGTATCTTCAAAAGGCTTGGCTACATTCTTGGAGAATGGTGTCAGGCTGAGAGAATTTTTTACCGGCACCAGATGGAGCCCGGATGAGTCCTTCGGTGCGCTGCCCTTTATTACAGGTTCCTTTGCTGTGACACTGCTGGCTGCACTCATTGCCGGACCGCTCAGCCTGTGCGCGGCTTTGTTTATGACAGAAATACTGCCTGGGCGCGGCAAAAGAATCTTACAGCCGGCGGTGGAGCTTCTCTCGGGTATTCCTTCCGTCGTGTACGGGTTCATCGGTCTGACAGTGATCGTCCCTTTCATTCGGGACTATATCGGCGGACAAGGCTTTGGCATTCTTGCAGGCTGTCTGGTGCTCTCGGTCATGATTCTGCCGACGATTACGAGCATTATGGCGGATGCGCTGGCATCCCTGCGGGGCGGGCTTCGCGAGTCCTCCTTGGCGCTGGGGGCAACCCGGTGGCAAACGATTTACCGCGTGGTGATTCCTACAGTTCTCCCGGCCCTGCTGACAGGCATTGTGCTGGGGATGGCCCGTGCATTCGGAGAGGCGCTGGCTGTCCAGATGGTCATTGGTAATGCTCCGCATATTCCGAGCTCTCTGACTGAATCAGCGGCCACCCTCACCAGTACCATTACCTTGAGCATGGGGAACACAGCTATGGGGTCGGTGCACAATAACGCCTTATGGAGTATGGCGCTGGTTCTTCTCGCGATGACGTTTGTGTTTGTCATTCTGGTGAGACTGCTGGAAAGGAGAAACCGGATATGATTAAAAGAGCCAAAAGAGCGGATAGGATTGCGACCGTCGTAATCTGCTTCTTCGCGATGCTGATTGTAGCCCTGCTGGTCGGCCTGCTGGGATATATCCTTGTTCGAGGGCTTGGCCATATCAATTGGCATTTCCTGACGAGCACACCACAGATGATACGGGGCGGCGGGGGAATCGGGCCGCAGCTGTTTAATTCGGTCTTTCTCCTGATCCTGACGCTGATCATTACAGTGCCGCTGGGATGGGGTGGGGGTATTTATATGGCTGAATACGCAAGAGGGGGAAGGCTGACTCATCTCATTCGTCTCGTTGTGGAGGTGCTGTCCTCCTTCCCGTCGATCGTCATCGGGTTATTCGGTCTGCTGGTGCTTGTCAATACGTTAGGCCTGGGCTTCTCCCTGCTGGCAGGCTCGATGGCGCTTGCGGTATTCAACCTGCCGTTGATGGTACGGACCACGGAGCAGGCGTTCCGCGCCGTACCCAAGGAACAGAAGGAGGCGGGATATGCCCTCGGTTTATCCAAATGGAAAATCATTACGTCTATTCTGCTTCCCGTGGCGCTGCCAAGCTTGATTACAGGCACCATTCTCGCCTCCGGGCGCATCTTCGGTGAAGCCGCTGCCCTCATGTTCACGGCAGGCATGAGCAGTCCGCCGCTGGACTTCACGGACTGGAATCCGCTGAGTGCCAGATCGCCGATCAATCCGCTGCGGCCAGCCGAGACGCTGGCTGTCCATATCTGGAAGGTCAATAGCGAAGGGCTCGCGCCTGACGCGAAGGAAATTGCTGCAGGTGCATCGGCGGTGCTTGTCATTCTGATCCTGGGCTTTAATCTGGCGGCGCGGTGGCTGGGCAGGGCCGCTTACCGTAAATTCACAGCAGCGAAGCGCATGGACTAGAAAGGGTGAGTGGACATGTCACTAGCATTTGGAACCGAAGGCTTAAGTGTGTTCTATGGGTCGTTTCAAGCGGTGAAAGAAATCAGCCTGCAGTTTCCCGAGAAGAGCGTCACCGCACTGATTGGACCCTCCGGCTGTGGGAAATCGACCTTTCTGCGCTCCCTGAACCGGATGAACGATGCCATAGCCCAGGCACGGACAACGGGGCATATCTGGATGAATGGAAGTGACTTGAATCATCCGGACACAGATGTGATCAAGCTGCGGCAGCAGATCGGAATGGTGTGGCAGAAGCCGAATCCGTTCTATAAGTCGGTTTATAACAATATTGCCTTTGGTCCAAAGTACAGAGGCATCAGGAAAAAAAAGCAGCTGGATGAGATTGTTGAAGCCAGTCTGAGAAAGGCGGCGCTGTGGGACGAGGTAAAGGATCGGCTGCAGGAGTCCGCCCTGTCTCTCTCCGGAGGACAGCAGCAGCGTCTCTGCATTGCAAGAGCACTCTCCGTTCAGCCGCAAATTGTTCTTCTGGATGAGCCGGCCTCTGCGCTGGATCCGGTTTCTACCGGGAAGATTGAGGAGCTTATTGCTTCCCTCAAGCAAGAGCTCCGAATCGTAATTGTGACCCATAATATGCAGCAGGCGGCACGGGTGTCGGATTACACCGCTTATTTCTACCTGGGCAAGCTCATCGAGCAGGGCAAGACCGACAAGATTTTCACAAATCCGCATCACAAGCTGACGCAGGATTACATATCCGGACGCTTTGGGTAAGCCTCCTCAGGACCTTGAGAGATCAAGGTCCTTCTTCTGTATTTAGCGCAAAGAGAGCCAAGACCCCCAAAAAATTGTTATGGTCGTGATAAAACATTTTGATGCTATGATATGGCGCGGTGTGTTCACTTATTGGACGTTATCCGGTATGATAAAAGAGAGTTTGCAATATTTTACGTCACACAACCGTATGGTTGGTGTCTTCATCCAGGATCATGAAAGAGTTTTCACAGCAGTCCAGTATCGGGATAGCCCGATTAAAAAGGAGAGATGACGCATGACAGCTACCAAAGGATTGGAAGGCATTGTAGCTACAACTTCTTCGATCAGCTCCATTGTCGACGGTGTATTAACGTACCGTGGATACAATATTGATGATCTTGCAGAGCATGCGAGTTTTGAGGAAGTAGCTTATTTACTCTGGTTTGGGAAGCTTCCTAACGAGCAGGAGCTGCAGAAGCTGCAGAAGGATCTCAGCGATTATGCGGCGATTCCGGATGCCCTGATTGAGCAGATCAAGCTTTATCCCAAAGATACGAATACGATGGCAGCTCTTCGCTCCGCAGTATCCTCGCTGGCATTATATGATGCAGATGCAGAGGACATGAGCCAGGAAGCGAACGAGAAGAAAGCGGTTAAGCTGCAGGCGCAGCTGCCGACGATTGTCGCAGCGATTGCTAGAATCCGCCAGGGCAAGGAGCCGGTTGCTCCGAAAGCTGGAGTTTCTGTTGCGGAGAATTTCCTGTATATGCTCAGAGGAGAGCAGCCGGAGGAAACCTCCATCAAGGCGCTTGACCAAGCGCTCGTGCTGCACGCAGACCATGAGCTTAACGCTTCGACCTTCGCTTCCCGCGTCACCGTAGCGACGCTTTCGGACATTTATTCCGGCGTAACTTCGGCGATTGGTGCCCTGAAGGGACCATTGCACGGCGGAGCTAATGAAGCTGTAATGAAGATGCTCAATGAGATCGGTACGATCGATCAGGCTGAGGGTTACATTCAGCAGAAGCTTCAGAATAAAGATAAGATTATGGGCTTTGGCCACCGTGTATACAAGAATGGCGATCCGCGCGCGAAGCATCTTCAGAAGATGTCCAAGGAGCTTGGCGATATGAAGGGCGATACATCCTTGTATGATATTTCGGTATTGGTGGAAGACACTGTTACTGGACAAAAGGGCTTGAAGCCAAACGTTGATTTCTACTCGGCATCGGTATACACCCAGCTGGGCATTGAGCATGAGCTGTTTACACCGATCTTCGCCATCAGCCGCGTATCCGGCTGGACAGCACATATTCTGGAGCAGTATGACGGCAACCGGATCATTCGTCCGCGGGCAGAATACACCGGCCTGACGGATCAGAAGTATGTTCCGCTCTCTCTTCGCTAATTTCAGCTGAATGCTGTACAATAAGGGCAGAGGAAACGCTTTGGCCGGGCTGCCGGTGCAATGCGGCATTCTTTGTGCCCTTTGCGGCGTTCTTGGCTCAAGCAATCAATCTGTAATTTAACTCAAGGAGGAAACCAATCTTATGAAACTCGAGAAATTTGCAATGCCAACAGAAGGCGAAAAAATCACGATTGATAACGGCAAGCTTCAGGTGCCAAATCAGCCTGTTATTCCTTTCATCGAAGGCGACGGCACGGGCCGTGACATCTGGAAAGCTTCCAAGCGCGTTCTGGATGCAGCTGTAGAGAAAGCCTATAACGGCTCCAAAAGCATTGCGTGGTATGAAGTATTCGCCGGTGAGAAAGCATTCAATACATACGGCGAATGGCTTCCGAACGATACGCTCGAAGCAATCCGCGAATATATCGTAGCGATCAAGGGACCTTTGACGACGCCAATCGGCGGCGGCATTCGTTCCCTGAACGTTGCACTGCGCCAAGAGCTTGACCTGTACACTTGCCTGCGTCCTGTTCGTTACTTCGATGGCGTGCCTTCTCCGGTCAAGCGTCCTGAACTGGTAGACATGGTAATCTTCCGCGAGAACACGGAAGATATTTATGCAGGGATCGAGTACAAGGAAGGCTCCGAGGAAGTGAAGAAGGTCATTAAATTCTTCCAGGAAGAAATGGGTGTTAACAAGATCCGTTTCCCTGAAACGTCCGGAATCGGAATCAAGCCGGTATCCTCCGAGGGCTCCAAGCGTCTCGTTCGTGCAGCGGTTGAATATGCGATCCAGCATGGCCGTAAGAGCGTAACTCTGGTTCACAAGGGCAACATCATGAAGTTCACCGAAGGCGCGTTCAAGAACTGGGGCTACGAGGTCGCTGAGGCGGAGTTTGGCGACAAGGTGTTCACTTGGGCTCAATACGACGTCATCAAGGAGAAGGACGGCACTGACGCAGCGAACGCTGCCCAGAAAGCGGCTGAAGAAGCTGGCAAGATCATCGTGAAGGATGCCATCGCTGACATCGCGCTGCAGCAGGTTCTGACTCGTCCGACCGACTTTGACGTCATTGCAACCCTGAACCTGAACGGTGACTATCTGTCTGATGCTCTTGCAGCTCAGGTAGGTGGTATTGGTATTGCTCCGGGTGCGAACATTAACTATGTAACAGGACATGCTATTTTCGAAGCAACACACGGTACTGCACCTAAATATGCTGACAAAGACGTTGTAAATCCGGGTTCTGTCATCCTGTCCGGCGTAATGCTTCTGGAGCACCTGGGCTGGAATGAAGCAGCAGACCTGATCTACAAAGGCATGGAAAGTGCCATCAACAATAAAACTGTAACCTATGACTTCGCTCGCCTGATGGATGGCGCTACCGAAGTGAAATGCTCCCAGTTTGCGGACGAAATCATCAATCACATGTAATTGATGTCTACCATCTTATCCTTGCAAGGGGGACCCGCTTGTGGCAATGACGCGTAAGAAAATCACGGTGATTGGCGCCGGCTTTACCGGTGCTACAACAGCTTTAATGCTGGGACAAAAAGAACTTGGTGATGTTGTTCTGCTCGATATTCCACAATTGGAGAACCCTACTAAGGGCAAGGCTCTGGATATTCTGGAAGCCAGCCCTGTACAGGGCTTTGACAGCCGGATGACAGGGACTTCCAGCTATGAGGATGCTGCGGGCTCCGACATTGTCATCATTACAGCGGGCGTAGCCCGCAAGCCGGGGATGAGCCGGGACGATCTGGTGAACATCAATGCCGGCATTGTGAGCGCGGTGTGTGAGAATGTGAAGCAGTACGCTCCGGATTCTACGGTGATTATCCTGAGTAATCCCGTGGATGCCATGACCTATGTGGCTTATAACGCGCTCGGTTTTCCCAAGAATCGCGTCATTGGTCAGTCCGGTGTTCTGGATACAGCGCGTTACTGTACCTTTATTGCCCAGGAGCTAAACGTATCGGTAGAGGATGTGCGGGGCTTCGTGCTCGGCGGACACGGGGACGATATGGTGCCTCTGGTTCGTTACTCCAGCGTCGGCGGCATTCCGATTGATACGCTGATTTCTCCGGAGCGGATTGAAGCGATTGTTCAGCGCACCCGGGTGGGCGGCGGCGAGATCGTGAATCTGCTTGGAAACGGCAGTGCCTATTATGCGCCGGCCGCTTCACTGGTGCAGATGGCGGAAGCTATTCTTAAAGACAAGAAGCGGATTCTGCCGGTTATTGCGCTGCTGGAGGGAGAATACGGCTATGAGAATCTCTTTATGGGTGTTCCTGTCATTCTTGGCGGTAACGGCATTGAGCGGATTTTCGAGCTGGAGCTGACGCCGGAAGAGAAGGCGGCACTGGATCAGTCCGCGGACTCTGTCCGCAGTGTAACCTCGATTCTGAAGCCAAACTGACAGGATTTCAGGAGCTCCGGAACGAACAAAGCAATCCCGCTTTCTATATAGAGAGCGGGATTGCTTTTCTTTCATGGCAATGTTAAGTATAATAGGTTCGGTACATATCTTACCCCAGTACACGTTTCAACACATTCTACATTTGGAGGTCAAAAGTATGTTCGATATTTTCTTTCTGCTGCACATCATTGGAACTGCAGCCCTCGGCTTCTATCTGATCCTTCCGTTCATCGTGGGAAGCACGCAGAAGCTGTCCGCCGGAGCCCAGGAGGGTGCCGTAAACACAATCCGCGTCGCTAACCGGCTGGCTCAGTATGGTCTGGTCATCCAGCTGATTACGGGCGGGTATATGATGTCTCAAGGCGAATATGCCGTCATCTGGATGATTATCGTCACCATCATTCTGCTGGCCATGTTTGCAATCGCAGGCATCATGAGCAAGCCGCTGAAGGGCGCGCTGGCTGGAATCCGTGAGAAGCGGGATGTGACCGCGGACATTGCCAAGCTCCGCACGTTCAGCCTGATTCTTGCTCTTCTGCTACTTGTTATGATTTATTTCATGGTTTACCCGATTTACAAGTAATGTACATGGAGACTGTTCCTGTCACCGCCGATTTGGTGACAGGAACAGTTTTTTTGTGTTGAAGTATCCTTAGAAAATTCCGGCCAGCGGTTTGATTTCACCGGGAGCGTGGTAATGTATGACCGGGAGACGAGGAGAGTAAGATGCTCCGCCCCTAGACATCCTACAAGGGAACACAGCATGGTGACCATAAAATGCAAACCATTACCTGAGAGGAGAATGTACAATGTCACAGGATCAGCAGCAAAAACAAACTTTACCCCCGCAGCATCAGGATCATCGCCCGGGTAAAGAATCCGAAATGAACCCTCTTCCGGAATATGAAGCAAGTGATTATAAAGCCGCGGACAAGCTGAAGGGCAAGGTCGCTTTGATTACGGGCGGTGACAGCGGGATTGGCCGTGCGGTGGCCGTAGCTTATGCCAAAGAAGGCGCAGATGTGGCCATCGTCTATTTGAGTGAGCACAGTGACGCGGAAGAAACAAAGCGTCAGGTTGAGCAGGAAGGCCGCAAATGTCTGCTGATCGCCGGAGATGTAGGCGATGATGCATTTTGCCGTGATGCTGTGGGGCAGACGGTAAGTGAGCTGGGCGGGCTGGATGTTCTGGTCAACAATGCTGCCGAGCAGCACCCGCAGAAGAAGATCGAGGACATTTCCAGAGAGCAGCTGGAAAAAACGTTCCGTACGAACATATTCGGTATGTTCTACATGACTCAGGCGGCGATGCCGCATTTGGGCAAGGGCAGTGCGATTATTAATACCGCATCCATTACGGCTTACCGGGGCAGCCCGCAGCTATTGGATTATTCCTCCACCAAGGGGGCGATCGTAGCCTTTACCCGCTCACTTTCGATGAACCTGGCAGAGCAAGGCATCCGGGTCAACGGGGTAGCGCCGGGTCCGATCTGGACACCGCTCATTCCATCGACCTTCCCGGAGGATCAGGTGGCACAGTTTGGAGCAACTCAGCCGATGAAGCGTCCTGGTCAGCCGGAAGAGCTGGCACCGGCGTATGTATATCTGGCCTGCTCGGACTCTTCTTATGTCAGCGGTCAAATGATCCATATCAACGGCGGCGAAGTCATCAACGGGTAAGAAAGCATGGGATAAATCTTAGCGCTTTGGAAGCAGCCTGCTGCGTCCAAAGCGCTTTTTGCTTGGTAAAAGCACCAGATGACCTCAAAATTAAGTAAACCCTTACAACCCTCTTTTTGCTATAATAGAAGCTATGTGCAGGTGCTCTAATAGAAATGGCGGCTTCAAGGATTGCTGCCACATTGTGATGAAGAGGAGAATGGGAGAATGAAGCAGTTTGAAGAAAGTGTTTACCGTTTAATCGTTGAAACCTCTACGAATTTACCGGCAGATGTGAGGCGGGCAGTTAACCGCGGCCGGGCTGCAGAGGATGCAGCGACGCGTGCAGGGCTGGCGCTGTCCACCATTGCACAGAATATCGAAATGGCGGAGCAGGAGGTATCGCCGATCTGCCAGGATACCGGCATGCCGACCTTCGTTGTACATACGCCAGTAGGCGCCAATCAGATTGAGATGAAGAAGAGCATCTATCAGGCCGTCATCCGCGCAACCCGGGATGGAAAGCTGCGTCCGAACTCTGTGGATTCGCTGACAGGCAGCAACAGCGGGGATAATCTGGGCCCGGGAACCCCGGTCATCCATTTTGAGCAATGGGAGGAGGACGATATTGACCTTCGCCTCATTCTGAAGGGCGGCGGCTGCGAGAACAAGAACATTCAGTACAGCCTGCCCGCAGAGCTGGAGGGACTTGGCAAAGCAGGACGGGATCTGGACGGAATCCGTAAATGCATACTGCATGCGGTATATCAGGCACAGGGACAAGGCTGCAGCGCTGGGTTTATCGGCGTTGGCATCGGCGGCGACCGCACGACGGGCTACGAGCTGGCGAAGCAGCAGCTGTTCCGTCATGCAGAGGATATCAATCCTCATCCGGACCTGCAGAAGCTGGAGGAGTATGTGATGGAAACGGCGAATCAGCTAGGCATCGGCACGATGGGCTTCGGCGGTGAGGTAACACTTCTCGGCTGCAAGATCGGGGCGATGAACCGTTTGCCGGCGAGCTTTTTCGTTTCGGTTGCTTACAACTGCTGGGCGTTCCGCCGGCAGGGCGCGCTGATTGATCCGGTCACCGGTGACATTCGCAGCTGGCTGTATGAGTCCGGCAGCCATGTGGCGATGAACGCAGAGACTGAGGCAGCTCCTGCAGCGCCGGCGGAAGCGCCGGAAAAAGGCCGGGAGGTTGTGCTCCAGACGCCGATCAGCGAGGAGCAGGTTCGCAGCCTGCGTGTGGGTGATGTCGTCATCATCCGCGGTGAAATGCACACCGGACGAGACGCGCTTCATAAGCACTTGATGGATCATGATGCGCCGCTTGACCTGAACGGAGCGGTTATTTATCACTGTGGTCCCGTTATGCTGAAGGACGATGAGGGCTGGCATGTCAAGGCGGCAGGACCGACAACCAGCAGCCGGGAAGAGCCGTACCAGGGGCATATTCTAAAAAAATTCGGCATTCGCGCTGTGATCGGCAAGGGCGGAATGGGCGCGAACACCTTGCAGGCGCTTCAGGAGCATGGCGCGGTCTATCTGAACGCCATCGGCGGTGCAGCGCAGTATTATGCGGAATGCATCCAGCGGGTGAATGGTGTTGATTTCATGGAATTCGGTATTCCGGAGGCTATGTGGCATTTGCAGGTTGACGGCTTTGCGGCAATTGTTACGATGGATTCTCACGGAAACAGTCTGCATGCGGATGTCAGCAGAGACTCTAAAGCCAAGCTGGAAATGTTCAAGGAGCCTGTATTTGCTTAAAGCAGCAGTTCATAACGAATTATGATATGGCCTTCGGCTCTGTGCCGAAGGCTTTTGCTTTCATAGCACGGTTGCGGACTTGGAAACAGAGGTTTATGATGGTACCAACATACAAGCAGCTTGCGACGAGGTTTGGAGGAGAAAAGTGAAACAGTTTGGGTTAGCTTTTGCAGCATGGTTTGAGAAATATACATTTATATTGATTCCCGGGGCATTGGTGGCCGGCTGGTTCCTGAGTGAACAGCTGTCACCCTATGCGTATACTATACCGTATCTATTCGGGTATATCACGCTCGTCATGGCCCTTGGCTGCGGGATCGGGCATTTGAAGGCAGTAATGAGACAGCCATTTCCCATCGTATTGACATTGCTGCTGGCTCATGCTGCTGCACCCCTTGTGGCTTATGCAATAGGGGCTTCCATCTTCGGATCTCAGTCAGACTATACAACAGGACTGATGCTGTTCTCCGTGATTCCGCTTGGCATTTCAGCAGTGCTGTGGGTAGGAACCTCGGGAGGCAACGTACCGTTCATTCTGTCTGTTGTCGTGCTTGATACGATGCTCAGCCCGATTGTGGTTCCGTTTCTAATGGAATTGCTTGCCGGCTCTACCGGCCTGCAGTGGGATACGGGGCAGCTGGTGACGGATTTGTTCAGAATGGTCGTGCTGCCTACAGCGTTAGGCGTACTCATTTATGAGCTGTCCAAGGGCAAGGCGAAAGCATGGTCGGCCCCGGTGGCACAGCCGCTCTCCAAGCTGTTCTTCGTCTGTGTCGTCATGATTAACGCCGCAGTCATTGCGCCGCAGGCCCAAAGCATTCGGCAGGACCTGTTAAGCGTCATTCCAGCCGTATTGCTCTTGATTGTCCTGTGTTACATGCTGGGCTATTTCGGATCCTATCTTGCACCGGGCAGAACGAGAGAGCTCGGGATCTCGCTGACCTATGCTTCCGGTATGCGAAATATATCGCTTGGCATGGTGCTGGCTACCGCTTATTTTCCGCCGGCCGTGTCCGTGCCTGTTGTACTATCCATTCTATTTCAGCAGCCTGTAGCGACCGTAGTTCATGCGGTCATTCAAAGAATCAAGACTTCATCCGTAAAGGAAGGGAATCATGAAACCTTTTCGTAACCGATTGACATTGATTATTATGACGCTGATTGGCATTTCCATGCTGGGTGCCGGCTTTGCTGTGGCATCGGTATTCAAGCAATATCATATTAATTTGCTGGAGGACAATATGATCCGGGAAATTAACCTGATTCAGGGAACCTTGAATTTTCCGGACGATTCTTCAGGTAAAGAAGCCGAATATTATACAGCGAAGTCTATGCAGCTGCAGCAGCTGGCGGATGCGCGGGTAACGTTCATAGCCAGGAATGGCAGTGTCATTGGTGATTCCGAGAAGAGTCCGGAGCTGATGGATAATCATGGGGAACGTGAAGAGATTCGCCAGGCAGAGCAGCGAGGCACCGGTCGCTCCATCCGGTATAGCTCGACACTGGGGCAGGATATGATTTATGTCGCGCGTCCGGTTACGCAGGGCGGCTTTGACGGCTATATTCGACTATCAATGAGTCTGGAGACGGTGGATGAAGGTGTGCGTAAGGGCTGGATGGTGATGGGAGCGGGGCTGCTCATTCTGTTCGTAGTGGCGGCCCTTGTCAGCTACCGGATTGCCGCCGGGCTGACCTCTCCACTGGAGAAGATCACCTCCGTCGCACGCAACATATCCCGGCTGGATTACGATGCACGGGTGCATCTGGAGCGTAAGGACGAGATTGGCCAGCTGGCATCCGCCATTAATGGAATGGCAGACAGCCTGCAGACACAGCTGCAGACTATCCGTGACAATGAAGGGCTGCTGCGAAGCGTCTTGAGCAATATGACCGGCGGTATTCTGATGCTGAGCGGGGACGGAACGGTGGTGCTTATTAATCCTGCGGCAGAGGGGATGCTCGGCATCAAGGCCGGCCAGATTCGCGGCCGAAGCTATACCGACCTGAGGCAGCACTATGAGCTGAACAAGGTGATTGAAGAAGGCCTGGAGCGGCGGGAGCGGTTCCAGGAAGAGCGCAGCCTGTATTTTCCCATCGAATCGGTCATTCGCTTTGACGGCGTTGTCATGACGCATGAGGACGGCACCTATCGCGGCATGCTGTTTCATTTGCAGGATGTGACTGAAATACGGAGGCTGGAGCGGATGCGGAGTGAATTTGTTGCGAATGTATCCCATGAGCTCAAAACCCCGCTTGCCGCCGTAAAGGGCTTTGCTGAAACACTCCTCGGCGGGGTGGAGGACGAGAAAACCTCCCGTTCCTTCATTCGCATTATTTACGACGAATCCGAGCGGTTAAACCGGCTGATCCGGGACATTCTGGAGCTGTCCAAGATTGAATCCAAGCGAAGCGTGATGGAATATTCGCCGATTCATCTATCTACCTTTTTCGAATCACTGTTTGAATTTATGCTGCCGCATGCCCGTGAGAAACAGATTCAGATGAAAATGGATGTGCCGGACGAGCTGTTCATCGAAGGGGATGAGGACAAGCTGCGCCAGATTTTTACGAATCTGCTCTCCAACGCGGTGAACTATACACAGGAAGGCGGCAGGGTCCAGCTTTCGGTGGATGAAGTTCTTTCAGAGGAGCATGGGGAAAGGGTCATTCTGACGGTCAAGGATTCAGGCATCGGCATTCCGAAGAAGGATCTGCCGCGCATTTTCGAACGCTTTTACCGTGTGGATAAAGCCCGCTCCCGGGGGTCAGGCGGTACAGGGCTTGGCCTGTCGATTGTGAAGCATCTGGTCGAGCTGCATTCCGGCACGATTAAAGTCGACAGTGAGCCGGGGCTGGGAAGCTCTTTTGTTATCGAGCTGCCGATGCTTCAGGAAGGATAGTATAAGATTTAACATGGGGATAACATTCCGTTGATACAATAAACAGGATGCTATGAAAATTGATCAATTATTGGCGTATATAAAATGAATTCATTTCAATTAAGGGCGGGATTAAGATGGCTCAAAGACTGCTTGTCATCGAGGATGAACCGACACTGTCACGATTATTATCGTACAACTTGACCCAGGAAGGCTTCCTGGTCACGGTAGAGGAGCATGGGACGGAAGGGTATGAGCGTGCCAGCCGTGAAACCTTCGATCTGATTCTGCTGGACGTGATGCTGCCGGGTATGAATGGCTTCTCGATTCTGGAGAAGCTGAGACAGCAGGGAATCACGACTCCGATCATTATACTTACTGCGAAGAATGCGGAAGAAGAAGTCGTCCAGGGCTTGAAAATGGGGGCCGATGATTATATCACGAAGCCCTTCGGTGTTTCGGAGCTGCTCGCAAGAGTGTCGGCCGTGCTTCGCCGGGTGTCGGGACAGCCGGCAGAAGAGGCGGGAGACACGGACGAGGACGGAAACGTCATCAAGCTGGGGCAGCTGGAAATTTATCCGGAGAAATACGAAGTCCGGCTGGGAGGCCACCAGATTAATCTGCGCCCCAAGGAATTTGAGGTGCTGCTGTATCTGGCCCGCAAGCCCGGAGTCGTATTAACACGGGATGATCTGATGAATGTCGTATGGGGCTTTGATTATATCGGAGGTCAGCGCACGGTTGATGTGCATGTCAGCTCTCTTCGCAAAAAACTGGAGCTGGACCCGGATTCGGTATTTATCGACTCTATTCGAGGCGTTGGATATAAGCTGGTGGTCAGGCCAAAGTAGCGTAATTCAGGCCTTTTTACAATCTGTTGATCCAAAACCGCAACAGCGTTAACATTCGGGACCTAAACTGCGTCTATAGCACCAATACCAAAGGAGTGGATCCCGCATGACGCTTCTTATGACAAAGCCTCAGGCTCAAGCTGCTGTTCCGGTACAAGCCGGAGCGTCTGCAATGACAAGTAACAATTCAGGAATGATGCAGGGGAATCAGCAAGAAGCCCAGGAGACAAGCCTTGGCTCTTGGAGGGCCGTGCCTTCTATCAGCTACAATCAGAGCTGTCTTCAGGTGATCCGTTTATTCAAGCAGAATCCGGAGGCGCCTTGTATGATTGTATGCGATGCGGACCAGATGCCGACAGGAATCGTGATGCGGGACAGCTTCTACAGATTGATGAGTGGACGGTTTGCGAGAGAAATTTATGATCAGCGGCCAGTCATTGCGATTGCGGCCAAGGTTCCTATGATTGTTGAGCAGTCTCAGCCTGTAGCTGAGATTCTCCAGCAAGCACTAATGCGCTCTGAAGCAGATTTCTATGATTGTGTTGTCGTCACTCAGAACAATCAATTGCTGGGCGTCTTGACTGTACGTGACTTGCTGCGGCTCTCCGCAGAGCTTCAGGATGAAACGGAGACCCGCCGGGAAGAAATGATACAAGACAGCCATCGCCATACACAGGATATTGGCAGCTCGCTCTCCGGTGTAAGGGCGGCTGCGGATGTGACGCTTCAGAAATGCCGTCAGATCTCGGAGTGGTCTGTCATCGGCAAGCAGAAGCTCCAGTCTGTTCACAGCTCTTACCATCATCTGCTGACAGATATGGAGAAAAGAGCGGAGCTGATGTCCCGCCTGCAGGACAATACGGCTGGTGTATCGCGGATAACGGATCAGATCGCTGATTTAGCCGGTCAAAGCAGCCTTCTGGCGCTCAACGCGTCCATTGAGGCAGCCCGGGCTGGAGAGCATGGGCGGGGCTTTCAGGTCGTCGCTTCAGAGGTTCAATCTCTGGCCAAGCAGACGCATGAGCTTTCCGGCAGCATCAACCGAATGCTGAATCAGATTTCCCAAATGGTAGCCGATACAGCAGGAGCTGCGGCCGCAGCTTTGAATGAAATTCGTTCTTGTGAAGCATACATATCAGAAGGCAGCCAATCGTTCCATCAGATGGAGCAGGCCGCCGGTGAGGTTTCTGCAGCGGGCAGTCAGGTATTTACGTTAACGGAGGATACGTCGCGGGTGCTGCAGCAGATTCAACGGGAGCTAGCTTCGATCCAGCGATCAACCCAGAGTTAAGCATTAGGGTGCATATAGCTTGGTTTTTTACATTGCGTTTACAAAGCTCTTACTTTGTAATGACAATTGATTTATATAATGGACGTCTGAGGGATTATGCATACATCTTTATTCTTCTGAATACAACATAAGGAGACATGATCATTACATGGAATCCATTATTGAAATCAAGCAATTAGACCTGTATTACGATACATTTCACGCACTAAAGCAAGTCAATCTAGATATTCCGGAAAAGGCGGTCACGGCCTTTATCGGTCCATCCGGCTGCGGTAAGTCAACCCTGCTCCGGACGCTGAACCGGATGAACGATATGGTTCTCGGAACTCGAATTGAAGGCAGCGTCAAGATCAATGGCACGGATATTTATCAAGAGGCCATGTATGTAGAGGAGCTTCGCAAGCAGGTCGGCATGGTGTTTCAGCAGCCGAATCCTTTTCCGAAATCCATATACGATAATGTCGCATACGGTCCACGCCTTCATGGTGTCCGTGATAAATCCGAGCTCGACTCCATCGTAGAGCAGAGCCTGAAGCAGGCCGCCCTGTGGGACGAGGTGAAGGATTTTCTGAAGCGCTCCGCGCTCAGCCTCTCCGGCGGACAACAGCAGCGCCTGTGCATTGCGCGCGCATTGGCGGTCCAGCCGGACATTTTATTGATGGATGAGGCTACTTCGGCCTTGGACCCGATCTCTACACTGAAGATTGAAGAATTGGTTCAGGAGTTAAAGCATAAGTATACGATTGTTATGGTTACGCACAACATGCACCAAGCCGCCCGGATATCCGACCGCACCGTGTTTTTCCTGACCGGTGAGGTTGTAGAGGCGGAGCAGACCGAGGTTCTGTTCTCGACCCCTTCCGATTCCCGCACCGAGGATTACATCTCCGGCCGCTTCGGATAAGCGGCGGTTTCAAAACAGTGAATGGGAGGACAACATTATGATCCGGAGAATTGGTTTTGACCAGCAGCTCGAAGAGCTGAAGAATCTGCTCAAGAAAATGAGCACTCACATGGAACAAGCGCTGCAGGAGGCTGTAATCTCGCTCAAGACGATGGATGTAGAGAAAGCGAAGAAGGTCGTTGAAGAGGATGCTCGCCTCAATGCTATGGAAGAACAAATTCTGGATATCGGTTCCCGCTTGATCGTTACACAGCAGCCAGTGGCGAAGGATCTGCGACGTATTCTGGTGGCATTTCGAATTGCTAGCGATTTGGAGCGCATGGGAGATCTGGCCCGTGACGTTGCGAAGGTAACGATTCGTTTGGAGAATGAGCCGCTGATTAAGCCGCTTGTCGATATTCCAAGAATGGCGGAGATTGTCGGCGTCATGGTTTCCGAATCCATCGAATCCTATTTGGAGGAGAATACCGATCTTGCTTACAAAATGGCTTCCGATGACGATCAAGTGGACCATCTGTACAGCAGCATTTTGCAGGATCTGTTCCAATATATCCGTACCTCGCCGGAAGGCGCGAATCAAGCTATGCTGCTCGTCATGGTCGGTCGTTACATTGAACGCATCGGAGACCATGCAACCAACATTGGTGAAAGCACCGTCTACCTCGTTACAGGCAACCGCCCGGACCTGAATCAATAATAATACCGCTTTAAACCAATAAGCAGTCGATCAGAGCATCATCTGATCCGGCTGCTTTATTTTTCAATTTTGAGGGGAACCTATGGTATCATGTGGGAAGGAATTCTTAGAGGGGCAGGTGCCAGATTTTGGACAAGCTGATTGTCATTGATGGAAACAATATTATTTACCGGGCATTCTTCGCCATGCCGCCGCTCACGAACGCCAGCGGTCAGCAGACGAATGCGGTGTACGGCTTTACGACGATGCTGCTGCGCTTGATTGAGGACTACAAGCCTTCACATATGATGGTTGCTTTTGACGCAGGTAAGGAGACGTTCCGGCATGCGGACTACCAGGAATATAAGGGAAAGCGGGAGAAAACACCGCCGGAGCTCTCCGGCCAGTTTCCGCTGCTCAAGGAGCTTCTTCAGGGACTCGGAGTTCCGCAGTTTGAGATCGCCGGCTACGAGGCCGACGATATTATTGGTACGCTCACCCGAATGGCTGATGAAGAGAAGCGTAACGTCATCGTCGTCTCCGGGGATAAGGATATGCTGCAGCTGGCGTCGGATAATGTCACGATTGCAATGGTGCGCAAGGGTGTTACGGATATTGAGTCATACGGACCGTCCGAGATTCAGGATAAGTATGGCTTGACCCCGCAGCAGATCATTGATCTCAAAGGACTGATGGGCGATGCCTCGGATAACATCCCCGGAATCCCGGGTGTTGGAGAGAAGACCGCTCTGAAGCTGCTGCATGAGTACGGATCGGTGGAGCAGGTGCTGGAGAGATCTGATGAGCTGAAGGGCAAGATGAAGGAGAAGGTTCAGACCCATGCCGACTCCGCCGTCCTCAGCAAAAAGCTGGCGACGATTCACCGTGAGGTTCCGCTGGAGCAAGTGTGGGACGATATGAAATTTGACGGATTGCATCCGGATACGGCGGGCCCGGCTCTGGCCAAGCTGGAATTCAAATCGCTGCTGGAACGCTTGAACCTGAGCGGCCAGGATGCCGGGACTGCCGCGGACCCTGCACGTCCGGAAGCCGAGGTGCAGGTAAGGACTGTAACCATGGATGACATGCATGAGCTGTCTGCAGTGCTAAGTGACGTGAAGGTGCTTCATGTGGAAACCCATGGAGACAACCCGCATCATGCTGAGCTGGTCGGGCTGAGTCTTGCGACTGGAGATACACAGTATTATATCTCGCCAGCGGTTCTGCAGAGCGAAGGAGCAGAGCCGGTCCGGGAGTGGCTGGCAGACAGCAGCATTCCGAAGAACGGCTACGATCTGCACCGGGTAGATCTGGCGCTGCATGCACATGGCATACTCTTTGCGGGAGCTGCCTTTGATGTGCATCTTGCAGCGTACTTGCTGGATCCGACGGAAGGCAATCAGACGTTGAGCGGACTGGCAGCAAAGTATGGCATGTCGCATCTGGTTTCCGATGATGATGTGTTTGGCAAGGGAGCCAAGTGGAAATTACCGGATGAAGAGAAGCTGAGCGGCCATTTGGCCAGAAAGTGCGCAGCCGTCGCCCAGATTGTGCCGATGCAGGAGAAGGAGCTTAATGACAATGGCATGCTTCCTCTCTTTCACGACCTGGAAATGCCGCTGTCCCGTATTCTTGCAGATATGGAGAAGCAGGGCATTGCAGTCAACCGGGAGGAGCTGAAGTCTCTCGGGCAGGAATTTCAGCAGCAGATTGAGAAGCTTGCGGCCGAGATTTATCGTATTGCCGGCGAGGAATTCAATCTGAATTCGCCGAAGCAGCTGGGCGAAATCTTGTTCGTCAAGCTGGAGCTGCCAGTCATCAAGAAGACAAAAACGGGATATTCTACAGATGCAGAAGTGCTGGAAAAGCTGGCGCCTTACCATGATATTGTTCAGCTGATCCTTCAATACCGTACAATCGCCAAGCTGCAGTCTACTTATGTAGAAGGACTGCTCAAGGAAGTCTCAGACGAGTCCGGCAAGGTGCATACATACTATCGCCAGACGATTGCAGCAACAGGCCGCCTTAGCAGCCAGTTCCCGAATCTGCAGAACATTCCGATCCGTCTGGAGGAAGGCCGGAAGCTGCGGAAGGTATTTGTCCCGTCCGAGCCGGGCTGGTCGATTCTGGCGGCAGACTATTCCCAGATCGAGCTGCGGGTGCTGGCCCATATTTCGGACGATGAGCGTCTGAAGGAAGCCTTCGTTCAGGATCTGGATATTCACACCAAAACCGCCATGGATGTGTTTCGGGTGTCTCAGGATGAGGTGGACGGAAATATGAGGCGCTCCGCCAAGGCCGTTAATTTCGGGATTGTGTACGGGATTAGCGACTATGGATTGTCGCAGAATCTGAACATTACCCGGAAGGAGGCGGCTTCCTTTATCGATCAGTATTTTGAGGTGTTCCAGGGTGTACGCCGATACATGGATGAGATTGTGCAGCAGGCCCGCAAGGATGGGTATGTCAAAACCTTGCTGGAGCGCCGGCGCTATCTGCCAGAGATTAACGCACGGAACTTTAATCTGCGCTCGTTTGCGGAGCGGACGGCGATGAACACGCCGATTCAGGGAACCGCAGCCGATATTATCAAGCTGGCGATGGTGCATATGGATGCAGCCTTGGCAGAGCGGAAGCTCAAGAGCCGCATGCTGCTGCAGGTGCATGATGAATTGGTGTTTGAGGTGCCGCAGGAGGAGCTGGAGACGATGAAGACCCTGGTGCCGGAAGTAATGAGCCGGGCGCTGGAGCTCTCTGTGCCGCTGAAGGCGGAGGTCAGCTTTGGAGACAATTGGTACGAGGCTAAATAAGACTGGGGAGAAACGGCAGTCCCGTTTCACGCTCACATCCGTTATAATAAAAGGGTGAGGTGAAGAGAGATGCCGGAATTGCCGGAAGTTGAAACCGTAAAGCGAACTCTGAATCAGCTGGTTCAGGGCAAGCATATTATAGATGTTACCGTCAGGCTGCCGAGAATTATTCAGCGGCCTGATGATGCGGAGGCGTTTGCCTTCATGCTCAAGGGCCACACCATTCAAAAGGTAGAGCGCCGCGGCAAGTTTTTGAGAATTATGCTGGATGGTCTGGTGCTGGTCTCACATCTCCGGATGGAGGGCAGGTACGGGCTGTATCGGAAGGAAGAGCCGATTGAGCTGCATACACATGTCGTTTTTCACTTTGATGATGGCACAGAGCTGCGCTACAAGGATGTACGTCAATTTGGAACGATGCATATTTTCGCGGCTGGCGAGGAATTTAATCATCCTCCACTGCTTAAGCTGGGGTATGAGCCGCTGGACGATACGTTCACGCTGGGCGCCTTCAAGGATATGCTCGTGACCAAAAAAACCAAAATCAAGGTCGTGCTGCTCAACCAGGCTTATGTTGTAGGTCTGGGCAACATTTATGTGGATGAAGCTCTGCACCGGGCGGGAATCCACCCGGAGCGGGCCGCGAATCAGCTGAGCGATCAGGAAACGGAAGCTCTGCACCGCTCCATCATTTCGACGCTGTCCGAGGCGGTTGAAGCTGGCGGCTCCTCCATTAAATCCTACGTAAACGGACAGGGAGAGGCGGGGCGCTTTCAGCATAGCCTGCGGGTGTATGGACGCAAGAATGAGCCCTGCGACCAGTGCGGTCAAGCGATTGTGAAGACGGTAGTAGGCGGCCGGGGTACGCATTTTTGCCCGGACTGCCAGTCCTTGAAGCAGCATATAGATGTATAAATGAGGCAGGCACCCATCTCCTCCCGATCTCATATATTGTGAGATATTCAGTCCCCGCTGCTGCAAGCATGAAGCAGGTGCCGCGAATGTGATGGCGGCGCACGCTCGGGGCTTGAGGAGGTCATATGGGTGCTACAGCTATTGTTGACACCGGTGCTGCTGGCCCTGGCACTGAGCCTGGATGGCTTTGGGGCCGGCATTACATACGGGATTCGGAGAATGCGGCTCCCGCTGCTGTCGGTGATCATTATTTCCTTATGCTCGGGTCTGGTGCTATGTATCTCCATGCAGGCAGGTACACTGCTGCAGAGCATGATATCGAGGCAGGCAGCTGCCGTTTCGGGAGCGGGAATCTTGATTCTGCTGGGGTGCTGGTCACTGCTGCAGCAATGGCGCGGCAGGCATGAATCTGATCTGGATGACGCCTCTCGAAGCGAGTCCGTATCGTTATCGGAAGCGGGACTGCCGGTGACAAAGACCGGGACCTCGGGACGTTCAGAGCCATCCTCGCAGAGCCTGTCGGCCGAGAAGGTGTTTACCCTGGAAATCAGGAAGCTGGGCCTGGTCATTCAGATCCGCAAAAGTCCCTCCCGCGCGGACTTGGATCATTCCGGCAGTATTTCTTCCATGGAAGCGATGTGGCTGGGTATTGCCTTGTCCCTGGATGCTTTCGGCGCGGGGCTGGGCGCTGCCATGATGGGGATCTCACCTTGGCTGACGTCTGTCATATCCGCGTTGTTCTGCGGGGCGTTTCTGATGCTGGGAATGAAGGTCGGCTTCAAAGCAGCTTCTGGCCAAAGAATGCAGCTGCTGTCGTTGTTGCCGGCCATGTTATTGATTGTCATGGGGATTATGAAGCTGTTATGAGGTGAAAAAATGAATATCGGGTTAACCGGAGGAATTGCAACCGGCAAAAGCACCGTGTCCTCTATGTTTGTCCGGAAGGGAGCCCTGCTGGTGGATGCCGACGCCATTGCCCGGGAGGTCATGCTCCCGGGACATCCGGTGCTGGCTGAGGTGGCGGCACATTTCGGCCCGGACATATTAGGATCGGATGGTCAATTAAACCGCGAGCGGTTAGGGGAAATTGTATTCAATCAGCCGCAGGAGCGGCAGGCGCTGAACGACATTACACATCCGGCGATCCGCCGAGAGATCCGGGACCGGATTCAAGTCTACGAGCAGCAGCATCCTGATTCGCTCGTCATTGTGGACATTCCGCTGCTGTTTGAATCGGGCCTGCAAGCCCAGTATGATCAAACGCTGCTCGTGTACGTGCCGGCGAAGCTTCAGCTAGAACGCTTGATGCAGCGTAATGGACTGACACGAGAGCAGGCAGCAGCGCGGATTCAAAGCCAGATGGACATTGAAGAGAAGAAGAGCCTGGCTGATTATGTGATCGACAACAGCGGCACGCTGGACGAGACCCTTCATCAGGTGGAGAAGCTGTGGAACAGGATCGCCCGGCTATGATCTGGCTGCGAAAGAAAAGGGTGCTGCTGCCCGTTCTGATTACGTTTATCGCTGTACTGTTTCTAAGCAGTCACTGGATGACCTGGATTTATCCGATTTATTACAAGAATGAAATTCGCAAGCATGCTGAATATTATGAGGTGGACCCCTTCCTGGTGGCCTCCATTATTCGAGTGGAGACGAACTACAAGCCGGGGAAGGAATCCAAAAGAGGGGCGCTGGGCCTTATGCAGCTGATGCCGGATACCGCTAACTGGGCCATGGAAATGGCCAAGCTGCCTGCGATCACGCTGGATCGGGTGAAGCATGAGGCGGATGCCAATATCCAGCTCGGCACCTGGTACATCCAGAAGCTGCACCAAGAGATGGACGGCAATCCGGTGGCGGCCATTGCAGCGTACAACGCAGGTCCCGGCAATGTGAGAAGCTGGCTTCGAAAAGGTCTGTGGGACGGCAGCTATGACAATGTGAAGGATATACCGATTGGAGAGACGCGGCATTATGTGCAGCGGGTGGTGTACTATTACGATCAGTATCGTGACGTGTACGATTCTTTTTAAGCTTGCATCCATGTCAAAAAAGAGTGCCGGACAAGCTATTCAGCCTGTCTGACACTCTTTCGGGATGAAGAATTGATTATTGACCGGAGTATTGTCCAGCCAATTGCTGCTCGGCCAGGGTTACCAGACGCTTGGTAATGTATCCCCCGATCGAACCGTTCTCGTAGGAAGTCATGTTACCTTGGTATCCGTCTTGTGGAATGCTGATGCCCAGCTCCTGAGCTACCTCGTACTTCATTTGCTCAAGCGCACCGTTAGCACGAGCGACGACCAGGTTGTTGCTGTTTCTGCTGCCTTGTCCCATGTGATTTTCACCTCCTTGAGTTGGTAAAAGTATTATGTCTCCGAATGAGCATCTTCATCACAAATTTTTACGTGCATTTTATGGAAATCTTTAATATAGCTTCAAGAAGCACTTAAACAAAGGAAGTGATAATCAATGAAATGCCCATATTGCAGCTTCGCCGGTACCAAGGTGCTGGATTCCCGTCCCGCGAACGAGAATAAGTCGATTCGCCGCCGCCGGGAGTGTGAGCAATGCAGCCGCCGGTTTACCACCTTTGAAATGGTGGAGGAAACGCCGCTCATGGTTATCAAAAAGGATGGCAGCCGCGAGGAGTTCAGCCGTGAGAAGGTGCTGCGAGGATTGATTCGAGCCTGTGAGAAGCGGCCGGTGTCTGCGGATCAGCTGGATCAGCTGGTGTCCGAGGTGGAGAAATCGCTGCGCAATACCGCCGCGGCCGAAGTCGAAAGCCGGGAGATAGGGGAGCTGCTTATGGAGCAGCTGTATCCTGTGGACGAGGTGGCCTACGTACGCTTCGCTTCTGTTTACCGGCAGTTCAAGGATATCAACATGTTTATGAAGGAACTGAAAACTCTGCTGTCTAAAGATCATATCGCAGATCGTTCTTGAGATATATGTAAAAAGCCCTCCTGCGGAGGGCTTTTTACGATCACCAGGGGCTGGTGTTAAATGGATTGAAGATACTCCACAATGGTCAATAGACCGAGGTCGAAGTTCTCTAAATTAAAGTGCTCATTCGGCGCATGCAGATTTTCATCCGGAAGACCAAAGCCCATCATAACGGCAGGCGCGTTCAGTGTGCTGGAAAGCTTCTCCACAATCGGAATGGAGCCGCCGTCTTTGGTGAACAGCGCGCGGGTGCCATAGACCGCTCCAAACGCATCGGCTGCTTTTTGCAGCATTGGGTGGGAGGGATCGACATTGAAGGCGAACGCTTTCTCCTTCGGCTTGTAGGTCAGCTTTGCGCCGGCAGGCGTATGTGCCTTCAAGTGCTTCTCGATGGCATCCAGTACAGCCTGCGGATCCTGGTCTGCAACCAGGCGGCAGGTGATCTTCGCATGCGCTTCTTTAGGGATAACTGTCTTACTGCCTTCTCCCTGAAATCCACCATACACCCCGTTCAATTCCAGAGTCGGCCGGGCACCTACACGTTCCACGAAGGAGAAGCCTTCTTCACCGTATAGGGAGTCCAGTGCGAGAGACTCCTTTAGCTGCTCTTCATCGAATTCCTGCTTGGCAAATTCCTCCCGCATTTCTGCTGACAGCTCCTGAACTCCATCATAGAAGCCCTCTACGCTGACGCGGCCCTGCTTGTCATGGAGAGAAGAGAGCAGCTCTACCATGGCATGGAGTGCGTTCGGTACGCCGCCGCCGTATGTACCGGAGTGTAGATCCGTGTTGGCGGTCTCTAAAGTAAGCTCCAGCGAGCACAATCCGCGCAGGCCAGTAGAAATCGCCGGCTTGCCGGGGGCTAAGAGGGAGGTATCCGAGATCAGGATGGCGTCGGCTGCGAGCTTGTCCTTGTGCTGCTCGAGGTACAAAGGCAGGTTAGGGCTCGATACTTCCTCCTCGCCTTCGATGCAGAATTTGACATTAACGGGCAGGCTCTGCTCCTGCTTCAGAATCGCCTCCACGGCCTTGACGTGAAGAAACAGCTGTCCCTTGTCGTCCGTAGCGCCGCGCGCATACAGCTTGCCGTTTCGTACATCCGGCTCAAATGGCGGCGTCTCCCACAAATGAAGCGGATCCACCGGCTGTACATCATAGTGACCGTAAATGAGCACAGTCGGCTTGCCTTCTGCATGCAAATAATCTGCCGTAATGATCGGATGCCCGGCGGTGGAATGAATCTCCACATGCTCCAGGCCAGCGGCCTTCAATTTATGAGCGAGCCAGTCAGCCGCCTTCGCGACATCCCCTTTATGCTCTGACAAAGCCGATATGCTTGGAATGGCCAGCCATTCCTTCAATTCATTCAAGTGCTCTTCCCGATGCTGTTCGAAATACGCTTTATAGTCTGCGTTCATGTCGTAGTCCTCCTCAGGTCAATAATGACGGCCATGTGGTCATGGCCGTCTTGTCTATTTTACCTTTTTTTTAAGGGAAATGCGAAATGGGGGAGGAGGATGTAAACACTCAGAAAAATAAGACTTGCATAAAAGAAAGGGGCATGATATATTATTGGAGTGTTCTTTTTGAAGGGGATCTTCATTAAGGACTTGAAAATTTACATATTTTGGGGCCTTAGCTCAGCTGGGAGAGCGCATCGCTGGCAGCGATGAGGTCAGGGGTTCGATCCCCCTAGGCTCCATATTGAAAAAGGCCGCTAAACACAAGGGATTCCGGGTGTTTGGCGGTTTTTTCTATGCCCGAAACGTTAGTGATTTGGAGTCTTGGTCACACGTTTGGTTACACTTGCATCGTATTCAATAAAAAACGATATCGCCTTGTCCTATTAATCAGGGCAAGGCGACTATGTATTTCAACACTTGGATGAAAGGCGGTCAGTAATCGGTGAAGATTATTGAGTCGGCCTCAGCGATTCGATTTCTGCTTCAGAGAGACCGCTGGCTTTTGCGACGATTCCAACATCCAACCCTAAGGAAAGCATGTTCTTGGCAATCTCGATAGCTTTCTTGCGTTCTCCATTTTCCGTAGCCACTTCATCATGGAAGCTTCATCATGCTAATATTTTTGCCTCTCCTCATATAAGCGGCGAGTCTCCCGATCCTGGCTTAGAAATTCCAGCGTATCCATGGCCTTCTTCAATGTGGGTTCGTTCATCTTCAGACCTCCCAACTCGATTTGTCGGCTCCTTTAGGCCCGGACGTCAATACCTCTAATCCTGGGGGTTGACCCCCAACTATATATTGCGAGAAAATGCTGTCACAAGCAGCGTAGTAACGTGATTCCTATATGAGTGTGTTTTCGAACTACACTTTTATGGACAACTCCAGTTATATTTCTATACCTGATAATTGTTTTCGACCCAACTCGATTATAATTTTATTTAGTTTATTCATTTCATCTCCAACTGGCTTGTAATTTTCCCCTTCGATACTAATGGTATTATTAGATACGCTAATAGTATTTTTATCCTCGTAGATTTCTAAATTATATAGATAACCGGGACCGATTTCTGATTGTTGTTTTTCAACATTGATCAGTATAAGTTGTTTTGAAATTTTATCAATGTCTTCTTTACCATCGATTAATAGTTTTCTTCCATCTCCAAAAAGGACTTCAATTTTTTTAATTTTCATTAAATCAAAATTAACTTTATCTGCTAGAGGTGATACTACTTTGTCAGGTTCAATTTTTATTGAATTCTCATTATTACATCCAGATATTACAATAAATAATAGTGATAAAATAAATACAAATAGGTTTTTAATCAAGCTTAACACCTCTTTCAATAAAGTTTCTGAAGCCACTTTGTGAGGGGGGCTTCAGAAATATGTGCTTGTTCCTGAGGTAACACCTTAACAATTTCATAAAAGGAAAGTTGATCTAAATAGAAATAAACATCGGTAGGAGTATTGCTCCACGTATCGTGAACGATTGCATATCTAAACAGTCACGAGTATTACATGTCTGATCATTTATTGTTGTTATAATATCTGGTCTACTTGCATATATAGGAGGCTAGAACATCAATCAACGTATTATCGGAGGTAGTGCTCGCCATTAGTCCAGAGTATCCATTGTTCTTCCAACACCTTACTATGTCTGCAAAAGAGATGGGGTTGCATCCTTTTCTCCAAGTGGAATCAGGGACGTTTAATATCTTTTTGTATCACAATAGTCATGGGTTGAGTTATATAAGCAAACGAATTTCGCTGCCCTCACGCCACCGGTAAAGTCGATTGTCCGCTCGTGATGACTGCTTGGTGCATTTTTATCAGATCTTCAAAGGAAAACAGATTTTCTTAAAGAAGCTACCAAAGTGACTTTCTCCATTCTTTGGGGTTTTTAGTTTGGTCATCAAAAAACTTCGCCAAGTTGGGGTGAAGTCCCTTTTTGTGTTTGAAAATCCTTTTGGTTCAAAGGCTCAGATTAATGCAAAATGCTCACTATAAATAATCTACGCCGCGCAAGCCTTGCGGGTATCCCTCATCAAAATTTCTCCAATCCAAAGAATCGCCTGTGCAGGAATGATTCTCTTATGGACCGTCACTGAATGACTGCTTTATTTATTGATAGCACTGTTCACTTACCGTTCACACACCTATGCTATACTTTGAGGAAATGAACATGATGGAGCCTGAGAATGAGAAAATTAAACCTGTTAATCATTGAGGATGATCCGCTGATTTGCGAGCTGGTGCGTCTGTATGCGGAGAAGGAAGGGCATGGCGTCATGGAAGCGCATGACGGAATTACGGGTCTGGATAAGGTCTATGAGGAGCATCCCGACATGGTGCTGCTGGACGTCATGCTGCCGGGCATGGGGGGATGGGAGATCTGTGAGAGACTCCGCAAGGAGTCGGGAATTCCGGTCATTATGCTGACGGGCAAGGGGGAGGCTTACGATCGAATCCGGGGGCTGAATCTCGGGGCGGATGATTATATCGTCAAGCCGTTTGATCCGAAAGAACTGATGGCGAGAATTCAGGCGGTCCTTCGGCGATATGATCCTTCTTTTATGCAGGAGACCGTGATCACGGCAGGCGGGGTATCGCTGGACATGGGGGAGTACGTGGTTAGGATCGCGAATGAGGTGCTCACCCTGCCGCCAAAGGAGATGGAGCTGCTCTATTATCTAGTCAAGAACCCGAACCGTGTGTTTACCCGCCAGCAGCTGCTGGATCAGATATGGGGCTATTTGTACGAAGGGGACCCCCGTACTGTGGATGTTCATATCAAGCGAGTCCGTGAGAAGCTGAAAGCTTACGCCACTAGCAGCAGCATTACGACGATTCGCGGTGTAGGCTATAAATTTGAGGTGGTCTTGCGATGACGTGGTGGAACAAGTGGCGGAACACATTGTTCGCCAAGCTGATGTTGAGCTTTATGCTCATTATGCTGGTCTCGTTTGCCCTGTCCAGCCTCGTTCTGTTTCATGTCGTCAAAAAACAGCTCTGGGACGGCATCCGCAGCTCTGAAAACATGCAGCAGCAGCGCGTGATTCAGCATATCGTGCAGGCGCGGGAAGCGGGATGGTCCCAGGAAGCGCTTAAGCAGTCGCTGACTTTCAGTATGGGGCCTGGCAGCAGGCTATATCAGGTGTACGATGCACAGGGACAGCTTCTGTATGCGTTCGGGAACTCACATACGGGAACGGCGGTCGATCTGACATGGATACAGCAGGTGCTGACAGGTCAGGAGCTGCGTCAGGAGTATAAGGAAGGAGACCGAACACTTCTGGTGACGGGGGTTTACATTGAAGGAGAGCTGATGGAAAAAGCCCTGCTCATTCAGTCCTATATCTCGGACAGGGAGATTCGCCGCATCGTCAATCCCTATATCCTGAGCACGTCGATTGCCCTGCCGATTGCATTTATTTTCTTCTATCTGCTGTCGCGCCGGATGACCGATCCGCTGAAGCAGATGAGCCAGGCGGCGCTGAAATACGCCAAGGGAGATTTCCGGGAGCGTCTGCACATCACCTCCGGAGATGAGATTGGACAGCTGAGTCAAACGATTAATGTCATGGCTGAGGAGCTGTCTTCTATAGAAGGCATGCGCAGGGAGTTCCTTGCGAACGTCTCCCATGATCTCAAGACACCGATTACGTCAATGCACGGCTTTTTGAGTGCTATGCTGGACGGCACCATTCCACCGGAGCGGCATACGCATTATTTGGAGCTGATTCGGGACTCCTCTGATCGCATGATGAAGCTGGTGGGGGATCTTCTGGATATTGCCAGCATTGAAGCGGGACAGTTCGGGATTACCCGGACCCGCTTTAACTTGTCGGAGCAAATACGGCTGACTATGGCCAGGATCGAGCCGATGTTTTATCAGCACGGGGTGGCCGTACATTTGCATAATGTCCATGGCGACCTGTACGTGGATGCGGATGAGGACCGGATTGGCCAGGTCATGATTAACCTGCTGCAAAATGCGCTGCAGCATTCCAGGCGAGGCAGTGAGATTCAGGTCACAATAGAAGTCATCGGGGACCAGGCAGTCGTTACGGTTCAGGATCATGGCAGCGGCATCTCGCCTGAAGAGCTGAGCCTGATCTGGGAAAGGTTCTACAAAAGCGACAAGGCCCGCAGCAGCAAGACGGGCACCGGAATTGGCTTGTCGATTGTCAAGCACATTATCGAGCTGCACGATACCGACATCTCCGTAACCAGTGTACTAGGAAAGGGCTCTTCCTTTGTGTTTTCATTACCGCTCTTGAATGAATAATTCAAGAGCGGTTTTTTTGTATCCGGAGCGGCTTGTTCATGTTGTGTTCATGATGTCGTGCTATTTTTACTGTTATGGCAATGTGACTTCATGAAGAACACAGGCTTCATATCAGATTGAGGGGGATGGACAAAGATGAAATGGAAGGGATTATTACTAGCGGCGGGAATAGGCCTTACGGGATTAGGGGCATGGTGGGGGTATTCATACCTTAAGCCTACAGAGGCCACACAGGCGGCAGCTTCCCCGGTAGTTACTGTGCAAAAAGGAGTGCTGGAGGTCCACGTCAGCGGTACCGGCAGCATTGAGCCCGCTGCCCGAGAAATCGTGAAGTTCAGCGACAACAGGACCATCGCGCAAGTGCACGTAGCCGAGAAAGAGGAGGTCAAGGCGGGCGATGTGCTAATTACGCTGGAAGCGGAGGATGTTTCAGACAAGCTGCGCGTGCAGGAGCTGAATATGGAAAAGAAGCAGCTGGAGCTGGATGAGCTGCAGAAGAAGTGGGATGAGGCGGCCGACGAGGACGTTCGCGAATCTCTGACTGTCAGCATTCGCAAGCAGGAGCTGGACATGGAACTGAATCAGCTGGAGATTGACGCTCTGGTGGAAGCCCAGGTCGCAGAGGTCATTAAAGCTCCGGCAGACGGAAGAGTACAGGGAATTGAGGTTAAGGCCGGAGATGTAATCAACCAAAGCGTAAATCTTCTGGAGATCGTGGATTACAGCCACCTGCAAATGAAGGTCAACGTGGATGAGCTGGACATTGCCAAGGTGAAGCTGGGGCAGGCTGCAGAGGTTCTGGTTGAAGCGTTGCCGCAACAAAGCTATACCGGAGAAGTGACTCAGATCGCCGAGGAAGGGAACTCAACGGGCGGCGTGGCACATTTTGAGGTCACCATTCTTCTGAAGGATCACACCGGTCTCAAGAGCGGAATGTCAGCGGAAGCAACAATTCAGGTCGAGCAAAAAGCCGATGTGCTGTATCTCCCGATTACAGCCGTGCAGTCTTCGCAGAACCAGTATTACGTACGGGTTCCGCAAAATGAGCCGGCGTCCGGCTCCACGGATGACGAGGAGGACACTGCGAATCCGGCACAAGACACACCCGGTTCCGAAGAAGTTCAAGCAGCCCGGGCGGAGCGAATGAGAGTGGCCGGTGCTGAAGGAGGCGGTTCCGGGATGGGCACTGGTGCAGGCGGAGGCATGCGCAGCTTGACAGGTAAACAGCCGGGCAGTGGCGGAATGACGGCTGCGGCGGGGCAAGGCATGCAGGTCATGGTGGAGGTTGGCGTTCATAATGAGGATTTCATTGAGATTATCTCCGGCTTGAATGAAGGCGATCTGGTGCAGCTTCCGGTGACGGCTTCCTCCTCAGCCGCAACACCGATGAATGCCGGGATGGGAGGGCTGTTCCCGGGTGCTGGCGGCGGAGGTGGCGCCGGTCTTGGAGGACAACGGGCCCGTCCTGACGGCATGGGAGGAGGAAACTAATGCCGGGCGAGAAGGATGCACTCATACAGATCAACAAGGTCAGCAAGCATTACTTGATGGGGGGCGAGTGGGTCAAAGCGCTGGATGATGTCTCTCTACGCATTCAGCGGGGGGATTTCCTGAGCATTGTCGGCCCATCCGGATCCGGTAAGTCTACGCTCATGAATGTGCTGGGATGCTTGGATACTCCGACCTCTGGTCAGTATTTGCTGGATGGAGAAGAGATCAGCGGATTAAATGATCATTTGCTGGCTGAAATACGGAACCGGAAGATCGGGTTTATTTTTCAGAGTTATAATCTTTTGAACCGCTTGAGTGCGCTGGAAAATGTAGAGCTGCCCCTGATCTACCGCGGCCTGCCCGCCCGCAAACGCCGCGAGCTGGCAGCAGATGCGCTGGCGAAGGTGGGATTGCAGGAGAAGCTGTACAACAAGCCGATGGAGCTGTCCGGAGGTCAGCAGCAGCGTCTCGCGATTGCCAGAGCACTTGCCGGGGATCCTCCGATTTTGCTGGCGGATGAACCGACAGGGGCGCTGGACAGCCGGACAGGCAAAGAGGTGATGAGCCTGATTCACAATCTGAATGAAGCGGGGCACACCATCATTCTGATTACGCATGATCAGGAGATTTCCCGGCAGGCGGGCCGGATCGTTAAGATCTCGGACGGAAGACTGACCGAGGAAGGAGCTTAAATGAGATGAACATCCTGCAAGGGTTGAAAATGGCTTTAAAAAGCATCTGGTCCAACAAGCTCCGCTCCACGCTGACCATGCTCGGCATTATTATCGGGGTTACCGCCGTCATTGCGCTTGTCTCTTTGGGACAGGGCACCACCAAAGAAGTGACAGAGCAGGTAGAAAGCCTCGGAACAAATCTGTTAACGGTCAGCATTACCGGACGCGGGGCGTCAACGACGCTGCATTACGAGGAAGCGATGAACTTGAAAGAGCTGGAGGGGGTGCAGTATCTCGCCCCGTACAATTCACAAAATGCAAGCGTCAAGTTCGGCAATCGCTCGGTGGATGTCAGCGTCACGGGTACGAATTCAGATTATGCCCTCATCCGCGATTATGAGGTCGCTCAGGGCCGCTTCTTATCCCAGATTGACCTGGACTTTTATCAAAAGGTGGCGGTGGTGGGATACAGCACGGCTCAGGAGCTGTTCGGGTTCAACTCGCCCGTTGGCGAATTTATCCTCATAAATGGCACGCGCTACAAGGTAGTCGGGGTTCTAGCCGAGAAGGGCAGCACAGCCCAGGGATCAATGGATGATGTGGTCATCCTGCCTTTGACCGCGGCAGAGCGTCTGGCCAGCTCCAAAGGGGTCCCGGCGATTTTTATTCAAGCAAGCTCTCCGGACACCATTGATTCTGTCTCCGAAAGCGTGGAGCAGGAAATCGCAAAGCAGTTCCGGGGGGATCCCAGCAGCTTCCGCATCTTCAATCAGCAGGATACGCTGGACACGATGAGCTCCATTACGGATACCTTGACGGTGACGCTGGCAGGAATTGCGGCGATTTCACTGCTGGTTGGAGGCATTGGGATTATGAATATTATGCTGGTGTCGGTCACTGAGCGGACCCGGGAGATCGGGATTCGCAAAGCGATCGGAGCGAAGCGCCGCGATATTCTGGTACAGTTTCTGATTGAATCAATGGTGCTGAGCGGCCTTGGCGGCGTACTTGGCATCCTGCTGGGCTTCGGAACCGGACAATTGGTCTCAAGTCTCATGAATATACCGATTGTGTACAGCGCAGATACGGTCCTGACTGCGTTCGGCTTCTCCGTGCTGATTGGTGTCATGTTCGGGGTGTTCCCGGCCAATAAGGCGGCCAAGCTGAAGCCGATTGAAGCTCTGCGATTTAATTAACATTAATAGAGCTAGCGGTACTATACGTCAATGACGGGATAATAGAAGAGCAGCGCATCGCGCTGCTTCTTTTTTATACCGAAACTTGTCGAATGCAATCTGGATAGCGTATAATAACAATTGACAAACATTATACATACATCATACAAATCAGAACGGGAGCGATGCAGATGTCATCTACAAAAATTTTGGACCAGAACCACAGAATTATCGAGATTGTGTGGGAACAACAAGCACAGCCCGAGGATTTTGATCATATTACATCTCAGATTGAACGATTTGCGCTGCAGCTGGGTGGGACCTTTGACGTACTAGTCGATATGCGAAAGGTGAAGGCATTCATGCCGGAGTCTCAGGTGAAGCTGGTGGAGCACCAGAAGGAGCTGCTGAAATTCGGCATGCAGCGGGCTGCAGTCATCGTGGACGGGGTCATCACCAAGATGCAGCTGAACCGCTCGGCCAGGCAGTCACAGCACAGCACGGAGTCGCATTGGAACAGCTATGAAGAAGCGCTGTCGTTTCTTAAAGAATCAAGCCCTGCCCTACATTCCTGATTGGCGTGTATATGATTCCAAATCTTGATCCATAGTAAGGCAGGATGTCTTTTTACAAGCCTTTAGAACGAAAAGTACATCCTGACTTTACAAAAATATAATTAATAATTTATATTCCCTTTACAATGTGCTAAATTAAGTATGGTATGTAACCACACAACTAGAGGGGGATCTATTTTGGATTGGCAGGAGATTTTGTTTAAATTTGTTGGAGGGCTGGGTATTTTCCTCTTCGGCATTAAATATATGTCGGATGGACTCCAAAAGTCGGCAGGCGACAAAATGCGCGGCATTCTGGAGCGGTACACCTCTAATCCGATTCTCGGCGTGCTGGTCGGTATTTTCGTCACGATCCTGATCCAGACGTCAACCGGTACGACCGTTATGGCGATCGGCCTCGTGAATGCGGGCTTGATGACGATGAGACAAGCCATCGGGGTCGTCATGGGTGCCAATATCGGTACCACGCTGACTGCCTTCATCGTCGGGGTCAAGATTGAAGAGTACGCTCTCCCGATTATCGCGGTGGGTGCTTTCTTCCTGTTCTTCATCAGCAAAAAAAGCTATCAGTATATCGGACAGGTTATTTTCGGCTTCGGTACACTGTTTCTGGGTCTTTCGACGATGGGCGGCGGACTGAAGCCCCTGCGTGAGCTGGAGGCCTTTACGGGCTTTATGGTCGATCTGGCCGATCAGCCGATCCTGGGCGTTCTGGTAGGCACCGTGTTCACGATGATTGTCCAGAGCTCCAGTGCGACCATCGGGATTTTGCAGACCATTGCAGACGAGGGTATGGTCAGCCTGCGCGGTGCGCTGCCAATTCTGTTCGGGGATAACATTGGAACGACGATTACGGCGGTGCTGGCTTCGATCGGCGCTTCGGTGGCTGCCAAACGGACAGCGCTTGTGCACGTCATTTTTAACGTGATGGGTACGATTATCTTTACGCTGCTGCTGGTTCCGGTGGAGAAGCTCGTCCTGTGGTTGGGCGAGGATGTGAACATCCGGATGCAGATTGCGTACGCGCATGGCTTGTTTAACTTTACGAATACACTGATCTTCCTGCCGTTGATTCCTGTGCTGGCGTGGCTCGTGACGAAGAGCATTCCGGGCAAGATGGAGGAAATTCAATTCAAGGCGATCTATCTGGACGACCGGTTGCTGGCAACCCCGGCAATGGCACTCGGACAAGCTCAGCACGAAATTGTGCGCATGGGACGTTATGCACATGAGTCTTTCAAGGATGCGACCGGGTTCTTCTTTAGCAAGGACAATAAATTGGCGGAGGCTTCCTTCCAGAAGGAGGAACTGGTCAATGAGCTGAACCGCAAGATTACGGACTATATTATGAAAATCCATCAGATTGGCTTGTCGCCAGGTGAATCCGAGAGCGCTACGGGATGGTTCCAGACCGTAAGTGATCTGGAGCGGATTGGCGATCATGCCGAGAATGTAGTAGAGCTTGCGGAGTTCCGGTTCAGCAACAAGCTGGATCTATCTGCGGATGCAGAGAACGAGCTTCGAACCATGATGGAGGTAGCGGATCAGGCAGTATCCCAGGCGTTGACGGCGCTGGAGCATCATGATGTAGATGCGGCGAATGAGGTACTGGTCCTGGAAGGCCGGCTGGATGAGCTGGAGGCTGAATACCGCCAGAATCATATCAAGCGCCTGAATCAGAACCTGTGCTCCGGCGGAACCGGCACGATTTATCTGGATCTCCTGACCAACCTGGAGCGGATTGGCGACCACAGCAAGAACATTGCTCAGTTTGTTATGAGTAAATAATGCAGTTCGATTTTAATCTGCCGGCAGGGCCTGAAGGTCCCTGCCGTTTTTTTTTCGCTGTCTGACATTGCTTCCTGGTGGACAGCATGAACGAGATGAAGCCGATACTGGATCATGTGCTCTACAAGCTGCTGGAGGCTGTATGCGAAGCTGAACCATGTCATTCAGCAGCTGAACGGACCTGCAGGATATGCAGAGATTGCCGGCTAAGGCTGTCCAGTGCATTGGAGAAGCCTTCGGGTTGCAGCAGTTATCGCTGTTTATAGAGGATGATTTGCGGTTGTCGCTCCGCGCCAGCTACGTGAAGGGACACGTCAGGGAGGAAGAGCGCAGCTTGAGTCAGGATGAAGCAGGCCCCGTTTCTCGCTACATAGACCTAAGTATAGTCCTAAGACCTTTGGGGATAGACGCAAGCCATAAATCAGCCTTTTAGCCGATGCATGGACAGCCATTCCTGATTAGAATAAAGTTTAAAGTTGCTTACTAAAAGTTAATACGAATAGAGAAGGCGGAGGGAATTCCATGAGTACTGTATTATTTGTTAAAGCCAATGACCGCGGAGATGCAGCGGTGAGTGTGAAGCTGTACGAAGCATTTCTGGAGAGCTACAAAGCGACCCATAGCGAGGATGAGATCATCGAGCTGGACCTGTTTCAGGAAGAGCTGCCATATTTGAATTCCGACATGATCAACGGAAACTATAAAGCAGTCCATGGCATGGAGCTGACACCGGGTGAGCAGGCAGCCGTCGCTGTATCCGATAAATATATTAATCAATTTTTGGCTGCAGACAAGGTGGTCTTCGGTTTTCCGCTGTGGAACCTGAGTATTCCTGCGGTACTGCACACTTATATGGACTACATTACACAAGCGGGCAAGACCTTCAACTATACCGAGACTGGGCCGGTCGGCCTGATCCCGGACAAGAAGGTGGCATTGATCAATGCCCGTGGTGGTATGTACTCCGAGGGTCCGGCTGCGGCCAGTGAAATGTCTTTGAATTATATGCGGAACATGCTGTCCTTTTTCGGAGTTCATAACTTTGAGTTTATCGTCGTCGAAGGCCACAACCAAATGCGGGATCAGGCAGAAGCCCTGGTTGCTGATGGCGTAGCGCGTGCGAAGAAGGCAGCTGCAAGCTTCTAATCTGAAAAACACGCTGGAGTATAAATAACCGCCTGTCCCCTTTAAGGGGCGGCGGTTATTTAGATTCTGCCTTGGAATTAACGGCGGGCTCCGGTTACAATAGAGACAGCATGAAGGGGGGAACGAAGCTTGGATTTTTTTGGTGAGGCTTGGCAATACATACTTGTGTTTCTTATGGGGGCGGTACCCTGGATCGAGATTGCTGCAGTAATCCCGCTCGGCATTTTAGCCGGCTTGAATCCGGTGTTGACCGGGACGATGGCTTTTCTTGGGAATTTGGCCACGGTGTATGGGTTGGTGGTGTTCTTCGACAAAATCCGGCAGTGGAGAGCGGCAAAGAAAGAGGCTCTGGGTAAGCCAAACAAGAAAAGTGATCGAGCGATTGCACTCTGGAACAAGTACGGCCTGCCGGGCTTGTCCTTGCTGGGTCCGCTGCTGATCGGCTCGCATATTGCGATATTCATCGCGATTGTGTTCGGGGCCAAGAAGCACCTGGCATTAATATGGATGACGATAAGCCTGGCGCTGTGGAGTCTTGTATTTACGCTGGCATCCATGTACGGGGTTGACTGGTTCCAGTCGTTTCGTGGATAAGATCACAGCTGTTTTCGATAAATACATGGCAAGACAGTCCTTTCAAAGAGAGGGCTGTCTTTTTATATGGAAGCCAAACCTATCCTTGACAGAAGCTATACGGGCGGCTAAACTGCAAATAAATGATGACTTAAACGTTTAAGTCGACTTGGACCCCAGTATAATGAGAGTGGAGTGTGTCTTATGCCCATCATCACGTTGAAAGACATGTACTCATCAAGCCTTCATAACAGCCGGGATATTTTTGTATATCTGCCTCCTTCTTATGAGAAGGAGGACGACCGCCATTACCCTGTCTTGTATGTCCATGACGGACAGCATATGTTTGCCGGGGATGAGCGTGGAGATTCCTGGGATCTACACCTCACGGCGGAGGAGTTGATCTCTCAAGGAGTCATGGAGGAGATCATCATCGTTGCGGTATCCTCAGTGACCCATCAGCGTGTGTCGGAGTATTTTCATGATAACCCGGGCGTCAAGGACATCTTCCATGCTGAGTGCAAGGGAGAGGCCTATGAGGAGTTTCTGATCTCTGAAGTCATGCCGCGGATCGACCGGGATTTCCGCACACGCACGGGACCGGAGCATACCGCCCTGCTGGGGTCTTCCGCAGGAGCGCTCGTCTCTTATCACATTGGCTTTCACCGGCCGGATTCATTCGGAAAGATCGGACTGATGTCTCCGTTTCTCGTGCACACCCTCGTAAATGAACAGGGAGAGGCTGGCGGGAAGCCCCCTGTCAGCCAAATGAATATGTATCGCCGATATGAGGAGAAGCCGCCGGTGTCGGTCTGGCTGGATATCGGGGGAGTGGAGGGAACGTTCATGGTGAGTCAGGTTCGTCAGTTCGCTGATGAGCTGATTGAGCTTGGATTTCAGCCCGGGAAGGATCTGATGTTTCTGGTGGATGAGGCGGCGGCACACACCCAGAGTGCATGGCGGCAGCGTGCAGCTTGCCCGCTGCTCTATTTCTTTGGTGACCTGGGACAGCCGGTTTCGCTGGAGCTTCCGGGACGGAAGGAGATTGTCCTTGAGGAGAAAGGCTTTCATCTTCATCCGAAGGCACAGTATACCAGTGGATTTCAGATGACGCTGCTGCATGCGCGATACCAGGCCGAGCCGCCGGAGATGCTGGAGGTAAAGAGCGACGGGGCGGTCATCCCGCTTCAGCAGGGAGCAGCGCAGGTACGGATCCACTATGGCGGCATTGCGGAGTCCTTTTCGGTTGAGATTGCTGCTGGGCACACCGAGCTCGTCGAAGTGGAAGTGACCGTGACCGTGCCGCATTCTACTATAAGGGATGATTCCATTCACTGCGGTTTTGAAATTCCGCGAGCTGGAGAGGGGCTTTATTATGGCCGCTATTTGCTGCCGCGGGACCTTTATTTTCAGGTGAAAATTTCGAAAGGCTTTGGCGTTCATGAAAAGGCGGACAGCTACCGGGAATTCAATACGTGTGAGCCCAGGCGCCTTCATTTTCAAGTAGAGGAGTGGGAGCATGAGCAAAGCAGCATTTTTGGATCATCGGCTGGAGATTATTCCTGACTTTGAATCGTCTGTCCTGGGACATTCGCGGAGCATCCGCGTGTATCTACCCCCAAGCTATTGCGAAGAGGAGGAACTTCGGTATCCGGTGCTATATATGCATGACGGACAGGGCTTGTTCGATCCCAATCCGATGTCCGGCACTTCCTGGCACATGCATGAAACGACAGACCGCCTTATTGCCGAGGGGCGGCTGCAGGAAATTCTGATCGTCGGGATCGATAACCGGGGAGAGGCCCGGAGTCACGAATACAGCTTTCCGCTGCAGGGCGGAAGGATTCCGGGGGCCTCGGATATTCACTGTGAGGGCGAGCGCTACGAGCAGTTCCTGATTCAGGAGCTGAAGCCTTTTATAGACGCCAGGTATCGCACGCTTTCGGACAGAGACAATACCGCGCTCATGGGCTCTTCTATGGGAGGGCTGGTCACCTACCATCTGGGCTTTCGCAATCCGGATGTATTTTCCAAGCTGGGCATTCTATCACCGTATTTTTACCGCCTGGAGCTGAATACGCTGGAGGAGACGCGCTTCTACATTCGCTATGAGCACCGGCCAAACGTGAACATATGGATGGATATCGGAGGCATTGAGGATAACATTCTGGTTCGGCATGTACGTTCCGTCGCTGATGAGCTGGTGGAGCTCGGGTTTCAGCAGGATCACGATCTGGTGTACCGGGAGTGGCCGTATGCCGCCCATACAGAGCAGGATTGGGCTGAGCGGGTGCATTTGCCGTTGCTTTATCTATTTGGTACGCCGGCTTGTGAGAGTGAGGGTGAGCCTCCATGGGCTCGTACGGGCCTGCCAAAGCGGGATAAACGATACAGCCATGACGCCCGGGAGCGGGTGCAGGTTGAACTGTCGATTAAGGTTCCGCCAGGAACGCCGGCGAAGGATATGATATGGATCGGGAAGCTGGCGGTTCCCCGAATCTCGGCCGGCGTATTCGGCGGCACATTCAAGCTGCCCAAGGGTATGGGAGTCCGCTTCCGGATTCACACCGATCTGGGGTATCATGAAGCAGGACCTGCAGGAGAAGAGCTGCCCTTCCGCCGTATTACATGGGACCATGATATGAGGCTGGAATGCAGCGTGAAAGGATGGCGTCCGTAGAGGTGCATGCTTACCAATGAGAAAATTTACAATGAAGGATATTGCCCGGGAAGCCGGGGTGTCGGTTGCTACAGTTAGTTATATCCTCAATAAAGCCCCGGGGCAAAGTATATCAGAAGAAACGAGGCAGCGGGTGCAGGAAATTGCTTCGCGGCTTCATTATGTTCCCAGCCTTACAGCCAGGTCGCTGGTGAAAGGTAAATCAGGCATGCTCGCTCTGCTCTACAGCCGCAGCGACAATGACAGCCAGTGGAAACAGTTATATTATGGAGCGCTATGCGAGCGGATGGAAGCCCTGTGCAAGGCAGAAGGATATCATTTGCTCGTGATGGGTGTAGACGCCGATCAGCCGAAGCTTGATATTATCCAGCAGCGTGAGATTGACGGCGTGCTGCTGGTCGATGTGAAAAAAGAGGTCTTTCCAGACATCTCGGTTCACTTTCATCGCGGTGTCCCCGTCGTTCTGCTTGACAGCATCATCGAGGACCCTTTGTTCCACAAGGTGGTTCTGGATTATCCCGCTGCCTTTCAGCGGTGGAGAGAGCAGGTCGGAGAGGCAGCAGGAGGTGGCTTCCTGATTATGGGTACACGGGTGAATGAAGAGCTGAACCAGGAGATGATTTCTGCTTCTGGCTTTCAGCGAGATCATATTTTTGTGCTGGATACCGAGAATGAGAAGGAGCTGCCACGCTTTCTGGAGCGGTTTCAAGGTCATCAAGGCGTCGTAATCAACGAATTTGCGGCACTGCCTCTGCTGGGCTTGAGCCGGGAGCTGCAATTGGAGCTAACGGTTATGTGCACAAGCGGCTATCCACAGCTGCTTCCGCCTGAAGTGAGGACCCTGCAGATGGAGACGGGTCAGCCTCATCTTGCGGCTGCTCTGGAACTGATCAAGCATTACATCCAGAGCGGGAGTATGGCGGAGGAGACGGTCACGGACGGACACGCGGAAAAGCAGCCCTTCAAGCAATATATAACGATTTCTTTGACTTAAAGGAAGGAGCCGAAGCCGACGCGCTTCGGCTTGCTTTAGCGCTTAAGCTTAAACGATTAAGTCGGAAAGGGGGAACTCATATGCAAGCTGAGTGGAAACAGCCGGGAGCAGAAAGCGCCGTGCGGTCGTCTGCAAGCAGTGCCTCACTATGGCATAACCGGCCCTTTTTGCTGCTTCTGTCCGGCTATTCTCTGAGTGTGTTTGGCAATGGATTTCAGTCGATTGCGCTGAGTCTGTGGATTCTGGAAACGACAGGCAGTGCCAGGATGATGTCATTGGTGATGGGCATCTACATGCTAAGCTCGCTTTTATTCGGGGCGGTAGCAGGAACCGTGTCGGACCGGAGTAACCGGATTCGGCTGATGACAGCAGCAGATCTGCTGCGAGCCTTGTGCACGGCAGGCATTGCCCTGGTGATCGGGCTGGCGCCGCAGCTTACCTTTGCGGTATTGATTCTTGTTGGAATGACAGCGGTATCCGGGCTTTTTCATTCTCCCTCGATGCAGACCTCTCTCGTTCGGTTTGCCGGGCAGGACCAGATCCAGCGCTCTACGAGCCTGGTCAACATTATGGAGAACATTGCGCGTGTCAGCGGCCTGGCACTGGGTGGTGTTGTCATTACGTGGTTCGGAGGCGTGGCTGCGATCTGGGTGGACAGCTTTACCTTCATTTTGTCAGCCATCCTGATCTCACAGGCAGGAGCCTATATCGCAGCAAGGGAGCGTCAGGGCATAAGGGCGGGAGAGGGAGAGGAGCTTGCTGCTCCGCCAGACCCGGTACAGGAGTCCTTGAACTGTAAGAGCCATCCACCGCGCAAAAAGCTGCTCAGCGAGATGTGGAGCGGTCTTCAATTCATGAAAAACGATGCTGCCGCGCGGGCTGTCATGATTTTGTCTCCGTCCCTGATGCTGTTCTTTACCTCCTGTCTCATGCTCATTCAGGTTGTAGCCGTTAAAGTGTGGAAGGTGAATCCAGCGGGCTTTGGCCTGATTGAAGCCGCCTTTCCGGTAGGCTACCTGACGGGATCTTTTCTCATTCTGACGCTGGATCAACGGCTTCGCCGGCGCGGCTGGCTGATCTTTGCGGGCATTTTCTCACTGGGTCCCGTGTTCGTGCTGATGACCTTTAGCCGCAGTCTGGTCATTTCCGTGCTCCTCATCTTTGCGGCGGGGTTCATGTTTGCCTTTGCAACGCTGCTGGTGCAAATCCTGCTTCGCCTGCGGGTTCAGCCGGATATGCTCGGTCGTGCCTTTGGCATTCTGGGCTCCCTGACCAGTGTCCTGCCGCCAGCGGGGCTGGCCCTGTCTGCCTTTGCAGCCGATCTTTACGGCCCGGCTCCAACGCTGCTGATCATCGGACTGCTGCTGTCGGTTCTTGGAATATTAAGCTTCGCCGGGTTGAAGCCGATCAGAGATTTTGATTAAGGACAGGGACGGCTTCTCACTCTGGGAACGTTTGCAGCGCTGCTCATAGATTTGATAGGATAGAAAGCGTTAACAGTATGGCAAACTATCCTCATAAGGAGTGAGAGGCTCAGGATGAAATACAGAAGATTAGGGCGTACAGAGCTTAAAGTATCCGTCGTGGGCGTAGGCACCTGGCAGTTTGGCGGCGATTGGGGAAAAGATTTCAGCCAAAAGGATGTGGATGGCATTCTGGGCTGTGCAAAGGACCTGGGAATCAATCTGATTGACACGGCGGAGTGCTACGGTCCGCATCATATGTCAGAACGGTTCATCGGTGATTTTTTGAAGCGAGACCGCCGGGAGGATTGGGTTATTGCTTCCAAATTCGGTCATCGGTGGCATGACCACTGGGAAAACGCATGGAGTGTGGATGAGATCCGTACCCAGCTTGAGGAATCCTTGCGAGCGTTGAACACGGACTACATTGATTTGTACCAATTCCATTCCGGTTCGGATGAGGTATTTAATCATGATGACCTGTGGACGATGCTGGATAAGCAGGTTCAAGCCGGGAGCATTCGCAATTTGGGCATTTCGATCGGCAGCAACCAAAATGTGTACCAGACGGATAAGGCTACCGATGTGAACGCAAAAGCGATTCAAGTGATTTATAATCGCATTGATCAAGCGCCGGAGCAGGAAGTGTTCCCATCCTGTCAGCGGCAAGACCTGGGTGTACTGGCAAGGGTTCCGCTGGCGAGCGGATATTTAAGCGGCAAATACAAGCCGGGAGCGGTCTTTACAGACAATGTGCGCAAGAATCATGAACGGGAAGAGATGGATAAGAAGCTGCGTCTCGTGGAGCAGATCCAGCGCTCTGAAGTGCCGGATGGCGTGGGGATGGCAGAATGGGCTCTGGCATGGTGTTTGCAGCACTCCGCAGTCAGCTGCGTAATACCGGGATGTAAGAGCATTGAGCAGGTGAAGTCGAACGCGAGAGCCGTGGAGATAGGCATGGTGAAGGAAGACCACCCGGCTGCTTGGAAGTAAAGGCTTGAGATCTAACAACAACAGCCGTTCAAGGGATATCCCCTGAACGGCTGTTTCCAGTACACTAGACCTCGCTCCAAATCCGCTTGACGTTGTGAAGGGCAATTCGGGTGCCTTTGGTGCACTCCTCCATGCCTTCGTATTCAATGGACAAGAAGCCATCGTAGCCGGAAGATTTAATGCTGCGAATGATTTCAACCATATCCAGATCCCCCTGACCGGCGATGGCACCGCGGAGATAGCGGCCGCCTGCGCTCTTGAACCAGCCTTCTCCGGGATTGCGGTGAGCAGGACGGACGTAGAAATCCTTTATATGCACCATAGAAGCATAGGGCAGATTGTTGTTCACGGCAGTCAGTGGATCTTCATCCACACAGACAAAATTGCCGACATCCAGCGTGGTCTTGAAATTGTCCCGATTTACGGCATGGATCACACTTTGCACGCGGTCGCTGGCCTGGACGTAATAGCCGTGGTTCTCCAGGCTGGTCGTAATACCGTATTCTCTGGCATGGTCTGCAATCCGTTGACAGGCTGCAGCGATCCGCTCCAGGTCCTGATTAAAATTCCTTATTGATGTGTCCTGACGGGAAGCCACGTCATGGCGCATCAGCTTTGCTCCCAGGCGGTGAACGCGATCCACCTCGGAGATGACCCGGGCAATTTCTGCTTCATATTGATCTTCCGTATCGGTCAAGAAATTAGCGCCGATCGCATAGTTCGAAATTTCAATACCTGCAGACTTCGCCTTGCTGATCAGCTTCTCCTCGAGCTCCGGCTGCTCCTCAAAGCTGAAGCCGAGTCCCGGTACGATCTCAATATGCTCTCCGCCATTCTCGGCTACCCAGTCTATCGCCTCCAGAATATTCATATGTCCGGCATTCATGGCCTGAAACAGGCTGTACGAGCTAACTCCCAGCTTCATGCGGTATTCTCCTCTCTGCCATTTAAGGGTTAATTCTTGAAGGATTTAATAAAGGCTACGGCCTTTTGGATATCCATCTCCGGATTGTCGCCAACTTCCCGTTCAATGGTCAGATAACCTTTATAGCCAATCTCATCAAGCGCAGCGAAGTAAGCCTTGAAGTCCACCTTGCCTTCCCCTAGCGGGAGCTCCTTAAATGAGGCCCCGGAGACAGCCATATCCGCGATTTTTCCATGGTCCATAGCATTGTAGCCCAGGAAGCCGTAGACATCGCGGGGGTCCATGTGACGCAGCCGCACGCCGTCCTTGACATGCGTATGCACGACATAGTCCTTCAGCAGCTTCACACCTTCCACAGGATCGTCACCGGTAACCATGACCATATTGGCCGGATCGAAATTAACCGAGACGCCGTTCGTAGTGAGATGATCGAGGAAGCTTTTCAGATGCGCTGCGGGCTCCGGCCCAGTCTCAATCGCAAAGTAGGCATTCATGCTCTTGGCGTAGATGCCAAGCTCATCACAGGACCGCTGCATAGCATCATAGATCCGGTCGTTCTGATCCTCCGGCACGATGCCAATATGTGTGGTGACGACGTTTGTGCCCAGCTCCACGGCCAGATCCAGAATCCGCTTCGATTTCTCGATCTTCTCCGGATTGGCTGCAGCATCCTGAAAGCCATGCCCGGCGAGATCGCCGCAGAGTGCAGAAATTTCAAGGCCAAGCCCGTCAATGTATTCGCGCAGCTCGCGGCGTTTCGCAGGACTCAGGTTGGCAGGATCCATCTCGCCCGAAACGGCATAGATCTGTACACCGTCAGCGCCAGCCTGCTGGGCCTTAACAAGTCCCTCGCGCACCCCGACTCCAAAGCTGTCTACAATGACTCCGATTTTATTATTTAGCAGCATCCAAGTCACACTCCTTATCTTATAAAGTGGTTAAACTTCATATTAAAAATGAATTTCACGGCCCTCGGCAGCCGATTGATACACGGCATTCAGGATCTTGATCATTTCCACGCCGTCCTCTACCGGACTGTTGGTTTGAATCAGGCCGAGACAGCTATCGACAAAATGGGAAATTTCCTGGTCAAATGCTCCTTGAAATTCGAAGCCCGGATGTGTAAGCTGCGGCTCTACATTAATAATCGTATTGTGACGCTCCGTTACAATAGAGAGCTTCGGCTCAATCTCGGCGCCGCCCTTGTCTCCATAAATATTGATCTGCGCAGAGTTATCCCGCGCGTGCAGGGTAAAGCTGACATCGACCAGCAAAGAGGCCCCGTTCTCAAAACGGATAAGGGCATTCGCCATATCCTCTACGTTGTTTAAGGCGGCGTCATAATCAGCGGCTTTGTAAAAATCCAGGTTCTGAATATGAGCTCGGTTGCCAAGGCGGTTATACGTGTTGCCGCTGACCGATTTCACCTTTGGCTTGCCCATCAAATACCAGCACAGGTCGATACAGTGAACGCCGATATCAATCAAAGGCCCTCCGCCGGAGCGCTCCTGATCGGCGAACCAGCCGCCGGGGTTGCCGAGGCGGCGAATCAGGCTCGCTTTGGCAAAATAAATTTCTCCAAGCTCGTCTTCATCAATAAACTTCTTCAGGACATGAATGCTGGAGGCATGGCGGCGAACATAGCCGACCTGCAGCGTTTTGCCGGATTCTCGTACCGCCTCCTGTACCTGCAGCGCTTCCTCGACCGTCTTGCACAGCGGCTTCTCACACAGCACATGCTTGCCCGCTTGAAGGGCGGCAATACTAATCTCTGCATGTGAATTGTTCCAGGTACAAATACTGACGGCATCTACCTCGGAATTTGCGAGCAGTTCCTTATAATGACTATACACGTTCGGGATGTCATATTTCTCTGCCTTTTCACGCGCTCTGGGTTCATTCAGGTCGCATACGGCGGCAAGCCTGACCTTCGGGTTGGCACTGTAAGCCTTTAAATGCGATTCAGAGATGGATCCGCTTCCGATCAAACCGATGTTCAAGGTGCTCATAATAACCTAACATCCTTTCCATATTTCATGCTTGCTCTTGGGGCACCCGTATAGAGGGGCGCAATCAAATATGTTATATTTATTCAAGCACCTATAAGTTAGCACGTTTGTATGAGGGGGAGAATGTGCAGGATGACAATAACCATGGATTATATGATCAGTTCACATCCTATTCGGCTGTTTAACCCCAAGCTGGATGCGAGCAAGCAGAAGATCAAGTCTCTGACCCTGGTGAACGCCGGACATCTTCCAAAGAGAAGGCCCCAGCGCCTGAACGCGCAATTCTCGTATTGGGCATTTGTCATGATTACCGGCGGCTCCGGCTTTTATCAGGTCGATGAGGGGGAGCAGCAGGCGATTGAAGCGGGAAGCTGGTTCTGCCTGTACCCGGGCGCAGTATTCAATTACGGGCCTTGGGAGGGCGGAGATTGGGATGAATATTACTTTACGGTAGAAGGCTCCCGCATTACAGAATGGCTGGAGCAGTGGCTGCAGGACCCCGGGAAGGTCAAGGCCACTGTATTTGATGATTCTTTAATGCACCGGATGGAGCTGATCTTCAAGCTGATGGACAGCGGAGCGCCAAGCAATATGGACCGCGCAGTGCTTATGCTGGAAAGCTTTTTGTACGATTTAGCCTGTCATTCCGACGGTGGAGAGGACAGTACCCGGGAAAGCTTTGCGCTCAAGGTTATTCAAGACATCTCGCAATCTCTCCATGTAAGGCAGGAAGCGGCAGAGATGGCGTCAAGGCATCATATTTCAGTATCCACGCTTCGAAGAATCGTACAGGAGTATACGGGCTATCCGCTGAACGAATTTCTGCACCGCCTCCGGATTTCGGAAGCACGCAGCATTTTACTGAATACTGAGCTGACGGTGAAGGAGACTGGGGAAGCGTTAGGATATAAAGATACCTTTTATTTCTCCCGGGTCTTCAAGAAAATGACTGGCGTTTCGCCGCGCAGCTATCGTAACCGGGTAGGGCCGTGAAGGGTCTTTAAAGTTTTTTGAAAAAGTGCTTGCAATCTTGCTGAAGCGAGAGTATACTCTTAATTACGGTGATTGAAACGGAACTGGTTCGGAAAGAACAAGACAACCGAGAATTCACTAGACATCTTCGAGGCTTCGAAGATATATGCTTGCGGTCGTGGCGGAATTGGCAGACGCGCACGGTTCAGGTCCGTGTGGGCTAACCCCCGTGGAGGTTCGAGTCCTCTCGACCGCATCCTATGAATAAGAGCTGATCCCTTGGGGATCAGCTCTTTTCTTAATATTCAGGGTTAGAGTGGGTGCGGTGCGTGCAGTCAGGCCGCGGCTAGCGGCCTGATTGCATAATCCACAGTTTATGTTGTTACTGCACCGTCGAAAATGTGATATTTGATGACCTCTTGACCCCGAATCGTCTTGAAAATGCCGTTATTGAAGTCCGTGTATACGCTCTGATAAAAGGTTCCTTCAATCGCATCCGCTGCACTCGTCTCAAATTGCAGCACATAGCTATCGCCATCCCGAACGAGATATGCCTTTGTGCCCGGCTCATAATCATCCTCATGCTGCTCCACCTGTCGCTTGACCGAGACAACATGAATATCCACCAGCTCAATGCTGCGGAGAATCTCGTTCATGATCGAGTCCTCGGTTAACTCCTCCCATTTCGTACGGACAGACTGACCCAGGACAATCTGGGTAATCTTTCTTTCTCTCGCCGTCTCAATGATCACCTCTGCGGCATCCCGCGAGGGACGCTTCGAAATCAGAAACTCCGCTTGCAGCTGCTGTGCGAGCGATGTCCACAAGGCCATGTTCCGATCTCTTTCTTCGTGATACGTATCTTCATCCTGGACGCCTACCGTCAAGATCGTCAGTGGCGCCTGAAAGGCCTGCGCGAGCTTGGCTCCGCGGCGGATCAGACGCTCTGAGCTCGGCCCGTAGCTGACACAGACCAGAATACTTTCACTGGCAAATGTATCTTCGGCCGGGCTTTGATTCATATTCAATCCTGCTCCACCTCCTGTTTTGTGCATTATGTACACATTGTAACAAAAAAGAAGCCGCAGGGAGAAATTCACCTGCGGCGTTCTGCAGTTCACGGAGAGGTCTTGCTGCCAGCACGCCAGCGTATTGCCGTCACCAGGCCGCTCAGCATGCCAAGCAAGCCTCCCAAAATTACACTCCATATCAGATCATAGGAATGCCAGCCCATTAGAAAGCCGATCCCGCTTCCAAGCGTCGTGCCTCCCAATAGTCCCAGCGCCGTGCCGATATCCTTATCCATCTTATCCCTCCGTTTATCCAAGGCTATGGAGATGGTATTCCCTGCAAGAACAGGGACCATTCTAAAGATCCAGGATCTTAAAGAAGGGTCCCTATTTTTGCCGTTACGGCTGAGCTTTGGTTCGAAGATCTCCTTGAAGTGCGCAGTCGGCAAACAGTACCGAGCGCGGGATGCGAAAAAAGGCTTCTGCTTTCTCTTGAAACGCTGGAGAAGGCAGGGTTCCCTGATGCAGCCATTTACGGAATGTGCCGGGATGTACGCCGATCCAGCGGCTGACATCACTGACCGAGAGGTCATGCACCATGCACAGGCCAGTCAAAATCCGATTGCTGACGGGTGAACGGGTCAACGTCCGTTTCATGAAGCGCGAAGGCTCCGGCTGACAGATCAAGGGTGACTTTTCCAGTAATTCTTCGCGAAACAAAATATGACGGGGATAACCGAGATAGCTGCAAGCCTTCTCCAGATTGGTTTTGCCGGGCACACGCCCCTCATAGACCCAGGCACTGACGCTGCGTGAAGAAACGCCGAGCTCCTCTGCCAGCTGGGAGAGCTTGATATCATTGGCCATCAGGATGGCAAGCAGGACACGGTTACGGATCTGACACCGGGTAGGTCTGCGGAATCGCTTTACGCGCACGCCTTTACCCAGGTATTTACGGTTGATCAGGGACCACGCCTCGATGGAGTGTTTTTCTTGCTGTGGTTGTGTAGGCATAATTCCTCCGACTTTTTTTACCACAATACTACATTATTCGACAACCAACTTTCAATAGGCTGTTTCTATCATTTGTTTCCAGCTTGCTGTGAAGTTATACTGTATGCTCTTTAAAAAGGCGGTGCAGTGTACGGTTTACATCTGTAAAACGTGTCTAAACGGCACAAGCCGTTCATTTCTTTTTTGAGCCGGGCAGGGTATGATAGAACAGAAAGAGTACCTATCATCCTGTGACGGAGGAATGACTTTTGATTAAACACATCGTATTTTTCAAGCTGAAAGAACCGACTGCTGAGAACATTGAGCGCACAGTCCAGGTGCTCAAAAATATGGACGGACAAATTCCCCAGCTCCGCTCGCTGGAGGCAGGGGCAGACGTTGTGCGCTCGGAGCGCTCTTACGACCTGGCCTTGATCGTGGAAGTGGATTCCCTGGAGGAGCTTCAGGCGTATCAGGTGCACCCCGCTCATCAGGAAGTGATTCAATATATTAACGAAGTGAAGGATCATACCCTCGCTGTCGATTTCGAAGTTTAGGCGGTGATGGCTTGTATTACGTAAACCAGGATCAAATTGAACGTCGTCTGAATGCGATACCTCATATTGCAGAAGGTATGAGGGAGGCTGCTGCTGCCTGGAAGCCGACAGTGGCCTGCGGGTTTATTCAGGAGCGTGCGCTCCATTTGGCGATCGAGGTCGTTACCGATGTCGGCAGCTATCTGATTGACGGCTTTATTATGCGCGATGCCAGCAGCTATGAGGACATTATGGATATCATCCACGAAGAGAAGGTCATGTCCAAGCCCGTCTATGATGCCTTCATCGAGCTTGTCCGGCTGCGCCGGCCGCTGGTTCAGGAGTATTACGACTGGGACCGCTTTGCGCTGCACCCATTGACAGAGAGTCTGCCTGGCCTGCTGGAGACCTTTGCGTCTGAAGTCAGGGGATATTTAGAGCGGGAGCTGTAGCGCCCACAGGAAGCGTCATAGAGCCTTTTACACGATGAATCGTGTGGAGGGCTTTTTTTTCGTGCAAACAGTGTCAGGCCAGGCCCTGGCTGCTTATAATGCAGCATGCGACTAGGCATTCGCCCGGTCAGCCGGAAGGAAGGGGAGAGGCAGGTATGCAGGAGTGGGGCATTGTGGCCGCGGCAGCAGGGATCTGGATCATTGCCGCAGCGGCGATTACCATAGGGTTTCTGATCCGGAACATGCTGCTTCGAGCGGAAGCTGTGCTAAGAACCATGGAAGAGCAGTACGCAGCGCTATCAGAGCAGACGTCACAGGTTATGGAACAGGCATCTCGTTCGCTGGGGCACGTAGAGCGGCAGCTGGCTGCAGCAGAATCCATGGTTGTCCAGGTGAAAGGTGCGGTCCATTCCGCTTCAGAAGCGGTAATTGGTGTGTCCAGAGTCAGCCAGAAGGCTGCCCAGTCTGCCGCTCAGCACTTGGAGCAGGCTCGACTGGACAATGAGAAGCAGCTCGGAGAGCTGTTTCGCTGGCTGGACATCGGGGTTTCGTTCTGGCATGCATGGCATCGACGGTCTCCCCGGACCGGCGGCGGGCAGGCTGAGTAAAGATCAAAGGAGAGATGCACAATGAACGAAAAAAGCAAAGGTTTGCTGTGGGGAGCACTTATCGGAAGCATTGCCGGGTCTGTAACGGCCCTGCTGCTGACACCGAAATCTGGCCGGGAGCTTAGAGAGAGCCTTGCCGACGGCGCGCGCCTTGCTGGAGATAAAGTGCAGGAAACCGCTGAAAAGCTGGGCGAACAGGGCATTTCCTGGATTGGCGTGATGACAGACCGGGCTCAGGGGATGATCTCCGAGCTGCAGGACTGGAGCCAGAAGCAGCAATCCTGGCTGGCTGACGGTGCAGAAGCCCGGATTTCCTCTTTTCGGGAACAGGAAGAGGATGAAGAGCTTCAAGGAGAACAGCAGCACCGTTAAACCATGGTCGTAGCGTCTTATAGCATAAACGCCCTGCTTGGGCTTGGCTTGAAGCCAAAACCGAGCAGGGCGTTTGTTGTCTTGTTCTAATAAGGCCTTTCCTGATAACGGAACATCGGAGATTTCAGCTCATTCTTATAAGCAGCGTGGAAGATGTGAGTGGATGCAGGAGACATGGGAGGGATCAGCCAGGTCCAATCTCCGGTCACGGATCTTCCCGCATCCTGCTCCCGTTCCTCGAAGCGCCGGAACTGTGAAGCGGCAGTGTGATGATCTACAATGCTGACACCGCTACGCTTGAACGAGTACAACACGGCTGTATTGAGCTCCAGCAGCGCCCGGTCGATCCACAGGGAGCTGTCTCTGGACGTATCCAGACCCAGATGGGCGGCGACGGCGGGCAACTTATTGTACCGGAATGTGTCGGCCAGGTTTCTTGACCCGATCTCGGTGCCCATGTACCAGCCGTTAAAAGGTGCTGACGGATAGCGAATGCCGCCAATCTCTAAGCTCATATCGGAGATGATAGGCACAGCATACCATTTCAGTCCCAGGCGCTGAAAGTCCGGCACCTCGGGATGGTCAAGCTCCACCTCCAGCACAGCATCAGGAGGGAGAGGAAACCATTCCGGGACGGCATTCCCCTTCTGAATAACCAGAGGAAGGACATCGTAGTCACTTCCCTGTCCTCTCCACCCCAGTGCGCGGCACTGGGACGTGAAGTCCAGGGAGGCCGGGTCACCGGCCATCCTGCCGTCTTGCTCGTAGCCGGCATACCGGATCAGTTGATGGTTCCAGATGCGGAGGCTTTCATCTCCGTCCGTTTCGGGAGCAAAGATCGTAATCGTCGGGATAATTTTGCCGCCATTGGTGGCGGTGTAAATATGATCCACCAAGTGCTCTGCCGCCTGGGCCGGCGTAGAGGCAGCCCGGGCGTCCCTGACCCGGAGGCTGTCCCAGAACAGCCTGCCAATGCAGCGGTTACTGTTACGCCAGGCCAGCTTGGCACCATGTGTTAATTCTTCCTCGGTATGTGTATATGTACCGCTCTGCCGGATTTCCAGCTCGATCGCGCGGATTCGGGTTTCTGCCTCTGCAGGAGCTATGCCGAGCTCGGCATAGCTTGTCCTGATAAAGCGCTCGGCCTCGTACAGCAAGCTCGTTGTGACTGACATCTATGCATCACCTGTCTCTCTTGTTTCAGTGTTCAGGGCTGTAGTTTAAGTATATGCCAAAAGCGAGGCAGAAGATAAGACAAAATTAGCGATTATGTTAACGTTAGTGCTCTCCGGAATGACTGCAGCCACAGCTAGCGGAAAGTTGAAGGCAGGCAGGAAATGGGGTAAGATTTAGGTACGTTTCGGACAGAAACGACATATGGTATCACTGTAAGTATATGAAATTATCAATTGCTAAAGAAGGAAGCGGTGTGTTCGTGCAGCAAGCCATTGCAATACTAGATTCGGGTGTCGGCGGTCTGACCGTTGCCAAGGAAGTGATGAGACAGCTCCCGCGGGAGAAGGTCATCTACTTCGGCGATACCGCCCGCGCACCCTACGGACCCCGTACCCCGGAAGAAGTCCGTCAATTCACGGAGCAGATCGTAGATTACCTGCTTCAATATGATCCTAAAATGATCGTTATCGCCTGTAATACAGCGACAGCAGCAGCCCTGGATTACATTTCCGCAAAAGTGCAGATTCCCGTGATCGGGGTCATTCATCCTGGCGCCCGGGCCGCCATCAGTGCGACCAAGACAGGACATGTCGGTGTCATTGGTACAGCCGGAACGATCGGCAGCGGAGCGTACACGGCTGCACTGAAGCAGCTTTCGCCCTACGTGCAGGTTCAGAGTCAGGCTTGTCCAACCCTGGTCCCGCTTGTGGAGCAGGGGCTGTTTCGAGCGGAGGGATCGCTGCAGGTGGTGCGTGAAGCGTTAAGCACTCTTCACCCTGATGAAATGGACTGCCTCATTCTGGGCTGTACCCATTATCCATTTCTCATAGACACCATTCAGCAGGTGATGGGCGATGGCGTCAAGCTGATCAGCTCAGCGGATGAAACGGCGAGGGAAATCAGCACGATCCTTTATGATAAGGGTCAGCTGGCGAGCAGTGAGGAAACGCCGGTGCATCAGTTCTTTTGTACAGGGGATGCAGAGATGTTTCAGAGCATTGCTGCCGAATGGCTCGGAGAGCATATCCGGCGGACGCCGGTCGTTTGGCAGATTACGAAGCTATAATACGCTGTTATTGATTCCGGAAGGGCCGGCTCCTGAAGCCGGCTTTTTTTGCTGTTCCGGGGACTAGGGCTGTTAGGTGGACACATGTGGTACAACCGTACCGGCATACACTTGGAGCAGAGGATGCATGACTACACTGCGGCTGTGAGGGCCGCTTGGAAGGAGCATTTCAATGCGCCAGTATGTTGTAAAACCCGGAGATACCGTGCTCAGAATCGCTGCCCGGTACGAGCTCGCCAAAGAGCAGCTGATGACCGCGAATCCGTGGATTTCCCGTCAGCCGTACATCAAGCCGGGACAAATTATGTTTTTGCCATCTTCATTTCGAAAGAGATATATGGTGATGGATGGCGATACGCCCGAGAGTGTAGCGGCTGCTTTTCAATGTGAGGTTTGTGATTTGGAGGCTATTAATCCCGGTCTTTCGTTATATCGCTTTACGCCCGGGAAGACGATCGCCCTGCCTCCGGTTTCGGGCGGACCGCTTGTACAGCTGCAGGGAGAGTATGGTCCTCGCGAGTGCGCCGAGGATCTGCTCAGGCTGACTTCTCGTTATTCATGTATGACGGTTGAGCAGATTGGTGCGAGTGTGCTGGGAACGCCTATTCAAGCACTCCGGCTGGGAAGCGGCAATCGTGCGCTGCATGTACATGGGGCACTGCACGGAAATGAATGGATCACATCGCCCTGCCTGCTCCGGTTTGCAGAGCAGTATGCCTCCGCTTGGACCCGCGGCAGCAGCTTGCTGGGCCATGATGTAACAGAGTGGTTCAAGCAATATACGCTCTGGCTCGTGCCGATGGTCAATCCCGATGGCGTAGAGCTCGTGCAGCAGGGTGTCAGCGGCCTGGGGTCTGCAGCCGGTCAGCTGCTGGAGTGGAACGGCGGGCGCGAAAATTTCCGCAAATGGAAAGCGAATATCCGCGGCGTTGATCTGGGTGATCAGTTCCCGGCCCATTGGGAGCAGGAGGTGGAGCGGCGGGGCAAATCAGGCCCTGCACCGCAGGATTATCCGGGGCCTGCACCGCTGAGTGAGCCGGAGGCACGGGGTCTTTATGAGCATACCTTGAGCATTCAGCCGGAAAGAGTCATTTCCTGGCACAGCCAGGGTCAGGAGATTTACTGGAATTATCGAAGCTGTGAGCCGGAATACAGTGAGCAATGGGCCCACAGGCTGGCTCAGGCAGCCGGCTATCGGGCTGTGAAGCTGTCGGGCAGCGATGCCGGCTACAAGGATTGGTTTATTCAGCATTACCGCAAGCCGGGCTTCACCGTCGAGCTGGGAAGAGGAATCAATCCGCTTCCGCTGGAGGATTTCGAGGACCTTGCCTTTGAAACGACGGCCATTATGGCGGCATTTATGTCATTAGCCTGAGCTGAATGTGAAACGGACCGCTGCTGCCATACGTAACGATCAGGGAGATGTGTTCTCAACCGGGCCCTCAGATCTGGCAGCGCGGTCTTGTTCTTCATAAGACGCAATATCGGGTAACATAGAATTAAAGGAGGAGAACGAGATGAAATGGAGAAAGCTTCTGTCGCTGCGCCGCTGGTCGCATGTTTTGAAGCGGATTATGGAATATCTGGTTTCTCCGCAGGTCGCCTTAAAGGACAAGCTGCTCTTTGTGATACCGGCTGCCCTGTATTGGGTGCTTCCCGATCTGCTGCCGTTTATACCGATTGATGATATTGGCGTTACGATGCTGCTCGCAAACTGGTTTGTCGGAAGAGTGGATCGCAAGTATCCACAGCTGAACCACAGTTCAGATCCACAGCAGCGCCGGGTTCGTTAAGAAAGCACAGCTTGTCAAAATGCGCGGCGGGGCATACAATTAAATATTGAAATTGCTGAATGCTGAACTGATTGTAAAGGATATGAACAACATGCCTAACGATATTAGAGTGTGCGAGAAATGCAAAGGCACCTCACTCAAGACGATTATTCCAAAATTGAAAAAGCTTGCCCCTGATGCGGACATCAAGGTCGGCTGTAAATCCTACTGCGGACCGTGCAAGAAGCGCGCTTTTGTGTATGTGAACGGCCGGTATATCAGCGCTCCCACGGAGGATGAGGTGCTGGCGAAAGCGAAGCCGTTTATCAAGCAGTCTTCCTGAGTCCGGTGTCGATCGGGGACAGCATGTTCATTTTATCGCTCCTGCATAGTTCTGCGTCTTGATATCCATGCTAAATAGGCAGCAGGCTATTCCAGATTCTGAAGGGAGACGGTATTATGACTAACAGCCATGACTCCAGCCTTCACGCCAACAACCCGGCAAACAGTGCGCTGGACTCGGTAGAGAAGCTTCACCGCTCCGTTTCCTCCGCCCTGTCGCATCCGACAGAAGCACTGGTGCAGCAGGCTGAGAATTCACTTGCTCATACAGAGCAGGCGGTACGCCAGGCTCATAGCCATGCCAATCCGGGGATGGTGGAGCTGGCAGAGGAGCTGCTGGGCGAAGAGAAAGCCCGGCTGTCCAAGCTGTCCTCAAGGAAGTAAGCTTAGCCAATGCCAATAAGGGGCCGGCCTCATAAAGAGGCGGCCCCTTATCTTGCTTTTCATGCTGCTTTGACTTCGTTAAGATTCCTGACGCGGACGCGGCGGCAGCGGACCCAGGAATTGATAATACTGACACTCGATGCGTCCATTGAACAGCTTGCGCCGTTTGTCGGCCTTGCGGCCCAAATAATGCTCGAACTGCTTGGCCGGGCTCAGTGCAAAAAATGACCATGTCGGCAGCTGCTGCAGCAGGTTGCCAAACTGTCTAAGCAGGCGTTCGACCTCCTCCTTCTCGCTCAGGCGCTCGCCATAAGGAGGGTTCGTAATGATGCAGCCGAAATCACCCTGAGGCAGAGCCTTGGAGGCCGGCAGCACATCCAGCTTGATTTCCTTCGCGAGGCCTGCGCTTTTGGCAGCGGCCTTAGCGACCTCAATGGCTTTCGGATCAATGTCACTGCCGCCTAATTGCAGCGGAATGTCATCTGTCACGGCATCAAAGGCTTCCTCACGCGCTTCTTCCCAGTTCCGGCTGCCAATCTTGTCCCACTGCTCGGATGGGAAGCTGCGGCGCAGGCCGGGTGCGATGTTCCAGGCCATCATGGCTGCTTCGATCAGGATCGTTCCTGAGCCGCAGCAAGGATCATAGAGAGGGCGATGCGGACCCCAGCGGCTAAGCTGGATCAGTGCGGAAGCCATCGTCTCCTTCAGCGGTGCTTCAGTCACGAGCTTGCGGTAGCCGCGTTTATGAAGGGCGGGTCCGGTTGTATCCAAGGTCAGAAGTGCGCGGTCCTTCAAGAGCGATACCTCGATACGGTAAAGCGGGCCGTCCTCCGGGAACCATTCCGTGTGGTGGGACAGCTTCAGCTTCTCTACGATCGCTTTCTTGACGATGCCCTGGCAAGCCGGGACGCTGCTAAGCTGGGATTTATGCGAACGCCCTTCTACAGGGAACTCTCCGTCTGCCGGAATCCATTCTTCCCAAGGCAGCGCCTTGGTGCCTTCAAACAGCTCATCAAAGGTCGTGGCCTGAAACTCTCCCATCTTTACAAGAATCCGGTCCGAGGTCCGGAGCCAGTAATTGCAGCGGCATATATCAATCAGATCACCGGCGAAAACGACTCTGCCGTTCTCTACCTCCATATCGGTATATCCAAGGTCTTTCAGCTCCCGGGCTACAATGGCCTCCAGGCCCATGGGCGCGGTAGCGATTAATTGCAATTGAGGCATGAACACATTCAACTCCATATGCGGTATAGTTCGGCGTCACGCGCCGCCGGCTGAGGTGCTTGGTGCAGCCGGATTTATTTTTTTAGTATGGCAATAGTATAGGCGATTGTACAAGGCAAGACAATTATCATATCATTATGTGCATGAACTGCAGCATCGGCATTGGCCAGCTGCTGCAGAAGGTGGAGGGACTTATTGTGAGATCTCAGGAAGAGTACGTCAATCAGCTGTTTACCGAGGATGAGGAGCTTCGGTCTGTTCGGAACAGCATTGCAGAGGCCGGCATGAAGGATATTTCTGTAGCTCCTGCATACGGAAGGCTGCTAACCCTGCTGGTTCAGGCTTCCGGCGCGCGAGAAGTGCTGGAAATCGGTGCCTTTGGCGGATACAGCGGGATCTGTCTTTGCCGGGGACTAGGGTCAGGCGGTCGCCTGACCTCATTGGAGCTGAATGAGGAATTCGCGGCACAGGCGTCTTCACGGCTGACTCAAGCGGGCTTCGGCGGCATGTTTCAGTTCCGTACAGGTCTTGCGGCAGACAGCCTGTCTCAGCTGAAGGAAGAAGGGCGCAGGTTCGATTTCTTCTTTATTGACGCAGATAAAGGCAACTACCCCTTGTATCTGGAATATGCACTGGAGCTCGCGAATCCGGGTGCCCTGATTGCAGGAGATAACTGCTTTTTGAGGGGACGCACCCTGGACCCGGAGAAGAATGGTCCGTCGGTGCAGGCCGTGCGCCAATTTAACGAAAGGATGGCCAGCGATCCGCGGTTGACCAGCACGATGCTGCCCTCATATGATGGACTCGTGCTGGCCAGGGTGAACGAGACATAGGTTATCCAGGACAAGCGGCCAGCCTTAGAAATTCAGGCTGCCAGTCATGAGTAAAGAGAAGGGCCCCGCACGTTCTCGTGCAGGGCCCTTCTCTTTTATTGAGGCTTCACCTTACCGCTGCCGGAATACAGCCGGAGGCGTACCCAAATCATATTGATCAGCAGCAGGCTGCCCGATACGATGAACAAGCCCTCAATGCCGATCAATCCGGCCATAAAGCCGCCCGCAATCGCACCCAGCATATTGCCTAGCGCCAGCGCGCTGGTGTTAAATCCGAACGCCCGGCTTTCCATGCCGTCGGGGGTATAGGAGCGGATGAGTGCATTCACGCTAGGCAGCAGCCCGCCCAGGAAGATGCCCATCATGAAGCGGACGGCGACCAGCTGCCATACATCCGTCACGAACGCCTGCGGAATTAATGTTAAGCCGGCGCCGATGAGGGCGAAGGTGAGCACGCGATGGGCTCCGATGCGGTCGCTGAGGCGTCCGAGCAGCGGAGAGGCGATCATATTAGAGAGCCCCGTCACCGCGATAACCATGCCGGCCCAGATGGCAATATCTTCGGTTTGGCCGTGCAGCTGCTGGACATACAGCGGAAGCAGCGACATGGGGCTGAGCATAGCGAACTGCAGCAGAAAGGTCACGGTGAATAGTGACGGCAGCTCCCGCGTGTGGCTCAGCTCCTTCAGGCCGGCAAGGACCGAGGCCTGAGGGGCAGCCATGGCTTCCGCACGGTCAAACTTCTCTCTCACCAGGAAGAGGGCGAGCAGGGATGCGCAGAAGATCAGGGCCCCGGTAATAAAGAAAATCGGCCGGAAGCCCACCCAATCCGCCATCAGACCGCCGATCAGGGGACCGAGGATGGTTCCCGCTACCTGCCCTGACTGCATGATCCCCATGGCAAAGCCCATCCGGCTCTTCGGTGTGGTGCCGGAGACGAGTGAGATGGCTGCCGGATTGAAGCCGGAAATGGTACCGTTCAGCAGACGGAGCACGAGCAAATGCCAGGGATGGGTCGCAAAGCCCATGCAGGCAATCACGAGCGCCATGCCGAAGCCCGAGCGGAGCAGCATCAGCTTTCTCCCGTATTTGTCTGCGGCTTTCCCCCAGATCGGCTGGAAAATAAACGACGTCAAAAAGTTCGCAGCAAAAATAAAACCGGCCCAAATCCCGATCTCCCGCTCATTGGTCATGCCAAGATCCTGAGCGAGGTACAGGGTAAGGAACGGGGTAATCATCGTCATTCCCGCATTAACCAGAAACTGTCCGAACCAAAGCACAATGAGGTTAACCTTCCACGATTTCAATGTGCTCTTCACTTCCTTTCTAGGCTGTCCGTTCAGGATTAGCGATGTAGTGAAATATATACGAAAAAAATGCCGTTCTTCCAGTATAACACATTCCGGATTCCACTGCCGTCAGCACGTGTCACAGGATTGTCATCTGATCTTCATGTGAAGGCTGCGGCAGATAGTTGTTACGACCTTCTAAAAAGGGCATAATAGCTTATACAGGAAACTTTTCTTATTGAGAATTTGGAGGCCTAATCATGACTTACAATGATCAGTTTATCCGAGCTTGCCGAAAGCAGGAAATGAACCAGGTTCCGGTGTGGTACATGCGGCAGGCAGGACGTTATGATCCGGAATACCGCAAGATCAAGGAGAAATACTCGCTGCTTGAAATTTGCAGACAGCCCGAGCTGGCGGCTGAGGTCACATTGATGCCGGTACGGAAGCTGGGTGTGGATGCCGCTATACTCTATTCGGACATCATGAATCCGGTTGCCTCCATTGGGATTGATTTTGATATTGTGAAGAACATCGGTCCGGTCATTGAGAATCCGATCTCCACGGCAGCGGACGTAGCCCGCCTGACCCCGATCGATGTAGAAGGGGATCTTGGACATGTTCTGGAGACGATTCGTATCCTGGACCGCGAGCTGCAGGTGCCGCTCATTACGTTTGCTGGTGCGCCCTTTACCATTGCGAGCTATCTGATTGAGGGACGCCCTTCCCGCAACTACATAAAGACGAAGGAAATGATGTATAGCGAGCCGAAGGTCTGGTTCTCGCTGATGGACAAGCTGGGCGATATGGTTATTGCTTATTTGCGTGCCCATACCGAGAATGGCGGCAAGGCATTCCAGCTGTTTGACAGCTGGGTGGGGGCCCTCTCTCCGAAGGATTTTGAAGTGTATGTGCTGCCGACCATTACCCGCATTTTTGCGGAGCTGCAGGATCTGGATGTGCCCAAGATTTATTTCCCGGGTGTCAGCTCAGGGGAGCTGCTCCCTTCGCTGCACGGCCTGCAGGCTGACGTGATCGGTCTGGATTGGAGAGTTTCGATTCAAGAAGGCCGCCGTCGCCTGAACCATGGGTTTGCGGTACAGGGCAACCTGGACCCGACCGTGTTGACTGCTCCGATGGATGTAATCCAGCAGTACGCCAAAGAGATTATCGATCAGGGCATACAGGAGCCGGGCTTTGTGTTCAATCTCGGCCATGGTCTTTTCCCGGAGGCTTCTCTCGATAAGCTGCGGGAGCTGACGGATTATATCCACGAGTATTCCCGCGAAGCATTGAAGAGTATTTAAGCAGGTTAACAAATAAGCAGAGGTGAATAATATGAAAATCGGTGTATTGGTGATGTCTTATGGGACCCCGCAGAGCCTGGAGGATGTGGAGGCGTACTATACTCATATCCGCCGGGGAAACAAGCCGTCGGAGGAGCAGCTGAAGGAGCTGACCGACCGCTATGAAGCCATCGTTGGCGGCGTCTTCCCGCTGCGCGAGAATACAGACCGTCAGGTTTCCAGTCTGCAGGAGACGCTGAACCGCCATGCCCAGGAGGCAGGCGTGGAGTTTGTATGCTATCAGGGCTTGAAGCATGCAGCGCCTTTTATTGAGGACGGCGTCGATCAGATGGTCCAAGACGGCATACAGAAAGCCATCGGCATTGTGCTGGCCCCTCATTTTTCTACAATGAGTGTAGGCACATATATTAAAAGAGCCCGTGCAAAAGCAGAGGAAGCCGGCATTGACATGCAGTTTGTGGAGAGCTACCATCTTCACCCGCTGCTTCTTGAGGCGCTGGCTGAGCGGGTCGGAGCGGTGCTGGATCAATTTCAGGAAGCGGGAGCGCTTCGCGATCATGTGAGGGTTCTCTTCAGTGCGCACAGCCTGCCAGAGCGTATTTTGTCGATGGGAGATCCGTATCAGGAGCAGCTGCTGGAAACCTCCAAGGCTGTGGCTGAGAAAGCAGGCGTCAGTCAGTGGCAGTTTACGTGGCAGAGCGCCGGACGTACACACGAGCCTTGGCTGGGTCCGGATATTTTGGATACACTGCAGGAGCTGAAGCATGAGCAGGTTGAGGATGTGCTGGTTGCGCCGATCGGCTTTGTGTCCGATCATCTGGAAGTGCTGTATGACCTGGACATTGAGGCCAAAGCCATTGCCAAAGAAATGGACATGCGTTTGATGCGCACACCTTCACTGAACAGTGATCCGAAGTATATGGAAACCTTGGCTGATTGTGTGCTTACAAAGTGGAAGCAAGGTTAATAAATAGATAGCGGCACGCATGAATGAGCCCTCCGGCCAGCCGGGGGGTTCTACTTTTACACCATTTGTTGATATAATATGAAAAGTTTGAGCTCGTGCCAAAGAAGAGTATCGAGAAAAAGGGGTGACAAGATGTACCCGTCAAGAACAGAGAGAAAGAAAGCGAAGGATCAGGAGAAGCAAACCCGCTATGTCCGTTTTTGGACGGTTGTTAACATTGGACTTATTGCTGTAGCTGCAGGTCTGCTGGTTTACTATGCCAATCATCAGGAGGTCCTGCCATGAATAATTTCTGCGTGGCTCATAGAGGGTTCTCAGGCAAGGCCCCGGAGAACACCCGGGCAGCCTTCAAGCTTGCCATGTCTGTGCCTTACGTAAAATGGCTGGAGATTGATGTACAGCTGACCCGGGACGGGGTTCCTGTGGTCATTCATGACTTCAGCGTCGATCGCACGACGACGGGCAAAGGCAAGGTCAAGGATTTGACCTGGCGGGAAATCCGGACGATGGATGCTGGGATCTGGAAGGGGAGTCAGTTTGAAGGTGAGCAGGTCCCGTCCCTGGACGAGGTGCTGCAGATGGTCAAGGGCCGTCTCAAGGTGAATATCGAGCTGAAGACCAGTGGTGATATGTACCCTGGACTGGAGGAGAAGGTCCTGGAAAGAGTGCGGGCCCATCAAATGCTGTCCGAGGTCGTCATTACCTCCTTCGAGCCCAAGGCGCTGCTTCGGGCTAAAGAGCTGGAGCCGGAGGTGAAGGTAGGCCTGATCATTGATGCGCATCCAAGGGACCTATTATCCCGTCTCAAGAAGCTGGGCTGCTCGTTTCTATCCATTGGTTACTCCCACCTGGATGCTTCTTTTGCTTCAGAGCTGCTGAAGAATGGAATTACGCCGATGGCCTGGACGGTAGATGACCGGCGCAGCATGGCTGCTTTGGCCAGAATGAATCCAGAGATTATGATATGCACGAACCGGCCGGACATGTGGGGTCAGCTGTTCTCTAACGGCTTTGCGCCACGCATTCCGTTTTGGGATAAATGGAAAGGATGGTTTCGATGACAGCTTTCATCAATAACGTGTATTGTGTAGGAAGAAATTATAAATTGCATGCGGAGGAGCTAGGGAATGCCGTACCGGAGGAGCCGATGATTTTTCTGAAGCCGAACCACGCGGTTGCAGCCTTGAATGGAGAGTCTTTGGCTTTGCCGCAGGGTCAGGGTACGATCCATTTTGAGGGTGAGATTGTCATCCGGGCTGCCCGTGATTATACACCTGGCATGTCTGTGAATGAGCTTGTTGATCATATGGCGCTTGGCATTGATTTTACACTGCGCGACGTTCAGAGTGTGATCAAGGCAAAGGGACACCCGTGGACGGCAGCAAAAGGCTTTAAGAACTCTGCGCCGCTGTCTGCCTGGCTTCCTTTCCCGGGAAATAAAGAGGTGGAGCAAACTCCCTTTACAGTGATGAAGAACGGCACTCAGGTACAGCGGGGTCAGGCTTCAGACATGATATTTTCATTGCAGCAGATTGTTGATTATATTGGGCAGCACTACGGCTTGTCTGAAGGCGATATTGTATTTACGGGCACTCCAGAAGGTGTCGGGCCTGCAGAGCAAGGAGATACATTCGAGCTGATCTGGGGAGAGCAGTCTCTGGGCTCCTGTGAGATCGGTTAAAGGATGAAACGGAGGTATCGTCATTGGATTGGCTGATCGGTGCTATAGGGGCCTTTGCAGGAGCCGGCGCGGCTTATTATAAACGCTCGCTTTCTTTATCAGGCGCGGCAGCAGCGATGGTGATGGGGACGGTATACTATGGAGCAGGGAACCTGTTTTGGTTTGGTACTCTGCTTCTTTTTTTCGTGACCTCTTCGGCCTTATCCAAATACAAGCAGCCGCAGAAGAAGGACATGGAAGAAGCGTATGCCAAGAACGGGCGCAGAGATGCGGGACAGGTGCTCGCAAACGGCGGCGCCGGCATGGTGCTATGCCTGCTGTATGCCTGGACTGCTCATGACGCTTTTATTTTTGTATTTATCGGGGTTATGGCTGCTGTAAATGCAGATACCTGGGCCACAGAGCTGGGAAGCCTGAGCCGGAGACCGCCGCGCAGCATTCTGAATGGCCGTGTGCTGGTTCCGGGCGCCTCCGGAGGGGTATCCTGGCTGGGCTCTTTGGCCGCGGCCGCGGGAGGGCTTACCCTGGGTCTGGGTGCCTGGCTGCTGGGGGTGCCTGCCGGACTTGAGCTTTCCTTCTGGAGCTGTGCTGCGGCGGGGCTTGCCGGGGGACTGGCGGGAGCGTTCAGTGATTCCTTGCTGGGAGCTTCTTTGCAGGGAATGCAGCAATGTACCGTCTGCGGGAGAAGTGTAGAAGCGCGCCAGCATTGCGGCAGACCGACAAAGCAGGGACAAGGACTTCGGTGGATGACTAATGATGCCGTGAACCTGATCAGCTCCTGCATTGGCGGAATCACGGGATGGTTGATAGCAGCGATGTTGTAGCTTAGCTATAGGCGGTGCTCCCCGTGCTAGAATGAAGGGACCCCTTCAGCTTCATGAGGTAATGCTGGGGTGTTACAATGAATGGGATCTAAAATACGGGAACAAGTAGGGAATGAAATCATGAATATTATGACAGTCGAGCAGCTCACCAAGAGCTACGGAGATAAAATATTGTTTCAGGATGCGTCTTTCGGGATGGATGCCCAGGACAAAATCGGCATCATTGGCGTCAACGGAACCGGTAAATCAACATTTCTGCGTGTTATTGCTGGATTAGAGCCGCCGGATTCCGGCAAGATCTCGATCGGCAATCGTGTCCACATCCAGTATCTCGCCCAGAATCCGGCCTTTGATCCTCACCACACCGTGCTGCAGCATATTTTTTCCGGTGAATTGCCAGAAATGAAGGTGGTCCGGGATTACACCTCGCTGCTGGAGCTGATGGAGCTACAGCCAGGCAATACAGAGCTGCAGGAGCAGCTGCTGAAGCTGAATCAGCGAATGGATGAGCTTCAGGCCTGGCAGCTTGAAAGTGATGCCAAGGCGGTTCTCTCCAGACTGGGGATTACGAGCTATGATGCACCCATGGAATCCTTGTCCGGCGGTCAGCGTAAAAGGGTCGCGCTCGCAGCCGTCTTGATTCAGCCCTCAGACCTGCTGATTCTGGATGAGCCTACAAACCATATTGATAATGAATCGGTTGCCTGGCTGGAGCAGTATTTGCAGAAGCGGCGCGGCGCGCTGCTGATGATTACCCATGACCGCTACTTTCTCGATAGAGTCGCAAATGTCATGCTGGAGCTGGATCACGGCCGATTGTTCCGCTATGAGGCCAATTATTCCCGTTTTCTGGAGCTGAAGGCTGATCGCGAGGAGAGAGAGGCCGCGGCAGAGCAGAAGCGGAAGAATCTGTTCCGCAATGAGCTGGCCTGGATTCGCCGTGGTGCTAAAGCAAGAACGACGAAGCAGAAGGCGAGGATTGAGCGCTTTGAAGCCTTGAAGGAGCAGGAACCGGTGTCCAGCACCAATGAAATGGATGTTTCTGTGGCATCGACCCGGCTGGGACGCAAAATTCTCGAGCTTCATCATCTCCACCAAAAAGCCGGCAGCAAGCCGCTGATCACGGATATGAGCTATATTGCCGTGCCGGAGGACCGAATTGGTATTGTCGGTCCGAACGGAAGCGGGAAATCAACCCTGCTGAACCTGATTGCCGGCAAGCTGCAGCCTGATTCCGGGGAGGTCATCATCGGCCAGACGGTGAAGCTGGGTTACTTCACGCAGGAGCATCAGGATATGGACCCTAATCAACGGGTGATCGAGTATATTAAAGACGAGGCAGAGGTTGTGCGCACGGCTGATGGCTCCAGCATTACTGCAGCCCAAATGCTGGAACGCTTTTTGTTTCCGCCGGCTGCGCAGTGGACGCCAATTGCCAAGCTCTCCGGCGGCGAGAAGAGACGGCTGTATTTGCTGAGAGTGCTGATGGGTGCACCTAACGTGCTGCTGCTGGACGAGCCGACCAATGACCTTGATATCCAGACCCTGTCGGTGCTGGAGCAGTATCTGGACGAATTTCCGGGTGTTGTTATCGTAGTATCCCATGACCGCTTCTTCCTTGACCGAACTGTGGACAAGATTATGGCCTTTGAAGGGGAGGGGCAGGTTCGTGTTCATGTCGGCTCTTACAGTGAATACGCGGAATGGCTGGCCAAGCACGGTGCTGGTGATGAAGCAGGATCAGGTCGTTCCTCGGACAAGGCGGGGAGTACACCCGCTGCTCCCGTAAGCGATAACCGGAAAGAAGCGAGAAAAGAGAAGCCAAAGTTTACCTATAGTGAGCAGAAGGAGTACGAGCAGATTGACGAACAGATTGAAGCAGCGGAGAATCGGGCTGTTTCGATCCAGCAGGACATGGAGGCCTCAGCCAGCGATTCCGCTCGCCTGCAGGAGCTGATGAAGGAGCTGCAAGGCAATGAGCAGGAGCTGGAGCGGCTGATGGAGCGTTGGACGTATCTTAATGAGCTGGCGGAGCGGATTGAGCAGAGCAAGACGTAAGCTTGCAGCTTCCCGGAGGAGATAACCTCGATTTCCTGACAAGATATCAGTATAAGACGGAGAATGCCCGGTGTGGCATGTGGACAGCCTAGCAGCAGGGGATCTACAAGCTTACTTGAAGCTGCACCGGGATATGTCTTGTTATGAATTCGGCATTTGAGTTGAATTTTCAAAGAGCCATGTGGAGAGTGAATTGAAGACCTCTGTTTCTTGCTCAACTATTTTGTACATTTTCCTCTCATCTCTTAACAGATAACCATTTTGATTCATGTCCAAAGAATAATTATTCAATTCTCCATTACGATCACGATAAAAAATGATGAATGCAAACGTAGCACCACCATCATTTCTTATGTTTCTGCTAACAAACGATCTGGGCGATCTCGTATACGACATGGAGTCTAGAATGCTCATCCATGGATTGATTTTTTCAGTTTTGTTGTCCTCGAATTTGATCTCATAAGATGTAATATTAGTGTTATCAGACGGTGAGTCGGAAAACGATCTTAGAATCATTTTTCCGACTTTGCTAGGGCATCAATACTGAAAAAAAGTGCTTTTAGGTGTTGTCTAGCTCTTGAGAGTCGTTTGAAAGTTGCTGTTTCCGTTATTTTGATGATTTCACCAATCTCCTTACAACTTTTTTTTTCTAAATAATACAGGTTGAGCATTAAACGATGATGCTGATTTAGTTTCTGAATAGCATATTGAAATTGTTCCTGCTTCCATTTTTCTTCTAGTTCAGCCTCTACAGTATTTGCTCCACATAAATTATAGAGAGGACCAATAGCAACTAGCATTTTTTTATCTTTTCTGCTCTTTCGTATAAAATCAATACCGGTAGTATGAGCTACACGTTTAATCCAAGCTGGGATATTATGCATGGATTGGAGTTGTGGGGCTTTGGATATTACTTTTAAAAAGCTATCGTGAATCAAATCTTCAGTAAGAGAGTGATCCACAAGTAAATCAAACAAATCTTGATATACAAACATACGGTAGCTTGTGTAAATGCGCTCTTGTTGGCCTTTTTCCAATTCCTCATACGGCCTGCATAATAAATCAAACCATTTCTTCTCCATAAGTGGGGGCGCTCCTCCCAATTTTGTGTTGAAAGGTTCATTGCATTTCACCTTTGCCAATCAAGTATATCTCGCATCAAAAAAAATTGGAAGAAAAGGTCAGGAATTTCCACTTTTCATCGTTATATATATAGGGGCATCTTTAGTAGGCTCTATTTTTCTAAATAGGAGGTGCTCTCAGTCTATCATTTGTCGTAAATTCGTCAAACGAAAGGAAGTATGAACTCAAACTGAAGAAGGAGATGAAGTGAATGAGAATATTTAGAGCATCCTCTATAGTCTTTCTATCTGCTACATTGCTTTTTTCCTCATTTGTTAGCGCGGAACCTGCTGAATCGGATATTCAGCGCAACCAATCGAGTCTTGAGATTTCTTTAATTGATCCCTTGGCTACATCTAATGACACAAACAAATTGAAGATTGAACGTCCGATAATGCCTGAAGTTTGGGAAATTTATAGCGGCATTAATGCAGAGGACTTTGTGCCAGAATTAAATCTGACCCAAAATGAGATCATGCAACAAAGCGTAACAGAAACCGAATTGGATGATAGCATTCAGCGATCATTTATAGGGTTCGTTGGCCCTAATTACACGAATTATGTGATTGGGGATGGAATTTCAATACTCGATAATTCATTAACTGTGAGTGAGATCGGTGATTGGGAAGCAATCGGCCTTTTACGGAACGAAAGCCCAACCGTGGTTGGAGAAGTAGATTTATTTGTGGAATTGTTATCTGAAGATGGAGTGATTTTAGAAACGGTGCAAGCTATTACCCCTGTAAAAAATGTCCGCCCTGGAGAGCCAGCGCCATTTACAATCACTTCAAATACAGATAGCTCATTGGTTTCTGAAGTGGTATGGAACGCAACAAAAACGGAAGAAATAAGTGAAATCTCCAGAAACGGGGTGATTTATGTTGATTATGAGATCCCATATGGTGTAGATAACTTTAAAGGTGTAGACCGTGACTCTGTAGACTATCAGATCGGAACTTCCTTTGCCAACATAGGAGAAAGTCTTTCTGAAGCTTATTTGTATGTTGCATGGCTAGATTCGGAAGGAAAAGTTGTTCGGATGGAAGAAACCGAACTTAACAAATATTTTCAAGACGGTATTCCGGTTGAGGGTTCGGGATCGTTTACAGACATTTTTGTTGATGGTGGTATCGCATCCGCACTGAGTGAATATACGTATTCCCTATGGCTAAATGGTGAGAAAGGTTACGTGGAAAAAGTAGAATTCGATGTTGAAGATCAAACCCCGCCTGTTCAGGACATCGCACCTACAAAAGACATGTCACTTAAGCAAACTGCACGCTTTGGTGATGTACCAACTACGGACGTCATTACCGCGGCTGGGAATAACAATACAAACACAGGATTATCAACGAACCATCTAGCAGCTTTAATGTTTTCTGTTACTTGGCCAGAAGTTACAGGGAATGATAGAACACTTACTCCGTCTCCGATGACAGTTGGTAGAGCGGACACAGGCCATACCCGGCTGTATCCATTTCAAAACACAAGCCCAAGTGGTCCGTATGCTCGTGCATTTTGGAATACAGGAGTAGGAGTTTTTCAAATAGATTCTGCTGGACTTGGTTCAAATGCTGCCTTTCATAACCGAGTGTTGACTAATACTGCTTCACAATTAGTTGCAGCGTCCATGGCTAGCCGTTATATGTCTGCCAGTGGAACAGCATCTCAAAAGCGCCGTGCCGCATGGTCTCAGTGGTATGCGTGTGGCTCAAACGCGGTGAATTGCGAAAATAACTACAACGCTATTTACTCCACTTCAAATGACGTCATTAGCTTATCAAGGGATACCACAGTTGCTAGAGGGGGAGGAATGGTCAGCCGGACTTGCTATAACACTTCCAATCCAAGTAATACATGGGCGTGTTATAAATGGAATGCGAATCAAGCTCAAGGGCACACGGATTCATGGAGGTACAATCCTTTAAACGGAAGCAGTAACTTATTGCCAGTCCCCCTACCGTTCTATACGTACAGTTCCGTTGTCGGAAGTAATACGGTTGAATACCGGCATTGGCTAACGGCCGATACGGGCTATACAACAAGTTTATACGGGTCTCGTTTATTCGGAACGAATGCCAGAAACAGCGTCAATTGGTCAAGTCCTTCTGCATTAGGATCAAATTGATTGATGAATAAAAAAGAGGGTTATAATCTAAGTTGATTTTTTTGATGTATTGAAACATAGTTCATTTTTAAAACGTCTAATAAAGTACATGAAGATCAGGAAGGAGAATTAAACATGATGAGAAAAAAACTGACCTCTATTCTGGTTGCGACAGTTTTATGTGCTTCTTTGACGAGTACTTCCTTAGCGAATCCTATGAGTAACGTAAATGTAGTCGTTAACGGAGAATCAATCAATATGCTGGTTCCTCCCATTATCCAACAAGGGCGCACATTAGTTCCAATTCGAGAAGTTTCACAAGCATTAGGCTATACCGTAAGTTGGAATCAAAACACTGGAACCGTTTATTTAAATAACGGAAACGCAGTAAGCAATGCAGGTAATCCAACCAAAGAAAAAATCATAATTAACGGAAATCCAATTACTTCGGAAATTCCACCTCAGATCATAAAGGGAAGAACGATGGTTCCCATTCGCGTCATTTCTGAAGCGACAGGTGCTAAAGTGGAATGGAATCAGCAACACCAGCGGGTAACTGTGAGTAACAAAAGCAATTTAGCTTTTCCGAACAGTCTGACATTGAGTTTTGAATCACTTGGACTGGACCGGGTGGAACAACTCCAAACGATTCCTTCATCATGGAAAAGAAAGGAGAATCTACGATTAGGCCAAATTAATCGAACTGAACTTGTCTTGGAATTATATGAGGTCGAAACGATTGGAGTTTCCGACATTAAAGGTGTCTTTGCCTACAATAACCAAAAATTTGTGTTAAATGACTTGTCTGCGGGAACGATTGATGAAGTGAAAAATCAAAACTTAGATTTGCAGCTTGATTCGGGAGAATTGCGCCTCGTGTCAGCGATTGGAGCAGAGTATGAGTCGCAAATTTTAGTTTTTAGTCCATCAAATCAAGATTGGCACGTTATGAATATCCCAGGACAGGTGGTAAATGGTAGCAATGAAGGGTTGTTAGTTCAATTTCAGGGAAGAGGATTAAGTCCTCAGACTGTTTTCCTCATCCGTTTCCAAAACAGTGAATTTTCAATTAGTAATATCACAAAGGCCTTTACCACATTCTCCAATAGCCAAAATATAGACATACAAAAAGTAACTACTCAGTATCAAGCTGTGAATGGGAAGTCTGTAATTACGGTTTCGCTAATAAAAGATGGGCGTTCTGAAAGCCAAACGTATATAGTTGACGGGAATATGTTAATGTTACATTAAATGATATTAGCGAAAATGTTGTTTATCACTAAAGAAGCTACCTCTGTTTTTAATGGAGAGTGGCTTCTTTCTGCATTCTATCCAAATACGAGAAACAACAAAAGCGTTCAACCTTTGTCTAAACCGGATAATGAACTTTTGGCTATGCTTAAGGTTGACCCATTGAAGCCAAGAGACGAAGAAACGTATACCCGGGATACGTCCCTCATTAAGAATTATTTGCTGGAACGGTTGAACCGCATTGCTGCATTAGAGGGGGAGGATTTAAGGAAAAATTGATTAACTACGTACTGGCCAAAGAACTGACTAAAATTGAGCAGGCAAAAGGGCTTTTTACGCTGCACCAAGTTTGAATAAAGGGAGAGGCGGTAAGGTATAGACATGAAAGAAAGTTGATCAGCTGCTTAACGAAATGGTATAGAGCTTCTTAGGGGACACATATTGAATCGGGTGGTGACGATATAAAAATATTACGTCGTAGATGAGCTCAAAGAGCAACAAAGCATAAAAGGACTGTGCTCATACTTAGGCGTAAGCTGAAGAGGCTACTACGCTCACTTAAAGCGAGATTCCCAAGACCCTGATGCGGATCTCAAGCTGAAGATTCAAGCAATTTATGAGCAACGTAGCAAGACTGTGGGATACCGCAGAATTCAAGATGAGTTGTACCGTCAATACAGCCTGATCGTGAACCACATGAAGGTTCTCCTTCGAAGCATTGAAGAAGCATAAAGGAGTATTGAGGAATACTCACTTTTATCCTGAGTTCCCGGATTGTGTAACGATGCTGAACGAAAAAGTCGCGTAGTGACAAGGAGTTTCCTTAAAAAAATGGTTGATTTTACCTCGTCATACATATAAAATGTGTAACGAGGTTGGTGTTCATTATGGCTATCATTTATCAAACGAATAAAAAGACAGGCATTACCTATGCCTACAATAACGAGCCCTACTGGGACAAAGAAAAACAGCAGTCTCGGGCAAAACGGACGCTCATCGGGAAAGTCGATCCCAAGACAGGAGAGATTGTGTCCACCCGAGCGTATCGGAGAGAGCCGGAGGCAGAGTCAGGCGCCCCTGCCAAGAAGCGCGGCCCCGTACCAATTACCGGTTTTCTGCGCAGTTTTTACGGCGCAACCTACCTGTTCGATCAAATCGGCCAGGAAACTGGCGTTGAAGCGGATCTCAAGGCGTGTTTCCCGGACAGCTACAAGAAGGTTCTGTCTATCGCCTACTATCTCATCTTGGAAGAAAACAACTCGCTCAGCCGCTTTTCTCACTGGCAGCGCATGCATATTCATCCCTGTGGAGCAGACATTCCTTCGCAGCGAAGCAGCGAACTGTTCCAGTCTATTGAAGAGGCGCAGCGCATGGCCTTTTTCGAAAGACAAGGCAGACGACGCATCGAAAAGGAGTACTGGGCATTCGACATTACCACGATTTCCAGTTACTCCGAGATTCTCAAGCAAGTGAAGAAGGGAAAGAACAAGGAGCATGACCGGTTGCCGCAAATCAATCTGGCCCTGCTCTTTGGCGAAGAATCGGGCCTGCCCTTCTACTACCGAAAGCTTCCCGGCCATGTGACGGACGTCAAGACGGTCCGGCAACTCATGCAAGAGTTCCACATCATGGGCTACAAGAAAGTAAACGTTGTACTGGATCGGGGCTTTTACAGCAAGCGAAATGTGGATCATCTGTATCAGAACCATCAAAAATTTATCATCGGCGTCAAACTGAATCTCTCCTACGTGAAAGCACATCTGGAAGAGGAACGGGAGCGGCTCAAGCTCTGGTCGAATTTTTATTCGCAGTATGGCACCTACGGCATTTGCAAAAGAATCGAGTGGGCCTACGAGCAAGAGAGGCCGTACAAAGGCGATATCTTACAAGAGACGCGCCGAGCCTATCTCCTGCTCTATTACAATCCGGAGAAAGCAGCCAGAGACCAAGCGGATATGAATGAGTATCTGACGAGCCTGCACCGAGATCTGCAGGAAGGCAATCTGCGCGAGCATTGCCGCAAGGACTACACCAAGTATTTCGAAGTGACCGAGACCCCGAAGCGCGGCCGCAGGATTGTACCGAGAGAGGACAAGATGCTGGAGGCGGCTCAAAACTATGGCTACTTTGCCTTGCTCTCCAATGAAGTCAAAGCTCCCGATGAAGCATTGTCACTGTACCGCAGCAAGGACATCGTAGAAAAGGCATTTGGCAATTTGAAAGAGCGACTGAATTTCCGCAGAATGCAAGTTTCTTCGGAAACTTCACTAAATGGCAAGCTATTTGTCGAATTTATTGCACTTATTTACCTTTCTTATGTCAAGAAACGCATGCAAGATGCCGGACTCTTTGATTCCTGGACAATGCAAGGGCTGCTGGATGAATTAGACACAATAGAGCGGTTTGAAGCGCCTGGACACGGTCGAATCTTGGGCGAGGTAACGCAAAAACAGGCTGATTTATTTCGAGCACTGGGAGTAGAGCCTCCCTCGTTATAAATTCCGGGAACTTAGGTTTTATAACATTGGAGAGCATAGAGAAAACTAAATAAGCTGACGCCGGTTGAGTACCTGCGCCAGCTTGCAGCCTAGGGCTGTTCAATGTCTACTAAATGGTGTCTTGACCAGCCCACATGGACGGGCTTTTTTGCTCGTAATCTGTCCAGAGTGAAGGAGTGGCAGCGGCGAATCTTTGTCAGGCCTTTCCCTTTGCTCGGTAATGCGTAGAGTTAAACAGCGGTTATGTTAAGGAGGTATGATTTGCTGCTGCCTTGGGCGTTACATAATATAAGCTGCCAGCAGCTTGACGGTATTCAATACAGCCTGCTTGTGCGTACGCTCCATAGCATGGGAGGCGTGGACGCCGGGACCGATGAGGGCGGCGCGAATATTGCTCCCAGCAGACAGCGCTGCTGAGGCATCTGAGCCGTAATATGGATAGACATCGACGGCATAGGGAATGCCCTCGCGCTCCGCAAGCTCTATCAGGCGGCTCGTCATATCGTAGTCATAAGGGCCGCTGGAATCCTTCGCGCAGATGGATACATCGGTTTCCTTGCAGCTCAGATCATCGCCGATACAGCCCATATCCACAGCGATGAGCTCGTTAATCTCATCAGGAATGCTGGCCGCGCCATGCCCGACCTCTTCATAATTAGAGATCAGAATCTGGAGATGATACTGCGGCGTCCATTGCTCACGCTTCATGGACTCCAGCAGTCCGAACAGGGCGGCGACGCTCGCCTTGTCGTCCAGATGACGAGACTTGATGTAGCCGCTTGGAGTGGCTTCAGGCCTTGCATCAAAGGAGATATAGTCACCGACGGCAATGCCCAGCTTTTTCACATCCTCTGCGCTTTGAACACATTCGTCAATCCGTACTTCCATATTCTGCTCTTCACGGTCAAAGGTCCGGGCATCGCTGTACACATGTACTGATGGCTTCGTACTCATAATGGTTCCGGTATATGTCTGTCCGCTGCGGGTATGGATGATGCAGTATTCGTTCTCAATGCTGTTCATCATAAATCCGCCGATCCGCGTCAGCCGCAGGGTTCCTTCCGGCTTGATGGCCCTGACCATAGCGCCCAGTGTATCCACATGCCCGCTCAATCCAACGGTACGGCTGCCATCCTTGCCAGGTATAGAGAGGATAACTCCGCCTTTCTCATTCCGGGTGCAGGCTACGCCAAGGGACGCTGCTTCCTGCTCAATCTCCTTCATAATGCCGCCTGTAAATCCGGTCGGGCTCGGGGTATTCAGCAGCTTCATCAGCAGCTCCAAAATATATTTCTCATTCGGTTGTATCTTCACGTGATCTTAACTCCTTCTAGCTCGAATAATATGCAGGCTAAAATACGGCCTGAGCGTGCTCCTTGACCCTAGCAGCAGCCTGCCTTCATGATGAGGGCAGATTACAGCTTATCCTTGCCAAGCTCATCCGATGGTGCGGACAGGTCATCAGTGTTTGATTCATAGTCCTTCTGAGTCGCTGACTCCTGAGCGACAGAAGATTCACCGGTAAGATTTGTGGTATTCAAATCACCATATAGCTCCTGATATTGTGCCAGCTTGGCAGATAAGGCTTTGACTTCTCGTTGCAGCCGGTATTGGCGATAGATGCCATAGGAGCCAACGATAATCCCTCCCAGCAGAGTGCAGCCGATAATTAATAGAATCAGCGGCATAGATACGGTGCTGAACAGCAGATTGACCGAGACCGGATCGACATTAATGACAGCAAAAACAGCAGTAAGAAGTGCAAATAGCAGGCCAAGAATCAGGGACCACTGCATTTTCATGATGCTTCCTCCTTCATATGAGTATAAATCCCTTGCCGCAAAGACAAGGGATTTACTTAAACGCTATAAACAGGGTGTGATGTTATTTCGTAAGCTGCTCCATTTGCGTAATGACGTCCTCAAAGACGCTCATGGCTTCGCGGATCGGCTCTGGCGAAGACATATCCACGCCTGCTTTTTTCAAAATCTGAATGGAGAAGTCACTGCCGCCGCTCTTCAGGAAGGACAGATACCGGTCTACAGCAGGCTGACCCTCTTCCAGAATCTGCTTCGAGAAGCTCGTAGCCGCGGAGAAGCCCGTTGCATACTTATACACGTAGAAGCTGTTGTAAAAGTGTGGGATCCGGGCCCACTCCATGCTAATGTCCTTATCCACCACCATATCCTTGCCATGGTATTTCACATTCAGCTCGTAGTAAATGTCGCTCAAGTCCTGAGGAGTCAGAGAATCTCCCTGCTCGGCGCGCTCGTGTACAATTTTCTCGAACTCGGCAAACATCGTCTGACGGAATACCGTCGTCCGGAATTGATCGGCATAGTACGTGAGGAGGTACATTTTTTCCTTCGGATCTGTAGATTTCTTGAGCAAATAATCCATCAGCAGAGCCTCGTTCGTCGTGGAGGCCACCTCAGCCAGGAAAATGGTGTACTGTGCATCCCGGTATTTCAATGCATTGTCCGAGTAGAAGGAGTGCAGCGCATGACCCATCTCATGAGCCAGCGTGAACATGCTGTTCAGGTTGTTCTTGTGGTTCAGCAGCACATAAGGATGTGTGCCGTAGGCTCCCCAGCTGTAGGCTCCCGTACGCTTATTCTCATTCTCGTACACGTCGATCCAGCCGTTATCATAGCCCTCCTGCAGAAACCCGAGGTATTCAGCTCCAAGAGGCTGAAGGCCGTCCTTGACCTGCTGCTTCGCTTCCTCATAGGTGATGTCCAGCTTGTATTCATCCACGAGCGGGGCAAACAGATCGTACATATGCAGCTCATCTACCCCGAGAAGCTTCTTGCGAAGCTGCATGTAGCGGTGCAGCAACGGCAGGCTCTCGTGAATGGTATCGACCAGGTTCGTGTACACTTCCTTCGGAATGTTGTCTCCGTACAGCGACATCTCCAATACGGATGGATACTTGCGTACCCGCGAGTAAAAAATATTCTTGTTTACGTTCGCATTCAGCGTGGCAGCAATGGTATTCTTCTGCTTGCTGTACGTTTCATAGACCGCCTTGAAGGCAGCTTCGCGGACCTGACGGTTCGGATTCTCAAGGAACTGGATGTAGCTGCCGTGAGTCAGCTCGACTTCCTTGCCGTTCTCATCCTTGATTTTCGGGAATTTCATATCTGCATTATTCAGCATACCGAAAATGGTCTGCGGAGCAGAAGAGAGGTTGCCGACCTGGGCGAGCAGGGCTTCTTCGGTTTTGGACAGAATATGGGCTTTCTCTCTCTTCATCTCTGTCAGGGTGAAGGTATACTCCGACAGCAGCGGGTTCTTGATCAGCTCATCGAGCTGGCTGTCTGTCATCGCCAAAATCTCCGGAGTTATGAAGGAGAGGGCCTCGCCCACCTCAACACTCAGCTTTTTGGCTTTCTGGGTCAACGCCTGGTATGTAGGGTCTGCGGTATCCTCATCATGATGCATATGGGCGTATACAAAAAGCCGCTCGGTGTGCTGTCCGATCTCATCCTCCAGCTCAAAGCACTGCTTGATGGCTTCAGCCTCGTTCAGCTTTCCTTGGTACTGCTTGCTGCTCTCCGTCAGTCTGCGGACCTCCTCATAGGTCTGATCCCAGGCCTTCTGGTCTGCAAACATATCCTCCAGCTTCCATTTATGCTCGGCAGGTACTTCCGTGCGCTTTGGCAAAGTTTCCATTGAAATCCTCCTAATCGGGTTATCGTTGAATGGCATCCGGGTTGCCTGAACAGAAGCGCCGGGATGGGGGCTTGACAGCGGCAATAAGGACAACACCAGCGTCAGGCACAGTGCTCTGGTGTACTTCATTGGCAGTAACCTCCTCGATAGAAACAGTATCGAGCGATAGTATGCCTTGCCGCGCCTGCTTTCATCCGGGTCTCAGATCAAGAAGCACCCAGTGTAAAAAAGCTGTATACAATAATATAAAAGGCAAACAGAATCATGAAGATGGCGGTAATCGCCATGCCTTTGCGCAGCTGCGCAGGAATCCGGTCTCTGTTCATGATCATAATCAGGCCAAGACTGAAGGCCAGAATAATGAAAATGACGGCATTGGAGTAATCCATCGGCCTAGACCTGCTTGAAGCTCTGGATCAGCTCATTCCACTCATCCTCGCGCCCCTTGAAATCCTCTTCAGGGAATCGGTTATGCGCCCACTGCATCAGCGCCGGACGGCTCATGAACGTATGCGTTTCTTCGCCCCACTGATCCGAGATTTCACGGAGCACGAGATAGCGGCCCTGCACCTCGACCGTCATCATGTTCCACTTGTCTCTTTTGTATATTTCGTGTTTTTTAATCATATGCATTCTCCGTTTTTTGGGCTTTTGGGTAAATGATAACGCACCCGCTGTGCTAAAAGCAAATCATGAGCATCATATTTTTGCGTGAGAGCCATGAACGGATTGCATTGTTTTCGAACATGGGATATAATATGGATATTCGCCATAGATGGCGGTATTTTTAGGAGGTTGTTCATTTGAAAGGTACAGTTAAATGGTTTAACGCAGAAAAGGGTTACGGTTTTATTCAATACGAAGGTGGCGAGGACGTATTCGTACATTTCTCCGCTATTCAAGGCGACGGCTTCAAGACTCTTGACGAAGGTCAAGAAGTTGAATTCGACATCACTGAAGGTAACCGCGGTCCTCAAGCAGCTAACGTAATCAAGCTGTAAGCTAACTCCGTGTAACGGGGATCTTATAAAGCAAGAACCATTACAGTAATGAAGATGAAGGCACAGCTCCTCGGGGCTGTGTTTTTTTCTTGATCTTTTTTTGACGTCCCCCCATCTTTGTCCTCTTTATACAACCTCGTCAAGAACTCATTTGTACAATAGGAATGATCATATTATAATAGGTTTGATTTGGATGAATATAAAAAAAACACAAGCATGTGGAGGCCGGGTTCATTGAATGATCAAGAGCTAAGCCGTAAAGCTCCGCGCAGTCCCATCGGCCTGATGAGCCGGGTGTACCGATTTATTCTGCCCGAGGTTTCTGCCGAACTGGGGAAGTGGCGGCGGGACGCCGAGCAAATACCTGATGACGAGCTAAGAAGCCAGGCGCTGGCAAGTATTGATACGAAGCGGTTTCACTGTCAGGGCGGCGCAGTCTATGCTGCGGCGAATTTGCCGGAGAAGCATATTCTGATTCCGCTGATTGTCGCTTATCAAACGATCAGTGATTATTTGGATAATTTATGCGATCGAAGCACCTCCCTGGATCCCAAGGATTTCCGGCAGCTTCACCAGTCGATGCTGGATGCCGTAACCCCGGACAAGGCCCTGGAGGACTACTATGCTTATCGCTCTGAGAAAGAGGACGGCGGCTACCTGACCCGTCTGGTCATGACCTGCCGGGAGGCGATCAGCCAGCTGCAGGGATACGAAGCAGCCCGACCATACATAATGGATTTAGCTTCGTTATACACGGATCTTCAGGTTCACAAGCACATTCATCCAGAGCAGCGTGAGGCGGCTTTGCTGGAGTGGTGGTCCATTCATGCCCACCGGACACCGCACCTGCGCTGGAACGAATTTGCCGCGGCGACAGGATCAACGCTGGGAGTATTTATGCTGTTCCTGGCGGCGTCAGATCCGTTTTTGGATGATCAGGATGCATCTAGCATTCATGCGGCATACTTTCCTAATGTATGCAGTCTCCACATCATGCTGGATTATCTGATTGATCAGGATGAGGACCGGATCGGCGGCGATCTGAATTTCTGCAATTACTATGATGACGCCGAAGCCATGCTGAGCAGGCTAACCTCCATTGTAGAATGGGCGCGCAAGGATGTGGCAGCCATTCCTTCGGCAGGATTTCACCGGATGATCATTGAGGGGCTTCTGGCATTATATTTATCCGATCCTAAAGTCAGTGAGCAGCAATTGGTTCGCAGTGTGTCCAAACGGCTGATGAAGCGGAGTCCGATGACCCGGATTTTCTTTCTGGTAAACAGCCGATGGATTCGCAGGCATAAAAATGATTGACCCACAAGGAGGAATAAACATGTCAGAAGTTAAAAAAATCGCAGTCTTGACCAGTGGCGGTGACTCTCAGGGGATGAACGCCGCACTGCGCGCCGTCGTCCGGAGCGGCCTGTACCATGGCCTGGAGGTGTACGGCATCCAGCGGGGATATCAGGGACTGCTAAACAATGAGATTAACAAAATGGATCTTCGCAGTGTAGGAGACATCATTCAGCGCGGAGGAACTGTGCTTCAATCCGCCCGCTGCCCGGAGTTTATGAAGCTGGAAGGGCAGCAGCGCGGTGCAGAAATTTTGAACCAGCACGGCATTGACGGCCTGGTCGTTATTGGCGGTGACGGCTCGTATCAGGGAGCGAACAAGCTGAGCAAGCTTGGGATCAAGACGATGGGACTGCCGGGCACAATTGATAATGATATTTCCTTTACCGATTATACGATCGGCTTCGACACTGCGGTAGGCGTCGTGGTGGATGCGGTGAACAAGCTTCGGGACACCATGTCATCGCACGCGCGCTCATCCATCGTTGAAGTGATGGGGCGCCATTGCGGAGATATTGCGCTGCATGCGGGCCTGGCTTCCGGAGCGGAAACCATTCTCGTGCCGGAAGTACCGTATGATATGGGCGAAATTGCGGATCGGATGAAGGAGAACTTTGAGAAGGGCAAACGTCACAGTATTGTGATCGTCGCTGAGGGCGTCGGACGCGGCGAAGATGTAGCTCACGCCTTGAAGGAGCGCCATGCCTCGATCGACGCGCGGGTAACGGTCCTTGGACACATCCAGCGCGGCGGTGCCCCGACGCCGTTTGACCGCAATCTTGCAAGCCGTCTCGGTGATTTCGCCGTGCGCAGCTTGATCCAGGGAGAATCCGACAAGGGCTGTGGCATCATTAACGGGGAGCTGGTGCTGACCGATATTGATAAGGTCGTGAACACGAAGAAGGATTTTGATATGGATATGTACGAGCTGGCACTGCGCTTGTCCCAGTAGGTATGAACCTGATGAAGCTCTGCGGAATCATTCCGCAGAGCTTTTTGACCAAGTATATGAAGCTGCGCATGCAAGCAGGGAAGCAGAGAGAGGAGCATAAAGCATGTATTTGTATCGTATGGAAGTCCTTTGTGACCAAGGAAGCTTTGTTGTAATCACGGCAGCAGAGAATGAGGAGAATGCATTTCTTGCGGTGGACGAGCATCTGGAGCGGCATTTCCTGACGGTGCCTGACATTCAGGAGGTTACGATGGTGGAGAAAAAGCGCATTACGCCGGGGGCGGCGTATGTGATTGAAGCGAAAGGCTAGGCTTAGATCCTGGTGCAGCAAGGGGACTCAAATGGATCATCTATTTGAGGGAGGGCCTCCATATAAATAAAGAAGCTGTCCCTCTAGATCTAATGATCTTTTAGGACAGCTATTTGTTTATTTACAATGCTCTAGCTTCTGGCTGCAGGGCCATATCGGCGCTGCACCTTAATGAGCCGCCGCAGCAGCAATACTGCGCCTACCGCGAGACCGGTGATAAGCCCGATCCAGTAACCGAACGCGCCCAAGGAAGTATAGGAAGCCATCACATAACCGACAGGCAGCCCAATCACCCAATAAGAAAGAAAGGCAAGCATAAACGCCACATTGACATCCTTATAGCCCCGCAGCGCGCCCTGAGTTGGGGTAGCAATCGCATCTGAAATTTGAAAAAACACTGCAAACAGCAAAAATTGCGAGATCAACTGAACGACGGCTGGTTCGTTGGAGTACAGGCCTGCTACCTGCTTGCCCGCCGTGAACAAAATCACAGCAGCGAGAAGAGAGAGGAGCAGGGCGAAGCCGATGCCGAGCTTGGCATACAGCCTTGCGTCCTTCATGCGCCCAGAGCCTGCTTCAAAGCCGACCAGAATCGTAAGACTCAAGCAGATGCTGAGGGGAAGCATGTACAGCGTCGTCGCAAAATTGAGCGCTGCCTGATGGGCAGCAATGGTTGTCGTGTCATAGCTGCTCATCAGCAGCGTGACCGCCGCAAATACGGCAGTTTCAAAGAAGATGGAGAAACCGATCGGAACGCCGATCTTGGTCAGCTCCTTCCATGCCTTCAATGACACGCCGCGCAGCCTCCGGAAGATCATAAAATCGGAGAACGGATGCATCCAGTGAATGATCGCCACGGCAATGATGAATACCACCCAATAGGTAATGGCAGAAGAAACCCCCGCTCCAACTCCTCCTAAACGTGGAAAACCTGCAAGTCCGAAGATAAACAAGGCATTCAGGCCGACGTTCACCGGCAATGAAATCAGTGTAATGGCCATTGAGATCCGAGTCTGGCCCAGCGCATCCAGAAAGCTGCGCAGCACGGTATAAGCAAATAACGGGATGATGCCGGCCGAAATGGCGGTCAAATAACCCCCTGCAACCTCTTTTACCGCAGGCTCCAGAGGCATGTGCTCCAGAATAACCGGAACGCAAGCATAACCAACGCCCAGCACGAGAAGTGCGAGGAGGACCGAGAACCATAGCGCTTGAAGCACTTGATACGCCACCTTGCTTTCCTGGCGGGCTCCCATCAGCTGGGATACGATCGGGGTAATGCCGATCAGAATTCCGCTAAGGCCGGTCTGGACCGGGATCCAGAGGCTCGTTGCAATCGCAACGCCGGCCAGATCGCTGGAGCCAAATTTACCAGACATATTAGAGTCAAAAAAAGCCATTGCCGATAAGGACAGCTGTGTAACAAGAATGGGCAGCAGAATGACGAAAAACTGCTTGAATTTCTGCCCTAAAGAATGGGTTTGCTTCATGGTATTTGGCCTTCTTTTCTATTGTTCTATCCATGGACAATATAAAAACCCGGCCACAGGGCCGGGTGCTCATGGTTCAGTAGGATGCATGATGGCGGCTTACTTGTATTCAACTCCCTTAGTGTACCTGTTGGAGGCGTTCCAAAGCAAGTATTCGTCGACCTTCATCTCTTTCAGGGCGCGAATCTGTTCCTCGACTTCCTTCTTGCCGTACTTGGCATAGTTTCCGCTGCCCAGCCAGCTTGCTGTGAAATCCTGAATCCATGGCCGGATAATCGGCTTGTAGGAGCCAAGTGGATCCAGCTTCTCGTGCGTATCCTCCATCGAGCCCTTGATCGTCTGATAAGGGGCTTTGTCCGGGGTCTTGGAGCCAAACCAGCCGGTCGTGTAATGACTTGGATACACCATAGGGCTGATGACGTCCACATGCTTGGATATTTTGACAAAGTCCTGTCCAATGCCTTCCGCAGCCGGTACAGAAGCAGCATATCCAAAAATATCAACCGAAACGCGAATGCCCAGCGGCTCCAGCTCCTTGCGGGCATACTTCACGAATTCTGCAACGATATCCACGCGCGACTGCTCGCTCTTGGTGTACTTGAGGGAATCGGCACGCTTCTCAAAGCCCTCCGGGAAGCGGACGTAGTCAAACTGAATTTCTTTGAAGCCCAGCTTGGCTGCTTCCTTGGCGATTTCTACATTGTAATCCCAAACCTCCTTGCGGTAAGGATTGACGAACATATCGCCGCTGCCATTCTGCCACACACTGCCGTCACTCTTCACGAAGGAAAGCTCCGGATTCTTCTTCGCCAGAATGGTGTCTTTAAATACAACGACCCGGGCGATTGGATAAATTTCATGCTTGTCCAGGCGTTCCATCAGCTGGCCCATGTCCTTGATAAAAGGCTGGGGCTTTCCCATTTCCTGAAGCTTGGCGTTCTCCGTCTTGTACGTTATGTATCCCTCGTCATCCTTAATGTCGATGACCATCGCATTCAGCTCGGTGTCATCCACCAGCTTGACCAGCTCTTCCATGCGGGAGCCGCCTGCGCTGTATGCTGTGACGTAAATTCCCTTCACAACCGGCGCTTCGTCCTGCTGCGGATCGGATTTCACAGCGTTACCACTGCCTGCTGCCGGCTGCTTTGCGACCGTGCTCATGGAGGTCTGCAGCAGGCTGGTCACCTCACCGTCCGGCTGGCCGTACATCCCCATGCCGCCTGCAGTCCAGATGAGTAAAGCCAAGATGATGTTCATAATTACCTCTCTCCCTTGTGTCCTTGCACAATAATAAATATTATATACAACCTGTGTCTGACAAAAAGAACGGAATTGTTACAACAAAACAACCGATATGTCATTTGACACCCTCAAACACAGATACCTCACTTTTTTAAACGAAATTGAAGGGCTTCAAACGCTAACCTATCAATAGATGGATATGCATCTAAAAAAAGGAATACAAAAAAATGCCGCCATCCATTAAGAAGCAGGAGGGCGGCATTTCTGGTTCTCTCCCGAAGCATGTATGCTGCGGGCCGATATCGTTAATGAAGCAGAGCTTGATTCTGTTGCTCACAAATGCTGTACTGAATAATTTCAAGAGCGTCTTCTTCTTCAAGAATCCTTAAGCCGTCGCGGAGGACAATCCGGAAATTGAGCTCACTCTGGTTAAAAAAGGGCATCATCTCCGGAAACCATTTCAAGACGATTTCTGACAATTTGACCGTTTCCATTTCCACAAAAATCACCCTTTCCTTCCTTTTTGTGAGGCCAGGCAGGATCTTCTTAGTAAACGGAAAAGCAAATGCGGCTGTAATCTTGGAAGAGCAGCCTATCCATATTGTAGGAGCTGCGCACTCGTATTATACCACAAAGTCTAATTCTTTTAACAACTTCATGATTAACCCCGGCGGAATTGTCCCATCACTCCAACGGTTTCTACAATGTTCACAAAGGCCTCCGGATCAGTTTCTTTAATAATAATTTTGAGCTCCGCCAGCTCGTAGCGGGTGGTGACGGTCATGAGCATGTCTTTTTCCTTATGGCTGAAGGCACCCTGAGTCTTGATCCGCGTCACCCCGCGCGGCCTTTGCAGCAGCTTCGAGAGCAGCTCCTCCGTCCGGTCTGTGACGATGAAGACGGTGACTTTGATGTTATTGATGTAAATGAAGTCAATCACGCGTCCAGTGACGTACATCGACAGCATGGAGGCGAGCGCAAGATTCCAGTCATTCTCCAAGTAAGCGACAGCCAGAATTACTAGCGTGTTCATGCCGACGAGTACGCTGCCCACTGGGAAGTCCCGGTATCGGGTTACTATGGAGCCGATGACATCGAAGCCGCCCGTAGAGCCGCCTGCCCGGAAAGACACACCTGCACCGAAGCCGACGAGCAGACCGCCGAACACGGAGGACAGCAGCATATCAGAGGCAACGGATTGCACGGGTATGAATTCCAACAGTACCGTAACAATGGCAACAGACAGCATGCTGAGTCCGACAAAACGTTTGCCGAGCTTGATCCAGCCTGCAATCAGGATAGGAATGTTGATCACAAAATACATCACGCTGATATTCAGCGGAGAGAAGTAGCCGATCAGCATGGCTACCCCGGATACGCCTCCGCTGAGCAGATGGTGGGGGATAAGGAAAAGGTTAAAGCCGCAGGCAATAACGACAGCCCCGGTAATGATGGATATGTATGTCCAAAGGGCTTTGATCATAAGTGTTCACCTCGGTAGTTAGTATGACATTATGGATGCGGCTGGTATTCCTTCATCATTGTGTGATATACTGTATTGGATATTCTTGAGTAGATGATTACTAAGAAAACTTTGCACGCTTATCAGGATGATTATACATTAGCCGACCTTGTATTTCGGCAGTAATAAATTATGGTCAACCCTCATGCAGAAAATCCTGCGGGCCGGGAAAGCCTAAACAAGTCACCGCTACTTAAGAATACAGAGAAGAAAGTGGGATGTCCACTAGATAGAAGGAGTATGAACCTATTGAAAACATTTGCAGATTTTGGTCTGGAGCCCCGCGTGCTTCAGGCAATCACCGAGCTTGGCTTTGAAGAAGCCACTCCGATTCAGTCCCAGTCAATTCCGATTGCTTTGGCCGGACGGGATATGATTGGTCAAGCACAGACGGGTACCGGTAAGACGGCAGCATTCGGGCTGCCCCTCATTTCCAAGATTCAGCGTGAAGAGGAGCGCATTGTCGCTCTCGTTATGACACCAACCCGCGAGCTGGCGATCCAGGTTGCAGAAGAAATTGGAAAGCTGTCCCGCTTCAAGGGAATTCGCAGCCTGCCAATCTACGGAGGCCAGGATATCGGCCGTCAGATCCGTGCACTGAAGAAGAAGCCGCAGATTATTATCGGAACGCCGGGTCGTTTGCTGGATCATATTAATCGTAAGACCATTCGCCTGGATGATGTTCAGACCGTTGTCCTGGACGAAGCGGATGAAATGCTGGACATGGGCTTCATGGATGACATCCAGTCCATCCTGAAGCTGGTGCCGGAGGAGCGTCAGACGCTGCTGTTCTCGGCGACCATGCCTCCGAACATCCACAAGCTGGCTCAGCAATTCCTGAAGGACCCTGAGCATGTATCGGTTATTCCGAAGCATGTCAGCGCACCTCTGATTGATCAAGCCTACATTGAAGTGCCTGAGCGCCAGAAGTTCGAAGCACTGAGCCGCCTGATCGATATGGAGTCCCCGGATCTCGCGATCGTATTCGGACGCACGAAGCGCCGGGTTGATGAGCTGGCTGAAGCGCTGCAGAAGCGCGGTTACTCTGCTGATGGACTGCACGGTGATCTGTCACAGCATCAGCGTGACACGGTTATGCGCAAATTCCGCGACGGAAGCATTGACGTCCTGGTAGCTACCGACGTTGCAGCGCGTGGACTGGATGTTTCCGGCGTATCGCACGTTGTCAACTTTGACCTTCCGCAGGATCCGGAAAGCTATGTACACCGTATTGGACGTACGGGCCGTGCCGGCAAAGAGGGAACAGCGTGGTCTTTTGTAACGCCGCGTGAAATTGATCATCTCCGTTTCATCGAGCGTGTAACCCGTCACCGCATCCCTCGCAAGCCGCTGCCAACGATGGCTGAGGCGATTGAAGGCAAACAGCGTGTAACGGCAGAGCGTGTGCTTGAAATGGTGGAAAATGGTGAATTGAACGAATACAAGGGTCTGGCGATTCAGCTCCTGGAGCAGTATGATTCTGTTCAGCTCCTGGCATCGGCTATGAAGCTGTTGACAGGCGATGACAAGAAGGAAGCTGATGTTCAGCTGACTCCGGAGGATCCGATCCGCGTGAAGCGCCGGAAGCCGGACATTCGCAGTGGCCGCAAGCCTAGCGGCGGTTACAACCGCGATCGCCAAGGCAGCGGAGGCGGATACAACCGTGATCGTCAGGGTCAGGGCGGAAGCGGCGGCCGTGGAGGCTACAACCGCGGTGGCAGCAGCGGCGGATATAGCCGTGATGGCGGCTCTTCCTCTTCCCGTGAGGGTGGATACAACCGGGACCGCAGCAGCGACCGGGATCGCAAGCCGCGCTCGTATAACAATGACCGCAGACCGAGCTCGAGCAGCAACGACTACAATAGCTAAGTCGAATGAATAACATAAAGACGGAGCTGCGCCATTACGGCGTCAGCTCCGTCTTTATATTCTTGCCGTCTTAGATGTAGAATGCGCGAGTGATGATAACGAGCAGGATAAACAGAACCAGAACAATACCAACCGTTGAGCCGTAGCCATAGCCGCAAGCGCCGGCACCAGCGTAACCTCCGGATACACAAGACATGAAGATTCAACTCCTTTGAAGGTGGTGTTAGTTTACATCCATATCATATGGAGCAAAGCGTCACCGGGTATGGACGAAAGCCCGGTCTTTCCAATTTAGGCTCTGGTCACAGAGACATAAAATAAGGTATATTAGTAGGTACATGCATGAGACAGTGAGGAGGAAATGGTTTTGGAAATGAAGGGACCCATGGGGGGCTTATACAGAATAACCGAATGGATCACCCGTATCGCGTTTACGAACATCCTGTGGGTGTTATGCTCTTTACCGTTTTTGTTTTTTCTGGTGACTAAATTTATGATGATGGTGCAGGTGCCGGACGCTGTAAACGAGCAGATCCTGGCCAACTGGATTATGGGCATTCTAGCGCCGTTCGTCTTGTTCCCGGCAACTGCTGCCATGTTTACCGTAGTCAGAAAGTGGGTTATGGGCGATCCCGACGTCCCTGTGTTCAAGACCTTCTTTAGAGGCTATAAGGAAAATTATAAGCAGGCTATGATTGGCGGTTTCGTGTACACTCTGTTATTTGTGATCATGTACATTGACTACACCGTATACATGACTCAGATGGGAGATGGATTTCAGCTTGTAGGCATTGTCATGCTTGTGCTGCTGCTGGTGCTGTTCGTTTCCTTGTTCAATTTCTTCTCCATGGCAGTCCATTATGAAATGAAGTCGACCCAGCTGCTGAAGAATGCGGTGCTGCTGACTCTGATTCGTCCATTCCGCGTCTTCTCGACACTGGTGGGAAGCGCTCTCTTGATCTTTATCGGCATACGGGTTCCTGTGCTGTTCGTATTCTTCTTGTTCTGCATCATGGCAGTGTTTGCGTTCTTTAACTTCTATGGAACCTACATGAAGATGCAGGAGCAGGCTGAGCGGATGAAGCAGCAGGAAGAAGAGGAATCTGCCGAGCGAGCCCTCCTGGAAAGTATGGAGCATGTAAAATCGGACGAGAAATCGAAAGATTCCCGTTAACATAAGGTTTACTTTTTCGCAAAAAACCCCTATAATGATTTTACATCCTGCGATGTACGTTTCGGTACTTACGTTGTTTTGAACCAATGACGATGTCTAGGGAGATCGACATTGAATCGCGGCTGAAATGCCCTGTCTATATGACTAGGGGAATTCATAACCGATTTTGAGATCACCCACCTGCTATAGCAGGTTCGAAGACAATGTTACCGGACGGCATAGGCGGGTGTTCCTATGATTAAATTTTTGGTGCCTCTTCCTTTTATTGACATAAAGGGCAGGGGCGCTTTTTCATGAATGTATATATACAGAAGAAAAGACGCAGCGGCCTAGCAATAAAGGTTTGCTGAGAGGCTAAACAATGGTAAACTAGAGAGTGAAAAGGGAACGGTCATTTATAAAGGAGGAACGGTCTTTGTCATTCAAACGAGTTCTAGTGGGTATCGTGCGCAGTTATGACGGCACAAGCGACCGTGCTAAAGACCCGAAACTAAAGACACGATATTATAATCTTTCTAAAGAAAAATGCTTTGAGGAAGTAGCCTCGAACCTAAAGAAAATTCCCGGCTACAAGGTTCTGCATGAAGTCCCTTCGGTAGGGGAGATTATTCTCGAGAAAAGAACCAAGACCGGTCGTACTCTGGATATTACCGTGTCCGTACTTGGGATCAATCCCGTCCGCTCCGCCGTGGATATGTATTCGGCTTCCCGGGGCTCCCTGGGTGATTTGGGGGCTAATTATCGAGTGATTCTACAATTGTTCTCTGTACTGGACAAAAGATTGTCCAAGCACAGAATTGATGCATAGCACAGCAAAAAGCGGGAGAGTTGCTCTCCCGCTTTTTTACAGGTGTTATGTAACCTGGTAATGACTGCTTCTAGCGCAGCGACTTGACGGCTTCCATGGCAGCGTCATAGTTCGGGTGCTCTGTCATTTCAGCCAAATACTCGACATAGGCAAGCTTGTCATTCTGGTCCACCACGAAGATGGAACGCATGTCCAGCTGGAATTCCTGAATGAGCACACCATACGCTTGTCCGAAGGAACGTGTCTTATAGTCAGACAGGGTGATCACTTGCTCTACACCGGCTGCACCACACCAGCGGGCTTGGGCGAATGGAAGGTCAGCACTGATCGTCAGGATGACAACGTCTTCACCGAGCGAAGCGGCTTCCTCATTGAAACGGCGCGTTTGAGCGTCACAGACACCGGTATCCAGTGATGGCACTACGCTGATCAGTTTGATTTTGCCGGCGTAATCCTTGAGGCTGACCTCCTCCAGCAGATTTTTGCTTACTGTGAAATCAGGTGCCTGATCGCCTACCTTCAGCTCGGGGCCTATTAAAGTAATAGGATTGCCTTTAAATGTCGCAGCATCTTTACGTTCTTGAGCCATGTACAACTCCTCCTTGGGAATTCAAAGTTTGGTGATTGGTTTCATGGTACATTATAATCTTTTTAAAATAAGGATGTCCACCCGGGGTCCTGATGCACATCCAGGAAGGAGGATTCCATGATCTTTATTCGATACGAAAGCTATAAGAGCTATCTCCGGTATTACCCGTTTACCTCACTGTTGCTGCTAGCCAATCTGGTCATGTTTCTGATCGTAACCTTTGATGGCGGCTCGAATAATGTCTACGCGCAGCTGAAGTACGGTGCACTGGCTGTGGTAGAACCTTTCAAGAGTGAGTGGTGGCGCTATTTCGCTTCCATGTTTCTTCATGGAGGCTTGGAGCACCTGTTTTTTAACAGCTTTGCGCTGCTTGTCATTGCGCCGCCGCTGGAGCGGATCCTCGGGAGTATCCGTTATGCCGTGCTTTATCTGCTCAGCGGTGTGATGGGAAACGTGCTTAGCGTGTCTTACTATGTACAGAGCTCATCAGACGTGATCTGGCTGGTCGGTGCCTCCGGTGCCATTTACGGCGTGTACGGGGGTCTTCTGTATATTGCCTTGTTTCAGCAGAACAAGATGGATGAGAGCTCCAAGAAGACGCTATACACGCTGCTTATCATGGGCGCGGTGTTCTCGTTCATGCCGGGCATCGGCTGGATGGCTCATTTTGGCGGTGCCATTACCGGCTTCTTCATCTATGGATTGATGCTCCGGCTCTTTAAAGGGTCACGAATGTAACAGATTAATTACAGGAAAAAGCATGGGCTTTATGGAATGCAGAATGGAGCGAGAAATAGCGTGGAATTAAGACAGTTGCAATACTTTGTCAAGGTTGCGCAGAAAGAGCATGTTACCCAGGCCGCAGAGGAGCTGCATGTGGCCCAGTCCGCCGTGAGCCGCCAAATCCATCAGCTGGAGGAGGAGCTCGGAATCAATCTGTTCATGCAGAAGGGGCGTAATCTTCAGCTGACGCCAGTAGGTCAGCTGTTCTGCAAGCGGGTAGAGGGAATTATGAAGGATCTAGATCGGGCGGTGGCAGAAATCCATGAATTTCTGGACCCGGAGCAGGGGGAGATTCGAATTGGATTTCCTCACAGCCTGGGCATTCACCTGATCCCTTCCATCGTTGCAGAATTCAAGCAGAGATATCCGAATGTCAGATTCAGGTTTAAGCAAGGGATGTATCCAACGCTAATTCGGGATGTGCTGTCAGCCGAGGTTGACCTGGCTTTCGTATCTCCATTTCCGGATCGGGAAGATCATATCCAGGGAGATGTGATGCTGACCGAGGAGCTGTTTGCGATTCTTCCGCCGAATCATCCGCTGGCCGGAGAAGAAGAGATCAAGCTGGAGCAGCTGAAGGAAGAACGCTTTATCCTGTTCAGCAAGGGCTACTCGTTGCGGCCGATTGTATGGCATGCCTGTCTTGAGGCTGGCTTTACGCCGAAGATTGCTTTTGAGGGAGAAGAGACAGATACGATTCGTGGACTTGTAGCAGCAGGGATGGGCGTCAGTCTGCTTCCGGAAATGGCGTTATTTCAGACCAACCCTCTTCAGCCGGCGAGAGTTCGCATCTCAGAGCCGAAGGTTACCCGCTCGATCGGTTTGATTCATCGGGCAGATGAGAAGCTGCCGCCCGTAGCGCAAGTGTTCCGCAGCTTCCTGCTGAATTATTTTGGACTATGCCAAGGACAGGGTGAGGGTAAACTCCCCGGGCAGGCATAGGAGTGATCCTGTGACTTGGCATGAAGTAGATACCTAGGAAGGTGCTGACGGGCAGGAGAGTGGGCTGCATGACCACCATGACTGACAATAAGAGGCGGTGCCGGAGAGCTTGCTCCTGGCGCCGCCTTTTCATATTCTCGGAGGATCTGACGCTGCCCAATAAGAGCGATGTCCTGCACGTAAAAAAGCTGCTCTCCAAGCCCGTAGGTCTAGGAGAGCAGCTTCGGTTAGATCTATTCGCGGTTCGTGAAGATCATAATGTAGCGAATGAGCTCCAGGAGGGACAGCAGGGCTGCAGCGACATAAGTCAGAGCAGCGGCGTTCAGAACCTTAGCTACACCGCGTTCCTCGTCATTCGTAATATAGCCTTCGGAGACCATGATTTCCCGGGCGCGGTTACTTGCGTTAAATTCGACGGGCAGGGTTACAAGCTGGAAAGCAACGGCGGCCGAGAAGAAAATGATACCCAGACCAATTAGGTTGAAGGCACCGAACAGAAAGCCTGCAATCAACAGAAACGGTGCAATGCCGGATGCGAAGTTTACGACCGGAAACATCTTGTGGCGGGCAACCAGCATCGGATAGCTCACTTTATGCTGAATAGCGTGACCGACTTCGTGGCAAGCAACGGAAACCGCAGAGATCGTACGCTCATAGTAGACCGGCTCGGAGAGGCGAACGACACGCTTGATCGGGTCATAGTGGTCACTTAGTGCTCCGGGAACCGGCTCAATCGGTACATCGTACAGGCCGTTGGCATCCAGCATGTGACGCGCTGCATCATAACCGGTCATCCCTCTGAGATTCTCGACCTTGGCCCATTTGTTGAAGGTACCCTTAACTCGAAACTGGGCCCACAACGAGAAAATAAAAGCAATGATGATAAGAATAAACATACCATCTGTATACATTTGTCATTCCTCCAGTAAATTTGATTTACATTGATGTAAAATGGTTCAGAAAAATTTGCAGCGACTCCATACAAGCCGCTCCCTTCGGCAAAATCCTGGATAAAGCCGCCTTGGCCTGGTTCGGCTTCATGCCCTGGAGCATGGGACCGATCTCATTTACTTCCCGTTCAAGCTTCTGAATCTGCAGCTCCAGCTGGGACAGCTTATCGGAAACCTCATGATCCTCCACAATTGAACAGCGCTCCAGCGTTTCCTTGATTTCTTCGAGGGTATATTTCTCTTGTTTCAACTGATTGATACGTTGCAGCGTGGCTAAAGTTTCAGGGTTGTACAGCCGGTAATTTTTCACAGTCCGTTTCTCGGGAGTTATCAGTCCGAGCTTCGTGTAGTAATCGATCGTTCTCTCGCTGATTCCTGCCGCCTTTGCCAGTTCCCCGATTCTGAACAGCTGATTGGAGGCGTTAATCTCTCCCACGTATGATCACCTCGCAGGCTTGTTTAATGATACTTACTATATAATTGAATGATACATGATTGCCAACCGTACAGTCAAACGTCATGCTTTTTAGAACGGAGTCACACTTTACAATCATACTTCTCAAAGCCCTACATATAGATATAAACGGAGGAGTAAGGTTTGCTCACTTCACTTAATGTTATATTATCTTACATAAACTATGGATTTATCGTCTTTTTTTGAAATAAACCATTGCCATTCTGAAAAGTGTATGTTTATAATACATTAACAGCAAATCATGTAAGGAAAGCTTACACTAAAGGGAGTGGTTGAAATGAGAAAAAAATGGGTTGGTTCATTGTTAGCAGCAGGTGCTATGCTGGCATTTCCAGCAAGTGCATTTGCAGACGAGGCGGCAAGTAACACGCAGCTGCAGGCGGGTCTGAACTCCGTATTCGTATTCCTCGCCGCATTACTCGTGTTCTTCATGCAGGCAGGCTTCGCACTTCTGGAAGCTGGCTCGGTAAGAATGAAAAATGCAGGCCATGTGGCCGGCAAGCAAATGCTTACCTTCGGAATTGCCATTATCTCCTTCTGGGCACTGGGCTTTGGCTTAGCATTCGGAAACGGCAACAGCTTCTTCGGTCTTGAAGGGTTCTTCCTGAGTGGAGACAACGTAACCGCATCCTTCGATGCTTTTGCAGCCTTCGATGTACCGACGACCATCATGTTCCTGTTCCATTTATCCTTCGCTGCTGTATCGCTCGCTATTGCTTGCGGCGGCTTGGCAGAACGGGCGAAGCTGAGTGTCTACATCATCTTCGGCATCTTGTTCTCCATCGTGATTTACCCGATTGTTGCTCACTGGGTATGGGGCGGCGGCTGGTTAGGCGCGCTGGGCATGCAGGATTTCGCAGGCTCCACAGTCGTTCACTTGACTGGTGCTACAGCAGCTCTCGTGGCTACAGTAATGCTGAAGCCTCGTCTTGGCAAATACAACAAAGACGGAAAGCCTAACAGCATTCCTGGTCACAACCAAGTGTACTCCGTACTGGGTGTACTGATTATCTGGATCGGCTGGTTCGGCTTTAACCCAGGTAGCACGATTTCCGCACTGATGGATGGTTTCTTCGGATTTGTCGCACTGAACACGAACATTGCCGCTGCAGCGGGTGCACTTGCCGCCCTGCTTATCTCCTGGGCAGTTCTCGGTAAAGCAGACATTCCTAGCATGCTGAACGGTGTCCTTGCAGCATTCGTAGCAATCACAGGCGCTTGTGCCTTCGTTGAGCCTTGGGCTGCGGTAGTGATCGGTGCTGTTGCGGGTACAATTGCCTTCTTCTCTGCACAATGGTTTGAGCGTAAAGGTGTGGATGATCCGATTTACGCATTCTCTGTCCACGGTGTAGCCGGGATGTGGGGCGCGGTATCGACAGGTATTTTTGCAGCACCTCGCCTCGTTGAAATTACAGGCGTAGGCCAGGCTGGACTGGTATACGGCGGTGGCTTTACACAGCTGGGCGTACAGCTGCTTGGATTGGTAGGTACTTTCATCTTCGTACTCATTATCTCTGCTATCATTCTTTATCTGATCAAGATGACAACCGGTCTGCGTGTTACGGAAGAAGAGGAATTGATGGGTCTGGATTTGAGCGAGCACGGAACCTACGGATATCCGGAGCAAATGAAAATGGCTTCAGAATCCGGAGCAAAAGGCTCAGCCTTGTAGAATCCTTCGGCCATTAAGTCCATCTCATGAGGAGGGTTGTCAATGGAACCTCTGCCATCATTACATTCAGAGCTTTCTTTTAAAGAGATTCCAGGCTGCCGCTCGGCGGAGGAACTGAAAGAGGCGCGGATTGCCTGTCAAGAACGACTGCTAGAGCAGAAGCCCTTCATGGATTTGTATACATGGATTCAGCAGGTCAACCGCATGCATGATGAGATTGGCCGGCGGGCAGTGCATATCGGGGAAGAGCATATGAAAGGGGCTGGCTTCGGCCAGCCTCCTGCCCGTTATGCCTTCGTTAGCTTCGGGAGCAGCGGAAGGCAGGAAGCTACGCTGTGGAGTGATCAGGATAACGGAATGATTATCGGGGATGAGGTGGATGAAGAGGGGAATCGCTATTTTCAGACATTTGGCGAAGTACTGTCGGACATCCTCGTCACCGCCGGTTATCCGAAATGCAGCGGCAAAGTGATGTGCTCCGAGCCGATGTGGCGCAAAACGCTGTCGGAGTGGAAGCAGCAGCTGGATCAATGGAGCTCACAGCATGCCTGGGAGCCTACGAGGTATTTTATTATCGCTTCGGATCTGCGGCACATTGCCGGTTCACAGGAGCTTTCGGAGGCCTGGTGTTCTCATTTTCAAGATTGCATTGATCAGAACATTGAGCTCATCCCGGCTCTTCTCCGGAATACCGTACGTCATAAGGCGACCCTGAATGTAATGGGACGTATTGTGACGGAGCGCTTTGGAGAGCATGCGGGTGGATTTGATGTCAAATACGGTGTATACATCCCGCTTGTAAACAGCGTCCGCACGCTGGCACTGCAGCGGGGCATAGTGGAAACCTCAACCCGGCGAAGAATTGAAAAAATTATATTGCTGGAAGGAGGCGGCCTGCTGCTGGAAAATGTGCAGGATGCTTTCCGGGTGGCATTGAAGCTTCGAACAGAGACGCAGACAGAGTGGGAAGAGGGCTTTATCAGCAGCAGTGGCTATATGAGCAGAGAACAGTTAAAGGACAAGCAAATACAGTATGATCTTCGAAATACCTTGGGAGTGGTGCGCCGAATTCACCGCTCTCTGCAAAGAGAGCTTCGGGCTGCGGAGCGTAAAGGGCGTTGAGAGATCCCAGACAGACCGGAGCCGGCTTCTGGAAATCACTGCGCATGGGCGATCTTAATTCGGCGGTAGCCTCCATGCGTGGAAATCCTTCGGCTCAGCAAATCGCCTTTATCCGATCCCAGATGCGGGATCAGCGCAGGCCTGAGGTACTGGGGACACCGCTGAAAGAGCTGGAGACGGTCGTTTTTGATCTGGAGACGACAGGCTTTTCATATCAGCACGGAGACGTCATATTGTCTTTCGGAGCGGTCAAGACGCTCGGCACAACCATTTTGCAGGATCAATGCTTTCATTTGGTTGTCAACAGCGGAGCTGCCGTGCCATCTGATATTACAAGGCTGACCGGCATTACGCAGTCCATGGTGGATGATGCGGTGCCGCTTACGGAAGGGCTTCATGATTTCATGGCGTTCGTAGAGGGCAGGGTGCTGATCGCTCATGCGGCAGGGCATGATAAAGCCTTCCTCAATGCCGCCTTGTGGAAAACGTCCAAGGTTCGCCTCACGCACCGGCTGCTGGATACGATGATGATTGCCAGACAGCTGTATCCGGACCTTCCGGAGCATTCCCTTGACCTTCTCCTGCATCAGGCGGGCATTCCGATAGAAGGGCGCCATGATGCCTTAAAGGATGCTTTAATGACGGCGCGGCTCTGGACCTCCTACATTGAAGAGGTTCAAGAGGAAGAGGGCGTGGGTACGCTGGGAGATTTGTATATGTATCTGAGTCGACTGTAGGCGGCTATGTGATGAGAAGCCCGGCTGCAGTCAGGGACCACAGAGAACGACCGGCCGCGGCTTGATCGTGGCGTGAATGAGTGATCCGATAGACGCTCAGCTCCAGCTCCAGATCGGGCTCCCGCTCCGGAAGCCCCGAATGGTTGCTAGCTGCTGGAGAACCAATAAGATAAGAAGAGAATAAGCCTCCGAAATTCTGCAGCTGCTGCAAATCCTCAATGGAGGGCAGCGGCGGACTTGAAGGATGGCTGTGATAAAGCGCCTGCACAGGCGCTTTTTTCATGAGAAGGGAGGTCCAGGCTGCAGGGTCCAGTGTGAAGTGGTTGCGCGGCTGGGCTGCAGTATTTGTGACGGGAATAAACTGCTGCAGGTGGTTACAATCAGGTCCCGTCAGGATTCCGCAGGCTTCAAAGGGCTGACATCGCAGGGTGTGAGACTTCAGGTCTATAAAGGCTTGTACTGACAGGCTTATCATCTGATCTCGGCAGCCGCCATTCAAAGGGTTCGCCATTTCGTCACCTCCGGGTCGGGATTTTGGCCGGGCTGGTTTGAATCTTGGGTCCTTCAGGGTACAATAGGGACTATACCAAGTCTATCAGTAAAGGAAAAGATCCATGAAGCGTAATATCATCATTTTGTTAGTCATCCTTGCAGCGGCAGCAACTGTGATCTACAAGCAGGCCGGTGACGAGATCCAGTCGGTGTTTAAGACTGAGCAGCCGCTGCCTGTCGAGGTGGGAGCTAAAGCCGGCATGCTGTCGCCTACCTTCACACTGCAGGGCATGAACGGAGGGAGCTACTCTGGCGGAGGCGTCCGCGAGAAGGCGCTCTTGATAAATTTTTGGGCCTCCTGGTGCGAGCCTTGCCGGCAGGAAACGCCGGAGCTGATTGAGCTGGCGCGGCAGTACTCTGAGGAGCTGGACATTTACGGAATTAACGTGACCAAATACGATGTGGAAAAAAGAGCACGCGCCTTTGCCGATGAATTCAATATTCCCTACCCGCTTCTGATGGATGAAGAAGCCGAGGTGTTTGAAGCGCTGTTCAAGGGTCAAGCTTTCCCGACGAGCGTTCTCATCGACCGCAACGGGGTTATCCAAGAGGTGCTTGTTGGCTTGCCCGAGCCGGCTGAGCTGAGGAAAAAGGTAAAGCGGCTCACCTCTCTTTAATGGAATCAAGAATAAACATGGCATTGCCCTGGATTGCGGCAATGCCATGTTTGTATGACAGCACTATTTAGTGATTCACGATGCCCTGGCGGGGAAGGGCTTCGCCTTCCTGCAGCTCTGGGGACATTTGTCCGATCAGCGCGTAACGCATACTGTCTACAAGTGCCTCCCAGCTCGCTTCAATAACGTTGCCGGATACGCCTACGGTGTTCCACGATTGATCAGCGTTCTTGGATTCAATCAGCACGCGTACGCGGGCGGCTGTGGTTTCTTTATCATCGAGGACGCGCACCTTATAGTCTGACAGATGCATATCTGTAAGGGTCGGGAAATATTGCACCAGCGCTTTACGCAGCGCATTGTCCAGCGCGTTGACCGGACCGTTGCCTTCTCCGGCCGTGTATATGCTCTGTCCTGCTACGTTGATTTTGACGAATGCTTCAGATACGACCGGGCGTCCTGCCGTTTTCTCGACCAGCATCTTAAACGATTCGAATGTGAACAGCTCATGGACCTCGCCATTCGCTTCCCGCAGCAGAAGCTCAAGGGAGGCGTCTGCTCCTTCGAATTGATAGCCCTGATGCTCCAGATCCTTGATCTTGGAGATGACATTCTTCGCCTGCTCGCTGCTGGGATCGAAGCTAAGGCCCATATCCTGAGCTTTCGAGACGATGTTGCTCTGTCCTGCAAGCTCGGAAACGAGGATTCGCTGCTTGTTGCCAACGAGCTCCGGAGCGATGTGCTCATACGTTCTGGAGTCCCGCATGATGGCAGAGACATGGATGCCGCCCTTGTGCGCGAAAGCGGCGTTGCCGACATAAGGCTGATTGACCGGCATGTTTACATTGGCAATCTCGCTAATGTATCTGGCCGTGCTTGTCAGGTTGGTGATGCTGTCATCGCCGATGACCTGATAGCCCATCTTTAGCTGCAGGTTCGGAATGATGGAGCAGAGATTGGCATTGCCGCAGCGCTCGCCATATCCGTTCATTGTGCCTTGCACCTGTGTGACACCGGCTTGAACGGCACTGAGCGTATTCGCAACCGCCAGCTCGCAGTCATTATGAGTATGGATGCCGAGCGGTGCTCCCGGCAGCTCTGTATTCAAAGATGTTACAATGCCATGCACCTCGTGCGGCAGTGTACCGCCGTTCGTGTCACACATCACCAGCCAGTCTGCCCCGGCTTCACGGGCTTTCTTCAGGACTGAAACCGCATACTCCGGGTTGTTCTTGTATCCATCAAAAAAATGCTCTGCATCGAAGATGACCTCCAGCCCGCTGGCCTTCAGGTAGGCTATGGAATCATAAATCATGGCAAGATTCTCTTCCAGTGTCGTCTGGAGCGCAGTATGCACATGGAAATCCCACGATTTACCGACGAGTGTAGCGGCCTGCGCGCCAGATTCCAAAATACACTTCAGATTAGCGTCATGCTCGGCTGCCATCCCCTTGCGCCGGGTGCTGCCGAAAGCAGTGATTTTGGAGGAGAGGCCCAGATCCTTTGCTCTTCTGAAAAACTCGATGTCTTTACTGTTGCTTCCCGGAATGCCGCCTTCTATATAGTGAACACCAAGAGCGTCAAGCTTCCGTGCGATTTTGATTTTGTCGTCCGCTGAGAAGCTGATTCCTTCGCCTTGTGTGCCGTCGCGAAGCGTCGTGTCAAAAATGGAGATAGACTTAGACATGATGTCCTCCTTATAAGTCCGCCGATGGACCGCCTAATATATAATGTTGTCATTATAGCACTTCTTGGCCTTAAAGGGACAAAGAAATGTAAATTTAGGCTCAGCCTGTTTCTTGACCGGATAATGGGGGAAGGTTAAGCTAAGGGCAGCGAGCTTCCTGCAGGTATAAGATGAGGACTCGGTTCATAATATGGTATGAAAAAGAAGGGTTTAATGGTGTCCAATATTACCGATTTTTATCCGGTGAGCGGCAGGGTTATTTTGCATGTGGATATGAATGCTTTTTACTGCTCGGTGCACGAGGCAGAGGAGCCGGGAAAATTCCGGGGCAAGGCGACGGCTGTTGCAGGCAGCATGGAGCTGCGCAAGGGTATTGTGGTTACCTGCTCCTATGCCAGCCGGGCGAAGGGCATTGCCACTGGCATGACAGTGCGCCAAGCGCTGAAGCTGGATCCTGACCTCATTTTGATTAAGCCGGATTTTGATTTATATCGTAAATATTCCAAAGCATTTATGAGCATTGCCTATGAGTACACACCGCTGCTGGAGGCCACCTCCATTGATGAGTGCTACCTCGATATCACAGGCTCGAAGCAATTCGGTACGCCGCTCGACATTGCCCGGGAAATTCAGCAGAGAATTCAGGAGGAGCTGTCGCTGCCCTGCTCTATTGGAGTGGCTCCGAATAAGCTGCTGGCCAAGATGGGGTCGGACATCAAGAAGCCGAACGGCATAACCGTGATGAGAATCCGGGATGTTCCGAAAATGCTGTGGGGACGGCCCTGCGCTGATCTGTTTGGCATTGGCGTGAAGACGGCCGAGAAGCTGGCAAAGCTGAATATCCGGACCATCGGTCAGCTGGCGGCAGCGAAGGAAGAGCTCTTAACAGGAGCGTTTGGTGTGAACGGACGCTGGATGAAGCAGGCTGCGAATGGGCTGGATCATTCCCCGGTCCAGGGAGAACGGGAGCAGAGCAAATCCATCGGTCATACGACAACGCTGCCGGCGGATATAACGACCCCTGAACAGGCCCGTAAGGTGTTTCTCAATCTGGCAGATCAGGTCGCAAGGCGGCTTCGCCGGCAGGAGCTGATGGCCTCCGGCATCCAGATTACACTGCGCACACCGGATATGAAGACACTCACCCGCTCCAAGCTGTTTCCAGGTCCCACGGAGAATACAGAAGACATCTACCGGGAAGCCTGTACATTGTACGATAGGCATTGGCAGGATGGCCGTCCACTGAGGCTGCTCGGCATTACGCTGCAGCAGCTTGCACCGCGCATACACTCTGCCATTCAGCTGGATCTGTTTGATTATGAACAGCAGCCGCGCAAGGAATCGTTAACCCGGGTCATGGATGAGCTGCGAGACAAATTCGGGGAGAGCGCGGTGCTTACCGCCGGTATGCTGGGAGATGATCCATCCTCTTTGATCCGAAATCACAAGCTTCGGGGAACCTCCCTGCAAATGGATTTTGCGGACAGGAAGCGGGATCGTGAAAAGTCAGCCCGGAACGAGACTGAAATGAAGGAATGGCACGATCCAGATTAATGCAACTATTTTTGTCGGAAAACTCCGGAAAAGCCGGAAAACCATTTGTGTTATCGAATCATTTGTATTACTATACTATATAGTTGGTGCTCAAGATCTGATGCTTGCAAGCACCGGAGTACGTTTTAGATATACAGGAGGCAGAGAACTATGGCGAAGTTTACATGGGTAGATAAAGATACCTGCATTGCATGCGGCGCTTGTGGAGCCACAGCACCCGACATTTACGATTATGATGATGAGGGCCTGGCTGAAGTGATTTACGAGGGTGACAACAACCGCGGTCTGACAGAAATTCCTGAAGACATGTATGAGGATATGGAAGATGCATGCGACGGCTGCCCGACAGATTCCATCCGAATCGCGGACGAGCCATTCAACGCGGAATAAGCTCTTGACCTGAACCGGCTGCTAGAAGAGCAATCATAACGATCATTGTGGAGACGTCTTTTGCCCCAGGGGCAGAGGACGTTTCTTTATTTTTCTGAAGAGATGGTTTCAAGCTGCCGATATAGAGAGTATATAAGTCGCAATAGCGATAAACGCAACTTCGATTGACGGAGGAATTTCATGAGTGAATCGGTACATCTCAAGCGATATGTCGAAAGTCATCCCGATAATAAGATGGCATGGTACCTGCTGGGCAAGGACTATGAGCGTCATGGTGAGCATGGAAAAGCCAATTTCTGCTTTAACCGGGCTGAAGAGGTTTACGAGGCCTTCGAGCACAGTAAAGTGCCGGCTGACATTTGGAAAAATTATCAGCAAAAGCTGCTGCAAGAGGAGCAGCAGAGAGAAAAGCGGGTGGGCAGCATCAGACGTGCGGCGCTCGCACTAGCCTTGTTTCTGCTGTTTCTGGTCCCGTCAGCGGCGGCCCCGGAATGGAGCATGGACAGCTGGGCGAAGGAGGAGCTGGATTCGGGGGAGAAGCTTTCTGCGTTAGCGGAAGCAGAGTCTCGCGCGGGCGAAGAGAAACCTGAAGCTAAAGGCCCTCTGTTTACTGCTGATGGAAGTGATGCTGAGGGACAAGGAGGACTGTCCTCTCTGTTTCAGAAGCCCTCCGAGCTGCCGGAAAGCAGCGTCGTTCTGGGTATGAAGCAGGCCGGGACGTGGAAGCTGTGGTCGGATCAGATGCCTCTGTTGTACGGTGTGAAGGTGATGGAGGGAGGCGGAATTACAGTGACACCTCTGCAGGGAGATGGTGCAAACTGTGACTGCGGCCCTCTGGAGGGCGGTACATTGAAGGAGCTGGCAGCAAAATGGAGTGAGAACCAGCTGAATCAGGCGGTGCTGGCCAGTGCGCTGGACAGCTTCTACACAGCAAAAGGCAGACTGCCGAAGGAATTGAAGGAGCTGAGTGGTCCTTTTCCCGAGAATTGGCTCGCAGGCTCGTCCGATAAGCTGGAAGAACTATATAAAGTGTATACAGGTGTCAACGGTTCCGTGACTAAAGCAAGAGCGGAAAGACAGGGAGCATCCACTGAGCTGGCCATGCTGGAGAAGATGCCAGGACTGCTGGGCTCATCGCCGGATGGTGCTCCTTTTTTTAGGGAGAAGCTTAGAGTTGTCATTGACCGGAAGCAGCACCGGCTTGCTGTAGTCAGCGGGGATGTCATTCTTCGCAGCTATAAGGTCGGGCTTGGCGAGAGCAATAAGACACCTTTAGGGACGTTCCGTATTGCGGATAAGGTGATAAACCCGAACGGCACGGGCAATGGAGTGTATGGAACCCGGGGGATGCAGCTGTCGGATACGAATTATGCCATTCACGGAACGGCGGACGTCGACAGCATCGGGGCCAACGTGTCCGAGGGCTGTATCCGGATGCTCACAGAGGATGTTGAAGAGCTGTTTGATCTCGTACCGATGGGGACAGAGGTGAAGATTGGAGAGGGACTGCTCCCGGATCTTGATCTCACCTCAGAGGAGCGCTTCGCGCTGAAGCGCTCCTCCGGTCAGGGCAATCCCAGCAAGACTTATGTGTGGCTGGATTGATTCATGAGATGATGAGTGCAAGCATCAGAGCAGGATAATCAGAAATACGATAAGCACAATGAGCAGAGTAAGGCTGACTCCGATCCATAGAACGGCTTTTTTGTTCACTTCTTCTTTCTTCTGCTTCAGGGTGGGCTTGCTGCGTTTAACGGACATGTCTATTCCTCTCTTTCTAATCATGATTCATGAAGGATTGTCTTTACATTGTAAAGGATTCGCATTGGAAATGCCATGCTGGTCAGGCGCTGGAAGGAGCAGAGCAGGGCGTAAAGAACTTTCTTTTTTATGCAGAAAGCGATAAACTGGTGGGTAGAGAACAGAAAGCCTGGAGAGGAAGAATGGATGTGCTGTACCGCAACGTAGGCAAACCGATTTTTTTCAAGATGGACCCTGAAAAGGCTCATCATCTCGTCGTGGACGGGCTCGCCAAGAGTATGGCGCTGCCGGGAGCGGAAGCTGCGATGAGGACCATGTACGGAGTGCGTGAAACATCTGATCTGGCGGTTGATTTATGGGGAATTCACTTTCCGACACCGGTGGGGCTCGCTGCTGGCCTGGATAAGAACGCTAAGGCCGTGAGAGGCTTCTCTTCTATCGGTTTCGGCTTTATGGAGGTCGGCACGGTGACCCCGAAGGGACAAAGCGGCAATGAGCTGCCTCGATTGTTCCGGCTTCCGGAGGATGAAGCACTCATTAACCGGATGGGGTTCAACAATGAGGGAGCGGCGGCTATGGCCGGCAGGCTGAAGCAGCTTCAGGAGCGACGAATTCCGATTGCCGTCAATATCGGAAAGAACAAGACAACGCCGAATGAAGAGGCCAACCGGGATTATGAGACTTGTATCCGTGAGCTGTATCCTTACGGAGATTTTTTTGTGGTTAATATCAGCTCGCCGAATACGCCGGACCTTCGCAGTCTGCAGCATGGCAGTGAGCTTTCCTCGCTTCTGGAGGCAGTCAAGCAGGAGATGGGGCGTCAGGCTGAGGTTTATGGCACAAGCAAGCCCGTGCTCGTGAAGATCGCTCCGGACGTCAGTCAGGATGAACTGGAATTTATGGTAGACACAATCTCCCGCAGCGGGGTATCCGGAATTATTGCGAGTAATACGACGCTGTCAAGGGAAGGTCTGTCACATCCCAATGCGAAGGAGACCGGAGGCTTGAGCGGCAAGCCGCTGAAGGAGCGGTCTACGGAAATCATTTCTTTGATTTATCAGCAAACAGAAGGCAAACTGCCTATTATTGGCTCCGGCGGTATATTTACGGCGGAGGATGCGTATGACAAGATCAAAGCGGGCGCGAGCCTGGTGGAAATTTACACTGCGCTCATCTACGAAGGGCCCGAGGTGAACCGGAGGCTTCATGCCGGACTGCAGCAGCTCTTAAAGCGTGATGGATACACGCATATTTCCGAAGCAGTCGGAGCGAAGCACCGCTAAGCTAAGGGCAAAGACAGGAGGCTAGGCGATGGACGGCAGAGACTGGGGAACATTTTTACAGCCTTATGAGCAGGCAGTTGAAGAATTGAAGGTCAAATTCAAGACCATGCGCTCAGAGCTGAAAAAACGAGAAGAATATGCGCCGATTGAGTTTGTAACAGGGCGTATCAAGAAAATTTCAAGCATTCTGGAAAAGGCCAAGCGCCTGCAGGTACCTATGGATCAGCTGGAGACCGGCATTGAGGATATCGCCGGAATCCGGATTATGTGTCAGTTCGTAGAGGATATCCGCCGGGTTGCTGTTTATATACGTGCAAGAAAGGATCTCAAGGTGCTGTTTGAGAAGGATTACATTACGAACTATAAGGAAAGCGGGTATCGCAGCTTCCATATGATCGTGGAATATCCTGTACAGACGGCGCTGGGACAGAAAAATGTGCTGGCTGAAATCCAGATCCGGACGCTCGCAATGAATTTCTGGGCAACCATTGAGCACTCCTTGAGCTATAAATACCGGGAGAGTCTGCCTGAGGAGATTCGGCTGCGCCTGAAGAAGGCGGCAGAAGCAGCGAATACCCTGGATAATGAAATGTCCAGCATCCGGGAAGAGATTCTGGAGGCCCAGAAGCAGTTTGAGGACAATTCCAATATTACTTCTCAGCTTCTCAAGGCAATTCATCAGCTGTATTTCTATCATCTGGTGAATGAGGCGATTGACTATCAGGAGCGGTTCAATGAGATCTGGCAAAATCCGGATCAGGATGTAGAAGCGATCAAGGAGCTGCTTGGAGAAGTGAAAGCACTGCTCTCCCTGGCGAAGCGGGGTGTGGAGGAGCAGGATGTATGATTCGCTGTATGCTGCGTATCTAATTTATTTCAACCGGGACCGGGATTATTTTGAATGCCACGAGGTTCTTGAGGAGCTTTGGCTGGCCAAAGATAAGGATCCCAGATACAAGGGGCTGCTGCAGGTTGCCGTCAGCCTGTATCATTTCCGAAATGGGAACATCCCGGGGGCGTCCAAGATGATGCGCTACGCGGTCAGCCGCCTCACGGGGCTGGCTGATCGGGAGCTCGGCATCCGGATGGATATGCTCTATAAGGAGATTGAGCACTATGCCGCTCAGCTGGAGCGATACAGAGAGCAGCCGTTTCCATATCGAGATTTGACCATTCTGATCGCCGATCCGCTCCTGCAGGAGCAGGTTGAGAGGACTGCGCCGGAGATCCAGCCCAATGTACCGCAGCGAAGAGGACCTCAACGTTCTGCGAAGCATGAGCTGAAGCACAAGCAGCATGGAGCTGAATAGATGAGCGCGAGGGCAGCAGCGACCGGGGAAGGAGCGGACGCTGCTGTTTTTGTTGCCAACACAAAAACTGCCCCGGTCTTATTCGATCCGGGACAGTCTGATTCAGACTCTATAGTGAATGCTTAGGTACTGCCGTGGTATTTCTTATCGATGAAGGAACGGATCTCCTCCACGGTCTTCCCTTCTCCGTGCAGGCGCTTGACATCTTGAAGCTCACTGAGGCAGATTCCGCATAGTGCACCATGATCACTCCATTGAATGCCTTCTTCACGCTCGTCCGCGACGAAGCAGCGGAGCAGCGAATCATGGTCATTATCCTCCATACAGCCGCAATAGCACTTCATTTCCTTCAGGATCTCTTTCAAAGCACCAACGTCTCCGTAGGCAGCCTGAGTGTTATCCGTATATACTGAAATGAGCTGCGGCATGATGTCATAGGAAGCCGTGATTTCATAGTTCTCCGAATGGGCACCATGGCTGTCGGAATCGTGATTATCCTTCCCGGCCCCGGCGCATCCGGACAGCAGCAGCGAAGCTAGAACACTGGCGGCGAGCCAGGATCGAGCGGCCATTATTCCTTTACGCTCCCTTTGTGCTTCTCCAGAAAATCTTTGAAGTTCTCCGCGCTGTTGCCTTCGGCCAGATTCTCTGTGGTGATGCCCCCGACCAGGCGATCCTTCTCTTTGCCATTCTCGAAAAAGACAAGGGTTGGCGTATATTCGATATTATACTGTCTGAAGCCCTCCTGAAATTCCTGGAGATTATATTGATGCAGCGTTACGCCAAGATCCTGCGCGAGCGGCATCAGCTCCGGTGTTGTGGCTTTGCAGGCAGGGCAGGTCGAGGAGAAGAAGTATACATAATAGCTCTCTGCTGCGGCTTCCTTCTTGCTAAGCTGATCTGGAAGAATGATCTGCTGGTAGTTGGGATCCTCCAGCTGGGCTTTCGTTGCCGGATTGAGCTCCGCTACCTTCTTGCCGCCATACAGCGCGCTTGCTTCGCCTTGAGTGTTCAGGAAAGCCAATAAACCGATTAATACAATCAATATGCCTGCAAATACGTACAGGCCGATATAGTTCTTCTTGCGCTTCAAACACTCACCCCCTATATGATCGACATGCAATCAGGGCATGTCCCCTAGAAACGTAATTTATTATACAATAATCAAGAGGACTGCGGTACAATTTAAAGCTGTTTGGCTTCGACAATTTCATGAACGAGGTAAAGCTGCAGCCGATGAATACAAAACTAACGAACAGGCAGGTAATGCTATGGCTCCACAACGACCGAGCGCTTTCGATGCAAAAATGAAAAGTCTGCTGGGAGATGACTTCGAACAATTTCAGAGCTCGTATAACGATACGCCTCTTGGGGGTCTCCGTGTCAATACATTGAAGATTAGCCGGGAGGCATTTCAGAAGCAGTCTCCATTCGCTCTGACCCCGATTCCGTGGTGTGAGACCGGCTTTTATACAGGGGAAGGCGTGCGTCCCGGCCTGCATCCCTATTACCATGCCGGGATGTATTACATTCAGGAGCCGAGCGCCATGGCGCCGGTAGAGCTGTTGAATGTAGAGCCTGGTGACCGCGTGCTGGATTTATGCGCCGCGCCTGGTGGAAAGTCTACGCAGATTGCAGCCAAGCTGGCAGGAAGGGGACATCTGGTCACCAATGATCTGCACCCCGAACGAACGAAAGCGCTGGCCAAAAATATAGAGCTCTATGGCGTGCGCAATGCGGTTGTACTGAATGAAGCGCCAGAGGCCATTGCGGCTTCATTTCCTGAATATTTTAACAAAATACTGATCGACGCTCCCTGCTCCGGCGAAGGCATGTTCCGCAAGGATGAGGATATGCTGAGGCATTGGACGGAGGATTCTCCACGGAAGTATGCCGCCATGCAGAAGGAGATTCTGGAATCGGCAGCCCGTATGCTGGCTCCGGGCGGAACGATGGTATACTCTACCTGCACCTTTTCTCCCGAAGAGAATGAAGGAATGATTGCCGTCTTTCTGAAGCACCACCCTGAATTTTCCCTTCTCTCCAAAGCAGGGACAGAAGCCCCCTGGTTCTCCGCGGGAGAAAGTCAGTGGCTTTCAGAGCATGGCCTGGAAGAAGCCGGTCCCGATGCGGCGGGCGATGCTGCATGGATGGCAGAAATCTCGAAGACCTTGCGGCTGTGGCCGCACCGTGTCAAGGGCGAGGGACATTTTATGGCTGTGCTATGCAAGGAGGTACCGGAGATGGCGGGAGCTTCGCACCGTGAGGAAGGATACCGTCTTTCCTTGCCAGTGACGGGGGTCTCCAGGGGGCAGCTATCCATGACGCTTCAGGCTGGAGGAGAGCGCCGCCAGAAACGGCTGGAGTCTATCCACGCTAGTACCAGGCCGGAGGCTAAGCATCAGCGCGGAGCAAGCGCAGGCATGGACCCAGGAGGAAGACGAGGCTTCAAGGGTGGACGCGGGTCAGAGCGAGTGCTGAAGCAGGACACGGGAACGGAGATCGGGCGGGAAGAGGCCGAGGGTCTGCTCCAGAGGTTTATTTCTGACAACCTCAGCTGGGAGGAATATCACGGTTATTTAAGGCTTCACGGACAGCATCTGTATCTCTCCCCGCTTCCTGAGGAGCGGCTGCAGGGACTGAAGGTGGTGCGCGCCGGCTGGTATGTGGGCAGTGTCAAGCATGGACGGTTTCAGCCATCCCACCCGTTGGCTGCGGCTTTGCAGCCGGAGGAAGCACGCCGAGTTATTAACCTGTCCTCAGACAGCGGAGAAGCGGTAAGGTATTTGAAGGGGGAAACGCTGGAAATAGCAGCCGGTCGGGTGCACAGCCCTGACTTCTCGTCAGATGAGCCAAAGGGATATGTCCTGATCACGATTGACGGCTGCTCGGCTGGCTGGGGAAAATGGCAGTCCGGCATCCTGAAGAACGAATATCCGGCAGCATGGAGGTGGACATCTGCATGAGCTCCAAGCAGAACAGCAAAGGCAAAGGCACGGGCAAGGGCAAATCAACGCAGCGCCTGGACAAGGTGTTGTCCAATATGGGCTGGGGCTCCCGAGCCGACATCAAAAAAATGGTCAAGCAAGGCATGATTGTCGTCAACAACGCTGCGGTCAAGGACCCTGGCATGCAGGTCGATCCGCATAGGGATATCCTTGAAGTACAGGGCGAACGGGTTCTATACCGCGAGTACATGTATCTGATGATGAACAAGCCGCAGGGTGTAATCTCTGCAACGGAGGACAAGCGTGACAAGACCGTCATCGACCTCTTGAGCCAGGATGACCGCTGGCTGCAGCCGTTCCCGGTAGGAAGGCTGGATAAGGATACAGAGGGACTGCTGCTGATTACGAATGATGGGCAGCTCGCCCATGAGCTGCTCTCACCCAAGAAGCATGTGCCCAAGACCTACGAGGCCTATGTACAGGGGAATGTGGATGAAGAGGATGTGATCCGGTTCAGAGAAGGTGTTACGCTGGATGACGGGTATACCACGCTGCCGGCAGAGCTGAAGATTCTGTCCCGGGAAGATGAGGCTGATGGGGTGAAAAGCCATATTTCCCTGACTATTCATGAAGGGAAGTTCCACCAGGTCAAGCGCATGTTTGAGGCCGTCGGCAAGAAGGTCGTGTACTTGAAGCGAATTTCTATGGGCAGCCTCCGTCTGGACGAAGCGCTTGCCCTTGGCACCTACCGGGAGCTGACCTCTGCAGAGCTGGAGCTGCTGGGACGAGCTCAGGACTAAGCCCGCGTTTTGCAGTACAGTCTGCAAAGCTCTTGGCAAACCGGCGGCTTCCCTATAACATGGAACGTAAAGAGAGATATTATGACGTGAAAAAGGATGGGATGAGAGTATGGCATATAAGCTAGTGGCACTGGACGTGGACGGTACGCTGTTAAACGATAACCATGTGATGACCGAGCAGACCATGCAGACGGTCATGGAGGCGTCCCGGCAGGGGATAGAAATTGTACTCTGCACCGGCCGCGGACCGCAGAACACGATCCCTTTTTTGGAAGAGATGGGCTTGAAGGGATATGTAATCAGTCACAACGGTGCGGCAACGGTGGAGGTAGAGAGTCGGAAGGTTGTCCATCAGTTCGCCCTGGATCATCACGCCCTGAAGCCATACATGGAGCACTGCCGTCAGCAGGGAATACACTTTGATATTAATACGCCATTTGGCATGTACGTGGACCAGGTGGAGGCTTTGGCAGGTCCTGTCCGCTATATGTATGAGAAATATCTGATGATGCCTTCCAATCTGCCCGCCTGGGAAGAGCTGGATGGACCTGTTGTAAAGTTCACTGCGTTCGGAGAAAGCAAGGATATGGATGCCCTGTTCCAGGCGTGGAGCCAGTGGACACCGGTGTACAATATGCTGCGCAGCGGTGAGTATTTCATTGATTTGATGCAGGAGGAAGCCTCTAAAGGAAACGCGCTCAAGCTGCTCGCGGAGCAAAGAGGCTACAAACGGGAGGAAATTCTCGCGATCGGAAATTATTATAACGATGTGACGATGCTGAGCTATGCCGGCTTGGGCATTGCCATGGATAATTCGCCGGTGGATGTCAAGGCTGCGGCAGATGAGATCACTCTGTCCAACAATGAGGATGGGGTTCATGCCGCGCTTCTTAAGCATTGTCTCGTATAGTATGGACAAAGTATAAATAGAAACACAAAGAGACCGCCTGTCGGCAGCATAAGGGAGAATGCCAGACCCCTCATCGCCCCAAAGAACGGTCTCTTTGTGTTTCATGTGAACGTATGATTAAGCCATCTCGCTGCCTCTACTCCGGGAGCCAGGCTTACCCTTCTAACTCCAGGGGAGCACCGCCCGCCGTCCGCGAACGGCTGTGGAGCGTGCGGAAATCCGTGACCTGATTCTTGCCGGAGGCTTTAGAGTGATACATGGCCTGGTCCGCCTGCTTCATCAGCGCTTCACCGGTTACTCCCTTGCGAAGAGAGCTATATCCGACGCTGACGGTGACGATCGTCTCTTCTTCGATGCGCCGGCGGATCTTTTCCGCAACGAGAGAGGCTTTACTGCCCCGGCTCACCACCAGAGCTACGAGCTCCTCGCCTCCATACCTGCCGGCCAAGCCGCGTCCTTCAAGCTCTTCCTCCAAAATACAGGCCGCCTGCTTCAATACTTCATCCGCGCGGGCATGGCCCTGCGTATCATTCAGCTTCTTGAAGTTGTCAATATCGCAGAAGATCGCCGCCACCTTCACTCCCTGAGATACATAGCGCTCGAGGTGCTTCATGAAGTATCGCCGATTGTACAAACCCGTCAAGCCATCTGTAATAGAGGAGCGGTAGATTGACTGCATCTGTTCAATCATTCGCTGAAACAGCATCAAGAAGATGACGCTATAAAATAGCAACGGAAGACCGGACAGCAGATCCAGCAGAGGCAGCATGTCCGGGTTAGCGTCGATGTAAGAGTGAAATCCGTGCACTCCAGCCCAGACGGCGTACCCGCTGAGCCCGAGCATGTATCTGCGCCGCTGGCGAATGTAAGGGGCGACAAATAGGAAGGAGCCAGCAATGACAGCCCATTCCAATACATCATAGAACAGGACTGAAGCGAATGAATCAGGCGGGGCCTGCAGCAGCACCGGAATTAGCAGCAGTGTACCGCATATAAAGATAAATCCGTAGTACAGCCGGCGCATCCGATGGTAAAGAAGCAGCACGGCGAGGTTCAGCAGAACCAGGGAAAACAGCTGCAGCGGGCGATAGACATCCTGTGTATGTAACAGCGGCTCGCCGGATAATAACAGATGGATGTTCAGTCCTTCATATGTCATAATAAAAAAGAAAGCCGCCGCCATCAGCAAATAAGCCTGCTTTCGCTGTCTTAGGTACATCAGTGTACACATGATCAGCACCATGAGCGAAGCGTAGGCAATGCAGAATGTGGTGAGGCCGGAGAACGGAAGGTTACTCCAGAAAGCCGAAGGATCCATCAATACGAAACACTCCTGAAGGGATATTTTTCCTGAAATCATTCGTATTCATCGTATCACAACCTGCGGCTGCCTAAAAGAGAGAGATTTGCAGAAAGGGGAGCATGCTCCATGAAATTGCTACAAGCGTTATTCTTCCCTCCTGAACAGCCAGGAGGCGTCTCCTCCATGATCCCATATCTTCAGGAGCGCTTTCATTCCGCCAGATGGGAGATGGAATTGTTCTGGCTTCCCAAGAGAATCCGCAATAAAGGGCAGGAGGAGCCCGTGTTTCGTACCTTTGACTGGCGTGAGTTTGGTGAGAGCCTCATTGTCCAGAAATATATTCAGACCTACATGGATTACATATGGTGGGCCCGCCTGCGGATTCACAAGCCGTACGACCTGATTCATGCACATCATCCCATTGCCGGAATGGCCATGAAGACCGTTTTTCCCGACGTACCCCTGGTGCAGACGGTGCATTCCAGCTATGAACGGGAGCTTATTCTAAACGGACGGATTCAGGAAAATGGACTGGAGCACCGGTTTCTAACGTCACTGTATCGGGAGCTGGAGGTTGTCAGCGAACAGGTGCTGACGGTTTCCCGTTCCTTTGCTCACTACATGGCGCCATATGTGCAGGAGCCGGAGCGCATTGGCGTCATCTATAACGGATTTGATGAGAAGCGCTTCAAGCCTGTCCCGCATGAAAATATTGTTCCACAGCTGATCACGGTATGCCGGCTCGTTCCGGCGAAGGGACTGGATACTTTGCTGTACGCCTGTGCAGAGCTCAAGCGCAAGGGCTATGATTATGTGCTTCATATTATAGGGGATGGCCCCTGCCGGGAAGAGCTTGAGCACCTGGCTAAGGAGCTGGACATCTATCAGGAGACGATTTTTTACGGATATACGCTGCATCCGGAGGAGTTTATGCCCTTCTTCGATATTTTCGTGCTTCCATCGCGGGCAGAGGCCTTTGGATCTGTATTTGCTGAAGCAGCGCTCAGCTGCCTGGCTTTGATCGGAAGCGATGTGGGGGGGATTGCAGAGCAGATTGAAGACGGTGTAAACGGTCTGCTCGTGCCTCCGGGGGATGCTGCCGCACTCAGCATTGCGCTGGAAAAGGTAATTTCTGACCCGCTCTTTCGATATGAGCTCGCCCGTTCAGCCTGGGATAAGGCCAAGAATCATTATTCTCTGTCCAAATCCGTCAATGAGCTGAAGAAGCTCTATTTGAAGCACGGAGCTACGCTGTAAGCTAGAGCTTCCGGCTGGCCGACAGGCCAAAGAGGGATAGACGCGCTGCCCAGAACAGACAGAGGATGCCAAAGAGCGGGTACAGGATAGAGAGCAGCGAGCTAAAGCCAAACTGACTCATCAGATAACAAATAATCATAATGGTGAGTGTGATCAGCCTTGGGTGCAGCGTCGTGCGCTGCTGAAGCTGTAGCGTAATGCCATATATATTAGCGACAAATGTGCTGAATATTTCAAGGAAGATCAGGATCACATACACGATTTGTACGTACCAGCCCAGCTGCTGGGCAATGCTTCCCATCGGAATTTCGAATTGGCTGATGCCCGGCATTCGGGCAGATAACGCAAAATGTGCCGAGATCAGCATCAGGCCGATGCCAGTTCCGCCGAGTATGCCTCCAAAGCGTACTACCTTCGTGCTGCCGGTCTGGCTGCCCAAAGGAACGAGCACGGGCATAGCCATAACCAGGTTAAACGCGGTATACAGCAGTGGCGCCAGCCAGACGCTGGGCAGGCTGTGGTCACCTGTCATCGTTATAAAGCGGTCCGCACCCGGCAGTGTGGCTGTCTTCGTAACGATCAGAAGCGACATCATAAGCATCATCGGTACGACCAGGCTGTTCATGTACAGGATGGATGACATGCCCCGGCGCAGAATAAGGAAGGACCCGGCAATGGTGATGAGCAGTCCGGTCTGGTAATGGAAGTGAAGGTTCTCCATAAACACAGAGCCTGCACCCGCAAGCATGATGCTGTTCACGCCAATGAGGATGATGAGCATGATCAGACTGATTATGCTTCCGAAGCGCTCTCCGAACAAATGCCGGTTAAGGTCCTCATAAGAGGCGGCTCCGATGGCTCTGGAGAGGGTCATCATTTTGGAGCCGAGAAAGATAAACAGCACGGTCGACAGAAGGATCGTAAAGACGGCGAGATAGCCGTACTGCGTAAAGAACTGAAGAATCTCCCGTCCTGTGGCAAAGCCTGCTCCGACGATGGTTCCGATATATGTAAAAGCGATTTGAAGCACACGCACCTGTTTGTTCACGTTGCCAGCCCTCCGTTTCCTGTCAATACAGCCTTAGTACAGGGTATGCCCGTCCCCGGCAGGACATGACTATGGAGGGCTCAGCAGGCTATCGGGATTTACAGACTTGCCGGATGCTCTTGAAATGTGGTAATTTTACGACAAAGGTTATTGGCGTGGGAGGTCAGGATATGGAGTGGTTGAAGCAGCGGGTTCTACAGGAAGCTGTCGTATTATCAGATCAGGTGATTAAGCTGGACGCATTATTGACGCATCAGGTGGATCCTTCCCTGATTATGGAGATGGGTAAGGCTTTTGCTGCCCGGTTTCGGGATCAGGGTGTGACCCGGGTTGTGACCTTGGAGTCCTCCGGAATCTCCGTTGCCTTTGCAGCAGCGCTTGCGTTGGAAGTTCCCATGGTGTTTGCCCGGCGGAAGAAGACGCTGCTGGCGGACCCCGATGCGCTGTGCGAACGAGTGCCTTCCTTCACGAAAGGCATTGTGACAGACATTATGATGTCCCGCCAGTTTATTAGTAAGGAAGACCGGGTATTATTTATTGATGATATTATCGCGAATGGGGATGCCGCCCGCGGCCTGATCAAGATTATTGAGCGGGCAGGAGCAGAGCTGGTCGGATTGGGCGTTGTCATCGAGAAGAGCTTTCAGGCAGGGGCGAGAACCCTGAGAGAGCAGGGCATTCAAGTGGAGCCGCTGCTTCAGATCAAGTCGCTGGAAGGCGGCAGAATCACCTTCGTGGATGAATAAACTTTATGGAAATTTTGTGAAACCTGTGCCTAAAATAGCAACTATGCCTTTCCTGTGCGGGGTTTTTATTTTATAATGTAGGAGCAGGAAAGAGAGAGGAGGCAACAACATGGGGAAAGAGCCGGTAACTGAAACTTACTTGATCGAGAAGCTGAGCGGAGCGAAGGTTCACTTTGAACGGGCGCTGGATTGCAAGCACACCGAATTCGATGACCTTTATCCCTATATGATCGAACATCCTCAGTTCTTTTGGTATAAGCGTTATGTAGCCTGGTCTGAGCTTCTGACAATTGCTGGCATGTGTGAAGAGCTTTCTTATAACTGGAGAGAGCAGTTTACAGAGCAGCAGGTGGAATATGTAGAGAAGCGGGTTATGTCATCCACAGTTCTTGATTTCTGGTTTGAGAAGAATGACAGCATCGAGCCTGCTCAGCGTTAAGGCGTATGTGCGTGCGGGAGTGAATGCTCCGCAGAAGGCTGATGTTTCTCCATATGATGCTTTATTGTTGAAGGCTGCCTGCGGGATGACATTCATCCTGCGGGGGCCTTTTTAATCATGAGAAAGGAGGGCCTGTATGATTAACGACGAGCAGTTAAATGAGCTGCGTTTGTCCGGGGAACGAGTGCGTGTCGTTCGAGATGGTCTGGAAAGCAATGATGTGAGCGGGATTGTAGTCGCCTGGGATGAAGAGCATGTTATTATCCGCCGCAGGAACCGCCGGGTGGTCAAGCTTAGCCGCGGCTACAGCTATCAGCTTCATAGCGAACCGCGCATTAGTCCACTGGATGCCTAGCATAGATTTCTGCCATCGGGACAACCTAGACGGGAGAAGTTAAGCTACAGTGAGGTGGAATAAATCGATGGAATTTCACAGTGATAAGGTCAATGCCTACAAACATGAAATCCACAATCTGAAAACAGCCATGCCGGCCATTGCAGAGTCTTATCATCACTTCACCGGGGTCTGCTTTCAGGATGGGGAGCTGGATGAAAAAACAAAGCAGCTGATCGCGCTGGGGATCGCCATGTTCGCGAACAACGAGCTTTGTACGTATTACCATATGGAAGAGGCAAGGTCGAAAGGGGCTAGTGATGCCCAGATCATGGAGGCTGCTGCCGTGGCCTCGGCTGCCAGTGCAGGACATGCTATGTCACAGGGCTTGATGAGAGTTCAGGCCAATCTGAAATAGCGCAGAGTGACCAATCTTCTCAAAGTGCAAGCACGCTAAGGAACCGTCTGTATTGCAGCCCTGCTGCCTGTCAGGCGGTTCTTTACGTATATCTATATGCTAATGCACTTCAAGGCAAGGGACAGGCAGGCGCAGCAGAAATTTCGGCTTCCGCCTGCGGCGCTTCAGGAAGATGCAGGCCCAGGTAAGCCCGCATGCGGAACATGACCTCCTGCTGGAAACAGGGCCACAGTATTTGAAGAGTACCGATATATCCCCGGCAAGCATAACGGGCCTGAACGCCGTCAGCATCTCGGGTGATTTCGATGATCTTGATTGTACGGGTGGCAAATTGGAGCTTGATTTCCTTTAGCATTAGAGCGGTCTTCTTGGCGCCATTGCCGACGAGCTCCACATAAAGCTCGGGGGTCTTAAAGACGCCGCTCTCCTGAATAATCCGGCAGTCCCGTTCAAACACGCGGTGCGTGAATCGAAGCAGCATATAGCTCCTGATCAGTGAACGGTCTTCAGTACTCATTCCCGATACAGCCATGACGATCACCTCAAATGTAGGATTAAAGTACGAACTTATGTTCTTATTTTAACCGAAAGTCTGAGATTTAATCAAGCTTTTAAAAAAGTGTTGACACGATATAGCTAGCATGATAAGATATATCTTGTCGCCGCGATATGATTCATGATGGAGCGACAAACACAATTTGCGGTCGTGGCGGAATTGGCAGACGCGCACGGTTCAGGTCCGTGTGGGCTAACCCCCGTGGAGGTTCGAGTCCTCTCGACCGCATCACCTTAACAATTAACGAGCTCTTGGATTTGTCCTTGCGACGATTCAGGAGCTTTTTGCATAATTGGGATTTGCAAGGTGTTGCTCATGACCTGTACAGATGAAACATTTGAACTGTGATCTAGAAGTGCAAAGATGTTTGCTGTCGTGGATAATGGCTTGAGCACAAGAGGAAAGTTCTGAGTGATTTTCCAGGGTTGATTCGATCACCTAGCGAGAAATTGTGAAATGCACTTTGAGCTACACACCAAGTAGGAACAAAAAATGTCGGAAGCAGGTCCCTAAATAGCTGGAACATGCTCCGACACTATGTCTCGGTCGTCAGCCTTTTAGTTTGTTATTAACATTTTTTTAAGAATTGTTGAATTAGCTCATTGATCTCTTTAGCATGTGTTTCGAGAGCAAAATGCCCAGTATCAAGTAAATGGACTTCCGCAGATGGAATATCACGCTTATAAGCCTCAGCTCCAGCAGCGAGGAAGGCAGGATCATTTTTACCCCATACAGCTAAAAGTTTAGGTTGATACTTACGGAAATAAGCCTGAAAGTAAGGATAAATATCCACATTGGTTCTATAATCAAGAATCAAGTCCAGTTGGATTTCTTCAGCTTCTGGGCGCGACATGAAAGCAATATCCAAGGAATACCCATCTGGTGAAACAAGGCTGGCATCAGCTCCATGTAGATACTGAAAGTTACGTATGGTCTCAGGGGTCAAGGAATTGCGACATGCTTCACGATTTTCAGGTGTCGGAGAGTGCCAATACGTCTCCCAGGATCCCCACGCGTCACTAAATCCCTCAGTATAAGCGTTACCATTCTGACTAATAATTGCTTGAACTCTTTCCGGGTGAGCCACTGCCAAACGATAACCAACAGGTGCACCGTAATCAAATACATAAAGTACATACTGTTTGAGACCTAAAGCTTCAGTAAAACCTTCAATAACTTGGAACAGACTGTTAAATGTGAAGTTAAATTGACTGCGGGGCGGAGTTATTGTATGACCGAATCCAGGGAGATCAGGGGCAATGACACGGTATTGTTCTGCCAGTTTGGGAATTAGGTCGCGAAACATATGACTTGAAGATGGAAACCCGTGTAATAATAAAATAACTTGACCGTCTTTAGGGCCGGCTTCGCGATAAAAAACTTCGACATCTCCAACGATTTGCTGATGATAACTAATCTTCATTTATTAAAGTAATCGTATAATAAAAGCATATATTTTACTAACGAATAAATTGAATATCTGCTATTTCGAATTGAAATATAGAAAGGTGATCGATGTGATAGATTTACTAGAAGGTCGTTTTTTTCTGGCGTTTATTGCTTTGCTTGAAGAAAAAAGTTTCAGTCGAGCTTGCGGATCGCTTGGGTTATGTTCAGTCCACTGTAACCACTCATATCCAACAGTTAGAAAAAATTAGCGGACAAAAATTGTTTCATCGATATCCACGAGGGATAGAACCTACGGATCCTTTTTTCTTACACGAATGCTTCCCTTTGTTCAGGAATACACGAGAAACTCTCCGAACGTAAATTTGCGTATTGAACAAGGGTCGCATCGAGACATCCTAAAAGGTATATTGGATTATGAGCTAGATTTTGGAATTGTTCCTCAAAATCCGAATCGGCATTATATTTTTTTTATCCAATTATGGATGAGACCATCGTTTTTGCTGCGTCTGAGGATATAGCTCGGAGGGTGGAAAACGCGGGAGTCCACATTCTAAATGACGAGCTTTTTATAAGTAGCGGTACCTCTTGTTTGTATCATACGACTGCTGTAGATGTTTTGAAAAATGCCGGGATTATCGTTAAAGATGCGTTAGAGCTACCAAGTCTTGAGATGATAAAACAATATGTAAGCTGTGGAAAAGGGTTTGCCTTAGTCCCTGAAATAGCTATCAGCAACGAACTAAAGACTGGTTTCAATCTGACCTCCTGTGTTTTTTTAATGGAAAAAGGGGATAAGAACAGCCTTAAAAAGCTGTATCATCTTAATGCAGATGAAGTTCAGAATGAATCGAACGTGGAAGCGAATGAAATGGCCGTGATCTATGTGAAACCAGAGAATCAAACGGAAAGCGTTAAAGGGATTTTCTAAAGGAGTCTATATCTCTGTAAATGGTATTCGCCGAGTAACCTTTTGGGTGTTCACGGGTATGATAATTGAAAATGGTAACCAACCTCAGGGCCCTCCTGCAAAGGATAACCCTGAAGTTTGCCGTTTCAGACAGTACGGAGAACCGTATCATCGGTAGTGGTAAAGAAGAAGATGAGCTACCCGCGACTGTCGAAAAAGCCGAATCAAATAGGCTGCTGCGTGTTTCTGGGGGGCACAGATAAAGGGGAGGGCCGGTTCAGTTTCTTGTAGTATTCGACTATACAGCACAGCATGGACAGCTCCCAGAAAAGTGATTAACTAGGCTTACCGGAGGCTAGGGTCGTTTTTCGTTCTTTCTGCCAGCTTCGTAATTGATTCAATGTCTTGCTCGGTTAATTGATCCAAAAAATACTTGCGTATTGCCATTGAGACGATGGGCAGAGCTTCATCTAAAGCAGCTTTTCCGGCAGAAGTAATGATGACCTGGACACCTCGTTCGGTATCTAATGGACTTCTTATAACAAGGCCCCGTTTTTCCATTCGCGACAAATGATGGGATAATCTGCTCTTATCCCAGTTCATCGAGTCGGCTAGTTCCTGTTGGCGAAGCTTGCCATCTCCAAATTGGACTAGCCGGTCTAATATTCCAAAGTCTCCTTCTGATAGTCCTGTATGTTCAGAAAGCTCCTTAACGACGCGACCGAAAATTCGCTTAAAGGAGCCTTTCCACATATTCCATATTTTCATTTCATCTTCGATTATTTTGTTAGTATCCATGAAAGTATAATATCATTGTTGACATGTCAACCACAAGGTAGTAATCTACACTTAGGTTGACACGTCAACTTGAGAGGAAACTGGCGACTTTAAAGTTGAAGTATCAACCTTAATTTGCAATCCAAAATTGAGCATTAAATCCACTAGAAAGGGGAGACGGCCGCGAAGAGCGTCGGAGCAGATTCCCGCATCCTCCAACTCGACGTTACAAATCAGGATTCGATCTCCGCCGCGGCAGAGTACATCCGCAGCGAACTCAGTCGGCTCAATGTGCTCGTGAACAATGCGGGTATATCGCACACGGGTCAGCCGGGCAGGGCTCTCGAGGAGGTCGGGAAGTCAGGGCGCCCATTAAGGTCAATGCGGTATGCCCGGGCTTCACCGCGACGGATCTCAACAACTTTGAGGGCACAGGCACCGTCGAGCAAGCCGCGCGACATCCCATGCGCCTTGCGCTCCTCGACGGGGACGGTCCGACGGGTACATTCTCAAACGAAAGACGCCAACTCCCGTGGTGATGTAGTCTCGAGCCACTGGCACACCGAGATAGGTGTAGACAATGTGAAGGCTTGGATAAAATATACTTAAGGAGTGTATTAACAAATGGAATATGTAAAACTTGGACGCAGCGGCTTGGATGTTTCGCGGTTAAGCCTTGGAACCATGAGCTTTGGGGTCCCTGAACGCGGCAATACCCCATGGTCTCTGGATGAGGAGCAAAGCAGACCGATTATTAAGAAGGCGCTCGAATCAGGCATCAACTTTTTCAGTACGGCCAACATGTATTCCGACGGAACAAGTGAAGAAATTCTCGGGCGTGCCTTAAAGGAATTTGCACATCGGGACGAAGTCGTCATAGCAACAAAGGTATTTGTTCCGATGCGCAAAGGTCCCAATGCAATGGGACTTTCCCGTAAAGCTATCATGATCGAAATTGATAACAGCCTAAGACGACTCGGAACAGACTATGTCGATTTATACCAGATTCATCGATGGGATCCTAATACGCCAATTGAGGAGACCATGGAGGCTCTTCACGCTTTAGTTAAGGCGGGCAAGGTCAGATACATTGGTGCATCCTCCATGCTGGCATGGCAGTTTGCGAAAGCTCAGCATGTCGCAGAGCGCAACGGTTGGACACGGTTCGTTTCCATGGAAAATCGATTAAACCTGCTCTATCGGGAAGAAGAACGAGAAATGCTCCCCCTTTGCAGTGACGAGGGAGTTGGCGTTACTCCTTACCTGCCTTTGGCAGCAGGCCGGTTAACACGGGATTGGAATGAGCAGACCGCGCGATCAGAGAAGGACCAGGTAGCAAAGGCATTGTTTAGTAAAACGGAAGAGGCAGATCGCAAAGTCGCTGAAAGAGTTAGAGAAATTGCTGCTAACCGGGGAATTTCGCGTGCGCAAATTGCACTCGCGTGGTTGCTACAAAAAGAAGAGGTTACCGCGCCGATTGTGGGTTCGACGAAAATCAGCCATCTGGAAGATGCGGTTTCAGCGTTGTCGGTTAAATTGACTTCTGAAGAAATTACCCGTTTAGAAGAACTTTATATACCACATCCACTAGTATAAACTGTTGGCACAACAACTTTACTCCAGGAACGGCTTCACCTGGCGCCGGTTTTAGTACACAGAATTCTAGGCGCTGATGGCGAAGGTGATGCAGCCTTGATTCCCTTACTCATCCTTGGCTTACTCATCCAAAATCCCGACGCTCACGGCTATGAATTGCTGGCCTTAATGGAAAAACGCCATTACAAATACGTACGGCACCCAATCGGAATATGTGAACCTGCAATTGTATGGGGCGCTGCTCTTTGCTGATAAATTCGACAAAAACAAATTGCTGGAACTGATTCAATCGCAAATAGGCCAGACTAAACCCCGAATAGTCCTCCTTGATGAATACCCGTGCAATACACAAGAACTTCCCGGCACAATCGATTACTACCGCCGAATGAACGAAAATTCCCGTTCCTATCACTTGGTCTTGGTTAACTCCTTTTTAGCAATAAGAAAAACAACCGCCTTTGTAAAAAAGGGCGGTCTATTACGCTATCTTACTTCAAATGAAAATGTAATTGTGTTGGCGATCGAATATTACTGGAACTTGCATAACAGAAAATCAGCGTCTGAGATTATCGCAGAATGACGGAAAAGATGGTGGAATGTGTAGATACGGTATCATTTGGTTTTACTTGGCGATATCCTTCTGTTTTGCGCGAATAGCGGTCGCGCCTATCCGAAGCCCGACCGCCCCTGCTGCGCCGACCGCGGTAGTCGAGTTAGTCACCGTGTACTACGGCGCTAATTTCAATCAATTGCTCAGGGAACGCAAGATATGTCACGCCGATGAGACTGCCGGCAGGCCGGTGTTGTCCTACGTATTCCTTGAACAGCCGGATGACCGGCTCGGAATGTTCTTGAGCGTTTGTCAAATAGATCTCCACATAAGCGAGGTTCGACCTCGTGACATCAAATCGCGCCAGCAAGCGATCCATATTTTCCAGAGTTTGCCTGGTCTGTGCCTCGATATCGCCTTCGCCAACGAACGTGCCAGCTGTGTCGTGGGAAAATTGTCCTGAAATATAGATCGTTCCGTATACGGAGTATCCCTGGGATATTCCGTGATCCCAAAGATCGTGATTGTAGGTTTTGACATTAGTCATTTTTTTCTCTCCTTTACTTAAATTAAGGTTAGTCTAGAATGAAAGTACATAAAAAAAATAGTACGCACTTTATTGATAGGTACTATCAGAAAGGATAGTGTACATATGAGTATGGAGGAATACAAAGGTAAAGTTAAAAATATTAAAGATACACCTTTTGGTTATACATTATCAGTTATTGGTGGTAAATGGAAAATGGTTATTATTTACCTCCTGGCAGAAAACCAATCGGTTCGCTTTAATGATCTGAAAAGACAGATAGGAGCTATTACTTATAAAACATTAAGTTCACAACTTAAAGAATTGGAAGCAGATGGTATGGTGAAACGAAAAGAGTATCCTCAAATTCCCCCTAAAGTCGAGTACAGTCTCACAGATAAAGCGGAAACACTATTACCCGTTTTGGAAGAGTTATGTGAATGGGGAGCAAAAAATCAAAAGGCATGACGGCCAGATTCATGAGGCCAGCCGTTTCGTGGTTTTGGTCGATCTTCATCATCATTTTTTCGCCGTCTGATGCCGCCTTTTCTGCTCGCTGCCGTGTGAGCGGGTTTTATATTCCGCATCCTTAAAGAATCATCTACTCTCTGAGTAGATGATTCTTTTTTTTGCCGTAAAGCTATTCAAAATGTAGCCTGCGTTTCTTCACCGCCAGGTACATAAAGGGTCTTTCCGCTGGACATGTTAATTCAAATCCGGATGGGTGCACGTGGAAGGAGATGCAGGTGATGAACAAGCTTATATTGTGGTTATGGATTCTTGGAGTGTTAAGCTGGACAGGTACTGTGGGGGTGAGTGCGGAGGGCTTCTTGCAGGGTGAGGAAGAAATGCTTCGGCCTGGAAAGGTGTCCATTATTATCGACGATTTTGGCAGCGGCCAGAAGGGGACCGAGGAGATGCTGCAGCTTCCGGTCAAGATCACGGCAGCGGTGATGCCGTTTCTGAGCACAAGCCGTGAAGATGCGGAACGCGCCCATGCAGCGGGTCATGATGTCATCATTCATATGCCGATGGAGCCCAGGCAAGGCAAGGCAAGCTGGCTAGGTCCGGGAGCCATCACGACCAGCATGAGTCATCAGGAGATTCGTCAGACGCTGGAGGCGGCCATTCAGGAGGTTCCGCATGCTGTCGGCATGAACAATCATATGGGCTCCAGGATTACCGGAGATGAACGGATCATGTCGGTGGTGCTGGAGGTTTGCCGGGAGCATGGGTTGTTTTTTGTGGACAGTAAAACGAATTACCGCTCGGTCGCCGGACGGCTGGCTGTTGAAAAGGGGCTGCCGGATATAAGCAACCATCTTTTTCTGGATGATATCCATACCAAAGCGCATGTTGTCAAGCAGCTCAAGCTGGCTTCTGAGTATGGTGCTAAGCATCAATACTGTGTCACCATCGGACATGTCGGGATTGACGGGCTCATTACGGCCCAGGGGCTGAGTGACAGCGTTGCAGAACTTCAGCGGCAAGGAGTCGAATTTATCGGCATCTCACAGCTCGTGCTGGAGAGCACCGGCTGGAGCAGAGATGTATTGCCGTTAAGGTAGGAAAGAGAACAAAAGAAAGCAGCAGCACAGAATGAAGTTCTGCGCTGCTGCATGGATTAGCGGATGCGTGACTCTGTCAGCTTGAACTGGCTCACGAGCTGCTGCATGGAATGGGCGATGGCCTCCACGCTGCCCGAGGTGTGCCGGACACTCTGAATGTCGGAGGTTAAAGCCTGCATTTTGTGCTCGACATCCTTGGAGATCTTGCGGTTCTCTTTGCTGACTAGAGCGATTTTCTCCATCAGGCTGACCACCTCGTCCACCGCCTGGTGCTTCCGTTGATCCTCGGCCGCCGCTGAAGAGAGCAGCTCAGAGGCTGCGGCAACCAGGCGTGTTCCTTCACGGATGACACGGCTTCCGTCTTCCATTGAGCGGAAGGCTTTCTCGGTGTCCTGGTAAATATGCCGGATAATCTCATTCACCTCGTCCGTGGATTTGCTCGTGAGCTCGGCCAGCTTGCGTATTTCCGAGGCGACGACAGCAAAGCCCTGTCCATGCTCGCCTACCCGTGCAGCTTCAATGGATGCATTTAGCGCAAGGAGCTGCGTCTGTGAAGAGATTTGCTCAATGGCATGCAGTACGTTTCGAATTTCCTGAACCGTTTCCACGAAAGCACGAATGCTCTGATTGCTCTCTTCCACTCGGGTGGAGATATGAGACATCTTGTCGCCGATGCCCCGAACCTCGCTGCGTGCCACTTCGATCTGCTCGTGAGCCTGACGTTCCAGCTCCAGCAAAACTTCCTTCATATTCTCGGTGCTCTCTCGGGCAATATCAATGTCCTGCAGCTGCATCCGCATGCTGCGAATCATCTCATGTACATTCCCGCTTACCCTTTCTGCGGAGGTAACGGTCAGTGAGGTAGTATCCTGCATCGTCTGCTGGCTGGCGGAAACGTCGCTGGCTGTCCATTTGACCTGCATCATAATTCCTTCCAGCGAGTCGATCATATTATTGATCCATTTGGCCAGCTCCCGTGTTTCATCTTGAAAATGCCCGGGGTCCAGCCGCTGAGTCAGATCACCCCGTCCTTCGGCGTTCATACGAATGAAGCGGGTCAAATCAGACATTTGGTCACTTACGCGGCTAATTTCACGGGATCGGAGCCATAAGAAGCTTACCAATCCGAAGATCAGGCAAAGGGCTCCGCCGCTGAAGGCCGTGATGAGAGGAGAAGTAAAGGAGGCAGCCGCAAACAATATGCCGAATATTAGTGTCGCAAGGACAAGAGATGACATAAGCTGGGACTTGAACATCCGAAAGCCAAGGCTGCGAATCCGGTATACCTCTTCGAAGTCTCCTTCACACATCATGCCCCATACATCCGGACAATGCGGGAGCTGAAAGGTGACTCCCTTACCGATCACGGGAATATGCCGATAGTCGGGATATCCGGGATAAGCCACAAATAAATTACTCCCGTTCTGTATCGTTCCGGCCACACCAGGATGCAGACTGCCTGTGGCGGGATCACTGAATATAAGCTCCAGCTCTGTGTGGTGCTTAACTGTGACCGTCCCGTATTCCGTGTGAACGCCGTCCTTCAGGTTCTCTCCGTGTGTAAAGGTCCGATCCTCGAAACGGCTGCGTGATAATGCGGTACCAGGAAGAATCTGCTTATGATAGCTGGGCTTCGCCATAAATATGTAATTATCTCCGGAGTCAGGATAGACATGACCCGATTCACGCTGGATCAGGTCTCCGATGACGTCATTCGGTACTCTGCCGCATATCATTCCGGTACATGTCCCTTCATGCAGCATGACCTGAATGAACAGCAGCGTCATGGCGTCGTGAAAAGAAGAGCTTCTCGCTCCCAGCTCCTGCGTCCTGGAATCTGCGTAAGGACCTAGCAGCATCCGGCCTTCAGCCGTATTCTGCGCATACTGAACAGCGTCCCCGATAGAGCTTCCTGCAGCATAACAAGTGCCAATATGATCCCCATGCGTGGAGTATTGCACTTGTCCCTGAGGGTCCAGTATAAACAGCTCTGTAAAATCGGCCGCCCGGGTATAGACCTGTCCCAACAAAGAGCTCCAGTGCTCGGGCTTGCTATGGCCGCTCCTGGCATTCGCGGTTGCATCGGAAGCCGTAAAGGATTCTTGCATTACATGCTGCAGACGCTCCAGATGCCCCCAGTACTCTGTCGTCCAGGACATCAGCAAATCCTTGCGGTTCTCCGCAATGCCCTCAAAAATGTGCTCGACATCCTTCTGCATGTGGCGGTTTAAGCGCCAGGATCTCCATAACGGAAAGCCTTCCTTTACTCTCAGTCCCTCAAACATGGTGATCTCCCCCTGATCCCGATGGTACTTTTTATGATCCTATATGTTAGTTATACTACCATAAATTTTGGGAAATAAAAGAGAGAATTTAGGGGAAAATCACGAATTTCATTATAAAATGTCATAATAAATCACATAAAATCATTTTTAGGTACACATAATGGATTTGTATAACAAAACCATGTATGAATAACCAATTATTCATACATGGTTAGATAGCTGATAATGCCTTTAACTATCGCCTCCGAAATTTCAACCTGCCCTTTCCGGCTGGTCAGTTTTTGGCGGTCTGATGGATGGCTGATAAATCCGGTTTCGACAATGACAGCGGGAACCTCGGACAGCTTCAGCAGGTAAAAGGGCTTGCCGACTGTAAAGGTGTGCTGAAGCTGGTAGAGCTCATTAAATTGCCGCTGAATACAGCCGGCTAGCAGCGTGCTGCGGCCCTCAGGCTGATGGAGAACGATCCCGCCGCTTCTGGAGCTGTTCTTGGCCCAATTCACATGGATGCTGACAATCATCGCGGTCGGAATTTCATGGCTCAGCTGCTTTCGCTGGGACAGATCCCGCTGATGCCTGGAGCGGCTGGCATGCCAGCGATTATCGTCGCTAAGCGCATAATCCTGATCCCGGTTCAGTACCGCAGGAATCCCTTCACTGCGAAGCAGCATATACAATCTTCGGGAAATGGCGAGATTGATATCTTTTTCCAATAAGCCTTGGAATGAGGTGCCGCCGTCGATCCCTCCGTGTCCGACATCAATAAGCACCGCACGGTGCATGAACGGATGCTGCTGTATTTGACTGCTGCTGTCTTCGGAAGAATGAAGCTGCTTTGAAGTTTGAGGCGATGAAGCCCAGCAGTTTGACGGCAGCAGTCCCAGCAGTACAACAAGAGCCGCCCACAGGCTCAGAAGAGCTTTTAGATTGAATTTACGCATTCAAGGAGCACCTGCCTTCCTTCATAATCATCTGCTCCTAGGATGCGCATTATCCGGTATATCATGCCTTAAAGGTCTAGAATGGAGGCGTTCCGTGCATCCTGTAGAAGAAAGAACACGCTTTATACTCAAGGAGGAGGTGTCATAATGGCCAGTAGTGATGATTTAATAAAATATATTACACAGCGCGTCGTCAGCTATATGGGAACGCCCAAAGAAGAACGGCGCAGAAGGATGGCGAAGGAGCCCTGGAGCACCCGCTGGTTCGGGATGCTGCCATTTTCAATGTCTCTTTGGAAAGAGGATGTGGTGGAAAAAACCCGCAAGCGACGGCGTCGCTAACGTCCAGGCTAAAGTGATCTGCTGCCGGAGTTGGCGCTTTGAGATGGCTAGTCAGGGACTGCCCAAGCTTAGTGAAGGTACGGTCTCTGGAGCCTGAACATAGAATTGTCCATGTCCGATCAGAATTTCAGAAGGCAAATAGCGTTGAAGTCGGATGCCATGATGAGAAGCAGCTACGTACATCATCACTTGATTGTCACGGGACCATAGCTGTGAGCCCGTCAATGACAGCGGCCCAGCGAGAAGAGGATTCAGCTTCCCGGCGTCAAAGATAACGGCGCTGCGGCTTTGTGCAATTAGCAGCGGCTGGAGCGACTCTGCGGTCACTATGCGCCTTGGTGTACCTAGCTTCCATAGCAAATTACTATAGGGATCAGGTGAGCCCTTGCCCAGTGCAGCTGCTGCCGGAGCCCATGACGAGGCGGAAGAGACTAAGCCTGAAGCGATGGAGGTATGAACGTCTTCGTTTGTGACTCCAGTAAGAGCCTTACTGGTGAATGCCGTATTAGGCAGCAGATCGCCTGTAATGCCGTGGATATACAGGGAAGGGCTGTTGGCTGAAGAGATTCTCCAGAAAGGGCTGGAGGGATCATAAAAGGTTTCCACAGTAAGGGATGTTCCTTGATTCATCCTAGGATCCATGGGCAGGCTGAGTCCGAGAGCAGCCAATGCATCTTCCAGTCGGTTCAGGCTGTAGGGCAGATCACTTCCGATGCCGTATTCACTCAGCATGTAGCCGCCTTCTTCGTCTGCGGTAATGATAAGATATCCAATCGGCACCTGCGCTTCCTGAAGCATGACCAGCCAGCTATGGGTGCCAGGCCCCAGCGGAACGTAATCAGCGCTGGCTTCTGTCCAGCCTGTGAACGGCGGATGCTGCGAGAGCTGCTCAATGCTTTCGCGAGCGAAGCTCTCCACGGCAGAAGGCACGCCGAGGGAAAGGGCGGCCTGATTGATGAAGGTGCTGAGTCTCTTAGGTGAAGGGACTTGTGTGCCAGCACACGGTTGAAGCCCGGGCTTAATGACAGCCGGGGCTTCCTTGGCATGTCCTGCAGGTGCCGCGCACAAGCTGAGGGAGAGCAGGGCGCATATGGCTCTGATGACAGAGCTTTGTAATAGAAACGAAAGGATGGGCACGGGCTACACCGCCTTTTTCAATATACGCTTCATTGTAGGGGACAAGCCCTGAAAAGACTGCTGCATCGTGTCGGTGGACATGCGGCAAAAGCAGGTGTGATTTTGGCTAAATGTAGCGAGAAGGCTCAGGAGGGCGCATGAACCGGCGAATGCAGATGAAACAAACCGCAGGTGATGGCGGACAGCGAGATTTTGGGCTCATACTGCCACTGCATCTCACTGCGCCGAGCCTCATGCTGCTCCTGAATGAGTCTTTGCTTCTCCTCGTCCGGCTCCTTCAGGAGCTCCTCGTAATAGCTGTCCACGATCCGCAGCTCCTCTGCAAGCCTGACCTTCGCCTGGGAGGCCCAGCTGTAATCCCGCTCGCTCAGCTGCTCCAGCAGATGCTGCTCCAGCAGCTCCGCTCCTTGAGCAAGGGACAGCACCGCTGGACGTATGTGCACATACTCCGGCAGCCGTGGAGATAAGCTTCGCTCCTGCAGCTGCGTGTCAAACTGGGAGACAATCTGTTTTCGGGATAAAGAAATGGCCACATAGTGCAGCTCTTCCCGCTTGAGGTCACAGCTGAACTCTACCTTGAAGCAGACGCCCAGCCATTGCTCCAATGCCGCGGATCTGGTCTTGGGCCTGGCCTCCGGCTCCGGCTCCTCAAACAGATACAGATACTGCCCTTCCTCGCGCGCAGCCTGCCAGATTTGCTGCAGACGGCGGCTGCCGAAGGTCACATCCTCCCGCTGGATTCGCCCCGGCCCCAGCACGGGAAGCATAGGAACAGGAGCACTGCCGTAATAGCGGGACAGCAAAGGGTCTTGAGCAAGAGCAGCAGAGGCTCCAGAGCCAGAAGTCTGATCAGCGCGGGCTTTGGCTTCAAGCTGTGCTTCGTAAGCTTCGGGATCAAACACAAACGTGAAGGATAATGTCTCGGCCGGCGCACCGGTTCGCTCGATAAAGCCCCAATAATAGGGGCGGTTCGTCAGCATTTTATCCGCCTGAGGGGACAGCTTTACGGTTACATGCTGGGGAGACCGCTCCAGCACCTGACACTGTGTAGCATCTAAATATACGGAAACATGCTGCTGAATCTGCTGCGGGGACAGGCTCATATTCAGGCCTCCTCTTCTCGTAGGATGTTCGTGGGTGTCTGTAATTCCAGCTCTTCCTTGAGCTGATGCAGTGTATCTCCCAAAGAGCCCAGCTTATGGCGGATTTCGTCATCGCTGCTTGATTCCAGCATGATTTTGTACAGGCTTTTCTCGATAGATTCCTTCTTCTCCAGCCGCTCCAGGATCACATCCAGTCCGCCGATGACCAGCTCGAACATGTTGATCTTCTCATGCAGCAGGCTCAGGATATGCTCTTCAATCGTGCCCTTGGTGGACAGGTTATGGATGTGGACATCGTTCTGCTGACCGAGGCGGTGGACGCGTCCGATCCGCTGCTCCACCCGCATGGGATTCCATGGCAGATCAAAATTAATCATATGGTGGCAAAATTGCAGGTTGATGCCTTCACCGCCGGCTTCTGTGGCGATCATAACCTGGGCCTTGCCCCGGAACAGGTCCATCATCCAGTCTTTTTTACCGCGGTTCATGCCTCCCCGATAAGGAACGGAGGTCAGCCCGTGATCGCGGAAATAGTTCAGTAAATACTCCTGTGTTGCCCGGTATTCGGTAAAGACGATTACTTTTTCATTCATGCCCTGGATGAGCTCGATCGCTTTCTCTGCTTTGGTGTTGGCTTTAACGGCTTTAATCAAATGAACCAGATCCCAGATCCGGTCGCGGACAGGAGAATCCTCGGGCAGCTTCTTGGCCAGGTTCACGAGGGTGACAAAGACGGCATCGCGGCTGCTGCACACCTCCCGCTGCAGGGTGACGAGTGACAGCATGCTGCTCATATTCCCCCCGGCAGCCTGATACTGATCCTTCACAAATGACGTAACTCCGTCATAGAGTGTCTGCTCGTCATCAGAGAGCTGGAGCAGTGCATTACGCACCGATCGTTTGGTGAATTGTACCGGCCCCTCTCCCCGGCGATTGCGGATCATGACCTTGGCCAGCTCGTCCTTCAGCTGCTCCTGATTTTTCGGTCGGCGCTTATCCACGACAAAGTTGGCCGAGAATTCGCCCTGGCGGCCGAGCTGACCCGGCTTGAGCAGGGTAATCAGGTTAAACAGCTCGCTGAGATCATTTTGCACGGGTGTAGCGGTGAGGAGCAGGCAATATTTTTTACGCAGCTTCTGAATAAATTGATAGTTGGTCGTCTTCTTGTTCTTCAGCTTGTGGGCCTCATCAATGATCAGCATGTCATATTCCTCATTGAGTAACAGGTTCTGATGGGGCTCCCGCTTGGCAGTGTCCATAGAGGCGACGACGATGTCATTACCCCAGGAGTAGGCTTTTTTTTGGGCGATGGCCGGAATGCCGAACTTGGAGTTGAGCTCCCGCACCCATTGCAGCACGAGGGAGGCCGGGACGAGAATGAGCACCTTGGAGACGAGGCCGCGGATCATATATTCTTTTAGAATCAGGCCGGCTTCGATCGTCTTGCCCAGTCCTACCTCATCGGCAAGAATGGCCCGTCCGGACATTTGGAACAATACCTTTTGAGCTGTATCGATCTGGTGGGGAAGAGGAGACAGGCTCCCGATCTGCTTCAGGCACTGCAATTCCTCAAAGCTCGTGACCAGGGAGGCCTCTTCACCCTGCAGCGCTAAGCGGGACAGTGCGTAATCTCCCCAGGGACCGCCTTTGTCCAAGCGGCTGTTCAGGTCATGAAGCCAGGTTCGGTCTAGGTGAAGGGGAACAGGGATGCGCTGATCCGTAATAATATGGCTGGAGTCCGATGACGATGAGTTCAGGTGAATCTCCTCCTTTTGATTTAAGTGTCCGGGCATGCGGTGTAAAAGTAGTATGGACGAAAAAAAGAAGCTTCATAACCAGAGACTGTCATTATAAGGTGCTGATCCATTCATTGATGAAGGAGGTCGTTGAGAATGACGGGTAAAAGGGTGCACAGGCTCGAGGGGCTTAGCGAGAAGATTTTTCTGGACCGATACGCCTGGAAAAATAGCGATGTCCAGCAGGCCAAGGTGGGGGATGTGGTTCTCGTGCTGACGAAGGACGACCCTAAATTTCCCGCCAAGGAGGTCGGTGAGATTGTTGAGCGGGAAGGAGATCACGTTACGGTGAAGACTCGCTCGGGAGAGCTTGTCACTACAGAGGTAGAAAAGCTGACCTTGACGGTGGAGAGTACACCGGAAGAAATGTGGGATCGCCTGGCGGGCGCGATGGCGTCAGCAGAGCCTACAGCGGCACTGCAGCAGGAATGGAAGCGTAGATTCCGGCATATTCTGGATGGCTGGAAGCTGGTTCCAGGGGGGCGTATTGCAGCCGGGGCGGGTGCAAGCGATGAGCTGACGCTCTTTAACTGCTATGTGATCCCTTCCCCGCAGGACAGCCGGGGCGGCATTATGAAAACGCTGGGCGAAATGACGGAGATCATGTCCCGTGGCGGCGGGGTTGGCATCAATCTGTCTTCCCTTCGCCCTCGCCGCGCTCTTGTTCGCGGCGTAAACGGCGCCTCCAGTGGTGCCGTGTCGTGGGGTGGGCTGTTCAGCTACACCACGGGCCTGATTGAGCAGGGCGGGAGCCGCCGGGGGGCCCTGATGCTGATGATGAATGACTGGCATCCCGATGTGCTGGATTTTATTACGGTTAAGCAGAAGATGGGCGAAGTGACCAATGCGAATCTTTCGGTCTGTGTCAGCAATGCCTTTATGAAGGCGGTCAAGGAGGATGCATCGTGGGAGCTGGTATTTCCGGACACCCGCGACGCGGCGTACGACGAGAGCTGGAACGGAGATCTGGATGCCTGGAAATCAGCCGGCCATAAGGTCATTCCTTACAAAACCGTCAAGGCTCGCGAAATCTGGCATACGATTGTGGAATCAGCATGGAAATCGGCAGAGCCGGGTGTCGTGTTTATGGAATATTACAACCAGATGTCGAACAGCTGGTATTTTAACCCTATTATCTGTACTAATCCGTGCGGAGAGCAGGGGCTGCCAGGCTGGGGTGTATGCAATTTATCGGCCATAAACTTATCCAGGTTTTACGATGACTGCCAGCAGGACGTTGCCTGGGAGGAGCTGGCGGAGACGACCCGCTGGTCGGTACGTTTTCTTGATAATGTAATCGATACGACGCCGTATCATTTCCCGGAAAATGAAAAGAATCAAAAAAAGGAACGCCGGATCGGCCTGGGCACGATGGGCTTGGCGGAGCTGATGATCAAGCTGAAAATTCGTTATGGCAGCCCGGAATCGCTGGAATTCCTGGACAAGCTATATGGCTTTATCGCCCGTGAGGCTTATCTGGCATCCGCAGATATTGCGATGGAGAAAGGCTCGTTTAAGGCTTTTGATGCAGAGCTGTATCTGCAGAGCGGCTTTATGAAAAATATCGTTGAGGTCTATCCGGAGGTAGGCGAAGCCGTTCGCAGCAAAGGCATCCGAAACGTAACGGTCATTACACAGGCGCCGACGGGCAGCACCGGCACGATGGTGGGTACCTCGACAGGCATTGAGCCCTACTTTGCATTCAAATATTTTCGCCAAAGCCGCCTAGGCTATGATGAGCAGCTCGTGCCCATAGCTCAGGAATATCTGGACAGCCATCCGGGGGGAGAGCTGCCGAGCTATTACGTGACGGCGATGGAGCTGTCGGCGGAGGATCATATTGTGGCACAGGCCGCCATTCAGCGCTGGGTGGACAGCTCAATCTCCAAAACGGCGAACTGTCCGGCAGATTTTACGATCGAGGATACGAAGCGGCTGTATGAGCTTGCCTTTGACCTGGGCTGCAAGGGTGTGACCATTTATCGTGACGGAAGCCGGGATGTGCAGGTGCTGCAAACAGAGAAGAAGGAGCAGGACCTGTCTGTGAAGGAAACATCGGCACAGTCCGCAGGGGACGGACCGGATGCGGAATTGAGGGAGCAGGTGGTTTCTCCGGAGCCGGGGGCCTCAAGGGGGACGGAGGAGGACCGTGGTGGATCAGCAGGGGCAGGAACAGCCGGTGATTTCGGCATTCAGCATCCTCATGAGCAGAGGGCAGCGGAAGAAATGACTGGGGCAGGAACAGCCGGTGGAAAAAGCAGTCTGGATCAGCAGTATAAGAGACGTCCTGCCGTGCTGCGCGGTGCTACTTACAAGATGAACACGCCTTTCGGCATGGCGTATATTACCATCAATGATTTGAATGGTATCCCGGGAGAAATTTTCCTGAATGTCGGCAAAGCAGGCTCTGATGTATTTGCCATGGCGGAAGCTCTGGGGCGCGTCTGCTCGCTGTTCCTGCGCTATGGGGATCATGGCAACAAGGTGGAGCTGCTCATCAAGCATCTTAAAGGCATCGGCGGTTCCGGGGCTATTGGCTTTGGTGTTAACCGCGTAGAATCTATTGCCGATGCCGTGGCCAAGGCGCTGGAGCTGCATGCAGTCAGTGCCAGCGGTCAAGGAGAGACTTGCGCAGCAGGGACGGGGCTGGCTGGAGGCGGTGAAGGCGGTGCTAAGATGAGCATAGAGCTTGGAGATGGTGCAGTCGAGACTCATGCAGAGATGAGCGCTGCTGCTAGGGCTGAGACGGACGGGGCTGATGAGCAGATCGCCGGCTCGCGGGATTTGTGCCCCTCTTGCGGCAGTGCAACATTGATCAACATCGAGGGCTGCAAAACGTGCAGCAGCTGCGGCTACAGCCGCTGCTCGTGAGGCACGTGGCGGAACTAAAAGCGGCTTGTTTGTTAAGCGGGAGAAGCTTTATCCTATGTATGTAGGCAGCGAAGCACGAAGCCTGTGGGTCATCATGATGGCCTGCAGGCTTTTTTTGTGCTTTTGAGCAGGCATGTAGTATAGGAGGTGGTTTTTCATTGTTAGAAATCTGTAAGTCACCACAAGATCCTTCCGCCGTGCTGGAAATAAAAATGCGGCTAAAAAAGTGAGCGTTCATGTACTAAGGCATTCATTTGCAGCTCATTTGCTTGAAGCGGGCACAGATTTTCGTTATATTCAGGAGCTGCCCGGCCATGCCAGCAACCGTACAACCGAGCGTTACACCCATGTGACCCTGAGTTCCCGGATTGTGTAACGATGCTGAACGAAAAAGTCGCGTAGTGACAAGGAGTTTCCTTAAAAAAAATGGTTGATTTTACCTCGTCATACATATAAAATGTGTAACGAGGTTGGTGTTCATTATGGCTATCATTTATCAAACGAATAAAAAGACAGGCATTACCTATGCCTACAATAACGAGCCCTACTGGGACAAAGAAAAACAGCAGTCTCGGGCAAAACGGACGCTCATCGGGAAAGTCGATCCCAAGACAGGAGAGATTGTGTCCACCCGAGCGTATCGGAGAGAGCCGGAGGCAGAGTCAGGCGCCCCTGCCAAGAAGCGCGGCCCCGTACCAATTACCGGTTTTCTGCGCAGTTTTTACGGCGCAACCTACCTGTTCGATCAAATCGGCCAGGAAACTGGCGTTGAAGCGGATCTCAAGGCGTGTTTCCCGGACAGCTACAAGAAGCTTCTGTCTATCGCCTACTATCTCATCTTGGAAGAAAACAACTCGCTCAGCCGCTTTTCTCACTGGCAGCGCATGCATATTCATCCCTGTGGAGCAGACATTCCTTCGCAGCGAAGCAGCGAACTGTTCCAGTCTATTGAAGAGGCGCAGCGCATGGCCTTTTTCGAAAGACAAGGCAGACGACGCATCGAAAAGGAGTACTGGGCATTCGACATTACCACGATTTCCAGTTACTCCGAGATTCTCAAGCAAGTGAAGAAGGGAAAGAACAAGGAGCATGACCGGTTGCCGCAAATCAATCTGGCCCTGCTCTTTGGCGAAGAATCGGGCCTGCCCTTCTACTACCGAAAGCTTCCCGGCCATGTGACGGACGTCAAGACGGTCCGGCAACTCATGCAAGAGTTCCACATCATGGGCTACAAGAAAGTAAACGTTGTACTGGATCGGGGCTTTTACAGCAAGCGAAATGTGGATCATCTGTATCAGAACCATCAAAAATTTATCATCGGCGTCAAACTGAATCTCTCCTACGTGAAAGCACATCTGGAAGAGGAACGGGAGCGGCTCAAGCTCTGGTCGAATTTTTATTCGCAGTATGGCACCTACGGCATTTGCAAAAGAATCGAGTGGGCCTACGAGCAAGAGAGGCCGTACAAAGGCGATATCTTACAAGAGACGCGCCGAGCCTATCTCCTGCTCTATTACAATCCGGAGAAAGCAGCCAGAGACCAAGCGGATATGAATGAGTATCTGACGAGCCTGCACCGAGATCTGCAGGAAGGCAATCTGCGCGAGCATTGCCGCAAGGACTACACCAAGTATTTCGAAGTGACCGAGACCCCGAAGCGCGGCCGCAGGATTGTACCGAGAGAGGACAAGATGCTGGAGGCGGCTCAAAACTATGGCTACTTTGCCTTGCTCTCCAATGAAGTCAAAGCTCCCGATGAAGCATTGTCACTGTACCGCAGCAAGGACATCGTAGAAAAGGCATTTGGCAATTTGAAAGAGCGACTGAATTTCCGCAGAATGCAAGTTTCTTCGGAAACTTCACTAAATGGCAAGCTATTTGTCGAATTTATTGCACTTATTTACCTTTCTTATGTCAAGAAACGCATGCAAGATGCCGGACTCTTTGATTCCTGGACAATGCAAGGGCTGCTGGATGAATTAGACACAATAGAGCGGTTTGAAGCGCCTGGACACGGTCGAATCTTGGGCGAGGTAACGCAAAAACAGGCTGATTTATTTCGAGCACTGGGAGTAGAGCCTCCCTCGTTATAAATTCCGGGAACTTAGGATGTGACGGTAAAAAATGCGAGACGGATCAAGAGTCCATTGGACTTCTAATTTTGTTTCATTAGCGATATAGAAAAATCTGTAGAAGGAATAAAGGTCGATGCTTAGTCACATCGCATAACATCCTCCCAAACGGGTATTTACGAAGTTCATTAAGCCACGTATTATTAACGTATTCGTGAAGTTCGTGAATAAGAGGTTATATGAAAGATATGGAAACAAATAAATAAAAATTAAAGAAGATAAATACATTCTCAGAAAGGATAATTATGAAACTTGTAATCATATTCGGACCTCAAGCCGTCGGAAAGATGACGGTAGGCCAAGAGTTAGAAAGAAAAACGGAACTGAAGTTGTTTCATAATCATATGACAATCGAACTTGTCTCTCATTTTTTTAGTTATGGAAGTGAATCCGGAAAGCGATTAGTCGGACTTTTCAGAAAGAAAATCTTTGAGGAAGTAGCTGCTAGTGATTTAGAGGGATTGATATTCACATATGTTTGGGGTCTGGATATTTCAGCAGACTGGGATTACATCAATAACGTATCAAATATATTTGAATCTAAGGGCGGATCTGTTTATTTGGTTGAACTGGAAGCAGACCTAGATGTGCGATTAGTACGAAATAAAAGTGATAATCGTTTGTTACATAAACCGTCTAAAAGAAATTTTGAACAATCTGAAAGAGATTTATTAAAAACATTGGAAAACCATAGACTAAATTCATTTCCAGGAGAATTTGAAGGTAAGAATTATATGAAGATCAATAACACAAATTTAACAGCAGATATAGTAGCACAAATGATAATAGAACAATTTGAACTCTAAGAGGAATTTGAGGGAAATTTCAATGAAGTCAGATGCTTCGTATAATACCATATTCACGTTGCGGCGCTAACGCGCCTTGGTCTGACCGAAGAAATAGCAGAGAAGATAAGTCACCTGGCCAGACACATCTGCGAGGCTAAGTCCTTCGGACCGAGCGTGTCGATCGCTTCGCTTGATCGACAGTGGCAGCTTAAGCCTCTCGACGTCGTGAATATGAGAAACGTTATCTGAAATCATTTTCCATTTATCGTCGAATGGGTTAACAATCATGATCAAGATTTTATTTATCAATGGGCAGGAAGTACATACATTACCCATTAACTTTAGAACAAATGAAAGGACACTACGTTAATGGTTTTAATACAACCAATTCAGATACTCTTATATACAAGGTAATAGGTAGGCAGAACCAGGATATTATTGGAACAGTACAATTGGGGCAGCTAGATAGAAATAAGAATGAAGCTATTAATGGGAAGGTTTCTATTGAAATCAGATGAAATTAGAAGTCAAGGTATAGGGACAAAAGTGCTAAGGGAAATAGTTCGGTTAGGATTCGAAGAATTTTCGTTCGAATTAGATTGTATGTGTTTCATCTAAATATCCAAGCTATATTACAAAAAGGTCGGTTTTGTAATTGATTCAATAGTAGAGAGTGTTTATCAGCCAAAACACGGAGAGAACTGGAATAGGATTGAGATGATTTTAGACAAAGAGAACTGGTGCAACCTCGAAGATGGCATTGACATCAGCTAACACGATATTCACGCATCGGGCATTCGCCCTCGGTCCCAGAAGTAAATTTCAAAGAAGTGGTTGCCTTTACACTCCCGGCTGTCGCCGAGCGCCGTGAATATGAGAAACGTTATCTGAAACCCCGAAGAATATAAGCAGAAACAACTCATAAAGAAAGAATGAAAGAAATGAAAAACACCTTAATTGTTAGACAGGCAACAATCGAAGATCTGGAGGAATTATCCTACCTCTTTAATGATTATAGAGTGTTTTATAGACAAGAGTCTGATTTTGAAGGAGCAAGGAGGTAAAGGATTAGGATTGTCAACTGCATTCGACAATGAAAGAGCTCAAAGAATATATGAACGAAATGGATATAAGAGGGTTAAAGAGTTCTACCATTACTATTTAAGTCTATAGAAACATATGAATGCATATTCTAATTCAAAGAAGGTCTGGGCATCAGATAATAACGTTATTCACGCTGCGGACCTGACGGCACTGGTTTTGCCAGAGGCATTTCGGGGAAGCGGATCCAGACAGACAACCCTGAAAGGCTAAGTCATCGACCCGGCGGTCCAGATCGCTGCGCTAGATCGATAGGTTACCTTAGCCAGTGAGGGTTCGTCAATGCACGAACGTTATAAGAAATCAGGGGAAAGGCATAAATAATGAGTTACATCAAGAAGTTATATTTTCTTTTGCCATGTAGAATCCTGCGGATCTCTACAATATCACCTAAAACTACATAGAAGACAAGATAAGATTCAACGAGTAACATTCTATAGTTTAATATTTGAAGCCTTGTATCTTTTGGAATTGCACCACAATACGGGAAAGTTTCGAGAATAGATATTGATTGATCAATTTTGTCAGCCATTAATAATGCTGCCTCTGGATTATCAAGCATGATATAATGGATGATATTTAATAAATCCTCCTCAGCTATGGGCAAGTATTCAATATTATACGTTTTGTCCACTGATTAGACTCCTTAGATTTTTCATCACTTCAGCATGACTTTTCCTTTCAATACCATCATTACTTTGCTTTTCGGCTATAGCAAGTTTCTGATACAACTCAATTAGTGCTTGCTGTTGTTCGTAAGCAGCGTGACTCATGACGACGAGGTCGCTTTGACCATTTTTAGTTATGAAAACTGGTTCACCATCATGATGAGCTATTTCAGAAATTAAGTTAAAGTTGTTTCTCAGATCTGATATTGGACGAATCGTAGGCAATCTGACCACCTCATTCATTATGATGCCATTAATATTATCATAATAATGATAAAGAATACATGGACTAAAGTGCTTTTTGAAAGAGAATACAAAGAGGCCCCCTGACATTTTATAACATCATATTCACGCATTGGGCATTCGTCCTCGGTCCCAGAAGTAAATTCGAAGAAGTGGTTGCCTTTACACACCCGACTGTCGCGGATCGCCGTGAACATGAGAAACGTTAAGCGAAATTCTCGCAAATCCTAAATGCATAGGAGAAGTTTAAATGAAGCGAATAATGATCATTGGGTCTGGTGGAGCAGGTAAATCCACTCTTTCAAGGCAACTTGGAGATATTTTAAATATACCCGTATATCATTTAGATGCATACTATTGGAAACCAGGATGGATATCAACATCTAATGATGAATGGGATAATTTTCAAGAAAGACTTGTGCTTGAAGAATCGTGGATTATTGATGGGAATTATGGAAGAACACTTGATATACGAATGACACAAGCGGATGTAATAATACTTTTAGATTTTTCAAGATGGATAACTACTTATAGAGTAATTAAGAGAAGGCTCATTTATCACGGAAAGACAAGACCAGACCTTAATGAAGATTGTCCTGAAATTCTGGACTTTGAATTTATTAAATGGGTCTGGAATTTTAAAAAGACAAAAATTCCAGGAATTATGGAAAAGCTAATGAAATATCAAGATAAGAAGATTATAGTATTGAAATCACCCAAAAATGTAGAAAAGCTTATTAAACAGATAAAGACAATTGGTGTAGGTTATTTCAGAGAAGGCGAGAACTGATAACAAGGAATAGTATTCAGACTTTTGATTATTTAATCCCTGAAGCATTTGTAGCATTATCGAGGATGTCAGGTGATTTTGATAACAACATATTCACGCATTGGACGTTAACTGAAACCAATAGGATTGTATTGAAAGTGTATTATGATAGTCTTTGGTTAGATAGCCTTATCGGTAAAGAGTTTTGAAGTGCGAAAGTGCGGAGGAGTATCAAATGCCGAATTTTCTAAGGAGGAGATGAAAATTAAAAAATCTACTGAAAAGAAAATCGTTGTGTATGTAATAATTGCTGCAGGATTACTTGTTGCAGTAGGGGCGCTTTTTTTATATGGTATGAAGAATTTTATCGAACTGAACTGACACGGAGCTATATTAATAGAAAGTGTGAATCAGAGTGGATTTGATTGTAGAGCAGCCCTACTGGTGTAGAAGCAAATCGAAGAGGTCATTGACGTCAGTTAACAATATATTTTCGCTTCGGACATGCGTCCCTCGGTTCGCCAACAGAAGCGTAATCAGAAATTCGTGAAAAGCCTAAAACACAAAAAAGGCGGTGGTTCATTGATTACTCTAAGAACCGAAATCATTATCAATGCGCCGATTCAGATTTGTTTTGACTATGCCAGAGATATTGAATTACATACTAAAACTGTTTGGCCCCATACAAGAGAATTAGCTGTTGACGGTGTCAGGTTTGGTCGAATTGGACTTGGGGAAACGGTCACATTTGAAGCAAATCATCTTTTAGTAAGACAAAGACTAACTTCAAGAATAATAGAATATGAAGAACCTAAGCGATTTACTGATGAAATGCAAAAAGGAATATTTAAGAGCTTAATCCATCGACATGAATTTATCGAACAAGGTGGGAAGACATTGATGATTGATATTCTAAGATTTGAAGCTCCATTTGGAATCGTTGGCAGGATGGCAGAGCAATTATTATTAAGGAGATATATGAAGAGATTTTTAGAATATAGAAATGCCAACTTAAAGAAATTAATCGAAGAGAATGTGTGAGTAATTCAAGATGTCACGAACATCCAACAAAACAAATTCACGCTACGGGGCTGCCGCCGCTTGGTCAGCGCGAGATTTCAAGGAAGCGAATCAGGTGGACAACGCTGCGCAGTCTAATTGCATCACGGCCGTTTCTTTTGGCCACTGAAGCCAGTGAGGGTTCATGAACGCAAGAACGTTATATGCAATCAGGAAAAAACTATCAAAAGGAGAACTTGTGAAAAAATTTATTGAAGAACCAAAAGGGACTACATATAAAGAGTTATTAAATGTAGCTTTTAGCATATGTGACGAGTTTCTATTAGTTAAAAGGGATCAGCATGATCTAAATGAAAACGGTGAAAAATTTATTGAAGAGATAAAGCCATATGTAAAAGAAATAAAGAGACAAGAAGAGTGGCCGGGAACAACCTTACTTGGACATTACGCAGATGTTTATTATTTTAATTGCCATCAAGAATTAAAAGAAATTTTAACAAATAAAACAGAGCGTTTATACCAATGGTTAACACCTGAATTACTTGAAGATATATGCTTCTTAAAGAATGGGGAAGTATGGTTAGCTACTGTAGCACATGAAAAAATAGGGGTTATCATGTCAAAGAATCAAAGTGAACTCGAAAGAGTCATAGGAATAGAAGGAATTACAATGTCATAAAAGATAATGAAGTGATTACAAAAAAATAACATTTTATCTGCGCTGCGGGCTTTGCCCATACGCGTAAGAAGATGTACAAAGAGAGGTGTATTCAGGGGTCTGTCAATAAGTTTGTGTAAACTCTAAATCAAGAGTTCCCCTGTTTAGAGAAGAAGATGCTCTTTAAGGCAGATGCTGGCCAATCCGTTCAGGATAAAAGACGGATAATTGAAGCAGGATCTGACCCCAGTTTTGGACTCGGCCTGTCCACTTGCGGGTGACATCGACCGTCACCAGATAGAGCATTTTGAGCAGCGATTCGTCCGTAGGAAAGATGCTTTTCCCTTTCGTTACTTTACGGAGTTGGCGGTGGTAGCTCTCAATCATATTGGTCGTATAAATAAGCTTGCGAAGCTCAGGCGGGTACTTAAAGAACGTGGCAAGTTCTTCCCAGTTGTTGCGCCAGGAACGGACAATGAGTGGATATTTGGCGCCCCAGATCTCCTCAAACCGATCCAATTCCAGCAGAGCCATCTCCTCTGTTGTGGCCTTGTAGATGGGCTTTAAATCCGAGGTCACCTTCTTGAGATCTTTGTAGGATACATAACGGGTGGAGTTGCGGATCTGGTGGATGATACATTTTTGGATTTCCGTGCTGGGATAGCATGCTGAAATCGCTTGTGAGAAGCCCGTAAGGTTATCTACACAAGTAATGAGAATGTCCTGAACACCGCGATTTTTCAATTCATTGAGCACACTGAGCCAGAACTTTGCAGACTCATTCTCACCAATCCACATGCCCAGGACGTCTTTGTTTCCATCCAAATCAATGCCAATGACCATGTAAGCAGCCTTGTTGACAATAGCCCCATCCTGTTTCACCTTGAAATGAATGGCGTCCAGAAACACCACAGCATACACGCTCTGTAGGGGGCGATTCTGCCACTCTTTCACGAGAGGGATAATCTTATTGGTCACGTTGGAGATGAAGGTCGGAGAGACATCGAGGCCGTACAGCTGCTGCAGATGGTCCTGAATCTCACGAGTGCTGATGCCTTTAGCATAGAGGGCGATAATTTGGTCCTCAATGCCTGTCACATTGGACTGATGTTTCTTGACCACTAACGGCTCAAACTCACCTTCACGGTCTCGAGGTACCAAAATTTGCTGCTCACCATATTCACTGGTGATCTTCTTTTTGCTCTTGCCGTTTCGGCTGTTTGTTGTCTGCTTGCTCTTCACGACATGCTTCTCGTAACCCAAATGCTGGTCCATTTCGGCCTCCAGCATTTCCTGAAGTGTTTCTGCAAACAGATCTTTCAAGGCGTTTTGTGCATCCTGCGCGGTCACCAGATTATTCTCCTTAATGAAGGCCCGCAGCTGTTGTTTATCCCAAAGTCTCATGTGTTCTCCCAACCTTTCTACTATGTTTCATTTTAATAGTTTTGGGAGTTTACACAATCTATTTTACAGACTCGTATTCAGCTCACGATCCTGCGAAGCTAAGTCCGTTTGATCTGGTTACGTTGCTCCCTTGGGCCTCTCGGGTTCTTAAATACATGAACGTTGGATAAAACTTATTAACCTGCGTATCAGCGGTTATCTTTGTTCACTTAATGCATGAAGGTTTGTGAATGCGAAAGAACGTTACGAGAACTCTTGCAAAGACTCTTGCAATACTCATAAAACCGATTACAGGAGGAATAAATGATCGAAGGCCTTTTTGTGTACAACATTGATAAAGTAACATTTCAACTTAAGGAAGAGATTGATATCATTTGGTTACAAGATTTGGGATATGTTTTTAAAGTATTTGATCAACAGGATTCAGGTAATATTTGCTTTGGTGTAGAGAAAGATGGGCAGAAGAAGTTTGTTAAATACGCTGGCGCCAGGCCTGTTGAATATCAAGGAGATCCTGCTGAAGCCGTTTCGAGATTGAAAGCTGCAATTCCAATTTATGATGAACTCAAGCATACAGTTTGATCGAACTCCTGGATCATTTTAGTGTTGATGGTGGTTATGTTGCTATTTTCAAGTGGTTTGATGGCGAATGCCTTCATCCTCACTGGTCGTATCCACCCCCAGCCAAATATACAGATCCCGGTTCCCCGTTTTATAGATATAAGCATCTAACAGTTGAACAGAGAATACAGTCATTTAGAAGCAATATTTAATTTTCATATGTATGTAGAAGAAAAAGGGTATGTAGCCATTGATTTTTATGACGGAAGTATTCTTTATGATTTTATAAATAATGAAACTAAAATTTGTGATATCGATTTTTATCAAAAAAAACCATTTTTCAATAATATGGGCAGACTTTGGGGATCTTCAAGGTTCATGTCTCCTGAAGAGTTTGAATTAGGAGCTGAAATCGATAGCCGAACCAATGTATACAATATGGGAGCTATTGCATTTGGGCTATTAGGTGGAGAACTTGATAGAACCTATGAGAAATGGGAAGCTGGCAAGGAACTTTATTTTGTCGCCTGCAATGCGATTAACGCTGACAAGAATAAGAGGTATCCATCTGTTAAAGATTTTTATAAAGCTTGGTACATTCGCTAATTGTTCCGCCGCAACCGATTTGAGCAAGAAACAAATCCTGATGAGGTGCCAAAAAATAATCCACAGCGTGAACGTGAAAGAAAAGCTCGGCTACATGGGTTTTTGGGGTCCGCAAATGTGAGAATTTACGCTGTGTACCGTTCGGCCCTTGGTCTGTGATGTACATTAGCCAACACTACATGTTTAAAGGAGTAACTCGCATGAATGATCAGATTCGAAATTATAATTTTCAAGACGCTGAAGCTATTAGCAAATTCAATTTTGTGTTTAATCTGGCATATCAGTATAATGCGGATTTCAAGTCAGAAAATATTTTTTGTGCAGAGATAAACGATCAAGTCGTTGCTTCTGGTCACCTAGAGCCGACGGATTCCTGCGAATACCTTGATAGAAATGGAAAAGATCCTGATTACAAGCATCGTTTTATCATTGATACCGATTCTGATGGATACGATGATCTTGAAATAGAAATATATCATAAACTTGTTGACCGAGCCCATGAAATCAGTAAATCATACCCGAATAAACAATTACAAATTAGCCGTACTTGTTCTCATGAAGATCTACATTCCATTGATTTTTTATTGGCTCAAGGATTCTACCATTCTTTAAATTACATGATTATGCGACGTGATTTAACAAAACCACTCCCAGAGTACAAGGTTAGTAATGAAATTGAAATTAAGAGATGGGCTATGGAGACCGTTGAGGAGAGAAAACTATATTTACAAGCAGAGAAGGATGGCTTCAATGGAGAGTCTTGGAGTTTAGGCAGACTGAATTGGTTTAGGAGTGGGCCAGAATGGAATACAATTACAGCATTTCATGATAGTAAACCCATTAGTAGTTGTATGACTTGGGGCATATCTTCTGAAAGAAGTGCAACAGAACAAATCTTCACTCACCCTGATTGGAGAAGACAAGGAATTGCAAGAGGGACAATAATTGAAACTCTTAAATTTTTGAGAGATGAGAAACAAAAGACAGAGGCGACATTGGGGGTCGTTGGAAGCAATCACGGTGCGATACATCTTTATAAATCATTGGGTTATGAGTTAATAGATATTCACTTACTTATGGTTAAAGACATTTGTTAAGAGGATATTTCTGACTGCAGAAACGTCACTTGAAACCTTTAAAACAGACTATCCCAGTAATAACTAATAAACGAGGGGTCATAATGATTAACAGCACAGTTCGGCTCATCCATCAAGATGAATTATCTGAACTTTTAGAACTTTATAAGCATTTGAATCCAGATGATCCGGATCTTAATGTAGCAGATATTCAAGCTCATTGGAATAAAATACTGAATGATGAGATGATGAAGATATTTGTCATAAAGCATGAGAGAGAGATTGTTTCTTCATGTACATTAGTATTGATTAGAAATCTAACCAGAGGAGCAAGACCGTATGCAGTAATTGAGAATGTTGTTACTCATCCAGATTATCGGCAAAATGGTCTCGGAAAGCGAATCATGAGAAGAGCAATTGAATATGCAAAGGAACTTAGCTGTTATAAAATTATGCTTTTGACAGGATCGAAGAGAAAAGAAGTACATAATTTCTACGAAGAATGTGGTTTTCAGAAAGATGTAAAGACCGGATTTGTCCTAAAATTGATGTGAACCTAATTGAAAGAATGGCCTTTTTTCAATACCTTGCCATCCCGATCAGCACGGTAATCATGAAAGATCCCTCCTGCACTCTTTCATTGAGTGACTTCAGGCAGCGGATTAATAAACTCATGATTCCGAACCCAAACGACAAACAACAAAGCAAATATATTCTCGTAAAAGCGGATTCTGTATAAGTTATTGTGTGCGGCATAGGAGTAGCGTATCATGTTTAGAGCGAAGACTATCTAGAATACCCATACAGGAGGCTGCAGCATGGCTAAATCAAAGGTACCCAAAAGACCTACCAGAGATGAGTTTGTACTCGAAGAACTCGGAAATCAGCTTACAGAGGCGTATAACGAGAAGTCAGAGATTGTGCTTACAGTTTGGGGCTGGGAAGAAACCGTTACAGGGACGATCGTAACGATGGACCCAAGAACAGGCAGGGTACATATTCAAACTAATGAAGGATTGGTTAAAGTTCCGTTTATGGATATCATGGAAATGAACTATCCAAGATATTAAACAAGCAAAACCCGCTCGCTGAGCGGGTTCCAGGTATAAAGGCGAGTCATGATAGGATTGTTTTCCCCTGCATATTCGCTATTACTAACGTGTGGTTTTTGTTTGATTAGGACTTGTATTCGCTATAATAGGCAGCATTTTCTCGCTTTTCTCCATCAAGGCATTGCACTGGCCGCATACCGGTTGAACTAGAAACACAAAGTTATCTCTCATCCATCCGTTGCACTCTTCATTAGTGCATGACCATATCGTTGTCATTTCCTCCGGAAGATCCACCATCGGTCTTTTCCGCGAATAGTACAAGCAGCATCCCTCTTTCTCTTTTGGAGTCATGAAGTGAGTAAAAAAAAGCCCCAAAACTAGGTTTGGGACTTTCTAACCGTGATTTACAGTTTAACAACGTTCTCGGCTTGTGGGCCGCGGTTGCCTTGTACTACATTAAATTCTACACGCTGACCTTCGTCAAGCGATTTGAAGCCGTCGCCAGTAATGGCACTGAAGTGCACAAATACGTCGTCTCCGCCTTCTACCTCGATGAAACCAAAACCTTTGTCTGCATTAAACCACTTTACTGTTCCTTGCTGCATGATTCATTACCTCCATATATTTGATTTTTACAATTCCAAAAAAAAATCACATATTGTACAAGGTTATCATCAAAATCATAACCCTCTACAATATGTGAGTTCAGGTTGAAATTCTAACTATTTAAGATTATCACAGCTGCCATTATAATGTCAAGCTTTAGTGCGTCTCTTTATTTAGAAACGGAGAGCATGGATTTAAGTCAGACAAGGAAGGACATAATGGTAACAAAAAAGAGGTGAACAAATGCAGTATCCTATTGAACAGCAAATATTATGGGGCTACGCAGCGGTGATGGCAGCAGGTGCCGTTATTTTCGCGGTATGGTCTTTTAACCGCAAGCAGGTTCCACGCTACGAATACCTGATAGCCTTTATCATTCCAGTGTGGTCCGGGGCCGCCTATCTGTCGATGGCTATGGGACAAGGTCACATCGTCAAAGACGGCCATCTGATTTACTTTGCACGGTATCTGGATTGGATCGTCACCACTCCTCTATTGCTGGTTGCCCTTGCCACCACCGCTATGAGCACCGTTCCCAAGGACCGGGTCATCCTGTGGGGCCTTGTCGCTGCAGATGTATTTATGATCCTGACGGGGTTAATTGCAGACCTGTCCCCGCGACCGGAGCAATACGTGTGGTACAGCCTGGGCTGCGCCGCGTTTCTGATCATTATGTATGTCATATGGGTGCATTTGCGCATCATTGCCCGAAGCCAAAACCCGAGTCTATACAAGCATTTTCTCATGACTGCTTCTTATCTGACTGTTCTGTGGTTTGGATACCCTACCCTGTGGATCATTGGGCCTTCAGGCTTCGGATGGACCTCCCAGGTTACAGATACTCTGATGTTCTGCCTGCTGCCCATCTTCTCGAAGGTGGGATTCAGCTTATTAGATCTCAGCGGTTTGAGAAGATTACACGGCAGGCCAGTCGGGAAAAAAGGGAACAGCCGCAAGCAGTCAGCAGCCGTCCGTTAAGCCTTCCTTTTCTTCCGCGCCTTGTCTTTTCAGCGATCTGTACGAGCGAATCAAGGCCGCCCGGGGCGGCCTTATTCGTGGTACGCCCAGCATGGGCGTCATCTCTAGGGTGAAAGTCCCGAACGGGGGCTGGCGAACGCCTACCGTTAGCCAAGAGCAAGGGTGTCTGCTGTGAGGCAGAATCTGAAGGAAGCTGGAGGCAAATGCACGAGCCAAGGTACACGAACTGGATTAGAGGCAAGAGTAGTCGGATGAGTCACCCACACATGACGAAATCCGAAGTCGCCAAGGGCTACGCTTGTAAACTCCAGTGGTTGCGGGCAGAAAGATGACGTTCTTATCTGGGGAGACCTGCGGAATACGCGAAGTTATTTCGTAACCGCGGCTGAGAAGCCGCGCTGAATCCGCAGGAGTCAGCAGAGGCCATAGTACGGGGTACGGGACGCCGGAAACCGGAAGGGCCGAACCGAAAGGAGAGAGGAAACCGATGCGTTCGCATGAAGAGCAAAGACAGCAGAAAATCTCGCAAGAGAGCTCGCGGCAAAGAGAAGCGGTGAAGCCGTCAGGGTATGTCGGAGCGCCGAGTTCTTCGTCGGCACAAGTCGCCCCTTCCTCTCGCGAAGCGAATAACGACTTGTTAGAACGAATGCTCAGAGGAGATAACCTCAGGCTCGCTTACAAGCGAGTGGTACAGAATGGAGGAGCGCCTGGCGTGGACAGCGTAACGGTAGCGAATCTACAAGCTTACCTGAAAACACATTGGGAGACGGTGAAGACCGAGCTCCTTGCGGGAACCTACAGACCCATGCCCGTCAAACGGGTGGAAATCCCCAAACCCGGAGGCGGCGTGAGGCTGCTCGGCATCCCGACCGTGATGGACCGCTTTCTTCAACAAGCCCTGTTGCAAGTGATGAACCCGATCTTCGACGCGGACTTCTCAAGGCATAGCTACGGCTTTCGCCCTGGGAAGCGAGCGCATGACGCGGTAAAGCAAGCCCAACATTACATCCAAGAAGGCTTCCGCTGGGTCGTAGACCTGGACTTAGCGAAGTTTTTTGACCGAGTCAACCACGACATGCTCATGGCAAGGGTGGCAAGGAAAGTGACGGACAAATATGTGTTGAAGCTCATTCGTGCCTACCTAAATGCAGGAGTTATGGCAAATGGCGTGCTCGAGAAAACGGGAGAGGGTACGCCGCAGGGCGGACCATTGAGCCCGCTCTTAGCGAACATTCTGCTGGACGACTTGGACAAAGAGCTATCCGAACGAGGATTGCGATTCGTCCGCTATGCGGACGACTGCAATATATTCGTTGCGAGTAAACGTGCGGGAGAACGCGTCATGGATTCGGTAACACGCTTCGTAGAAGGGAAGCTGAAACTGAAAGTGAATCGAGAGAAAAGCGCGGTAGATCGCCCTTGGAACCGTAAGTTCCTCGGATTCAGTTTCCTGAGGGACAAGAAAGCGACGATTCGATTAGCCCCACAAACCATCTCGCGATTCAAAGAGAAGGTGCGAGAGCTGACGAACCGAACGCGATCGATGTCTATGGAAAACCGGATTATGCAACTAAACCGCTATCTCATCGGCTGGATTGGCTACTTCCGACTAGCCTCAGCAAAAGGTCACTGCGAGAAATTCGACCAGTGGATTCGGCGCAGGTTACGTATGTGTCTCTGGAAGCCATGGAAACGGGTACGTACTCGTATCCGAGAACTCCGGGCACTCGGTGTCCCAGAATGGGCATGTTTTGTCATGGCTAACTCCAGACGCGGAGCGTGGGAAATGTCTCGAAACACAAACAATGCCCTTCCAATTTCCTATTGGGAAGCGAAAGGGCTGAAAAGTTTGCTTTCTCGTTATTTGGAGCTTTGTTAACCTTTTGGAACCGCCGTATGCGGACCCGCATGTACGGTGGTGTGAGAGGACGGAGGCTAGGCGCCTCCTCCTACTCGATTTACCCTCTGTAGCTTGAATACTTTATTTGCGGAACTTGTGCACGTTAAGTGCACCGAGCAGCCCTGTTACGCTAACGGTTGCTAGAGTGCTTATTGCGGCTAATTTGCTGATTACGTAACTCTAACGGTTGTGACAGAGCTTATGTGCCTGATTACGTGCGGTTTGGTCCCCAATAGACTCAATTAGCGTGTCTCACAACCATTAGAATGGAGGCGCTCCCGAAAAGGACTAAATAGCACCTGTGACAACCGTTAGCTTACGGCGCACTTCGAGCGCCCCCCCCACCAGGCCTGATCGGATCCGTTTGCCCCGATATATACTCCGTCCATAAGCCCTTCAATGATGCCCAGGAAGCATTAAGTTACCGACTTGTGCAAGGCGGTAATCGAACCATCAGTATTGAAGAACTGCCTGCGCTGGAACAAGAGTCCCCGTACCCCCTGGAAGAAGAACAGGCGATTGTGCTGAGTCTGAGAAACGGTAATCAGGAGGAGTCTATACTCGAGTCTGTTCTGCCCAGCATGTAATCGATGTTTGTGTCGTAATAATTGGCCAATTGAATTAATAACGCCGTGGGGAAGTCCAGGATTCCGCGTTCATAATCACTGTAGGTTCGTTGATTAATGCCCAAGTGATTGTGGAGAGTTTGTTGGAAATACTGTGTGAGGGTAAGTTGGCACCTAACGAGAAGATTACTGTGAAGGATGCATTATACGAGGAGTTCAGTCAAACCATTTCCGACCGAATGCAGCGTTTACGGGAGAGTCTTGTGCCGGCGGAATTTGCGCAGCTCGAAGAAGTACTGGCGTTGCGGGCAGAGATCGGGGAAATGGAGCTGACGGCCACGTTTATTTTATGCCTTCAGGCTGGGAGCAGGGATCATGAAGGAATTGATCGAAGGCCGTGTTGAACTGCTGCAAGAGAAAGAAACGCATCCGAATGAAGTCCTCATGGCCAGACACAACAAAAAGCCGCAGATCCTGGACACAGGATTCCGCAGCTTTTTTGTCGGGGAATCGAAATTAAGGAGCAATGAGATAAAGTGCAGTAAGGCCTAAGTCAGAATAAGTTGTCCATAACGGCTCGTAAACTTTATAGGTTCCTGCTTTAATACCGCTCTGCAAATCTTGGTGTACTGTTAGCGTTCCTGTATGGGTTCCTGCTAGTTGGAAGGTCCATCCAGAAAGATTATTGTTATAAGCATAATTAGTTAAAACTGTCCCGCCGCTATCTCCTCCTATCGAGGTGTAACCAGAGGCCAGGACTTCGTTATTTTTATAACCGTACCCTTCTGAACCCCACCAAACATCAACATTCGAATATTTGATCGTGCCTGAAGTCGTTGTTCCACTGTTTGCTCCCCTCATGTAGACGGTGTCCCCTACAGTATCGCTTACGTATACACCTGTTACCATAGCCATATTGGTTGAAGTAGGGTACGGTACCCGCGCTCTTGGGGAAATTCCAGAATTTAAAGTAATATATCCGGAATCGGAAGCCGCAGATGAACCGTCACCGGGAGATGTAGTCCTGAATGTGAAATTACCTATCGAACTCGTTGCCCATGTCGGCTGGTACCATGCACTAACCGTGCCTGCTGTTTGGCAATGACCAGAAGTCACCATTACGTCTTGATCAGCAGCATTTACGCCAAAATATCCGTTCGTACATACGCCATAGAACATTTGTGTTGGGTCCGCTGGGTCTTGACGGTAATTGCCACCGATTTTTGTGCCTATTGGAATAGTAGAGCCCCAATGTGTATTATCGGTTTCCGTTTTTAATGCGGAGGCGGGCAAGGTTGTGTAGACAAGCATATCTGACTTTTCAAGGAACAGTGATGAAACGGTTTGCTTCAATTGTGTTTGTGTGCTAGATTTCTCGTCTAAGGCGACAATTAGCTTATTGTTTATCGTATCCGGAATGAGCGCAAGTACCGTTCCAGGTTCGACCGTTCTTTTGATTTTTTCTTTCGCTTCAGTAATATCCGCCCACGAGTATTTGGTTACTTCAAATTTTATTTTATCTCCGTTTTTTGATGATTTTCTTACTAATGCCTTCAAAGATTCCGAATCTTCCGTAATCAGAACGGTTACTGTGCCGATATCGGCATCGTAATAGTGGCCTGAGAAACGGGTGGGGTCACTTTCAATTAGTTCCTTGATGGTCGGTAAGTCTGCTCTCACTCGCTGTTTCTCGGCATACTCGGCAAGCACAATGCTGTTCTTTAATAGTTCTGGAGGAGTAGTCAAATCAATCGGATACGGAATCTCGTTCAATTCATTTTGCTGAGTTACAGCCTGGATTTCGGAGAGTGTCCCGTAAAAAGCCTTTGCTTCAGGATTGGAGCTTCTTTCTGCATGTACAGAAGTGATTGAACTGCAAAGGAGTAAAGCTGCCAGGAAAACAGGGAGTATATACTTTCTTACAAACATTCCTTTCAACATCCTTTCGTATTGAAATGGGGTGATTGGGAAATTTGGCAAAGCGGACGGTAGATAATAACTCCATTCTCCCTTCCTATTAATTTTGCGCTCTGCAACAACTCCCGGATTGTAGCCGGATGCAGATCAAGTTGCAGTTCACTCTCCTATAAAGGGCTACTGAATATATAACGATGATTTAAGGCGAAACCTGACACCTCTTTTTTAAATTCATACCAATTTTTAGTGAAACAAAACCATCTGTCGTGACGTCAATTAGGTTGGAGGTGTTTATGTTGAACAAGCTGATTGTTCTCCTTTTGATGGCCGTAATTTCGTGCCATTCTTCAGGACCGAATGAACCCCTAGCTGCCAAGTCGAGACCCACCCCATCTGCCTCAGAAAATGTTAACAGCGAACCTTTTGCAGCTCAGATCTCTATCCCGAAGCAGGTGAAAGCAAATGAGGAATTTGTAATTTCTGCTGAGTTGAAAAATAAAACTGGACGGGATCTGGAGATTACAACGGGAAGCACGGCATATTACTATGTTATATGGGACAGTGACGGCAAGGTGATCAATTCTTCGATTGCAAGAGAGGATATTGGAGTTGTGCGTCCGATGTCGAAGGGGGATATCATTTCAGAAAAGTCTCAATACCGGATTAAAAAACCGGGCACCTACGAAATTTCGGGGATTGCAGAATTTTCGGTTCAAAACGGAGGAAAGAGTGAGGTCTACAAAATAGAGACGGCTCGAAAGTCGATTCAGGTAAAATAGCGTAAGTGATAGGCGGCCGCGCTGAACTGCTGAAGGAGAATTATTTCATCGGATACATACGTGGCCAGTCACACCTAAAAGCGCCGACACTGCTTTCAAGCATCGGCGCTTCTTTATATGCAAAACATCCGTTTTAGTACGGAAATGAGCTAAAAATATTATTGGGTCAAACGCCGTGGAAATGACGACAGGTCAGTGGATTCAAGGGTCAAGCGGTGCTACTGCAAATGTCAAAACGATGTGGGATGGGCAGTTTTTATATGTTTTCGCCAAAGTAAGCGATACGTTGTTAAGCGATGCCAGCAGCAATCCGTGGGAGGAGGACTCGCTTGAAATATTCATCGATCAGAACCTGGAAAAAACACCTTATTACCAAGCGGATGTCGCACAGTATCGTGTGAATTTCGACAATGTGCAGAGCTATGGGGGCTCAGCTTCTTCAGCGAAGATGACATCCTCTGTCCTTACGGTTGCCGGGTGTTATCACATTGAGGCTGCCAACGATCTGGATGCGATTACAGAGCAGTCAGAGACGTTAATCGGCTTCGATCCAGGAGGCATGATTCTGGAGGATGACGGTGAAGTGAAGATTTACTATGGCGCTTCTGATACTGTGGAGTGTGTGGCTACCGCTGATGTCGATGACTTGGTCAAGCTGTGCCTGGAGCAGTCCGTATTGAAATAGGCAGCTAGTTTTATAGCGAAGCCTGCAGGTCACTATTGTGGCGTGCAGGCTTTGTGCTTGTTGTCGTTGTCGTTGTGAGCATCGTTTACTGCAAGCGTATTGAGTCGTAGTCGTTCGGCACTTGCGCACGTCAGGTGCGCCAAGCAGCGCTGTTACGCTAACGGTTGCTAGAGTGCTTATTGCGGCTAATTTGCTGATTACGTAACTCTAACGGTTGTGACAGAGCTTATGTGCCTGATTACGTGCGGTTGGTCCCCAATAGACTCAATTAGCGTGTCTCACAACCATTAGAATGGGGGCGCTCCCGAAAAGGACTAAATAGCACCTGTGACAACCGTTAGCTTGCGGCGCACCACAAGTGCACCCCGGGCGCACCTCGGGCGCAAGCCCTAGATGGTTTATTCTGTAGTTGCCGCCTATTTTTACAGCTAAACGCTTTCAGATAGGGTATGATAGACAGGAATACTACACCTAGTCAAACCCAAAGGAGCGATAGTCGATGCTGGCATTGAAATGCACTCAAAAGCTGCTTAAAGATATGAAAACAGCCCCGGTGGAGCTAGAGCATACCTATCCATTCTTTAGCTGGCATGCGAATCTATTGCAGCTACAAAAAAAACATATCATTTTTGTCAATGACGCAACCCGGTTGGGCTTCCTCGTTGACGGAATTCGAAGCGGGCAAGTGGCAAAGCTGAAGGAGACATTCGTCACTGGAGTCAAAGAGTATTTACAGCTGGAGGGTGTGAGAAGAGGGCTGGTAGAGCAGTATTTTCTGGAGGCTGGAGAGATCAGCATGGGGAAAACGAATGACCGAAGCGTCCTCGGAACCTTGAATGAAATGAGCTTTTATAGCCAAACTATGAGATTTGATCACACCCATGACCTCAGTGCAATGTTAAACAGCATGATCTATAAACCGATTGATTATGAAGAGCCGATTCAAGTATTTAAAAAAGAAATAATGAACAGGTACTCATAAGCTGTCAAATATGAACTTCATCTAACATAGAACTGCGGCAATTGAAATCAGGTTCATACATAATGAAAGGAGTGTTGCCTAATGGGTAAAAGCAATCCTCAATCAGATTTTCAATCAGAAGCAGAGTCCCAAAAGACATTAATACACTTGCCGGGATCCGGGCGTAATTATGTGATGGGGCCGATGCGTAGTGTGTTTTTTGCCGAAGGTCCTGAAACAAATGACCGCTACTGTGTGTCTGAATGGTGGCTGGATGCTCAAAGTGATGGCCCCGGTCCGCACTGTCATGAAGAGCACGAGGAGCACAACCAGCAGAGCAGGGATAGCCAATGAACCTGGCAGTTGATTAGACCGCTCTATATGATGCTTGATGTTACCATCCAAGGATAGGAGAAATGATACATGGCAAATCATAAAAGTATATACGATAATGAGTCGAACATGTATGAAGACATGATTGCTCGGCAGCCGGATATGTTGGAAATCATCAGGGACATTCGGCCTGTAGAAGGGCTGGACGTGCTGGATCTTGGTGCAGGTACAGGCAGACTGGCCGCGACCATCGCGCCCCGGGCACAATCGGTGGTCTGTACCGATGTATCTTCAGCAATGCTGGAGCGGCTGGACCAGAAACTAAACAATCTGTCTATCCCCAAAAACTGGAGCACGTGCGTAGCCGATCATCGCGAGCTTCCGTTAGCTGATGCCTCTGTAGACCTGGTCGTTTCCGGGTGGAGCATCTGCTATTTGACTCACTCCGGCATTGAGGACGGTCCGAAACAGTTAGAGCGGATTCTGCAAGAGATTGAGCGAGTGTTAAAACCGCAGGGCACCGTGATAATTATTGAAACGCTGGGCACAGGCACCACCACACCTGCTCCACCCGATTTCCTGGAGTCCTATTTTTCCTTACTAGAGAAGCACTACGAATTCTCACACCGCTGGATCCGTATGGATTACAGCTATGATCACCCGCAGCAGGCTGTGGAGATGATGACTTTCTTTTTCGGAGATGAGCTCGCAGCCCGGATCAAAGAGCATCAATGGTCGACCGTTCCAGAATGTGCAGGCATTTGGTACAAGCATTATAAATAGTCTGAGATACATCTCGTAAGAGAGGATGAGAGAAATGAATTTTATTGTCATTGTTCTAATCATTGCCTTCGCCGGAGTAATTAGCAATCAGTACTCGGGACTCCAGCAGATGAGAAAGCTGCAGAGTTCGTTAGATTCGATCAACCGGAAGCTGGACAGGATCACGAAGGAGAAGCTTCATGATAACGATTAGAAGTGCAGAGATCGAAGACATTTCACAGATTCAGCGAATTGCCCGAGAGGCTTGGCTGCATACGTATAAAGAGCTTTACTCTCCAAGCTTTATCGATCATTTCCTGCGCCATGCTTACGCTGAAGACAGTCTGAGGAGATCTCTGGAGAAGGACAAGCAGCAGGAGCTTCCTGGATTTCTGGTGGCGGAATTGGATCACCAGCTTGCCGGCTTTGCACAGCGAAGGCAGCTTCAGGAGGGAGAGCATGAAATCCTGAGAATGTATGTGCTGCCCCGGTATCATCAGCGTGGGATTGGCCGGGCATTCCTGAGACAGTATACTCATGATCTGAAGTCAGGCGTGCTGATTGCCTGGGTGGCGAAAGAGAATCGTATAGCTATCCCTTTTTATGAAAAATCCGGCTTCTATGCTGCGGAGGAGAAACATGAAGTGCTGGAAGGTCAAAGCAAAACACAAGTTAAATATGTGCTTAAGCTTTGAGAAGGCTCAGCCGCACGTTCAGATTAGTATTCTGGAGTGGGTGAATCACACAAGCAAGGAGGGTGGAAGCGATGGAGCGATCCACGGTCATGCAGGAGCTGTCGTCTCTTGGCAAAGAACGTACCCGAAATATCTATTTGTCCCAAGGCGCTCGCGAGCCGCTGTTCGGGGTGGCAACAGGTGCCATGAAGCCGCTGGCCAAACAAATCAAAATCAATCAGTCCCTGGCTGACGAGCTGTACGCTACAGGTAATTACGATGCGATGTATTTCGCTGGCATCATTGCTGATCCTGCTGTCATGACAGAAGCGGATTTTGAGACCTGGATAGAAGGAGCGTATTTTTATATGCTGTCGGATTATGTTGTTGCCGTCACGCTCGCCGAATCTGAGCGGGCTCAAACGGTCGCTGACCGCTGGATCCAGAGCGGAGAAGAATTGAAAATGTCTGCAGGCTGGAGCTGTTACTGCTGGCTGATGGGCAACCGTCCTGATGATGCCTTTGACCGGCTCAAGCTGGCAGGTCTGCTTCAGCAGGCTCAGGATTTCATCCACAGCTCGCCGGAGAGAACCAAAGCGGCAATGAACAATTTCATTTATACAGCAGGAATTTCGTATGTGCCGCTGCATGCGGAGGCTGTAGAAACAGCCCGGCAGGTGGGCGTCGTAGAGGTCAAACGTGGCAATTCCAAGACAAGCCGTCTTGATGCATATCACAGTATTCAGAAGGAGGTTGAAAAAGGCAGGCTGGGCTTTAAACGCAAATACGTCCGTTGTTAGCTGATGAGCTATGGAGATTTTTCAGACAGTGCCGGAGGGGATCATAGTCGGTGCTGTTTTTATTTGCTAAAAAGATGGTATAATATATAGCTGGTTAACAACCCCGACTGTGTCTTATTTTTTCAAAAAGGGTGAATAAGAGCATGAGCCCTGTACATACTGTGAACACGGACAGCGGGAAGAACGGAGGACAGCTATGGTACTTACCATCACGATTATTATTGCAGTGCTGTTTGCATTGTGGGGAGCCATTGCTCCCGACCAGCTAGCTAGCGTAGCCGATCGGGCATACGGGTTCTCGATTCAGAACTTCGGCTGGTTTTATTTGATTGCCACCTTGTTTTTTCTCGTATTTGCATTGTATCTGGCGTTCAGCCGCTTCGGCAATATCAGGCTGGGCGACGATGACGACGAACCGGAATATTCCACGTTGTCCTGGCTATCCATGCTATTTAGCGCCGGGATGGGAATCGGGCTCGTATTCTGGGGCGTGGCTGAGCCCCTGTCTCATTATCTGGCTCCGCCGGAGGGCGCGGTTGGAGGGACGGTAGAGGCCGCCCGTTTAGCGATGAGATATTCCTTTTTCCACTGGGGTCTGCATCCGTGGGCCATTTATGCAGTCATTGCGCTCGCGCTGGCTTACTTTCAGTTCCGCAAGAATTATAAGGGTCTGGTCAGCTCCACGTTTATTCCTCTTCTGGGGGAGCGTGTCGTCAACGGCTGGGTCGGCAAAGCGATCGATATTCTCGCCGTTCTGGCTACCGTGTTTGGAGTTGCGACCTCGCTGGGTCTGGGCGCACTGCAAATTAACGGCGGCCTGAATCATCTATTCGGAGTGGCCGATTCCACGCGGAATCAGGTGATCATCATTCTGATCGTAACGGTGCTGTTCCTGATCTCTGCGAGTACAGGCCTGAACAAGGGGATCAAGATTTTGAGTAACACCAATCTGGTCATTGCTGTGCTGCTCATGCTGTTTGTATGGATCGCGGGACCGACTGCGTTTATCTTCGACACCTTCACGACGACGCTCGGAAATTATGTCCAGAATATCATTGTCATGAGCCTGAGGCTGACCCCCTTCTCGCAGGGAGCCTGGGTCGGGATGTGGACGCTCTTCTACTGGGCATGGTGGATCGCCTGGGCACCCTTTGTGGGCACCTTTATTGCCAGAGTATCCAAAGGCCGCACGATTAAGGAGTTTGTTATTTATGTGATGCTGGTGCCAAGTGCCTTCGGCTTCATCTGGTTCTCGGTGTTTGGCGGAACCGGACTGCATCAGGAATTGTTCGATCTTGGGAACGTTGCCCAAGCCGTGAAAGAAAACACGACCACTGCTTTGTTCATTACACTGGAGCATCTGCCCCTCGGTGCAGTCATTGCCTTTATCGCAACGCTGCTCATCATGACCTTCTTCATTACCTCGGCAGATTCCGCGACCTTTGTGCTTGGAATGCTGACCTCGGACGGAACCTTGAATCCGACGCTGAAGGTAAAAATGACCTGGGGCATCCTGCAGTCCTTCATTGCGATCGTGCTGCTGCTAAGCGGCGGGCTAAGCGGTCTGCAGACCGCCTCTATTGTGGCCGCGCTTCCGTTTGCGCTCGTCTTGATCGGGATGTGCTTCTCCCTCCTGCGAGCCCTGCAAATGGAGGACAAGGAGCGGAGGCGTAAAGAGAAGCGTATACAGCAGAAGCTGCGCCGGATGATGGAAGCAGAAGAGAACGGACAAGCCTAATAGAGCATCAAGAGATCATTCGATGGGAAGAAGCCTGAGCTTGCTTGGCTTATCTTCCCTGGAATGGTCTTTTTTTGTATATCATGACAAAGTGGGTTAGAATTTAGGATGATTCCTATCATAGCTTCAGGGGGAGTGAACATGCATGTTCAACACACGACCCAAAAAGATAGTCTGGGCACTTCTGGCAGTGTTCCTGGTGATTGTTAGTTTAAGCTTTTATGAATACGTAACTATGAAGGTGTTTCAGCCTAATGCCAAACAATTCGACCAAGCGCTATTGACCGCTGTAGATCAAGGAGATACGTTCAACATGTCCGAGCTTGTTGCATTGGAGTGGGATACACTGTATGTCTTTCCTCCATATACGTCCAAGCAGCAGATGGAGGAGCTTGTGGGCACTTCATGGACAACCTCTTCCTATCTGGGCTATTATGTTGTGGATAAGAGCTCCTTGGGACAACATCCGCTTGATGATGAATCCTTCAATAACTTGGTGCTTGTACAGAAGGGGAACGTAGTGCTGGATCGGACGTTTACCCGAAGAGAGGTGGATTTGACGCATTTACCTTCCAGAATTTCTCGAGAATATGCGCGCTTCGAGGTGCAGGACCGGGTATTGAAGCAGGCAGACATTGAATCATGATAGGACTGGCTAGATACACATCTAACATAAGGGAGTGAGATGCTTGCAAAAAATCGCGATCATTACAGGCGCCAATTCAGGTATGGGCTTGGCGTCGTCGGTAGAGCTGGCAAGGAAGGGCGTTAAAGTAATTATGGCATGCCGCAGTCTGGAGAGGGGACAATCCGCGCTGAAAGAAGCGAAGGAGCGAAGCGGATCGAATGATCTGGAGCTGATGCTGTGTGATCTGGCGGATCTGAACAGCATCCGCGCTTTTGCTGCGCAGTTCCAGGAGAAATATCACGTGCTGGATGTGCTGCTCAATAATGCTGGCGTAGTAATGACCCGCCGGAAGGAAACGGCTCAAGGATTCGAGATGGATCTTGGGGTGAACCACCTAGGGCATTTTCTGTTGACGCATTTGCTCCTGAAATCGCTGCTGGCAGCAGAGCAGGGGCGGGTGGTTACAGTAGCCTCGGGTGCATATAAGGCGGGGAACATCCGTTTTGACGATCCATTTATGACCCGAAGATATCATCCAATCAAGGCGTATGCCCAATCCAAGCTGGCGAATGTTTTATTCACCAAAGAGCTGGCCGACCGACTGCAGGGCAGCCGGGTGACCGCGAATTGCGTTCACCCCGGCGCCGTAGCGACACAGATGGGGGTCAATCGTGAAACGGGATTCGGAAAGACTGTGATGAAGCTGTTGAAGCCTTTTTTTCTCACGGCAGAGCAGGGAGCAGAAACGGCAATGTATCTCTCGCTCGCTCCCGAGCTTAGAGAGGTGTCAGGACAATATTTCTACCAGAAGAAACCTCAGCAGCTGATATCCAAAGCCAGAAACAAGCAGGATGCGGTGCGTTTGTGGGAATGGAGCTGTGAACAGGTTGGCGTGGAATACGAGCTGCCGAGAGTGTGAGGCATTCCTGCAGCAGGGGGATGAGCAGGCTATGTCCGCTTCAGGCGCTGTCTGGCAGAATCCTTATTCGGAGTCATCGGCTCATGGCTGCCCGCTCTTGCCAGCCCGTATACAGGCATGTTACTATACATCGTTTCGTAGGAGCCATTGTCCACAAGATACGTTTCATGGTAGATGCCGACCGTATCACTGGCTCCTACCTTAAGGTTGAAATTTCTCCATGCCTTGAGATGAGATGCACCGTTCCGGGCATAATGCTCCAGCTGTTCGAACGACCGCCAATACTGAACAAGCATCACTTCCCGCCAAGACATGTAATAAGACGCGTGCAGGAAGCCGAGGCTTTTATTGCGGTACAGCTCCTGTAGCATGGGGCTCATTGCAAGTGTAACGGGCAGCCACTTATGAATAGCCCATGCTTTGTTAATCCGCACTCCAATAATAAAAACCACAAAAGGGCCTTCAATCTGTGCTGTAAACCGTCCGGGATAAATGGTTCCCATATTCTCACTCCTCTGATGAATGTTCGAGAAGCCGGAGATGAATTTCGTAGAAGCCGATAACATCTGCGGAAGCATACTGCTGAGCGGTCAAATAAGACCCATAAAATATAGTGAAAAGAATCTTGACCGCATCTTCTGCCGATACATCCTGCCTTAGAGTACCTTCTTCTTGAGCCTCGTTCATGCTGCGCAGAAAGAACCGGTACAGATCCGGTGTTGCACTTCCAATTTCTTCATTGCCGGGAAACAACAGCTTGATCTCAGCCTGACTTAATTCCTGCAAGTGAGGATGCATCTTCATTTCTGCCAGAAAAGAAATCAAGCTCGGCAAAATACCCGGCATGTGATGGGACTGCTCGGCGACCTTCTGCAGAAGATAGCGGATGGAAGCGAAGCCGCGTCTATGATCCCGCTGGATCTCAATGATACGTCCGGTCAGCCAAACACGCATGAAATAGACAAGCACGTCTTCTTTTTTAGGGTAAAATTTAAAAAACGTAACTCGTGACACTTCTGCCTTTCTGCAAATATCCTCCACCATCACCTCGTGAAACATTTTGTCTTCCATCAACGACAGACTAGCCTCATACAATGCAATCTTCGTACGGGCCTTCTTGATTTCTCTTAACGACGTATCTGTAAGCATCTGGGATGACCACCTCTTTTAGTTAACTCATGTTAATAACTTAACTCAAATTAACTAAAGTGTCAAGATGACCAATTGTGATTGATTATGCAGTTGATTATGTAGAGTTTGATTTGCTCCATTTTACATAAAAACCAAACTTTTTTAATAAAATTTACAAAGATAAATATATTTACTCAAGTACACTTTGTTGCATATAATGGAAGTGACTATTTATACAAAAAAATGCCAGAAAGGGGAAGTGTATGTCGAAGAGTCATGAGCTTCATGTCGTTGTCGGTACGGGACCGCTAGGTTTAGCTGTGATGGAGGAATTACTGCATCGGGGACATGTCGTTCGCATGGTTAACCGGAGCGGGCAGGCGACGGTGCTTGATGGCGTGCAGGTCGTCAAGGGTGATGCCACTAACGCGGTAAGTATTTCTCAAGCCTGCAGAGGGGCATCCGTTATCTACCATTGTGCCAAAGCTCCTTATACAGAATGGCCGGAAAAGTTTCCGCCTATTATGGAAGGCATAATCGGAGCAGCGGCGGCAGAACAAGCCAAATTGGTATATGGCGATAATTTGTACATGTACGGAGTGAAGCGCGAGCCATTGACGGAAAATTTACCGAATGCTGCGACAGGGCGCAAAGGCAGAACAAGAGCTCAGATGTCAGACCGATTAATGGCCGCGCACCGCGAGGGTGTGGTTCGAGCCGTCATTGGCCGCGGCTCCGACTTTTACGGTCCAGGTGTGCTGGATTCTGCATTGGGAGAGCGTGTTTTTAGGGCCGCACTTGAAGGCAAGCCGGCAGAGGTGCTCGGAGACATCGACACCCCCCATACCTATATTTATATCCGTGACTTCGCAAGAGGACTCGTGACGTTGGGCGAACGTGAGGAGGCACTCGGCCAAATCTGGCATGTGCCCTCCGCAGAAGTGATCACAACCCGGGAGTTAATAACGATGGCCTACAAGTCAGCAGATCAGCAGCCAAAATTTCGAGTGGCACCTAAGGCCTTTGTGTCGATGATGTCACTGTTTAATGCCAACATGAGGGAGCTAAAGGAGATGCTTTATTTGTATGAGCACCCCTTCGTCGTGGACAGCAGCAAGTATGAACGTGCTTTCGGCAAATTAACGACCCCTCACCATCAGGCTGTCCTCGAGACCATGAATTGGTTTAAGCTCACAAACGTTGTTGCAGGAGCAAGATAATATATCTAGGGGTGAAAAATGATGGTAGAAGTCGGTCAGAGGATGAGCAGCGGTGACAGCAGTGAAGTCAGAGAGCCGATCGCAGTGATTGGCATGGGCTGCCGTTTTCCCGGTGGTGCGCGTAATCTTGAGGACTTTTGGAGCATGCTGTGCCAAGGGGTGGATGGCATTGGCGAGATCCCTGAAGATCGCTGGAATATTTCCAGCTATTATGATCCTGATCGGTCAAAGGCTGGAAAGACGAACACGCAATGGGGTGGGTTTTTAGAGCAGATTGATCAATTTGATGCGGCTTTTTTCGGGATTTCACCTCGTGAGGCATCGTTGATGGATCCACAGCAGCGGCTGCTGCTGGAGGTTTGCTGGGAGGCGCTGGAAAACGGCGGACAAGTGGCTGAACGATTGAAGGGGACGAAGACCGGAGTCTTTATGGGAGGCTTTACGCTGGACTATAAGCTGCTTCAATTTGCAGAGAGCAATCGGCATCTGGTTGACTCCCACACAGCTACAGGAGCGATGATGACACTGCTCGCGAACCGGATTTCTTACTTCTTCGACTTTCGGGGGCCGAGCATTTCTTTAGATACGGCCTGTTCCTCATCGCTAGTTGCTGTTCACCTGGCCTGCCAAAGCATCTGGAGCGGTGAGAGCTTGCAGGCTCTTGCAGGCGGCGTGAACGTAATGCTAAAGCCAGATTATTTTATTGCCGAATCCAAGGCGGGGATGCTTTCACCGGACGGTCGCTCCAAAGCGTTCGACTCCAGAGCTAATGGTTATGTGCGAGGCGAAGGAGCCGGAGTCATCCTGCTGAAGCCCTTGACGCAGGCTTTGAAGGACGGAGATCCCATTCATGCACTTATTCAAGGAACCGGTGTAAACCAGGACGGTCACAGTTCTGGCATTACCGTTCCACGCGGGGAGTCTCAGCGACAGCTCATGCAAGATGTATACAGGGAGGCGAACATTGCTCCATGTAATGTACAGTATGTAGAGGCTCATGGCACAGGCACCCCTGTTGGCGACCCGATTGAGGCAAATGCACTGGGTTCTGTTTTATCCGAGGGCCGAAGTGAAGGAAATGTCTGCTACATAGGCTCTGTCAAAACAAACATTGGCCACACGGAGGCAGCTGCCGGTATTGCGGGGTTCATCAAAACTGTGCTGTGCCTGAAGCACCGACAAATTCCGCAGCATCTTCATTTGCGGGAGGGAAACCCGGATATTGAATTTGACAGGCTCAGGCTTCGTATTCCACAAGAGCTTACTCCGTGGCCAGAGTCAGAAGGACCGCGAATTGCTGGTGTCAATTCCTTTGGATTTGGCGGAACGAACGCCCATGTCATATTACAGGAGGCGCCGGAGGCATCCTCACTGTGCTCAAGCCTTGTACAGAATCAGGGAGAGGTTACTGAGGATTATCTGATCCCGTTATCGGCGCGGAGTGATACAGCGCTTCAAGCGTATGCCAGTCATCTCCTTGACAGCGTCCGAGACCAAGAGTCCCCGGCCTCTGTGAAACAGCTGGGCTACGGACTGGCGCTGCGTCGTGAACACCATAGCTGCAGAACAGCTATCGTTTCAAGCTCTACGGAAGAATGTATTGCAAAGCTGAACGATTTGCAGTCCGAAGAGTTCCCGCTTGCGGCCTCAGCCTCCAGCTTAAATCGAGACGGATCCGCAGCATCCCTTCCGCGTATTGTATTTGTATATACGGGGATGGGGCCGCAGTGGTGGGCTATGGGACGCCAGCTTTTTGAACAGGAATCCATATTCCGGGAAGCAGTCATCCATATTGATGACATCTTTAGGTCCTATTCCGGCTGGTCACTGCAGGATGCCATGCTGGCGGAGGAACAGGATTCACGGATGCAGGATACCGAGGTAGCCCAGCCTGCCAACTTTGCCGTGCAGATCGGCCTTACAGCGCTGTGGCGCTCATGGGGCATTGAGCCAGCAGCTATTGTGGGACACAGTGCCGGTGAAGTTGCGGCAGCTTATGCTGCAGGTGCAATGAGTCTTGAAGAAGCAGTCCGGGTTATCTATCACCGCAGCTCTTTACAGCAAACGACTACAGGACAAGGTCGGCTTGTGGCGGTCGGCCTTCCGCTTCAGCAGGCCAGATCCCGAATTCAAGGCATTTCTCAATCGGTATCCATTGCTGCGATCAATAGCCCGGGTTCAGTAACGCTCGTAGGCGACCCCACGATGCTGCAGCCGTTGACTGAGGAGCTTGAAGCTGAAGGTGTTTTTTGCAAATATCTGCAAGTCAATGTTCCTTACCATAGTCACTATATGGACCCGCTGCAGACAGAGCTTATGGATGTGCTGCATGATCTGGAGCTGCGGCCTGAAAGCGTTCCTTTATACAGTACCGCAACGGGGCATAAAGTAGCAGGTAGCGATCTGGATGCCGAGTACTGGTGGCGAAATGTACGTGAGCCCGTTTATTTTGCTTCTGCTGTTCAGGATATTCTGGAAGACGGATATCGATTGTTTCTTGAGGTCGGTCCTCACCCTGTGCTGGGAAGCTCTATTAAAGAATGCTTACAGAAGCAAGGAGTGGAAGGATACGTATTGCCGTCTCTTAGACGCAGCGCGCCGGAACGCAGAACCATGCTGGAATCACTGGGCCTCTTGTACGCACACGGCTGTCATGTCCGCTGGGATGTGCTTTATCCGGATCAGGTTCCATTTATTCCGTTTCCGTCCTATCCGTGGCAGCGGGAACGCCACTGGCAGGAGTCTGCTGCCTCAATTCAAGATCGGATTGAGAAGGAGGTTCATCCCTTATTAGGACGGCGTATTCCATCGCCTGATCCTACCTGGGAAGTGGAGCTGGATCTTTGGAGACTGTCTTACCTCAACGATCACCGGATCCAGAACGCAATAGTATTCCCTGGCGCAGGCTATGTAGAAATGGGTATGGCTGCCATGCGGGAATGGTACGGAAAAGCTGCACATGCCCTGTATACCGAGCATATTAGCTTTGTGAAAGCGTTATTTATCGACAACAAAAGCACCGTTAAACTCCGGATCATTGTGGATCCACAAGCGTCCTCCTTCAGCATATACAGTAATCCGCAAAACTCGGAATGGACTTTGCATGCAGAAGGGAAGGTAAGACCTTTCCAGGGCAAGAGAGATGCAGAACGCCTTCATATTACAGATTTGCAGCAACGCTGCCGTAAAGAAGTGGACAGTGACGTATGCTACGAGCATTTCAAGACGATGGGCTTGGAATACGGGAAATCATTTCAGGGTATACGCCAGCTGTGGCAGGGAGAAGGAGAGGCACTGGCCAGTGTAAATGTCCCTCTCGACATAAGTAGTGACCTGACCTCTTATCGGATTCATCCGGCTGTGCTGGACGTGTGCTTCCAGGTGATGGCGGCCGCTTTGCCCATATCCACCCAATCCTCTTCAGTTTACATGCCGGTTCGTGTCGGTGAAGGCTTTGTTTTCGGTGATCTTACCCCTACGATGTGGATTTACGCTAAGATCACACAACAGAATGAGCAGGGTCTCGAAGGTGATATTCAGCTATTAGACGAAGCAGGGCATGTGATTCTGGAGATTCGTGGCTGTCACGCGGTATCACTTCGGGATGAGCAGGAGCCGGCTTCAAAAAAGCAAAGTCATTACGAGCTTCGATGGGAATTACAGCAGCGGGACAACGACATAACGCCTTTATCAGCTAACACAGGACGATGGATCGTACTGCAGGATCGTCAGGGTGCTGCGGATAAACTGGTAGCGGAGCTGGAGCAGAGAGGGCACTCGTGTATACGAGTATATTCAGATCCTGATATGCGTTATCGATCTGACCTTGCGCTCGGACGATATTGGGTCAACCCGCTTAACCCCAATGACTTCTCATCATTGTTACAAGATATTATGGATGCAGATGATGCCGATCTAGCCGGTATTGTCCACTTGTGGAGCCTGGACGCAGCATCGGCGGGTTCCCTTGATCTGGAAGGTCTCCAAAAGGCACAGGACGAAGGTGTTCTAGCAACGATGCATCTGGTGCAGGCAATGTCAAATCGTATCTGGCGGAAGAAGCCCAAGCTGTGGCTTGTGACGCGAAACTGCCAGGCCGTTCAAAATCACGGTCAGCCCTTAGAGATTGCCCAGTCCATGATATGGGGATTAGCACGTACTATTGGACATCAGGAGCACATGGATATGTGGGGAGGCATTGTTGATCTGGAGGATGTAGACGACGCAGGTCGGCTTGCTGACGAATTGTTATCCTCTGACGGAGAAGATCAAATCGCTTTTCGTGGCGGAGAGCGCTATATACTTCGGTTAAAGGACCAGGCAGAATCCCCTTACCAAGTACCGGCAGCATTGCGTGCGGACAGCAGCTATCTCATTACCGGTGGTTTGGGAGGACTCGGTCTTCTTATCGCCCGCTGGATGGTTGAACGTGGTGCGCGCCGGCTTATTCTGCTGGGCCGCGAGTCGCTGCCGCCACGTTCCAGGTGGTCTGATCCAATAGACAACCACACACTGGCTCACAGAATTAAAGCTGTACAGGAGCTTGAGCGGATGGGAGCTTCGGTTCATGTGGCAGGATTTGATATTGCAGATGAAAAAGAGCTTGCCCGATTCGTCGCGGACTACGAACGGGAACACTGGCCTGCTATTCGAGGCATCGTTCATACAGCCGGAGTAGCCCAGCCTCAGCTTCTGATCCAGATGGACCAGCAGCAATTTCGTAATGTTTTGAGGCCGAAGGTGATGGGGGCCTGGAATTTACATTCTCAGTTTGCGGACAAGCCCCTGGACTTCTTTGTCCTGTTTTCATCCATCGCCTCCGTCGTCGTATCGCCGGGACAGTCGAATTATTCGGCGGGCAACGCTTTCTTGGACGCCGTAGCACATTATCGCCAAAGGCTTGGCTTACCCGCACTCAGCATTAACTGGGGACCGTGGGGCGAGGTCGGAATGGCGACACAGCTTGACCTGATTACATTTTTTAGTCATCGCGGCCTGTATCCGATGAGTAATGAACAGGGTCTAAAGGCGATGGAGATTCTGCTCGGTCAGCAGTCGGTACAAGCAACAGTCGTTGCTGCAGATTGGCCGGTCGTTGCCGAGAAGAATTTCCCGATGGGGATTGCGCCAATCATGCTGGAGCAGCTGGTGGTTCAGCAGGGAGATACTCAAGCTCAGCAGGGACCTTCCAATCACTCCGTCGACATCCTTAGCCAATTACAGCGTCTTCCGGACATGGAGGCACGAAAGCATCTACTGGAGCAATATATAACAGAGGTAGCTTCTTCCATCCTGCGGATTCAGAGTTCGCAGCTGCTGCCGGATCATCCCATTCATGCTTGGGGGTTGGATTCTATGATGGCGATTGAAATGAAGAATGTGATTGAATCCAGATTAGGCACGACTGTGGCTGTCGTTGAACTGCTAAAAGGCTCCAGCGTGGCGCAATTGGTGGCACTTTTGCTGCCGCAGCTGCCGGTGCCAGGTGAGAAGAATGACAGCGATGAGGTACAGGCGTTGCTGTCAGAGGCGGAGTCACTGAGTCTTGAAGAAGTCGAAGCGCTGCTGCAGGAAGCGGCTGCCGGCAGGGGGAACGAGCATGCATGAGACATTAAAGGACAAGCTGGCCGCACTGACTGCTGACCAACGAATGGAATTCTTAAAAGGAATCAAAAAAAAGCTGCAGGAGTCCCCCGCTGACGAAAAGCTTGTCACCGCCGGGAAATCCAAGGAGAGATACCCTCTCTCCTTTACCCAGCAGCGGCTCTGGTTCTTGCAGGAGCTTGATCCACAGAGCCCGTTTTACAACATTCCATCGGGGTTTCAACTGCGTGGCGATTGGGATGAGAAGCTGCTCAAGCGCAGCATGGAGGAGCTGGCACGCCGGCATGATGTGCTGCGTACGACATTTGCTTCGGACCAGGAAGGTGCGGCTGTTCAGATCGTGGCAGACCTTCCCCGCCTGTCATGGCAATCTGTAGATCTTCAAGCTCTGCCGGACCAGCTGCAATCACTAGAAATGATGCGGGTTCAGAATGAAGATGTCCAGAGACCGTGTGATTTACGAAACGGACCCGTGTGGTGGGCTACGCTCGTCAGGCTGAAGAGTGACGAATATCGTCTCATTGTAACGATGCATCATATCATATTCGATGGGTGGTCGCTGAGCGTTTTCATTAAAGAGCTGGCAGCCATCTACCAGACTTTAGCTTCCGGTGCTGAGGTATCTTCACTCCCGGTTCCAACACTCCAATATTCAGACTATGTGGCCATGCAGCGAGAAAAAGTGAATGAAATGGTGTTGGACAAGCAGCTTCGTTATTGGACCGGGCATCTCCAGGGTCAACTGCCGGTGCTTGAGCTGCCAACAGATCGGCCGCGTCCACCGGTTCAGACGTTTAAAGGGGCTGCGTATACTGTGCTGCTGCCTCAGGCGCTGTATGACGACTTGAAATCATTTAGTCGAAAACAGGAAGCTACGTTGTTTATGACTCTGCTCACTCTCTTCAAGGTACTCCTCTACCGTTATTCAGGACAGACTGACATTACGGTAGGCTTTCCGATCTCCGGCCGTCATCTGCCTAACACTGAGCAGGCCATCGGCGTGTTCGTGAACACACTGCCCATGCGAACAGACCTATCCGGCGAACCCTCTTTTGCGGATCTGCTTGGTAAGGTTCGCCAGACGGCACTGGAGGCCTATGAGCATCAGGATATTCCATTTGATCGACTGGTAGATGCAGTGAATCCTGAACGGAGCTTGAGTCATAACCCATTGTTTCAGGTGCTGTTTACCTATCAGAATGCGCTGCCTGAAATGATGCTCGGCGAACGCTCCATTGTATATGAAGCCGTGGACGGCGGGACGGCGAAATTTGATGTTTCACTGGACATTTACGAAGGTCCTGAAGGTCCTACATGCATATTTGAATACAATACAGATCTGTTTGACCGTCAGCGTATTGTCCGAATGGCTGATCATTTCTGCACTCTTGCGGAATCCGTTGTACGTATGGAGGATTGCCCCATTTCTGCATTGCCGATGCTATCTGAGACAGAGCGGCATACCATTCTTTACGAATGGAGCGGAGAATCCTTGGCATATGAACGTGAACTGCAGATCCATCAATGGTTCGAGCGGCAGGCTGACGCAACGCCTGAACGGCCTGCTTTAGTGCATAACAAACAAGTGTGGACCTACGATGAGCTGAATGCGAGAGCAAATCAGATCGCACGTTCACTGCAGCAAGCAGGTGTTGAGCACGGCAGCCGTGTAGGCATTTGTCTGGAACGTTCCATGGATATGGTCGCCGCCGTGCTGGCCGTTCTGAAAGCAGGGGGGGCATACGTGCCCATTGATCCCAGCTACCCGGCTGACAGGATAGAATTTATGCTTGAGGACGCGCAGATTTCTATTCTCCTGACACATATGCAGACCACAGATCATTTTAAAGACTACTCCATCAATCAGATCTCTCTTGATGGTGAGACATTGTTAAATTTTGCAGGGGAGAAAGGCAATCTTCCCGTTTCCGGTACGGAGAACAGCTTGGCTTATCTCATTTATACCTCGGGTACAACGGGGAAGCCCAAAGGCACATTGGTACGCCATGCCAGCTTGGTGAACGCCCTTGTTGGCTGGGAGAAAGCATACCGGCTTTCATCGGAGACCCGCTCGCATTTGCAGCTGGCCAGCTTTTCGTTTGATGTGTTCACGGGCGATTGGATTAGAGCGCTCTGTTCCGGAGCCAAGCTTGTGCTGGTGGATAAGGATGTAGTCCTCAGTGCGGAGCAATTGTACGAGACCATGGTGCATGAGCAGGTGGATTGCGCGGAATTTGTGCCGGCTGTTTTCCGAAATCTTGTTCAGTTTCTGAAGGAAACAGGTCGAACTCTTGATTTTATGCGTGTGCTGTGCATTGGATCTGATCGGTGGTATGTGCATGAATACGAGATGTATAAAATGTTGTGCGGTCCTCAAACCACATTGATTAACTCTTATGGTTTGACCGAGGCCACGATCGACACTACGTACTGTGACTCAGGCGTTGAAGACCTATCACCTCATCAGCTCATGCCGATCGGTCGTCCGTTTCCCAACCAATATGTCTATGTGTTAGACGCTTCACAACAGCCGGTTCCTGCCGGCATCGAGGGTGAATTGTATATTGGCGGGAGAGGGCTGGCTGCAGGCTATTGGAACCGGCCGGACCTAACTGCAGAGCGATTTGTACAGCATCCATTCAGTGACGAGGAAGGCGCGCTGCTCTACCGAACAGGTGACAGGGCTCGTTTTCTGTGGGATGGCAGGCTGGAACTGATAGGGCGGATGGACAATCAGATCAAGCTGAGAGGATATCGGATTGAGCTCGGGGAGATTGAGACCTCCATTACTTCTTATCCAGGGGTACAGGCATGTGCTGTAAAGGTTTGGGAGGATTCTATCCTGGCGGCTTGGATTATCCCTGAAGACAGCAGTGAGGTGAACATTGAAAGGCTGCGCCAAGCCCTCAAGAATATTTTGCCGGATTACATGGTGCCTGCTGCCTATATCATCGTGGATACACTGCCTCTTACGGTTAACGGAAAAATAGATCTGAACGCGCTGCCAGCGCCGGAAATATTCATGGACCTGAACAATGCTTATGTATCACCACGAACGCTGACCGAGGAGATGCTGTGCGAAATCTGGACTGAAGCTTTTAGAGTGCCCAGAATGGGGATTCATACTGACTTCTTTGTCAGTGGAGGCCACTCTTTGTTAGCGATTCAGATTCTCGCCCAGATCCGCAAGATTTTTAAGGTAGATCTGTCCATACAGGTACTGTTTAAAGCTCCGACCATTGCAGAGCTCGCTGCTGTAATTGCGCAAGAGAAGGGTGAGCTTGAACACTATAAAGAAGCCATTCATGAAATACCGGAATGTATACCCGACGCCGAAAATCGCTACGAGAAGTTTCCGCTAACCGATGTACAGCAAGCCTACTGGATCGGAAGAAACGATGCATTTGAAATGGGCAATGTTTCGACCCATAGCTACGATGAACTGGATGTGGAGGATTTCGATGCCGATCGTTTCGAGTCGGCCTGGAACAGACTCATTGTTCGCCATGACATGCTACGGGCTATTGTTACGGATGATGGGATGCAGCAGGTGCTGAAGGAGGTTCCTTTCTATCAGATTCCATTTATACAGCTTCAAGAGCTGGAACCGGAAGAAGTCGAGCTGAAGCTCGCATCACTGAGGCAGGAGATGTCGCATCAGATGCTTGCAACGAACAAGTGGCCCGTGTTCGATCTTCGAGTCAGCCTGCTTCATAACGGCAGAGCCCGGATTCATCTGAGCTCGGATGCGCTGATGTTTGACGCCTGGAGCTACGTCGTTCTTCTGCGGGAGCTGGCCGAACTGCACCACAATCCGGATGCCGAGCTGCCGGAGCTGAAGATTACGTTTCGGGACTATGTCCAGGCCGAGGAACGGATGAAAGCGTCAAGTGCATACCAACGCTCCTTGGAGTATTGGAAATCGCGTGTGCCTGAATTGCCTCCGGCTCCGGAGCTTCCAATGGCCAAATCCCCGGATTCTTTGAAAAACCCATACTTCACACGCCTGCATAACCGCTTAGAAGGAGATCATTGGAGCCGTTTAAAAACTAAAGCAACGTCCATGGGTCTGACGGCATCGGGTGTGCTGCTTGCTGCCTTTGCCGAAGTGCTTGCTGTCTGGAGCAAGCATCCGCGGTTTTGTCTGAATCTGACCTTTCTGAATCGGATGCAGCTGCATCCGCAGGTCAATGAAATGGTTGGGGAATTTACGTCACTCACTTTGCTGGAAATCGATGGATCGGGCTCCGATCGTTTTGTAGAACGCGCAGCAATGACACAGACAAATCTATGGAATGATCTTGAACATCATCACGTCAGTGGTGTGCAGGTGTTGCGCGAGCTGAGCCGAATGCACGGTCAATACCAAAGTGCGCTTATGCCGGTCGTATTTACGAGTGCATTGACGCTGCCTATCCCCGATCGCAAGCTAACAGGATTCGACTTGAAGCCGGTGTATAGTATTACGCAAACCTCGCAGGTATGGCTGGATTGCGGGGTGTGGGAAGACGAAAAAGTACTTTACTGTAATTGGGACGTCGTTCGGGAGCTGTTTCCGGAGGGCATGCTGGAGGAGATGTTTACCGCTTTTTTCGACCTGCTGTACCGGCTTGCTAATGAAGACGCCATCTGGCATGAACAAAACGTCATTCGTCATCCTCACAGCTCTCTGCTTGATTCAGCCGGCGAAAGGAAAGAACAGGAAGAATCTGCGGGTTTAATGCTACATGAGCTGTTTAGCCAAAAAGCCAGACAATTTCCTATGCACACTGCCGTTTCCATGCTGCAGCGTTCTATGACTTATGAAGAGCTGGAGCGGCTGACGAATCGGCTGGGCCGCATGCTGCGTCAATCCGGTGCAGGGGCGAATCAGCTTGTTGCTGTGATGATGGAGAAAGGCTGGGAGCAGATCGCAGCCGTTGTCAGCATCTTGAAGTCCGGCGCAGCGTATCTGCCGATTGATCCGGAGCTGCCTCAGGAACGCATTAATTATTTGTTAGTGCAGGGCGAGGTAAGTATTGTGCTTACCCAGCCATGGATTGAGGAGGTGATGAACCGGCAAGACAAGTCCATCACCTGGCTCATTGTCGACGATGGAGTTGCTGAAGGCGTTGAGGATGAACCGCTGGAATCAGCCCAGCAGTTGAAGGATTTGGCGTATGTTATTTTTACGTCGGGATCGACAGGTAAGCCTAAAGGCGTCATGATTAACCACATGGGCGCAGTCAACACGATTTTAGATGTGAATGATTCTTTTAATATTACTGAAAAGGATCGGGTGCTGGCTTTATCCTCGCTTAGCTTTGACCTGTCTGTTTATGATATTTTCGGTGTCCTGGCTGCAGGTGGGACGATCGTTTTGCCGGAGGCTGCGAGCAGAAAAGATCCTGCACACTGGATGTCATTAATGCAAAAAGAGCGTGTAACCTTGTGGAACTCGGTTCCAGCTTTAATGGGGATGCTGGTTGAATACGCTGCAAGCAGGCTTGTAGATGTGCCGGAATCGCTGCGTCTCATTCTCCTTAGCGGGGACTGGATTCCGCTCAAACTTCCAGAGGATATTCGTTCCTTGTCAAAAGGTGCAGAAATTGTGAGCTTGGGAGGAGCGACGGAAGCTTCCATCTGGTCCATTTTATATGTAATCAAAGAGGTGAACCCTGGCTGGTCCAGTATTCCTTATGGGCGTGCGATGCGAAATCAAGGCTTCCACGTGTTGAATAGTGCTTCATTAGAGCCATGCCCTGTGTGGGTGACGGGACATCTGTATATTAGCGGAGTTGGATTAGCCAAAGGATATTATCGTGATGATGAAAAAACGGCGTCGAGCTTCATCATTCATCCCCGCACGGGAGAACGTTTGTACCGGACAGGCGATCTGGGACGATATTTGCCTGATGGAAACATTGAATTTTTAGGCCGTGAAGACTTTCAAGTCAAGGTCCAGGGGTATCGTATTGAATTGGGCGAAATCGAGGTCGCACTTACTCAACATCCAGAGGTTCGGGAAGCGGCTGCTGCTGTCGTGGTTGCGGAAGATCAGAAGCCAAGGCTCGCTGCGTATTGGACAGGACGCGAAGCTTCTGCCGAGATTACGCAGGAAGAACTGCGGAGCTACCTTTCCAGCAAGCTGCCTCACTATATGCTTCCGGCGGTTTTCTTGAGATTGGAGTCGATGCCGCTCACAAGTAATGGAAAAGTAGATCGGAAGGCACTGCCAGTCATTAAGCTAAATGTATCCTCACCGCCAATGGATACCGTTTTCCCTCGAACAGATCTGGAGGAAAGACTGGCGGCATTATGGCGGGATGTTCTGAAGCTAAACATTGTTGGTGTACATGACAATTTCTTTGAATTAGGCGGAGATTCACTGCTTGCCGTTCGATTCATGATTAGGCTGCAGCATGAGACGGGAGAGAGTCATCCGCTGCGAGTCTTATTCGAGAAACCGACGATCGCAGAGCTTGCAGTATATCTGGAAAGCCTTGTATTTGCTAGTTATGCTCTGGAATAGATGTTGGTGCGAGAAAGGAGTACAGCTCAATGAACAATACATTAGCGGCCGGACATCCGTGGATTCACATTCCTGAACCCCGTCCCCATGCTCAATTACGCCTTGTTTGCTTGCCATATGCGGGAGGAAATCATTTGATCTACCAGCATTGGCCCCAGAAGCTTAGCACACAGATTGAAGTGCTTGCTGTGAAGCTGCCGGGGAGAGGCGAGCGTTTTATGGAACAGCCGCTGGTTCACCTTGATGAAATGATTGATCGTTTACTCCATGAAATCATGCCATATACGGACAAGCCATTGGCGCTGTTCGGTCACAGCATGGGTGCCATGATCGCATTTGAGCTGGCGCGTAAACTCAGTGCTTCCCGCACTGGACAGTTGTCGCATTTATTCGTCTCCGCCTTTAGTGCCGTTCACCTTCCCCGCCCCAAGAAGGGCCGTCATTTATTATCGGATGAGGAACTAAAGCTTGAGCTGCGCCAGTTAAACGGCACGAATGAGGAGCTGCTGAATCATGCGGAGCTGATGGAGCTGTACATGCCTGTGATCCGTGCAGATCTTGAACTGTGTGATACGTATCAATTTCGGCCGGGCGAGCCTTTAGACTGTGGTATTACCGCTATCGGTGGAAGGAAGGATGTGGGTATCCATGAAGATGATCTGGACGCCTGGCGCATCCACACTAGTCGTGGCTTTGAGCTGCATATGCTGCAGGGTGACCACTTCTTCCTCCATCCTGAAGCGGATCTACTGCTTCGCATCCTTGAACATTCACTAGGAAAGCAATAGAAGTCAGCAGCCATCTATAATGAATTGTTATTAGTAAAGGAGAGCCTCTGGGGCTTTCCTTTTTCTTTACGCCCGGCGCACGATATGCAGCAATTTTGAAGATTTATGATACATTAAAAGCGGCATAGAGAAGAAATCTCAATCCAACAAGAACAGTGAGGACACAGCGATGACACAAAAGCTATATTACAGCTCTGCTTATATCCGGGAGTGGAGTACAGAAATAACAAATACTGTTGAACGGGAGGATGGCATTTATATTGCGCTGGAGGAAAGTGCCTTCTACCCGGAGGGAGGCGGGCAGCCGAGTGATTACGGCTGGATCGGCAACGCTAAGGTGCTGGGTGTACAGTCAGAGAAGGGTCAATTGCTCCATCAGGTGGATCAGCTGCCGGCGGGCGGCGACGTGAACTGCCGTCTGGATTGGCACCGAAGGTTTGATCATATGCAGCATCACAGCGCTCAGCATTTATTGTCGGCAGTTTGTCTGCAGGAGCTTTCAGCATCCACGTTAAGCTTTCATCTCGGTCAGGATTATTGCACGATTGATATTGAAAGATCACAGCTTTCCCAGCAAGAGCTGCGGGATTTGGAGCTGGCCGTTCAGCAAGAGATTTATGAAAATCACTCTATCAAGAGCTACTGGGTCAGCTTGGAGCAAGCGGAGGCGCTGCCAGTCGTCAAGCCTCCGGCTGTAACTGGAGACATCCGCATCGTAGAGATTGAAGGGATTGAATATAATCCATGCGGCGGGACTCATGTCTCGGCTACGGGAGAGATCGGGATGATCAAGCTGCTGAAGTGTGAGAAGCAGAAGGGACATACCCGGATTTATTTTAAAAGCGGGTATCGAGCGCTGCAGGAATTCAATCAGAGTGCAGACATTCTCGCCAAGCTGTCAGTCCGGTTCCATGCGCCGAAGGAAGAGATGATGAACCGCGTGGCCAAATGGGAACAGGAGCAGAGGCAGCTGCTGGTACAGGTTCAAGCATTAAAAGCCGAGAATGACGCCTATCTCGGAGAGCGCCTGCTGGCGCAGCGTGACGGAGGCGTAGTTCATTCATCCTTTGCAGACAGGTCGCTCAAGGATTTGCAAAGCCTGGCCCTTAGGATGATCCAACAGGAGGATGTGGTCATCGTGCTGAAGTCCGACCCCGATCTTAAAGTGCTTATCGCACATCGGGGTGACCAACACCCCGGCTGTGGTGCCTATGTGAAACAGCAGCTTCATAGCGGAGCCAAAGGCGGGGGCAGCGACAGCATGGCTCAGGCGAGCTTTACCACGGCAGAGGATGCTAACGTGTTTTATAAAGCGGCTGTGAAGGCTTTCGCGTCCTTAACGCGGCAAGATGCAGCGGAGCAAGCCTGAGCCATCTGGATGGGAAAAAGAACCATCCCTGCACAAGCCATCTATTCCGTGATAAACTAACGCTACACCTCGCTACAGCGTTATGGTATTCCATCGGCGTAGCCAAGTGACTTACCTATGAACCGGAGGAATACGATGAAATCAGTATTTGGGGCATGGAGCCGAATCAGTCTTGTCAAACGAATCGGTTGGGGAATCCTGGCCGGCGTAATTCTTGCCTTGGTGCTTCCGGATGCGGCAGTCATTAGTATCCTGGGCTCTCTATTTGTATCTGCATTAAAGGCCGTTGCTCCGCTGCTGGTGCTGCTGCTGGTTATGTCGGCTATTGCCAATCATAAGCCAGGAGGCAGGACGAACATGAAGCGGATCTTGATGCTCTACGGCATCAGTACGTTTATGGCAGGCTTGATCGCGGTAGGGGCGAGCTTCCTGTTTCCCGTTTCCCTATCGCTGGTAACAGGCACGGAGGACCTCGCTCCTCCTGAAGGAATTGCTGAAGTGCTGCAGACACTGTTGTTTAATATTGTGGATAACCCGGTCCATGCTCTGATGAATGCGAATTTTATCGGGATTTTGGCTTGGGCGATTCTGCTTGGGGCAGCTCTTCGGAATGCCGGTGAAACGATGAAAAATGTGCTGGCTCAAGGCGCCGATGCCGTTTCGCTCATCGTCCGGTGGATCATTCAGTTTGCACCCCTCGGCATTTTGGGACTGATTTTTGAATCCATTACTTCTAATGGACTGGAGTCCTTGCTGGATTATGGTCAGCTGATTCTGGTGCTCGTAGGCTGCATGCTGTTTGTGGCTCTGGTGATGAATCCCTTGATTGTGTTTCTTCATCTTCGCAGAAATCCATATCCGCTTGTGGTTCAGTGTCTGAAGGAAAGCGGACTTACAGCGTTCTTCACCCGCAGCTCGGCAGCCAACATTCCGGTTAATATGAGACTGTGCGAGAAGCTCGGGCTGGACAAGGATACGTACGCGGTTTCCATCCCTTTGGGTGCGACCATCAATATGGCGGGAGCGGCGGTCACGATTTCTGTTCTGACGCTCGCAGCGGTTCACACCTTGGGCATTGAGGTGGACTTCGGCACGGCGCTGATTCTCAGCCTGTTATCGGCTGTATCCGCGACCGGGGCCTCGGGGGTAGCAGGGGGCTCACTGCTGCTGATTCCGCTGGCTTCCAGTCTGTTCGGCATTCCCGGCGACATTGCCATGCAGGTGGTAGGTGTGGGCTTTATCATCGGCGTACTGCAGGATTCCTGTGAGACCGCATTGAACTCTTCATCGGATGTGCTGTTTACAGCTACAGCTGAATATGCCGGTCAGCGCAAGGAGTTTGGCGCAAACTAGCCGCCGTTGAAGGACTTTAGGCGGGCTGGTGCTCATAAACTGTGGTAGACCTGATTGACAAATACCTGAAAAGGCATAGATCCTTATCAGGTATTTGTTATGTACAAGGAGGGATTTAACGATGCTGGTACAGATTTGTGGAGCTGTGTTTTCTTTTATTGTCGCCATCGTGATATCGTTTCAGATCGCTCTTGCGCTCGGCATGCCTTGGGGGAGTTACACTATGGGAGGCAAGTTTCCCGGTAAGCTTCCGGTGTTCATGAGGTTCATCTGTTTGCTTCAAATTGGCATTCTCGGTGGCTTCGCGGCCCTGGTTATGAGTCAATCTGGCCTTATCCCAGGTGCAGAAGCGCCTTCTGTCTTCAGTAAGTGGATCTGGGCTGCGGTTGCTTTTTCAACGGTAGCCGTGATTCTCAATCTGATTACTCCGAGCGTTCAGGAACGCAGGATCTGGGCCCCGGTGTCAGGCGTTTTACTCATAACGAGCCTAGTGGTAGCCGTTTTATAAATTCACGGATGGCGAATCATACTCAGCTTGAGCTGAGCTATTTCTGCTTGACCATGGCAATCCCGACGCCGATGACACCGAGTCCGATCCACGTCTTCCATGTGGGAACCTCCTTCATAAACCAATATCCCATCCCCAACGAGATCAGCACCTCTATACACTTAGCAATGATGAGCACATAACCCAGCTGATGTACTGCTTTCAGTCCAAATTTGATCCCGTATCCGATCGCAAGATTGGAACCAAGAAAGAGAGGCAACATCAGCAGCTGAAATTTCAGGGTAGACCCGAAGTGAGGGTCAATATACTTGCTCTGATATGAAAAAATAACGTTGATACATGTTAATCCAGCCAGTAACAGTCCGAAGCTTACGAAATATAGCATCCTGCTCTCCTTTCCGGATCTGATGGTGACGTTAGTTTTCCTAATCGCCAACAATTTTATCCCGGGGCAATTGTCAGTGCTTGTTCTGAAGATTAAGCTCCTGAAATCTCTCTGAAAAAACAGGATTGACAACCTCTTTGATAATGGTTATCATTTATCTATGTTGACGATAATGATAATCGTTATCAATCGGTATCATCAACCATACATAACGAGAGATAAAGGAGAGAAATACATTGCGTAATATGAAAGGCTTGTTCTTATTGTTCGTCATGTTCAGTGTACTGTTAGCAGGCTGCGGGGGCTCGGGCACAGCTTCAAACCAAAGTGGGGGCAGTGAATCCGCACCTGCAGGCGAAAGCGCCAGTCAGGGCACAAGTGGTGCACAAAGTGAGGCACAGACCCGGACCATTGAGCACGTGCTGGGAACTACAACAATTACAGGTGTACCAGAGAGAGTGGTAGCATTGGAATGGCTGTATGCCGAGGATGTGCTGGCTCTGGGCATTCAGCCTGTTGGCATCGCGGATATTGAGAATATGAATAAATGGGTGAACATTCCCGTGGAAATTGGAGCAGACGTTATGGATGTCGGTTCCCGTCAGGAACCAAACCTTGAGCTGATTGCTTCCTTGAAGCCGGACCTGATTATCGGTCTGAAGGGAAATCTTGAAGCAAACTATGCGGCGTTTGAGAGCATTGCCCCGACGCTTGTATTCGATCCTTATCCTGCAGAAGGCAATGGTGATCAATATGAGGAGATGATCAGTACGTTTAATACGATTGCGGACGTTCTGGGTAAGCAAGAAGAAGCAGCCAAGGTGCTGGACGGCCTGGATCAGACCTACGCTGATGCTAAAGCCAAGCTGGATGCTGCCGGAATGACAGAGCGCCCGTTCACGCTTGCTATGGGCTACAGCAATCAGAATGCCGTTACGTTCCGAATCTCGACGAATAATTCCTTGGCCATTAAGATTCTGGAGCACATCGGTCTTCAAAATGCTTATGAGCCGAAGCAATTTGAAGTGTACGGCTTTACAACGGCAGACGTTGAAGCGCTGCCTCCTTTGCAGGATTCGAACTTCCTGCACATCATTCAGGAAAGCGATAACGTCATCGACAATCAGCTGAAGGACAATCCTGTCTGGAACGGATTGAACTTTGTTAAAGAGAACCGGGTGTATGCCCTGGGCGGTGATATGTGGCCATACGGCGGGCCGCTGTCTGCTCAGGTTATGGCTGAGAAGACAGCGAATCTGCTCACTCAATGAGCCTGATGTCCTCTCATTCCCATTCCAGCCCGGCCAGTGCTCCTCCAGCTCCTACCGCATCCCGCGGCAGGAGCTGGAAGCCGTTATGGATGCTGGCTGGCGGAATTACCGCGCTGCTGGTGCTAACCTTCCTCAGCCTGACTCAAGGTCTGGCTGACATCTCCGTTCAGACTGTAGTTCAGGCACTGCTAAATCCTCAGGATCTTGCAGACCATCATATGATTCGCAGTGTCCGGCTGCCGCGCACCGTGATGGGACTGCTGGCTGGAGGAGCGCTGGCTGTATCTGGCGTCCTCATGCAGACGGTCACCCGCAATCCGCTAGCCTCGGAGACGACACTTGGCGTGAATGCCGGCGCTTACCTGGCTGTCGTAGCCGGGATGATTTTCTGGCCAGGTCTTCTGCACCAATATGCCATGCCTTTGGCGGTGCTGGGCGGAACGCTCGCAGCGCTGGCCGTCTTTGCCCTCGCTGGCCGATCGGAAGGGGCGCCGCTCCGCATTGCACTGTCAGGTATGATTGTGACCCTGGTCCTGTCCTCCGTAACCAGTGCGCTGGTGCTGCTCAATCAGCAGACGACCCAGGGTATCTTTCTATGGGGCTCCGGGTCGCTGATTCAGAACGACTGGGACGGTGTCGCCTTTTCGTGGCCATGGATCATTGCCGGTCTGATCGCGCTGTGTCTGTCTGCCCGCCACTGGGACGTGCTTACCTTAAATGAGGAAAGCGCACGTTCACTCGGTCAACGAGTGGGCACAGCCCGCTTTGTGGCTATGGGCGCAGCGATCGTACTGGCTGGTGTCACGGTGAGTGTGGTTGGACCCATTGGTTTTATCGGTCTGATGGCACCGCATCTGGTCCGTCTGTCCGGTGTCATCCGCCATGCGGGTCTCATCCCGCTTGCTGCGTTATGGGGGGCGGCGCTTCTTGTTGGCGCAGACACGATTGCCCGCATGTTCGTGGATGCCTATGGCGAGCTACCGGTAGGCGCAATTACTGCCATGCTGGGAGCCCCCTGCCTGATCTGGCTGTCGCTGCGCGTCTCACGCTCTATGATGGGCAGAAGTGGCAGCGGCGGCGGCTCGATGGTCACCGGCGGCCGTCTTCGAAGGGTGCCATATCCGGTCATGATATTACTGTGCAGTATGCTGCTCCTTCTGGTGTGGGTATTTAGCCTGATGGGCGGAAGCCTGAAGATCCCACTGGCAGAGGTCATAGCCGTTCTTACTGGTGGAGGAGACCCCCTGTATCGCCAGATTTTGCTGGATTTCCGGCTTCCCCGGCTGCTTACTGCGGGCTTGTCCGGCATGGCTATTGCGATCAGCGGCAGCCTGCTGCAGCATGCGGTTCGGAACCCGCTGGGTGATCCTCAGGTGATCGGCGTTACGAGTGGTGCTGGCGCTGGTGCGCTGCTGCTCATGGTCGCTTTTCCTCAGCTGTCTGCAGCCTGGGTGCCTGCCGGAGCTGTACTGGGAGGGATGCTGGCCGCAGCACTCGTCTACGCCGTTTCATGGAGAAGGGGCCTCCATCCAACAATTCTTACCCTGGTAGGGATTGCCGTGGCCGCTTTGGGCTCGGCCATCATTAACCTCATGATTATTTATGCAGAGGTGGATGTCGCCCCGGCCTTGTCCTGGATGGCTGGCAGCACGTACAATCGAAGCTGGACCGAGGTACAGCGAATCGTTCCGGCGATTCTAATACTGGTGCCGATTGCTGTCTGGCTGGGACGCCGGGTAGACCTGTTGAATTTTAATGAAGAAAGCTCCATTGGGCTTGGACTTCATGTGCGGAATACCCGCATGGGTGTCGCCGTTATCGCGGTACTGCTGGCGTCGATCGCGGCGGCCAATGTGGGCTCGGTCGGCTTCATCGGCCTGCTGGCACCGCATGCAGCCCGGATGCTGACCGGCGCCAGCCACCGGAGATCCATGATTCTTGCAGCTCTGCTTGGAGGCATATTGCTAGCCGGGGCAGACTGGATCGGTCGTGTGGTCATCATTCCGAAGGAGCTGCCCTCCGGCATTGTTACCGCTCTGCTCGGAGCACCCTATCTGCTGTATTTGATGTGGAGAAGCAATAAAGTAAAGGTGAAATGACCGCTGACTGTCTCAGTCAGCTTGCCGGCTCGTGCGTAATGACACGGGTCGGTTTTTTTGCGTTATAGGGAAGCTGATGCCCGCAAGCTCGAACCCTATACAAAAGAGGCTGAAGGTGAGACAATATTCTAGTTTGCATATTTTTTAACGTTAAAGCATCGGAGAGGAAATTTCAGCTTGGACATTTTATGGATAACAGGAATGCTCGTCATTGTGCTGGCTGGCTTTATTCAAGGCCTGACGAGCTTCGGCTTTGCATTGATTACACTGCCTTTTTTGGCCCAGCTGGTGCCGCTTACGGAGGCTGTACCGCTTGTGGTTATTTTAAGCCTGTGTACAAACCTGGTCATATTTACACAAACACGCGATTTTATCGATTTGAGATCCATCTGGCTTCTGATTCTTTGCAGCGTACTGGCTGCCCCTTTAGGAACCAAGCTGCTGCTGGTTGTGGAGGCTGGCCTGCTGAAGGCGGTAAGCGGTGCAGTCATCGTCGTGGCCGCCGGTTTATTGCTGGCCGGACGTTCATATCCCATCCAGAGAGAGCGGCTAGGGATGGTGCCGGTAGGGATTCTGACCGGACTCTTGAACGGCAGCATCTCCATGAGCGGACCGCCGGTCGTATTGTTTTTGTCCAATCAAGGGGTAGACAAGCAGGTTTTCGAGCCAATCTCAATGTATACGGAATTCTATTAAATCTGGTCACCATCAGCACCTTTATATATAGCGGATTAATTACAGAAGCGGTGCTGCTCCAAACGGCATGGTATATCCCTTGCCTGCTGATTGGCGTACTGATCGGGCTAAAGGCAGTCCGAAGATTAAACGAGCAGCGGTTTAAACGATTTGCTCTCGGATTCATTCTGATTTCGGGAGGCTGGCTGCTGATCCAGTCCTTATTCTGATGGCGACAGGAATCGCCTTTTTGGTACTTTTTGAGGCCTCTTTTTTTCATGCTTGCGCATATAGGTTTGTCTGAGCTGTTTCAGTTTCGCTATAGGAGCTTATAGATATAATGTAGAAGGTCTATTCTATGGTGTACATATTAAGAATGATTGGCAGCACGATGTCCTCAGACGATCGAAAAACCCCCTATAAACAGGCAGATCTCGGCACCCCATGTATCCCTCCAATTAGCGAAGGATCATTCTTTATACAAGCATAATGGCAGTAGTCGGAAGGAGTCTGGGTTCAATGAACATACAGCAGGAATATGAGTGGTCTGGGATTTGGCTGTCCCATGTGAAGGAGCTGGTCATTTTTTACCGGCAGGATGGGACCATTGCTTATGTTTCACCATCTTGTCTGAGAATCCTCGGGTATGCTCAGGAGGACATGATTGACAGACATCGAAGTGAGTTTGAGCTAAAAAGGGATGTGCCTTATTGCTCCTACGCTCATCATTTTGGAGAAATCGAGTCTGAGGAGCTGTATTTGCGCACCATGTCTCATCAAGACGGCCGGATCCTCTGGTTCGAGGCGGAAGAGCGAGAGATCGACAGGCTGCCGAACGGCGAACCTGGAACGATGTCAACCGCCAAGGTCATGACAGAGCAGAGAAGAAAGATGCTGATGTGGTCGTATGCCCGCTCGATGGTACAGGTCGGCTATTGGGATTGGGACTTTGAGAGCGGCAAAATATATTTCTCCCCGGAGATTCGCGACATGGTCGCTGGAAAGGTACAGGCTTTGGAGCAATCCCCGCAGCCCTTCTATGACCTTATTCACCCTTCAGACGTGGATACTGTAATCAAGACGCTGAATACTGGTACGAAGACCGGGCAAGGCGGCGATATTCGGTTTCGCATCCTGCTTCCCGGGGAGATCTGGCGCATGCTCCGCTGTGTTTGGGGCGTCTTTAAGACGGAGGATGGACAATTAAATCGGGTATTCGGCGTTATTCAGGACATCACGGAATCGATTGAAATGGAAGAGAAAATGCTGGAGAGCGAGCGCATGTACCGTCTGATTGCGGAGACCTCCGGCGACTGGATTACGCTTCACAAACCGGATGAAGCGGCTACAGTCCTGTATTCCTCTCCGGTCTGTAAATCCATGCTGAATTATGAACCGGAGGAGCTCATCGGGATCCCTGCATTTGATATTATTCATCCGGATGACCGGGAGCCGGTTGCCGAGTTTTTGGGCCGGGAAGGGATCCATGAGGACGACCGAATTACTCTTAGAGCGTTACATAAAGATGGACATTATATCTGGATTGAAACCTCCAGCCGCAGACAATATAACGAGAAGGGTGAAATTACCTCCTTTATCTCCGTGTCGAGAGATATTACAGAACGGAGAAAGGCGGAGCAAATGCTGAAGGAGAATCAGCAGCGCTATAAATCCTTATTCGATCATAATCCGTTCGCCGTCTATTCCATGAACCTGAATGGCGACTATTTAACAGCCAATTCTAATCTCCAAAAAATTACAGGCTACACCCTCGAGGACTTGATCGGCATGTACTGGGGACCGCTCGTGCATCCGAAGGATCTGGACAAAACCAATTATCATTTCAATCTGGCCAAGCAGGGAGAGCCGCAAAGCTATGATCTGACAATCATTCATAAAGACGGTCATCTCGTTGAAATTAACTCGACGAATATACCGATTGTGGTCGATGGAGAGATCGTTGGAGTGTACGGCATCACCTATGATATTACAGACCGCAAGCGGCATCTGGAGCAGATCGAGAAGCTGAGTAATCAATATAACCTGATCTTGAACAGTGTCAATGAAGGCATTATCGGCTTCGATGAGGAGGCCCGGCCGATCTTCATTAATCCTGCTGGAGCCGGCATGCTTCAAATGGATCCAGGCGAGATTAGCGGCTACAGCTATGATGAGTTTATGAAGCAGTTCCAGACCAATGTGGCTCTCCAGTCTGAGAATGCGGGGATTTACCGCGCCATTCAGGATGGCAGAAGATATGCCGTCAGTGAAGCTGTACTGCTTCGAAAGGATGGCTCAAGCTTCCTGGCAGACTATCAGGTGACTCCGATCTGGGATAAAGGCGTGCAGAAGGGTGCCGTTGTCGTCTTCCGGGATATTACGTCCGAGAAGGAAATTCTGAAAGCCAAGGAGATGGCAGAGAAAGCAGACCGGGCCAAATCAGAATATCTGGCGATTATGAGTCATGAGATAAGGACCCCGATGAATGGCATCATGGGGATGGCCGATCTGCTGGATGAGACACTGTTATCCGAGGAACAGCGAAGCTATCTGAATACGATACAAACGAGCTGCAACGCTTTGCTGCGCATTCTGAATGAAATTTTGGATTTCAGCAAGCTGGAAGCCGGAAAGATGGAGCTGAGCCACGAGCAGTTCTCTCTACACTCTGTAGTTGGCAGTGTGGTAGATTTGTTCCTTCCGCGCGCAAATGAGAAAGGAATCTCTCTTGAGGCAGACATTGAGGACAAGGTCCCGGTCCTTGTGGAAGGAGACGAGGGCCGCTTCCGGCAGGTGCTGGTGAACCTTGTCGGCAATGCGGTGAAATTTACGGAGGAGGGAAGCATCCGAATTCACGTTAAATATGAATATGCCTCCTCCATACACTCAGGCGGATGGTTTACAGTCTCCGTGACGGACACCGGAATCGGTATCCCGGAAGAGCGGCGCGACCAGCTCTTTCAATCCTTCTCCCAGCTGCATCCGTCGATTAATTTGAAATATGGCGGCACAGGGCTGGGGCTGGCTATTTGCAAAAAACTGGTTGAGCTGATGGGTGGTACGATCGGAATGCAGAGCAGGGAGGGGACAGGGTCAAGCTTTTATTTTAGCCTGCCGTTTATGGGTCGTAACAAAGACAGTGAGCTGGCGGCAACGCCCTCCAGTCAGCCTCGGCTTCCAGAGCCCGAATCCGACTCCTCTGCACGGAGCTCTTACGCCTTGCGGGCCTTGATTGCGGATGACAATCTGATTAACCGGACCTTGCTGTCCAAAATGCTTGGGAAATTCGGGCTGCACACGGATCAGGCAGAGAATGGAAGGGAAGCCGTTAAGGCTTATGAAGAACAGCGGTATGATATCATCTTTATGGACATTCAGATGCCGGAAATGAACGGCTTCGAGGCCGCGCAGGCGATTCTCCAGCAGAGCAAGGACGGCCGCTCGCCGATTATCGTTGCGGTTACCGCCTTTGCGCAGCAGAACGACCGGGAAGCTTGCCTGGATTGCGGGATGCATGATTTTATTAGCAAGCCTGTCTACGTATCAGAGATCAAGCGCGTATTAAACCGATGGTTTCATTAAAAGCTCTTACCATCATCATTCGCAAGGGAGGCTACAGCCTCTACGTATAATAAACATGATAAACCGCGTAGCTCGGGTAAACCAGGCTATGCGGTTTTTTTAGGTGCGCCTGGAGAGGGAAGCACCAATCACATCGAAGGCTGGGGAAATGACTAAACCCGTAAAAAGCTCGCACAGGCAGGGACCAAAGCTTCCCTGCGCAGTGCGAGCGTCTGCGGAGCATGTACCTATGGAATTAAAGCGCTGTAACCCGAACAAGCTCCTGATGAATCCCTTATCGCTTACGGATGAACATGTGTGAGCGAGAAGAAGGTGGCCTTTACATGGTCGGACTTGTCGCTTGTAGTATCCGTATTGTTTTGGTTATAGACGCCAGCCTTGTAATACAAATATTTGTTGTTATAGCCTGACGGCAGATTATAGTTGACGGTTGTTGTTGATCCACCCTCCGGAGTTACCTTGACCGTCATTTTCAAGCCGACAACCTTGATTTCATAGCTCCATTTCTGGCCCAGTGCAATGCCATTGGAAGGATTGAGGCTGGATGGTCCTCCGAGAACATTGACCCATGTGTTGTTATTGTTCAGATCGTCCGTGCCAAAGTAAATGGCACCCTTGCTGTCGCTGGGACGCTTGTGGAAATACAAGCGAATCGGCTCTGTATCCGGTCCATGAATCTGGCCTACAACGACACGGCCGAGCTTGGAGGTATCTCCACTGGTTGAGACGCGGTCTACTCGCAGCGTGGCTTTCATGGTGCCGTCTACTCCGCCGGCCTGAGCCTTAATTGAAGAAGAGGAGGTAGAGGTCACCCAGTTGTTACCATACGAGGTGGTGCCCGCCGAAGCGTTCAGCATTTCCCGAAGCTCGGAACGGGTGTAGCTGCTGTTGGTCGTCGTACTGCCCAGGTTCGGAGCCACAAATACCATACCGCCTGTCGCGGAATCGGTATAGAACCATTTGGCGTTGCTGTAATTACTGAGGTTAGTAATCTCCGAAGCGTCAGGCAGCGTAAGCTTCCATTTCGTAAGATTAAAATTCTGAGAAGGCGGCTGGCTTGGAGAAAGCGCATTCATAGAATGAGATGATGGAGCAGCCTGGGCAGATGGGATTTCTCCTTCGGCAGCTAAAGCTCCAGTGCTTAAGCCGGCGGAGCCGAGCAGCAAGGCCGATCCCAATACAGCGATTCCTGTCTTCCGAGCGATACGGTAGTTCATCATTACAATTCCTCCTTTTTAATGGTAAAGAATGATTTCACAAGAGTAGCAAAATCTGCGAGCCGCACTCCTTTCTCTACAACAGTGCGCCATTGCTCCTGCGCCTACCTATAAAATATCAGATACTGGAAGAACATACTGTTGTTTTCCATAGATGACATATGGAATATTTTAGAATAAATTCGTAACCAGTTCCACATTGCGATACCCTAAAAAAAACACCAATTCACAAAAAGGGAGACCCTAGATAGAGGAAACGAAAGTGCTTACAATAAATTGCAGGACAGATTATTTATCCAAGAAAGGAGTTTACCAGCATGCCACAAATCACCATAAAAATGTACGAGGGTCGAAGCCAGAGTCAGAAGGAAGAAATTGTTGAAACGTTTACCCGGGAGCTGTCTCGCATTATCGACAGAGAACCGGAATTCATCTCGATCACCTTCGACGAAATTCCAGTAGACGAAAATGCACCGGAGCATCTTAGGAAGCAGAAGGAGCTTGAAGGAGGCAGCCGTGGCTAAGTCCTTGACAGCACAAGATACGAGAACCCTTCGGCCGGAGGAGAGATCGATTTTCTCCTACATGTGGAAGTATAAAACCTTATACATTCTGGCTCTGCCAGGCGTCCTATATTTCATCCTGTTCAAATATGTACCGTTATTCGGATCGGTAATCGCGTTCCAGGACTACAACATTTTCAAAGGCATGTGGGACAGTGAGTGGGTAGGACTGGAGCATTTTCGCACCATGTTTGAGCATTATGACTTCATGCGTATTCTGGGCAACACCTTGTTAATCGGCTTGTATGATACGCTGCTTGCATTCCCGGCGCCTATTATTTTGGCACTGCTGCTGAATGAGCTGCGGCTGATTTTTTACAAAAGAGTACTGCAAACCGTTGTGTATATGCCCCATTTTCTTTCCTGGGTCGTTGTCAGCGGGGTTGCGGTCGGTATCCTGTCTCCCTCCACCGGGGTGGTCAACACCTTCCTGGGCTGGTTCGGAATCGACCCGATCTACTTCCTGGGTGAAGAATCCTACATTCGCTCCATTCTGATTACGTCCGGGATTTGGCGGGACAGCGGCTATGGCACCATTATTTATCTCGCAGCGCTTGCCGGTATCAATCCGGATCTGTATGAAGCAGCGGAGGTCGATGGAGCAGGACGCTGGAAACAGACCTTATCGATTACATTGCCGGCTTTGCTGCCGACGATTATGATTTTGTTCCTGCTGCATATCGGTAAATTTATGGACTTCGGCTTTGAACGCGTTATTGTATTCCTGAATCCGCTGAACACGGAGAACGGTGAAATTCTTGATACTTATATTTATAAAGCCGGTTTGCTGCAGCAGCAGTACAGCTATACGACAGCCATGGGATTGTTCAAATCCGTAGTCGGCTTGATGCTGGTCTATATTGGGAATCTTATCAGTAAAAAAACAACCGGCGAGAGCTTGTACTAGGAGGTGAAGGACAATGAATCATGCAACTCAAGGACAGAAGATATTTAACGTTTTCAATATTATTCTGCTTACTGCCATCGCGCTCTGTATGTTTCTGCCATTTGTAAACGTATTGGCCCAATCCTTCAGCTCTTCGCTGGCGGTTACGACGGGCAGGGTTACCTTTTTTCCGGTAGAGTTCACCTTTACGAACTATCTGTACGTATTCAGTGATGCTTCCATCTGGCGTTCCTTCGCGGTCACCATTTATATTACCGTGCTTGGTACACTGATTAATCTGGCGGCTACTGCTTCGCTGGCCTATCCCGTTTCCCGACAGGAATTCGTCGGCAGAAAATACGTGGTTATGCTGGTGTTGATCACAATGGTATTCAGTGCACCGCTCATTCCTAACTTTATCCTGATCAAGGAACTGGGAATGATGAACTCCTTGTGGTCCTTGATGATTCCGGGAGCGATATCTGCTTTTAACTTCTTCGTCATGAGATCTTTCTTCATGCAGATTCCAAGCGAGCTCATTGATGCTTCCCGGATTGACGGCTGTGGAGAACTCCGGATCCTGTGGAACATCGTGCTGCCGCTCTCGAAGCCAGTTATGGCGTCTCTTGGTATCTTTTATGCAGTAGGACACTGGAATACCTTCCAGTCGGCCCTGTACTATATTAACAAGCCAAGCCTGTGGCCGCTGCAGGTCAAGCTGCGTCAGATGATTACCACGGACGATATTTCGATCGATCCGTCGGCATCGCAGTTTAGTGATCTGGCCCATTCATCTCCGGAAGGAATCAAGATGGCGGTTATTATCGTCGCAACGATTCCAATCATCATGATCTATCCTTTCCTGCAGCGTCATTTCGTAAAAGGCCTGATGCTGGGTTCCGTTAAATCCTGATCCTGATTTCTAAAATGGCACCTAAAGAAAACACGAGACCATCTCAAACTCTCCATGGCGCCATGATTTGGAAAAAAGCTAGAATGAAATCAACTCGTTGAAAGCGCTATCTTAATAGTCGCTTATGACGTATAATCAATTTAAGGAAAAGAGGGGTAACGGACATGAAAAAATGGGGATCATTCACACTCGCAGCATTGTTAGCGCTCGGTACGCTGACAGGCTGCGCACAAGAAGCGGCAACGCCAGAGAAGCCCGCCACCAACAGTGAAGGCAAGGCAGCAGAGGGCACCGATCAAGGTAAAGCAGAATTCTCAATCTCGATGCGTACACTGGCATTCAACCACGTAGAGAAGTCACCTAATATCAATGAAGATAAATGGGTGAAGAAGCTGGAGGAGATTACAAATACGGACCTGGATATCGTGCTGGTTCCCCATAAGGATTATGAGCAGAAGATGCTCCAAATGTTTGCGACTAATGACATTCCTGATGTCGTTCAGGGCAGCGGCGGCGTAAACGGCAAGGAAATGGGCGGATCTGTACAAGCCGGCGTGTTCCAGCCTCTAGATGATCTCCTGCAGGAGCACGGTCAGAACCTGCTGAAGGTTATTCCGAAGGACGTGTGGGCTAACGTTTCCTACGAAGGCAAGATTTATGCCATTCCGGAGTGGCTGTCCAATCCATCCCGGAGAGCAACCTGGATCCGTATGGATCTGCTGGAGAAGTCAGGGCTTCCAGTTCCTGTAACGGTAGACGATTACATGAACGTCATGAGAAAGTTTAAAGAAATGGGCGTTGAGAATCCGTACATGGGAAGAGAAAACTTCCGTTATTCCGATACGTTCTTCGGAGCCTACGATGTATTCCCGTATCAATCCATGTTCGAGAAGCAAGGCGATCAGATCGTGCCGAAATTCATGGACAACGAAAACATGATGCAAGCACTGACCACATATAAGACAATGTATGACGAAGGCTTGATCAATAAGGAATTCGCAACGATTAACCCGACGAAGTTTAAAGAGACGATTTTGTCCGGTAAAGCAGGGATCTGGACGATGAATGCTAATGAGCTTCTCCAATGGGAGCAGCAGCTGAAGGCAGCGGTTCCTGATGCAAAGGTAGCCATCATCCCATCTCCGGTAGGACCTGACGGCTCCGGCGGACATTATCTGTACGGTTCGGTATCTAGAGCCTACTTCATTAATCAGAAAGTTGAGAATCCAGAAAAGATCATTCAGTTCTTTGACTGGATGGTGAGTGAGGAAGCAGAGAAGTTTTTCAGCTTCGGGATCGAGGGAGAGAATTACACGGTTGAGAATGGAAAAATCAATTACAAGGCACCAGTAACACCGCAGGAAGTAGACGAAGAGCGCTACCGTCAAGCCTTCTTGTGGATGGTACAGGACACCACGTACAACAAAGGTACGCTGGAGCTGTCTGAACAAGGACAGAAGCTAATAAAGGTATATGACGATGTCCTGGCGAAAGAAGGACGTGATGGAATCTCCTTCGAGCCGCGTTTGGACGCATTCCAGAAAAATCCGGATATTTCCCCGATCTCTGATCAGGCTCCACCGGTCATTCTGAACCACATGGTCAAGATTGTATACGGCAAAGAGCCGGTAAGTGATTGGCCGAAGGCGGTAGAAGAGTGGAAATCCAAAGGCGGCGACGAGGTCATCAAGGAAGCAACCGAGAAATACAACAATCAACAAGGGGTGCTTGAGCCGCGCCGCTAAACCCCTGACTGAATGAACTGAAGGAGGCCCAATAACATGTACCGAGTGCTGATAGTTGATGATGAGCCGATGATCAGGCAAAGTCTGTCCGTATTAATCTCTGAGAGGAAGGATCTCATTGTGGACGTCAAGACTGCCGAGAACGGAGCCGCAGCGCTTGGAATATTGGAGGAGGGCCTTCCTGATTTTATATTTACGGATATTCGGATGCCCAAGATGAATGGAATTGAGCTGTGCCGACATTTGTTCCAACAGGATTCAAGTGTTCAGATTGCTGTTGTATCCGGTTATGGTGATTTTGAATATGCTCAGCAGTGCATGTCTCTAGGCGTGAAGGAATACCTGCTTAAACCCGTTTCCCGAGACAAGGTCCATCATGTTCTGGAGAAAATGGCTGCAGCGGCACGTAAAAAAAAGAAATCCACCTATATTTCTCCGGTTCGCCTGGAGGAGGTTGCCCACGCGATGGAGCAGGCAATCTGGTCCCTCAGCAAGGAGCAGCTGAACAAGCTGCTTAAGGATTGTGAACAAGAATTTATGGGATATGGATTAGGAGAGAAGCAACAACAGGAGCTGCTTCAGGCCTTGTACGGATTGGTTCTGAAAAAGCTAAACGCAAGAGATATTTATGCATTCCAGGTCAATACAGAGCTCATGTTTCATGAAGGACGAGAGCTGTACCCTAGACTTCAAGACGCGCTGAATCTGTTTATAGATCAGCTGCAAAGTAAGCGTCGCGGTCATGTCAAGGACCCGGTGGAAGAATCCAAGCGGTATATTGAAGCTCATCTCGCCAGGGAATCCTCGCTGGAGGAAGTGGCGGACATTCTGGGACTCAACCCGTCTTATTTCTCGCAGATGTTTAAGCAGTCGACAGGAGAAACCTTTGTGCAGTACCGGATCCGGCGGCGGATGGAGAGAGCCAAAAAGCTGCTTCAGCAGCCGCACTACCGGATCACGGATATTGCCTATGACATTGGCTACGCTGATCATTCACATTTTACTAAGACGTTTAAGAAATATACCGGTGTTTCACCTTCCGAATTCCGGCAGAGCCTGGGGATGAATGGATGAAAGCTTCACTTGCCCGCCAGGTGTTTCTTTACTTCCTTATTGTGATCATACTTTCCTTGACAAGCCTGGGATTGTTCTCTTATTTTAAAGCCTCACGAGCGCTTGACCGCCAAATGGAGAAGTATATTTCCCAAATGACTACGAATATGGCTTATCAGACGGATATCTTTTTGGATCGCTATAAGGATGTTAGCAGCTCTATGCTGTCCAGCTGGGATATCAAGTATTTCCTGGATATGGACTATACAGACAGCTACTCCTACTTTTATTATTCCTCCCAGATTCGGCGCCACGCCCTGGAGCCTTTATTTGTTCAATATCCACAGATTCATCAGATTTATCTGATTGGAAAAAATGGGCGGGCTGTCGTTAATGACAGCTCCATCCATGTGGAAAAACGGCTGGAATGGCTATGGGAGCGCACGCCTGCTGAGGGAGGCATTGTCGTTCTGAATGACCGAATTGCTTCAAGCAAGACCAATATCGTTACACTTGCGAGAAGAGTTCGAGGCTTCTCCAGTTATGAGCCCACAGGGGTCCTGGCGGTGGAGCTGAATGTGCAGGAGCTGACACAAATGTGGCAGCAGAAGGATTTGGGGAAGGACAGTTATTTCTTTGTCCTGGATGAGCTTGGACGATATGTATATCATCCGGAATCTTCCTTGATTGGACAGAAGGCGGACGAAGAATTAAAGTCCAAGGTGCTGCATGGGGAAGAGGAAAGCTTTATTTCAGGTTATGGTGATGATCATCGTTTATTTGTTACCCGATCATCCTTGGAATCAGGATGGAAGCTGACCGTTTCTATTCCGGTAAAGGAGCTGCGGGAGCCTGTAAACTCTATCCGTTCCACAACCATCACTGTAGGACTGATTACATTGGCACTGGCCGCATGGCTGGCTTTCCGGTTCGGACATTCTATCGTTTCTCCAATCCGCCGGTTAAACAGCAGTATGCGCCAGACTGAGAAAGGAAATTGGCAGCAAATCCAAGGGGTTCATCGGACTGATGAGATCGGCGGTTTGATGCACAGCTACAATATCATGGTTTCCAGATTGTCAGAAATGATCGAGAAGGTTTATGAAACGGAGCTGGCCAATCAGAAGGCTGAACTTGAGCTGCAGGAATCCTCGCTGGAACGTCAAAAAGCGGAATTCCAAGCCCTTCAGCTGCAGATTAATCCACACTTTTTATACAATACGCTGGCTACTGTAAACGGTTATGCTATCGTGCAGCACTCCGGTGAGATTTCTGAAATTGTGGAAGCGATGTCCTATATGCTGCGATATTCCATCCAGACGAATCTGGAAGAGATAACAATCGCAAATGAGCTGAACCATGTCCGTAATTATTTAATTATTTTAAAGCACCGCAGCGGGAGAGAGATCGAGATCGATGTAGATATAGATCCCGAGCTGCTGCTGGAGAAATGCGTCCGGCTTACCTTACAGCCATTGGTGGAAAATATTTTCCAACACGCATTTCCTGACGGGATGGAGGATTACCATCGGATTCGGATCGACGCCAAAATTGAGAATCAATGCTTCTACGTCATGGTAGAAGACAATGGTGTCGGTATGACTTCGGAGCAGCTGCAAAAGCTGCAGGAGCGCCTGCGTCAAAACCGTTTGGCTGAGGCGCCGAAGGATACTGTGTATCATCACGGCGGGATCGGGCTGATGAATGTGCATCGGCGGATTCAGCTGGTGTTTGGGGATGAGTATGGACTGTTTGTAGAAAGTGAAGAAGGCAAGGGGACCCGGTTTGTGATGAAAATGCCGGAACAATAAAAAAAGAGGAGGATTTCTACATGATTAACTTGGATTTGACAGGAAAAATTGCATTGGTAACAGGGGCGAGCGGCGGGATCGGCAGAGCCTGTGCGTTAATGCTGAGCCAAGCGGGTGCGAAGGTAGCCATCAATTACAGAAGCAGTGCAGAGGATGCCGAGCAGGTTGCAGCCCAGATTCGGGAGGCTGGCGGTGAGGCTGCGCTATTTCAGGCAGATGTGACTCAAATTGACCAGGTTGAAGCAATGATTCAGGGCATTCAGGAGCAGCTGGGTGGAACTGTAGACATTCTGATTAACAATGCCGGTCATCTGGTAAAGCGGGTTGCCAACGATGTCATGACAGAGGAGCATTACAATCAGGTCATGGACGTCAATATGAAGAGCACGGTCTTTGTAACCCGTGCTGTGCTTGCCGGCATGAAGGAGAAAAAATCCGGAAGAATTGTTAATATGACCTCTGTAGCCGCCCACAACGGCGGCGGTGCTGGAGCCAGTATCTATGCGGCAAGTAAAGCAGCCGTGATCTCCTACTCCAAGGGCTTGGCCAAGGAACTGGGTCCGGATGGTATTACTGTTAACTGTATTTCTCCGGGCTTTATCGGAAACACCGCCTTCCATGCAACGTTTACACCGGATAGTGCGAGACAGGCGACAATTAACAGCATCCCGCTTGGACGTGAAGGACATCCGGATGATGTGGCTTCTGCGGTCATCTATTTCGTCTCTGATCTCGGTTCATACATTACCGGCGAGACGCTTGAGGTTAACGGCGGAATGTTCATGCGTTAAAAAGAAACCATCAATGAGCACGCAATTCTAAGGAGGTAATCTGTAATGATTTCAGGTAACAGTGCATTGTACCAACCCAAATCCGGTAAGCTGACCGTTCAATATAAGCCGGATCAGGAGACCAAGCTGGTCGAGAATCCGCCGAGATTCACCTGGATGGCGGCCCGCCTTGAGGATGATCAATACATCCTGCAAATTTCTTCATCGCGTGAATTTAAGGATCAGGATACACTGACCTACAGTCCGATTCCTTACAATTTCTTCACACCGGATGAAGTGCTTGCCCCGGGCACCTATTACTGGAGATATGCCCTGCTGGGAGATTCCCATGCGTCCTCCAGCACACTGGCTACGGACTGGAGTGAAACTCGGGAATTCCAGGTTCTGCCCGACCTGCCGGAAACGCCATTGCCGGCGAGAGCAGATCGCTATGCTCATGTGAAGACAGAGCATCCTCGCTTGTGGCTGAACCGGGAGCGGTTGAACACATATCAGCAGCAGGTTCAGGAGGATCCACAGTCTGCGGGCTGGGATGAATTCTACGAGAAATCCGTGAAGCCATGGATTGACAGACCGCTTATTGCCGAGCCTGCACCTTATCCGGACAATAAGAGAGTCGCAGTCCTGTGGAGAAAAATGTACATGGATTCGCAGGAAGTGCTGTATGCAATTCGGCACCTGAGTGTGGCCGGTGTTGTGCTGAAGCAAGAAGACCTGATTCAACGGGCTGTAGAGTGGCTGGTGCATGCTGCTTCCTGGGATACTGAGGGCACAACCTCCCGGGATTACAACGATGAGGTGGCATTCCGTATTGCCGGTGCACTGGCCTGGGGCTATGACTGGCTATACGAATACTTGTCAGACGATCAGAAGGATCTTGTCCGGAAAAGTCTGTTCCGTCGCACCGAGCAGGTAGCCTTCCACGTGATTGAACGCTCCAAGATTCATCATGTGCCTTACGACAGCCATGCCGTCCGCTCGCTGTCTTCAGTCTTGGTCCCATGCTGTATCGCTTTGCTGGGCGAGGAGCCGAAAGCGCAGGAATGGCTGGATTACACGGTTGAGTACTACTCCACCCTGTACAGTCCTTGGGGCGGGGAAGACGGCGGCTGGGCTGAGGGTCCAATGTACTGGACGACCGGTATGGCCTACCTGATTGACGCTTTGAACCTGCTCAAAAATTATACGGGCATCAATATTTATTCCCGTCCATTCTTCGACAAGACCGGGGATTTCCCGCTCTATGTATTTCCGCCGCATACGGCTCGGGCTAGCTTCGGAGATATGTCGAATCTGGGTGAGCCGCCAAGCTTGAAGACGGGAGTGAACATCCGTCAATTTGCAGGCATTACTGGCAACCCATACTACCAATGGTATTATGAGCAGCTGAAAGAGAAAGACACCGATGCAGACAGCAAATTCTATAATTACGGCTGGTGGGATTTCCGCTTTGACGAGCTGATCTACCGTTCAGATTATCCTCAGGTTCAGGCGGAGGCTCCAAAGGACGCTGCTCCGCTGAAGTGGTTCCGTGATGTAGGCTGGGTAGCTATGCATTCCCGCATGGATGATCCTGAAGAGCATGTATTCCTCTTGACCAAGAGCTCTTCCTATGGCTCCCTGTCTCATAGCCATGGAGATCAAAATGCGTTTATCCTGCATGCTTACGGCGAGCCGCTGGCGATCCAAAGTGGATACTACGGAGCCTTCGGCAGTACGCTTCACCGCAACTGGCGCAGACATACCCTCTCCAAGAACGCGCTGCTCATTGATGGTAAGGGACAATATGCCGACAATGACAAGGTGAAGAACATGGAAGCTTACGGTAAAGTGGTTACCGCAGAAGACCGGGGTGCATACCTCTACACGAGACTGGATGCTACCGAAGCTTATCGCAGTGAGGTTCCTTACCTGAAGCGTTATGAGCGCGAAATTTATTTCATCGGCGGATCCTATGCCGTGATTGTGGATCAGGTTGATCTGGAGCAGTCCGGCCGGGTAGATTGGCTGTTCCACACGCTGCATGAAATGAAGCTGAAGAATCAGGCGTTCCGAGTTGAGGGCACTAAAGCAGATATGGATGTTCAATTTGTGTACTGCTCATCCGGGGAATTGGAGCTATCTCAAAGTAATGCCTTTGCCAATGTAGATCCGGCAGAGCTGGAAGGTCTCGACATTCACTGGAATTTGAAGGCGACTACGCGTTCAGCGTCAGCGCACCGCATCGTATCCGTACTGGTGCCGATGAAGAAGTCGGAGCCGAAATACGTTTCACATTTTATGGATGATCAAGACCACGGTATTCATTTGTACTTCACGCTGGACGGTCAGACACAGCAGGTTCAGGTTCCTAAAGTCTATTAATTTTTCGTTAGTCAGGGTTCTCTAAGGTTTCTTCCATATTGAAGACCTTTGCGGAAAATTTCCGCAAAGGTCCTTTTTTTTTTTTTGAATAGCGTATTTGAAATGGCAAAGACAGGGTATAAATGTTTATACGTTGACAACCTGTATATACAGGTATATGATGTGAATCTGAAAACTTGTATATACATGATTGAAGGAGGCAGGCCTATATGAACGGAGATGACAAGCGGGGGAAGGACTGGTGGAGAACCTCCACCGTATATCAGGTTTACCCCAAGAGCTTTAATGATACAACAGGCAGCGGTACCGGAGATATTAAAGGACTAACGGAGAAGCTGGATTATATCAGAGGGCTGGGCATTGACATTGTGTGGCTGCAGCCGGTATATATTTCTCCTCAGAATGATAACGGTTACGATGTTGCCGATTATACCTCCATTGATCCCGTATACGGTACGATGGAGGATTTTGACGAGCTGGTCTTTCAGCTAAAGCGCCGGGATATGCACCTGATGATTGATATTGTCGTCAACCATTCCTCCACAGAGCATCGCTGGTTTAAGGAAGCGAGATCCTCTAAAGATAACCCGTATCGTGATTATTATATCTGGAAGGATCCTGCCGAGGATGGAGGACCACCCAATAACTGGCAGTCAAAATTCGGTGGTCCTGCGTGGCAATACGATGAAGGAACAGGACAGTATTTTCTCACGCTGTTTGATAAAACCCAGGCGGATCTGAATTGGGAGAATCAGAAGGTTCGGCAGGAGGTTATGGATATTCTTACCTTCTGGGCGGAAAAGGGAGTGGACGGCTTCCGGATGGATGTCATTAATCTGATTTCGAAGGATCACCGTTTTCCTGATGATGACGGCTCGACCTCCCCGGGAGATGGGCGCAAATTTTACACAGATGGGCCAAAGGTTCATGAATATATCAAGGAAATGAATCAAAAGGTATTTCGTCCCTACAATCTCGTGACGGTCGGCGAGATGTCCTCGACCACGCTGGAGCATTGCATCCGCTATTCCAGGCCGGAGGAGAATGAATTCTCGATGACGTTCAGCTTTCATCATCTGAAAGTAGATTACCCGAACGGACAGAAATGGGAGCTGAAGCCTTATGATTTTGAAGAGCTGAAGAGAATATTGTCTTATTGGCAGATTGGTATGCAGGAAGGCGGGGGCTGGAACGCACTGTTCTGGAATAACCATGATCAGCCGAGGGCACTGAGCCGGTTCACGGATGACACCAGATATCGGCAAGAAAGCGCGAAGCTGCTTGCGACGACGCTTCACGGGCTGCAGGGTACTCCGTACGTCTATCAGGGTGAGGAAATCGGACTGCCAGACCCGAAATGGAACTCCATGGACGAATTTCGAGACATCGAGTCCAGGAATATGTACGATATTTTGCTGCAAAAGGGGAAATCTCCGGAAGAAGCAGAGCATATTATTCAGGTTCGATCCCGGGACAATTCCCGGCTGCCAATGCCCTGGGAGAATCAGGAGCAGGCTGGATTTACAAAAGGCACCCCATGGATCAAGGTCGATGAGCGGTATCGTGACATCAATGCACGCCTCGCGGTGGAGGACCCGGAGTCCATTTACCATCATTATCGCAAGCTGATTGAGCTTCGCAAGAGCCTGCCAGTGTTAACAGATGGTGCTTATATCCGGCTCGATGAAGGGCATCCGCAAATTTATGCTTATGCAAGGCGAAATGCTGGAGAAATGCTCGTCGTGATTTCCAATTTCAGTGATCAGGAGATTTCCTTCCGCCTGCCGGAGTCTTTAAAGGCCTCAGGCTATGCGTTCGAGAATGCCAAGCTGCTGATTGGCAATGTGAAGGAAGCTCCGCGCTTGGATGTCATTGTGCGGCTTGCGCCATATGGCTCTTTTATGTGGCTGCTGACATAGGCCATCTATATATTCTGACAGGACAGGAGAGAGGACAATGGTCAAAATCGACCGTGCTAAAGTAGAGCAGATCGTTCAAGCGGTCGGCGGCAGGGACAATATTGAAGCCGCTTCGCACTGTGTCACCCGTCTGCGGTTTGCATTGGCAGATGAAAGCAAAGTGGACGCAAAGGCTTTGGATCAGAACGACTTAGTGAAAGGGCAGTTCTCATCGCAAGGCCAGTTCCAGGTCGTCATTGGACCGGGCCTTGTGGATCAGGTGTATGAAGAGATGATTCAAATCACCGGAGGCACCCGTGCCTCGAAGGATGATGTCAAGGATTTAGCGGGCAAAAAGCAAAATCCGATTCAGCGTGCAATCAAGACGCTTGCTGATATATTCATCCCGATTCTTCCGGCCATCGTTATGGCAGGCTTGCTGCTCGGCGTGAACAATATCCTGACGGGCGCAGATATTTTCTATGAAGGGCAATCTCTGATTGAAGTACATCCGCAGTGGACGGACGTCGCTTCCATGATCAATCTGATTGCCAGCACGGCGTTCACCTTTCTGCCGGTCCTGATCGGCTGGTCGGCTGCCCGGCAGTTTGGCGGCAGTCCATTGCTCGGTATCGTGCTCGGTCTTATCCTGGTCAATCCCGGCCTGATGAGTGCCTACGATTATGCCAAAGCGAAGCTGGAAGGAACCGTCCCGGTTTGGAATTTGTTCGGATTGGAGGTGCAGAGCATTGGCTATCAGGGACAGGTGCTGCCGGTACTCGTGTCGGCATACATTCTAGCCAAATTAGAGCGATTCCTGAACAAGCGGGTTCACGATTCGATCAAGCTGCTGGTGGTAGCTCCGGTTGCGCTGCTTGTCACCGGGTTTCTGGCCTTCATTCTGGTGGGGCCAGTTACATTTGCGATCGGCAACATGCTGACCTCGGGTCTTGTAAGTATTTTTAATTCCTTTGCCGCGCTTGGCGGTCTCATCTATGGCGGCTTGTACGCCGTATTGGTCATCACCGGCATGCACCATACGTTCCTCGCTGTGGACGTGCAGCTGATCGGCAGTGAAGGGGGCACCTTCCTGTGGCCGATGCTGGCGCTGTCTAACATTGCGCAAGGTGCGGCGGCACTGGCCATGCTGTTCGTGTATCAGGAACAGAAATCGAAGGGCCTGGCCGTGACCTCATCGGTATCGGCGTTCCTCGGCGTGACCGAGCCCGCCATTTTCGGGGTTAATCTGCGCCTGCGCTATCCTTTCATTTTTGGCCTGATTGGCTCCGGAATCGCGGGCATTCTCCTTGCCGTCAATAATGTACTCGCCTCTTCTATCGGGGTGGGCGGTATTCCCGGATTCTTATCCATATTCCCGAACCAATGGGGGGTCTTCTTCCTGGGGATGGCTATTGTGCTCATCGTGCCGTTCACGGGTACCCTGCTCTATGGCCGGGTGCAGATGGCAAGATTGCGGAAAAAGGCCGCCGCCGAGGACTGCGAGCCTCAGGAGGCGGTATTGATGAACACAGACGGGAAGCAGGACGAGGAGAGGGCCTCTGCTTCAGGGACTTCAGCTCCGCCGGTCACTCATCCAGATGATGCAGAGACGGCAGGGGACAATTCGTTCATGCTGGAAATGACATCCCCGCTGAGCGGAAGGGCAGTCAATTTGTCTCAGGTGCCGGACCCGGCCTTTGCAGAGAAGCAGATGGGACAAGGCATTGCGATCATTCCTGCAGAGGGTAAGGTGTATGCACCATTTGATGGTACAGTAGCTCATCTGATCAAGAGCAAGCATGCGTTAATTTTGCAAAATGAAGAAGGGCTTCAGGTGCTGATTCACGTCGGGATAAATACCGTCTCCCTGAAAGGAAGACCCTTTACTGCCCATGTGGAAACCGGGGCTAGCATATCGAAGGGCCAGCTGCTGCTGGAGTTTGATATGGATGTCATTCAATCGGCAGGCTTGCCAATCATCACGCCGATTATTATACCGGACGGCCAGGAGCAGATTAACAATGTGGAGGAGCTTCCTGGCGAAGCCATACAGGGCGAGAGCACCATTCTCCGTATTGCCTACACTCAAGGTACGTAAGCCATTGACGGAGATTCAGGCTGAAAGCTGATCGTTAAACATGTTACAATAACCGATGGTGATTAACATGAGAAACAATAATATTTTTCTAAGTCTATATAAGGACTACGCGCAGTACATTGAATCCGGTTTGCTGCCTCCGGGCAGCAAGCTGCCTTCAGAGCACGAGCTGTCCGCCGTGTATGAAACAACCCGTGAAACCGTCCGGAAGGGACTAAATCTGTTGGCCCAGAACGGCTACATCCATAAGGTGAAGGGTAAAGGCTCTTTTGTTCTGGAGAAAAGCCGGCTGAAATTCCCGATCTCAGGCCTTGTTAGCTACAAAGAGCTTTCCAAGGCGCTGGGCAAGCCAAGCCGGACTCTTGTCTACGCTGTTGAACAGATCCCGGCTGGAGAAGTGATCGGAAAAGAGCTGAAGTGCCGTCCGGATCAGCGGGTATGGAAGGTCATCCGGGCTCGTGAAATCGACGGAGAACGCGTCATTCTGGATATTGACTATCTAAACGCTAAGGTCGTCGATCATCTGAATCCAGAGATTGCCGCAGATTCGATTTATGCCTATCTGGAGCAGGAGCTGCAGCTGAAAATCAGCTATGCCGAGAAGGTCATTACGGTAGAGAGCGTGAATGAACGGGATGCTGCCTATATGGATTTGGGAGATGATCGTCATGTGGTGGCCGTTCGAGGATATGTCCATTTGGAGGATACAACGCTCTTCCAGTACAGTGAGTCACGGCACCGGCTGGATAAATTCCAGTTTGTTGATTTTGCGAGAAGGACCTCGTTAACAGATTGATGAATTCGTGAGCTTTATTATGATATTTGTTAACACAATGTAAGCCAGGCTTAGAGTGGTGTGCAAAAGAAAAGCGGTGGACGAGAGGGGTAACCCTGGCGGCCTGCCGCTTTTTTGGCGTTTTCATCGTTTTCATAAAAATGATCAGTTTCGACATCAGTTTACAATCTTCGCATCCAAGTTTAACCAAGCTCTCATCCTGCCCTTACACTAACCCTGTATATTTAGCTTAAATATGTTAAGAAACCATGGGAGTGTGAACAGCTTGAAGAAATGCAAGAGGAACAACGTCACGACCAGGTGGAGCTCCGCTCTGCTCGCAGGCACCCTGTTCATGGGACTGGCTGTGCCGCCAGGATACGGCAGTCCTGCAGAGGAAAATCTTACCCAAGGCGCATCAGTGGAATCGGCTCAAAGCGAAGCCGTGACGGTACAGGATGCGACGTACTCACCGGATCCGCAGGACGACACCGACACCCGGCCACAGAGCCCGTTTCCGGAGCTGTTAATAACAGAAGTTGTTCCGGATACGGCTAATCTGTCCGGCTCGGATGCGTACGAGTTTATTGAAATTTACAATAACAGTGATCAGGAGCTCAACTGGAGAAATTACAAGCTTTTGTATCAAAGCGATGAATGGGACACGCTTCATGGGAATGATATTCTAATTCCAGCCGGTGAAGCGATCGTGCTGTGGGTGATGAACGCTGTAAATGGTGCCCTAACTCAAGATGATTTCAATCAGAACTTCGGCACCCAGCTGACAGAGGATATCAATTTGTTCCGCGTTTCTGGCGGAGGCGGGATGTCAAACTCGGCTGCAAGAACCTTGAAGATTGTCCATATCAGCGGCGAGGAGGTTATTGAGGCTTCCTATCAGAATGATGATCAGACCAAGCCGGACATGGGGATTTTCTATGCCCATCCGAGCTGGGACAGCAAGGATATGATCATGATCGATGGTACCGGAACCGTCCGTGCTACCCCGGGACAGGTTGACAGCAGCCAGACCGTGAAGCCGGAGCCGCCCGTTGGTCCTGAGCCGCCGGCTGAGACCTTCGTGCTGAATCATGAAGCTATTCCTTCGGTCTCAAGAAACGAGGACCTTGTCTTCTCGGCTTCTATCTCCTCTCATCAGCAGGGAGGAGCTGTGCCGGAGCGAGTCAATGTCAGTCTGCTGTACAGAACGGCGTCCCAGAGCCGATTCACGGTAGCTCCAATGAATTTGCAGGACGGGAAGTATACAACGACGCTGTCTGCGGACATTTTGACGGAATCTGAGCTGGAGTACCGGATTGTAGCCAAAAGCGACAATCATACCGAGCAGAGTGATCATCATACGATTGTGGTTACAGGCATCCCGCCCTTGGATCTTCAGCAGATTCCGCCACTGCTCGTGACGGAGCTTGTCGTCAATTCCAAGAATGTTGGCAGCTCGGACGGATATGAATTTATTGAAATTTACAACAACACGGACCGCGAGCAAAGCTTCGAAAATTACAAGCTGTACTATCGCTATACCGACACAGGTCCGGAGGGAGATGTCGTTTGGGCACCGGATGTGCAGGATTTGGTCATCCCGCCGCAGGAAACGGTTGTGTTCTGGATCATCAATGCAGCGAATCAAGACTCTACCGCAGCTGATTTCAATGCTCACTACGGAACCAGTCTGCAGCACAATGTGAATCTCTTCCGTGTGAACAGTGCAGGTATGGCCAACGGATCACGCCGGGCCATTGTGCTGAAGATGAATACGGGACGTGAGGTTTCCAGCGCGTATTATGATCCGACCCTAAAGTATGAGCAGGATGAGAGCTCCACGGAAACGAAGGAAGATACCGCGCTTCTTTACAAATATCCGCTGGATGGTACATCCCGGATGATCAAGATCAGTGCGGGCACTGTATTCCCGACTCCGGGAGCCCATGATCCCGCGCAGGTTCCAGCGCAGCCGGTTCATATTGAAGACGATCTCAATCCGCCAACCATTGAGGATCGTACGAACGTAACGGAGATCGATCAAGGTCAAGGCTTTTCTATCCGAGCCTGGGCAGAGGATGACAAGCAGGTTACCTCGGTGACGCTGCATATCAGATCCGACAAGCAAGCCGCATACACCTCGTTCAGATTACTGGAGGACTACGGAGACAAGCATTATTATTATGAAGTTTCTCCGGCGGACCTGATTGGGAAGAGCTATTTAGAATATTATTTTACTGTTTCAGACGGGTACAACAAACCGATCTCTTCTTCACCCTATCAGGTTCAAATCACAGGGGGAGAAGACCGCTCGGAACTGAGACTGAACGTTCACAATGAACAGGTAATCAGCGGCAGCTTCATACTGAAGGGAACCGCCGAGCAGGGTTCGCCGGATACCGTCAAGCTGTCTGTCAATAATAACGAGATTACAGCAGGCCTGTTTAATGCTTTGGAACGTGACGCCTACTTTGCTTTTGATGCCAAGAATGTGAACTATTATTTTAAGAATGCCATTACCATGGGGCCGGAGCATTTAAAGGATGAAACCATCCTGTATACGTTTATGGATCCGATTCCTTCCTATAAAACGCTGACGTTTCCGATTGAGGCAGGGCGTTTAACCGAAGGAAATGACAATGTGATCTACATCCGTCCCGGCTCCAAGTCCGGTCCTTTCGACGATCGGATCGAGGAGAACAAGGACGATTTCGAAATCCGCAATATTCGTCTGATTCTTGCGAATGGTACTGTGCTGCGTGACCCGGCCTTTGCCGATGTCGAGCAAGAGATCAAGATGGGCGATGCTGCGGGGAAATATGAGGTTCTGGGAGCTTCCTTTCATATTCCTGCAGATCAGTTTATTTCCAGAGCATATCTTTGGGATACGACTAAGGTGCCGGATGGCGTCTACCAAGTTGCCGCCGAAACCGGAACATATAGCAAGAGTGCGTATGTCACCGTAGATAATACAGCTCCCGTGATTCAAACCGGCCTGCAGGAAGGAATGCTCTACCGGGGAGCATTCAGCATTGAGGCACAGGTCACCGATCAGTATGCCGGTGTGAAGCAGGTCACTGCGCTGCTGGACGGCGAGGAAATTCAGCTTCCTTATGCCACCTCCTCATCCAAGCTGGGCGGCGGTGAGCATGAGCTGGTCATTACAGCTCTGGATCATGCTGACAATAAAGCCGAGTACAGCGTAACCTTTCAGGTTCCGAATGAAAATCCACTCCAGCCGGAGTTAATTAGTCCATCCAACGGACAATCTCTGACTGGAACCTCCGCTGAGCTGAAGGTGAATGTTCAGGATGAGAGCGGCGATCCCATGAAGGTATCCTTCTACCGCGGCTTTCTGCACGACGGAACGCGGATGCAGAGCTTTAACGGCTACCAGAGCGCTTCTGTTACCGAGCCGCCGAAGCAGCTGGCTCCAGCCGGAGAGCAATCCTTGTCTGCAGCAGATTACGCAGCGATCCAGTACAAGGATGGACAGTATTTGACAACGGATTCTGAGGAGCAGTTCCCATATCAGCGTTATGAAGTGAAGCTGGATGCTTCCGTTCAGCCTGATGATGTCGTCGATATTGTTTGGGAGGGCAAATCACTTCCAGATCGGAAGGTCAGCCTGTACGCCTGGAATACAGCAGCAGCAAGGTGGGACATGCTGGATACCGTCATAGCCGGTTTGGAGGATTTTGAATTGAACTCCTCAGTACGTGCCGGGGATTATAATGCTGGCGGCAGCATCACGGTGCTCATTCAGGATGAAATTGCCGAAAGCTGGAGCGCGCCAGATTCCAGTAGCCCGGTAACGCAGGATCCTTATGACTTCTCGTTCATCTGGATGTCTGATACCCAGTATTACTCGGAATCTTATCCCTACATTTACCGAAGCATTGTACAGTGGATGGCAGAGAAAAAGGACGACCTCAAGCTGAAATATGTAATTCATACCGGTGATTTGGTGGACAAGGCCGAGCAGGAATACCAGTGGGAAGAAGCAGACCGTAACATGAAGGTGCTGGAGGCAGCACAAATTCCTTACGGTGTTCTCGCTGGCAATCATGATGTAGGACATCAGACGGGAGATTATGCCCAGTATAAAAAGTACTTTGGGGCATCGAGATTTAAGGACAGCCCGGTTTATGGCGGATCGTATGACGATAATATGGGGCATTATGATCTGGTTTCCTCTAACGGAAATGATTTTATTATTGTATATATGGGCTGGGGCTTGAAGGAAAAGGAAATTGAGTGGATGAATAAGGTGGTTGCGCAATATCCGGAGCGTAAAGCGATCCTCGCCCTGCATGAGTATTTGCTCGTTTCCGGTAACCGTGCACCGATCGCTGATGAAATTTTTGAAAAGGTCGTGAAGCCGAACCCGAATGTTATCGCTACCTTATCCGGACATTATCACGATGCCGAGCTGAATACGGAAGAGCTGGACGATAACGGAGACAGCATCCCTGACCGTAAGGTATATCAGATGCTGGCCGACTATCAGGGGGCTCCAGAGGGTGGGTTAGGTTACATTCGCTTAATGCAGTTTGATATGACCAACAACAAGCTGCACATGAAGACCTACTCGCCTTACCTGGATGATTACAATATGTATGACGGGATCCCAGGCAAGGATGAGTTCTCGCTGGATCTTGATCTGCAGCCAAGGCTGAAGCGCGTGGCTACCGACTATATTGGCGTCAAGGTGTATACCAATCAGCTGATTGGCCAAACCATGAACGTTGCCAGTGGTGACACTACAGCAATGCAGTGGAATGGGCTGAAGGCTAATGAGTATTACCAATGGTATGTCAAAGTGGAGGATGATTTCAGCGGAGCTGCCTGGTCTGATGTGTGGGGCTTTGCTCTCGGCAATCCTGTTGTTAGCCCGCCTACTGGCGGAGGCAGTGTAGAGCCGGGCACACCTGCAGCTCCACCTGCAATTCCTCAGCCTCCAGTCGTGGCGGTTCCTGCCGATGGGGTTGTGGAGATACAAGGAAATGCATCAGGTCAATATCAGGTGAATGAAAATGCCGTGAAGCAGGCAGCCGCTGCAGCTGCTGCAGCCGGGTTGAAGCAGCTCAGGCTGAAGCTGCAGCCAGCCATTGACCCTACGAGCTCTGTGCTTCCACAGGTTCAGCTGGATGTCGCTGCAATGTCAGGGGCGGCACAAAGCAAGCTGTCCCTGATGGTGGAGTCCAGTGACAGCAAGATCACGCTGCCTGCGGCAGCTTTGGATCAGCTGAGCTCTGGCGGTTCGACCTCGATCATTTTGAAATTCGGGGCACAGGCTGTCCAAGCAGGCCCTAGTCTACAGCGTGATATGACATCCTTAGGAATGCGTTTTGACATCGCAGTCACTGAGAATGATGGCAGTGCATCAACAGCCGTGGAGGGATTTGCAGCACCGATCCAAGTAGAGTGGAAGCTCACTAAAGATCAATTAAACAGGCTGGATGCTGATTATGCAGGCATATATGAGAACGTAAATGGACAGCTTCGTTATGTGGGCGGCACCTTTGCAGGAGATATGGTTTCCTTCCAGAGTGAACGTCCAGGACAATATGAGCTGCTTGAGCATCGGAAGCAATTCAGCGATATGAGCGGCAGCTGGGCGGAGGAGTACGTGCAGAAGCTGGCTGCAAAGCATATCATCAAGGGGATCGATCATGAGCGGTACGCTCCTTCTGTATCCGTGACCCGTGCTGATTTTGCTGTGCTGGCCATGAGATCGCTTGGGGAAGAAGGTACTGATTCACCTGCTGTTCTCTTCAATGATGTAGCGGAGGGCGCGTATTACGCGTCCGAGGTCAGCAAGGCAGCAGCTCTTGGATTGATTCAAGGCTATGAAGGCAGCTTCAGGCCGAAGGATTCCATAACGCGTGAGGAAGCAGCCGTGCTGCTGCAGCGGATGCTCCGGCAGCTTGGCATTCCAGCAGCAGGCTCCAGCAGCGCTGCAGCCTTTGCGGATGCGGATCAGATTTCTCCATGGGCACTCCGTGCTGTGACGGAGCTGCAGGAGCTTGGTATTTTGAACGGAAAAGGACAGGGCGTGTTCGCGCCTGATGCTCCGGTTACCCGTGCCGAGCTGGCGAAGATGATTTACGAGGTGCGAAACCAACATAATTAATAGATTCGGGGGCTGTCCCCCAAGTAGATTCTTGTTTAACGAGTCAGTTCACTTGAATGAGATCTGAAGCAAAACATAAAGACGTGGTGGAGTCAGGGAGGTGATCCCAGCACCGCCACGTCTTTATTATTGAATGTACAGATGAAACCGCTCCTTTTTAGATGGTTGCTATACACATCCATTCTACCAAAGAGCGGTTTCTTTGTATTACCTGTGTTTTGGGGGATGGATATGCACGAAGCAGCGGAAAGGACGAAACGATTCCGGACCAGCGACAGCGAGGGGAGGAACGTTTTGTACGCGGAGCAGCTCGCAGCAACAAACGAGGCCATCCCGCAAGGCCCTAGATCTTGTGGGACAGCCTCTTCTTTTTGCTCTGTTCTGATTCTATAATATGTAATATAATGGTTGCTAGATTCTGGAGTTTGTAAGAGTATTGCTTGAATATAAAGGAGAGCCGTTGATGTATATCCCCAAACCCTTTCGAATGGAAGAACAAGAGACGCTGTACGCCTTTATTGAGCAAAACAGCTTTGGCATTCTGATCTCTGCACCATCTTCATCTGCATCTCCCTCAGCACTGCAGGCCAGTCATCTTCCGTTTCTGCTTCAGCCAGAGAAGCACTGCCTGACCAGTCACCTTGCCAGGGGCAATGATCAATGGCGGGAGCTGGAGGGGCAGGAGGTGCTCGTGATTTTCCAGGGCCCGCATCATTACATCTCTCCTTCCTGGTACGGAACCAATGCAGCAGTTCCGACCTGGAATTATACCGCAGTGCATGTGTATGGCCGGGTAGAGCTGCTGGATGACCGCGCAATGTTTCCCATGCTTCAGGAGCTGGTGAATACATATGAGGAGCCTTCCAGTGTTTACCGGCTGGATGAGAGTAATGAAGAGCTGGTAACGGGTCTCCTTCAAGGCATTGTCGGGTTTAATATCAGGATCAGCCGTATAGAGGGTCAGTGGAAGCTCAGCCAGAATCATTCCCGGGACAGACAGGAGCGCGTCATTCAAGGGCTGAGAGGTGCCCAGAATGAGCAGGCAGCGTCACTGGCAGCGCTCATGCAGGGGAACCTGAAGTAGCATCAACAGGCTTCAAGTTCAGTGTGCACCGCAATCAATTATAGCTAAGGGTGGTTTGTGACATGAAAAAGGCAGTGTTGGCCGGAGGAACAGGCTTTATCGGCACCTATCTTGCACAGCAGCTGAAGACACTTGGCTATGAATTGCACCTAATTTCAAGGCAAAAGGAGCATATTTCCTGGGAGGATGCTTCCGGGATCCAAGCTGCTCTGGATGGAGCAGAGCTGCTCATCAATCTGGCAGGCAAATCCGTAAATTGCCGGTACAATGAACGAAACAAGCAAGAAATATTTGACTCCCGTACGGAAACGACGAGAATCCTGGGGGAGGCCGTACTCTCGTGTGAACAGCCGCCAGAGCTGTGGATCAATTCCAGCACGGCAACCATTTACCGTCATGCTGAGGATCGGCCGATGACAGAGGAGCACGGGGAGATCGGGTCCGGCTTTAGTGTCGAGGTGGCCCAGCGATGGGAGGAGACCTTTTTTGGCTTTCAATTGCCCTCCACCCGGCAGGCTGCCCTGCGGATTGCCATCGTGCTGGGACCAGGCGGCGGGGTAATGACTCCCTTTCAGAACCTTGTCCGTTATCGGCTGGGCGGCCGGCAGGGACCGGGAAGTCAGATGTTCAGCTGGATCCATCTTGAGGACCTTCTGGGCATCGTGCTGTTTCTGCGGGATCGCAGTGATTTGAGCGGAGTCTTTAATTGCTCTTCCCCTCAGCCGGTTACGAATCGAGAGCTCATGTCGTCGCTGCGCAAGGTCATGGGGACCTCCTGGGGCCTGCCCTCGCCGCGCTGGATGCTGGAGATGGGAGCCGTCTTTATCAAGACAGAGACTGAGCTTGTACTCAAGAGCCGCTGGGTTCTTCCGGACCGGCTCTTGAAGGAAGGGTATACGTTCAAGTATGAAGGGCTGGAGCAGGCATTGCAGCACATTATTAACACAGATCAGGCCATGAAGCGTTAATGACTTAAGGAATGGCGAATCGTAACAATGACAACCTGGAGGCATACCATCGTGGAATCATCGTTTCATTCTTCTTCATCTACCAACAAAGATATCGTTATTTATGGAAAGCCGGGGAAGCTGTTTGTTCTATCCCTAATGTTCGTGCTGTTGGGTGTCCTGTTGATGGTGATCGGGCAATCTGAAGAAGCAGACGCCTTCATACTCGTTGCCGTAGGCATTGTGTCGACTCTCGTCTTCGGCTTATGCATGCTGTATTTCTTAATGCGTCTGATAAAGCCTAGACCTGCGCTGGTCATTGACCGCGAGGGCCTGACCGATCATTCATCCTATGTCAATGGTGGACGGATCCGCTGGGAAGAAATTGAGGATATTGTTCTGTACAGCTATATGAACCAGCATATGATTGGCATTCAGCTTAAAGATGCGGAAGGCTATGTATCGAGTCAAAAGGGTCTGAAGCGGCTGCTGATCCGCATGAATAAAAACATGGCATCTGCAGATGTAAGTATAATGAAGCAGAGCGTTTCAGAGAATCTGGAAAAGGTCTATTTAATCCTGTTGAAGCATTGGAAGCAGTCGCAAGGTAACGCTGTGAAGGAAGGCTCGTGAAACCTTCTCAGTCAGGTGCAAGAAGGGGCTGTCCCAAAAGTAGTTTTTTTATGAAAAATTAAACCAGAAATGAAGAAATGGCGATGCTGGGGAGGTTATCCCTGCATCGCCATTTCTGACTTTTGGTCTATTGCCGCCTTCTTGAGCAAATGATGATTGAGAGAAAGCCATCGACCTCAAGGGTTACTTTTGGCAGGCCTCGAAGCAGACAGCGCCGGAATCCGCAGCGGAGAGGACGAAACGATTCCGGACCCGCGGTAGTGGTCGCCTTTGCCCCCGAATTTCTCCCTTGCTAGAATCACTCAAAGAAATTTGAGGGCAGCAGCGAGGGGAGGAACGTTTCGTACGGTGAGCAGCTCGCAACAACAAACGAGGCCATCCCGCAAGACCCTAGATCTTGTGGGACAGCCCCTTTAATTTTTACGGATGCTGTTAAGCCGTTTACGAATCAAACGAGATTTCTTTGCCCAGCTCAGAGGAATCGTAGATCGCCTGAATCATTTTGGCCGAAATAATAACGGTGTCGATGTGAGAGGGCAGCTTCGTACCGGTCCGGATGCTGCCTAAGAAAGAATCAATCTCTGCCTGAAATTGATCCTTCTTGTTAAACTTCGGAGTAGATTCAATCAATGCACCGCTCTTGGCACTATACAGCTTGAAATCACCGCCATAGGTGAGGCGAATGCCGGCTTGATCTCCCAGGAAATCAATATACATTTCTTCTTCGCCGATATTTTGAGCCCAGGCTCCGTTCATGGAGATGGTAGGGCCCTCTGTCCGAATTAACGCGGTCACAAAATCATCCACGTCATATGTACCGTCATATTTTGGCGGTCCGGCCCACATGTTTAGGTAGGCATAATCCTTCAAATTACGGCCGAGCTTCGAATAAGCTTGCGCACTGACGGTCTTGGGCTTGGGATCGCCTGAGCAATACATCACGATATCGAGGTAATGAATTCCCCAGTCAATCATAACACCCCCGCCTGCAACCGCGCGCGTCGTAAAGGCGCCGCCAAGTCCGGGAATGGAGCGATGTGCACGGAAGCTGGCATAAATATGATACAAATCTCCCAGCTCGCCGTCCTCAATCATATCCTTGATGATATTTACTGCGGTGTTGAAGCGGTTGACGACGCCAATGAGCAGGATTTTGCCGGTTTCCTGAGCCGCCTTCTGCATCTCAAGTGCTTCCTCGTACGTTCGGGCAGCTGGCTTCTCGCACAATACATGCTTGCCCGCTCTTAAGAATTCAATAGACACGGATGCATGGACGTGATTCGGAGTACAGACAGAGACGGCATCCAGATCCGGATCATCCAGAATGTCCTTGTAATTTTGAACCGCGGTGCCGCAGCCATGCTCGCGAACGAGCTCTTCGGCGAGAGACAGGTTAAAATCACAGAAATATTTGATTTCAGCACCGGGACTTTTCAAATACGCTGGAATATGAGCCGCTCTCGCGATGCCGCCGCAGCCGACAATGGCAATCTTTAACGTTTCCTTCATGAGATCCCTCCTGCAGACTGGTTAGTTTTTCTACCCTATATTAAACACGCCCGGCACGGAATTACAAATGATTCGCTGAAAAAGTCAAAATTGTTTCCGGGGCAGACGACAAAACCGACCCGGAATTGAACGGTTGATCCGGGCTATTCGTAATATAAGTATCCGAAATGGAAAGACTCCAAGAACGAAGTCAGAGAAAAAAAGAGGGGATTGCATTGATTCAGCTCAATCAAATTCAAAAAAAGTTCGGGGAGCGGGTCATCCTGGAGGATGTATCCTACTACGTGCAGCAGGGAGACATCGTCGGGCTCCTGGGACCGAACGGCGCGGGGAAGACCACGTTAATCCGTTTGATGAATGGCGTAATTTCTCCGGATGGGGGAACGCTGTCTGTGTTCGGCCTCAATCCCGCGCAGCAGGGAAATGAAATCCGCAGCCGGTGCGGGGTTGTTACGGAAAGCGCAGGCCTGTATCAGGATATGAGCGCCAGAGAAAATCTGGACTTTTTCTCGCGTCTCTACAGCTGCCGGAGTGCAGCACGGATAGAGAGCCTGCTGGAGCGCTTTCAGCTGGCCAAGCATGGCGAGAAGAAGGTGGGTGCCTACAGCACCGGTATGAAAAAAAGGCTCGCGATCGCCAAGGCGATGCTTCATGAGCCGGAGCTTCTGTTTCTGGATGAGCCGACCAACGGCCTGGATCCAGACGGAATTCGGGATATGATAGGATTCTTGCGACAGCTCAACCAGGAGGAAGGCACAACTATTATGATCTGCTCGCATGTGTTGTATCAGCTGGAAGACATCTGCGATACGTATCTGTTTCTTGATCAAGGCAGGTTAATCGAGTCCGGGACATTGCCAGAGCTGGAGGCAAGGTATGCAGGTGCTGTGAAGCTGGTTGTGGAATCTACGCTGACCCTGAAGGACGCCCTGTCTACCGGGTTTGCTTGCGAGGAGCTGGGGCAAGGGAAATTTATGTTCACCGTGCCCGCGAGAGATGAAGTTCCAGACCTCCTCCGCAAGGTCCTGTCCTGTGGGGAGCTTTACAGCGCGGAAATCGTAAATCGGGATCTGGAATCCCTGTATTTTGAAGTCAGGAGGAGGCAGCATGAACACTAGCATGATTTGGGCAGTAGCCCGAAAGGATATGTCCTCAATCTGGAGGACGAGCAAGGTATGGATTGGCCTGATATTGCTGCCGCTGCTGTTCGGTGTGCTCTTTCCGGCGGGCTTGATCCTCCTCGTGAGAACGGTAGATATGAGTCAAAATGCTGAAATGGCGCAGCTGCTGAAGGTTTTGCCTCCCGAGCTGCTGCAGTCTTTGCCCACAGAACGTCACCGGTTGATCTATGTGGGCGTGAATTTTTTGTTAGCACCGCTGTTTATGCTGATTCCTGTCATTAATGCATTAATGATTGCCGTCAACAGCTTTGTAGGCGAGAAGGAGCAGAACACGCTGGAAAGCCTGCTGTTCTCCCCGCTGGAGATCAAGGATTTATTTCTGGGCAAGCTGCTGGCTTCGTTTATTCCTTCGTATACCGCGGCACTGGCCAGCTTTGTACTTTCCGGCCTGCTCATCAATGTACTTGCTTATCCGCTGTTTCAGGAGATTATTTTTCCGAACGCGAATTGGCTGATCATGCTGCTATGGGTGGCCCCGGCGTTTACATTCTGCACCATACTGTTCAGCGTGTGGGTGTCGGCCAGATCCAAGACCTTTCAGGAGGCTCAGCAAATCGGAGGGGTCATTGTGCTGCCCATTGTCGGGCTGATCGTGGGTCAATCCACAGGTCTGCTCGTGCTGGGACCGACGCTGCTGCTCATACTGGGATTCATATTATGGGGCGTAAGTCTCGGACTGCTGAGTATCATTTCAAAAATGAATCAGCGTGACGCCTTGTTTGAGCGGCAGGTACAATAGCAGCTTACCTTCATGTACAAGAAGTGATAGAATAGGAGAATGCTGTAAAATTTGAATACAGTTGATTCACTTTCATGGGATGTGAAGAGGAGGTCTATCGTTGTGAAAAAAATGCTCCTGGAGGCTGTCATTTACGGAACAGCCGCTGCAGGTCTGCTGTTGCTATGGAATGTCGCGGAAGGGTATCTGCTGACTCAAGAGGTGATGGGCGTAATGAGTATTCCTCAAAGTATGGAAGACATGCCAGAATCCATGATGACTAGCCGTACTGATTCCGAAATCGGAATGGGTTTACCGAATGAGAGTTCTTTTGGAATCATGCACATGGATCCCTGGGTAGGTTTACTGGGCAGAGGGATCGCTCTTGCCCTGCTTTATCTACTGATTCGTATGAGCTTTAGAAGATTTAACCCCTCAAGATAGCATGGATTGACACCTTATAATTAGAAGCCATGATCTGCGGCAATCGAAGTATGGATGGAGGGTTTGATGATGAACATTTATGTGGCTGATGCCTTTACGAGTCAGCCTTACACCGGAAACCCGGCTGGCGTCATGGTTTTGGACCAGCCCATGCCAGAGACCTGGATGCAATCGATCGCGTCAGAAATGAACTTGTCCGAAACGGCTTTTCTTGTGCCGATAGAGAAGGATTACGAGCTGCGGTGGTTCACTCCGGCAAGCGAGGTGGATTTGTGCGGTCATGCGACGCTCGCAAGTGCTCATATTTTGTGGGAGCAGGGCTATAGTCAGGCTGAAGTACTCCGCTTTCATACGAAAAGCGGTATCCTTACGGCAGCCAGGCAGAAGGATGGCTGGATTGCAATGGATTTCCCGCAAGAAGTCGAGAGCTCTTGTCCGGCGCCCCAGGCGCTTGCAGAAGGGCTGGGGGCTGAGTATGTCTACGTCGGACGGAATCGGATGGACTATCTTGTTGAGGTGGCAAGTGAGGACATCCTGCAGCAGCTGGCACCGGATTTCGGGAAGTGGAAGAGTCTGGATGCCAGGGGAATCATCGTGACGAGTTCATGTCAACGGGAAGGGATGGACTTCGTGTCCCGCTGCTTTTACCCGGCAGTGGGTGTGAATGAGGACCCCGTCACGGGCTCCGCGCATTGCGCTCTGGCGCCGTATTGGTCCCAGCGATTGGGGAAAAACGAGCTGGCTGCCGAGCAAATATCGAAGCGGACGGGAGTGCTGAGGCTGCGCATTCATCCTGGGCGGGTAGAGATTATCGGACAGGCTGTAACGACCTTAAAGGCAGTGCTGGAGGCGGAGAAGCACTTCCGTAAAGTTTAAGCCCACGCCTATTGAATCATACCTGAACATATAAAAGCTCTGTCTCCATAGCTGCGGAGGCAGAGCTTTTATCAATGCAGACCCTAGAATTTGAAAATGTTAATGGTCTTCTGAAGCTGGAATACAGCATCACTCATCGCTTGAGCTTCCTCGGCCATCGTCTGCATAGATGCAATACCTTCATTCATGGAAGCCGACACCTGCTGAGTGCCTGCGGCAGACTGCTGGGTGATGGCTGAAATATTCTGGATGGCAGAGGAGATGCTCTGAGCGCTTTCCAGCATACTTTCGCTTTCCTTGGAAAATTCTGCAATTTGATCGGTTATGTATTGAACGCTGTCTACCATGCGGGCGAAGATCAATTCGGCTTCCTGAATCATTTCGGTTTGATGCCGAACGACCTCTTCGTTGATTTTGATATTCTGTCCTGCCAGGTGTACATCCTGCTCAATGCTGCGAACAAGATTGAATACCTCCCGTGTCGACAGGGTGGACTCTTCAGCCAGCTTGCGAACCTCCTGAGCGACGACGGCAAAGCCGCTGCCATGCTCTCCCGCTCGTGCCGCCTCGATCGAGGCGTTCAGTGAAAGCAGATTCGTCTGGTTTGCGATTTCCGAGATCGTCTCTGTAATTTTAGTAATGCCTTTGGCATTTAATGACAAGGCCTTGATGGACTCAGCCACCTTCTCAGTCGCTTCAATGTTGCGCTGCATGCCCTCGGACTGTCTCGCAACAGAAAGGCGGCCCTGATCCACCAAACCGAGCGTGTGCTGGGAGCGCTGATTCATCTCGCGGGTGGAGTCCGTATAATTGCTAACCTTCTCCTCAATCTCCCGGATGGATTCCGTCATATCCGATACATCCTCCGAAATTTCATTCGCCCCGATGGCAAGCTCGTTGGAGGATTGAGATACCTGGCTCATCATCGTGGTAAGCTGTTCATTCTTGGCCGAAATGGCCTGACTGGAGCGGGTCACCTTTTTCGTAATTTCCGAGGTTTCTTGTAGAATCTTCCGCAGGCGGTCCACCATGCTGTTAAAGGTACGGCTAAGGTCCATCATTCCGCCGACTTCCTCTACCTTGTACGTAAAATCTCCTTTGGCAATCTTGGAGGAAACGCTCGTAATGTCAGAAAAAGAGTCTGTAAGCGCTCTCTCAAAAAGCAATGACAAAGGGTATGCAGCCGCGAACAGCACCGCTACCAAAATGATTCCGATCACCGTCTTGTCCATCAATAGGAATGAAATGAGCATCGGGATCCCGAATAATGCAGCAATTGCATAGCATGCCGTCTTCACCTTACCGGAGATGGAAAGCTTGTTTAACCATGACATAAATCATGTCCTCCTTAAAGCATAGGATGTTTTTACCATGATTGTAGCATTAATCGACAATATTGGATACGAAAAATTAGGATATCTTGTAAAAATAGGTCTAACCGTCTAGTTTCAAATGAAATAAAGAGAAAGCCGCCCGGATCGACGGCTTAAGATGATAACGAATGGTTATTTGACCGCTTTGAATAAAGCGGAGGCCAGATACTCTGTATTGTCCAGTATCATGCGGTCGTGCTGGAATACCGTTTCCCACAGACTGAGGTCGAGCAGGATGCCCTCATCTCTGATTTCCATGCTGTCTGCATGCTGGGTCTGCTCCTGCTTCATTTGGTCGGTGAAATAGTTATATTCCAGGGCCGTTTCGGAAGTGAAGCCGCTGGATAGAAGCTGGCGATGCCACTCCTCCCGCAGCATGAGGCGTGGTATGCCGAAAAATTGCTGCAGCTCCTGCAGTGCCTCCTCCGGCATGGCCTGATCGAGCAGCAGCTCGCGGTCATACAGGATTCCGCCTTTTTTTAGCACCCGGCAGTACTCAGACAGGGAAGCGGCAGCATCCGTAAATACAGTTACCGATTCACCAAGGACAATATCGAACTCTTCATCTTCAAAGGGAAGTCGGCACACATCGGCCTGCAGAAAGCGTACCTGGACCCCCATGGCATCAGCACGGGCTTGAGCCTTCGCCAGCATCTGTTCATGGAGGTCAATGGCCGTCACCTGATAACCCTGCTCCGCAAGATAGCAGGCTGTACGTCCGGTTCCGCAGCCTACCTCCAGAATACGGCTGCCAGGCTGAAGCGGCTCTTTGCGGAACAGCCGGAGCGTGGCCTCGAAGCCGCCCGGATGGGCGCTGCCCATACCCAGCCTGGAAAGCATATGAATATAGTTCAACGATACTCCTCCTTCATTGGGGTTTAGGGCTACCCAAACCCCTGTTTTATTTACCATATGAAGATGGTACCTCCGGGGTTTTCGCTGAATGTAATAAATTAAGCTTTTTTTAGTGCAAAATTCAGTCAGGGGAGGAACATCCAATGAAGCGACAAGAGCCTCTGGAGGCAGCGAGGCAGGTCGTGCAGGAGCACTATCGTAATTGCCTGCTGGCTGTGCTTGGAGGTAGTGCTGCGCGGGGAGAGGCTAATGAGCACTCGGATCTGGACATTGTCATTGTGGATGACGGGGCGACAGACGATTTTGACAGAAGGACTGTGCAGTCTGGAGGCTGGGTGGTGGAGATCTTTTTGCTGCATAGCTCCGGCTTCGAGGAGATGTTCGATGCAGGGGTAGTGGCGGCCAACCCGACATTGCAAATCATGCTAACGGAAGGAAAGGTGATTGTCACAACACCTGAAGGGGAAGAGGTGCGAAAGGCGGCCCAGCGTGATCTGGATTATGGTCCCATGCCGCTCACCTCCTATGATATTGCCGAGAGCCGGTATACCATAACGGAGTATATGATGGATTTAGTGGGTGCAGCTAGACCAGGGGAGCTGTATTTTACAGCACAAAAGCTAAGCACACTGCTCAGTGAGTTTTATTTGCGGGTTCATCTGCAATGGGTTGGCGAGGGTAAAACGCTGTTTCGGCGCCTGGAATCCTTCAACCCGGCCATCGCGGGGGGATTGGAGCAGGCGTTGATGACGCTGTATAAATCGGGGGAGACCAGGCCTTTGCTTGCAGCTGCCGACGAGATGCTGGCACCATACGGGGGAAGAATGCTTGCGGGACAGGAAGGATAGGATCTTAGGATATTCCTCACCTCTGGGCGTTTGCCGTTGCACCTGACGTCCCGGAGAATATATTGTCATTGTGACTAGATCACACACAACTTTTTCTCAGGAGGGATCTTCATGAGCGCATGCCACGGTGGAGGCGTTTGGGGAACAACAACAGGTGTAATTCTGGTACTGTTCATTCTTCTGGTTATCATCACTTCGACTTTCTTCATCTAACGTAACCTGAAGCATTGTAAAGCCGGCTGCAAGCAGCCGGCTTTATTTTGTACCTTATGGCCATTCCAATTATTTAAACACCTTCACACGCTCGTCCAGCGGCTGGAATTCCTTCTCACCCGGTTCTGAGGTTGGCTTGCCAAATGGCATTTGGGCAATCAGCTTCCAGCTTTCCGGCAAATTCCACTCGTTTCTTACATTCTCGTCAATCAGCGGATTGTAGTGCTGCAGGGATGCGCCCAGGCCTTCAGTTTCCAGCATCGTCCACACTACAAATTGCAGCATGCCGTTGGATTGCTGAGCCCAGATCGGGAAGTTATCGGCATACAGTGCAAATTGGGCTTGCAGATTGGCAATCACCGTGCTGTCTTCAAAGAACAGAACGGTACCGTAGCCGGCGCGGAAGGAAGCCATTTTGTCAGCGGTGGATTTGAATTGCTCGTCACTGCCTCCAACAACCTCACGCAGGATGCTTTCCGTATGGTTCCACAGCTTGTCATGCTGCTCGCCGAGCAGTACCACAGCACGTGCACTTTGTGAATTGAAAGAGGTTGGTGTATATTTCACCGCTTCGTTCACGATTTCGTGAATGCGATCATCGGAGATTGGAGATTCCTTGCTAATTCCATAGTACGAACGGCGATGCTCCAGTGCAGCTTGAAAATCCATAGACATGATTGAAATACCCTCCTAGAATATAGTGAGATCAAGTAATTACAATTAGTTAGAAACACTAATTACGTAAGTATCTTAATATTAAGATGATTATCTTGTCAAGCATATTTAATCGTATTCCAAACCTTTTAAACATTTCAGAGCAAATAAATGGGCTTTTACCTCCACACTTGGCTTGTTGGATCCAAAAAGGGGTGCTATACTTTGAGTGTATGCGAATGATAATCAATATCATTTAAGTGTGACAGATCCCTTATTTCTTATAGATAACAACAACGACATGGTGAAGGAGGATGCCTCTTGATACAGCTTCTGAATGTGAGCAAATCGTACAATGGTGTGCAGGCACTGGATCAGATTTCAGCAACCATTCCGCAAGGACAGATTACTTCGATCACGGGACCTCAAGGCTCGGGCAAAAGCAGCCTGCTGTCCATGATCAGCAGAGTCATTTCCAAAGACAGCGGTGAAATCTGGCTGGATGGCAAAGAAATTAATCATTGGAAAAGCACTGACCTGTCACGGAAGACATCCATATTGAAGCAGACGCGCTCGATTGGTCTTCGGCTCACAGTTCGGGAGCTGGTCGCGTTCGGACGTTTTCCGCACAGCCGGGGGCAGCTCAATGAGGAAGACCATCAATACATGGATGAAGCTTTAGATAGTATGGACCTTAGAAAGCTGCAGCATACCTATATGCATCAGCTGAACGAGGATGACACCCAGCGGGCATATATCGCGATGATCATAGCCCAGAATTCAGACTACGTGCTGCTGGATGAGCCCTTTCAACAGCTGAATGTCCAGCAATGCGAAGACATGATGACCATCCTGCGCAGGCTGGCAGCCGAGGGGCAGAAGACCATTGTGCTGGCTCATCCTGAGCATCATTGTGCATTTTGCAATGCAGACTGCGTATTTGCACTTCGAAACGGCCGGATCGAGGCCTCCTGATATTGCTTCGCTTGTCCTGCCTGTGGATAATACATAGTGAGAAGGAGGCTGACATCATGTTAAAACAGGCCATGTTCATTCATGGAGAGTGGATTACTGCTTCTGACACCATGGAGGTGATCAACCCGGCTGACGGCTCTGTTCTGGGGCATGTTCCTCGGGGAGGTCAAGATGAAGCCGTTCGGGCTGTGGATGCTGCTGCGGCAGCGTTCAAGAGCTGGTCGTCACTGACGGCAGGAGAGCGCGGAAGTCTCATGCGCCGCTGGCATGATCTGATCAAGCAGCATACGGAGGAGCTGGCTGAGATCATGACCCTGGAGCAGGGAAAGCCATTGAAGGAAGCAGCGGGAGAGATTGCATATGCTAACAGCTTCATTGACTGGTATGCGGAGGAAGGAAAGCGTATCTATGGTGAAACCATCCCGGCCTCAGCTGCAGGCAAAAGAATCTTTGTCACGAAGCAGCCGGTTGGCGTTGCGGCAGCGATCACGCCTTGGAATTTCCCGGCTTCGATGATTACGCGGAAGGCCGCACCCGCCTTGGCGGCGGGCTGTACGGTCGTGATCAAGCCTTCCGAAGAAACCCCATACACGGCGCTAAAGCTGGCGGAGCTGGCCCATGAAGCCGGCATTCCGGCGGGCGTGATCAATGTCGTGACGGGAAGCGCAGCGGAGATTGGAGAAGCCTGGCAGAAGGACAGCCGGGTACGAAAGCTCTCTTTTACCGGCTCTACAGCCGTGGGCAAGCAGCTGATGCAGGGGGCAGCCGAAACCTTGAAGAAAATTTCTTTGGAGCTTGGCGGTCACGCTCCCTTCATAGTGACGAATCAGGCGGATCTGGATAAGGCTGCGCAGGGTGTCCTATTGTCCAAATTCCGCAATGGTGGTCAAACCTGTATCTGTGCCAACAGAATCTATGTTCAAGCCGAAGTTGCAGAGGAGTTCTCCCGCAAAGTGACAGCTCTGGCTTCCAGGCTGAAGGTTGGCAACGGAATGGAGGATGGGATTGACATCGGGCCGTTAATTCACGATGAGGCAGCGCGCAAGGTGCGAGATCACATTCAGGACGCTTTAAGAAAGGGAGGCAGGCTTCTCACGGGTGAGCAGCCTGGCAGCAATACTAGTACGTATATTTCTCCCACCATCATTATGGATGCCACAGATGATATGCTGTGCATGCAGGAGGAAACGTTCGGACCGCTCGCGCCCATTACGGTGTATCACACGGAGGAAGAGGTTATTGATCGGGCCAATAACAGTCCCTACGGACTCGCGGCATATGTGTTCACAGAACATCTGGGAGAGGCGGTACGAATCTCCGAAGCGCTGGAGTATGGTATTGTTGGAATTAATGATCCGCTACCATCCACAGCCCAGGCACCCTTTGGCGGATTCAAGCAAAGCGGTCTTGGCCGTGAAGGCGGTCATTACGGGATTGAAGAATATGTGGAAGTGAAATATATTTCGCTGGGGCTGTAAGGGTCCCGGCTTTGTTTGTGAAGAGGGAGGGGAAGGGCATTTGAGCTTTCATGAGCAAAAAATACTGCCGGCAGCGAAGCAGATCAAAGAGCTGGAGCGTATACTGGAGAGTCCCTATGCCTGCGGTGTGCTGCTGGATACGCAAATGTCACGGCTGGGCCAGCTGTATCGGCTCATCCGGCAGACACAAAAATCCATGCTTCTGCATGCCGATTTGATTCAGGGGCTGAAAAATGATGAGTACGCTGCTGATTATTTATGTCAGGAAATTCGGCCGGACGGTTTAATTTCGACTCGGTCCAGTGTTATTATGAAGGCAAAGCAGAAGGGCATCACCGCCATTCAGCGGGTGTTCATGCTCGATACATTGGCGCTGGAGAAGAGCTACGCATTGCTTGAAAAGACACAGCCGGATTACATCGAGGTGCTGCCAGGGGCCATGCCGCACATGATAGAAGAGGTGCGCTTGCGTACAGGCATTCCCGTCATCGCCGGGGGCTTGATTCGTTCGCCCCAGCAGGTGGAGGAGGCAATCCGGGCTGGAGCACGGGCCGTCACCACCTCAAGCAGAGAGCTGTTTCAGCATTATCTTCCGTCTTGATAACGTTTACATTGTTGTGAATGCAATAAGCTAGGTGAAAGGAGATTGAGGATGGAGAAATACATACTTGCCTTGGATCAAGGCACCACCAGCTCCCGTGCCATCTTGTTCAATCAGGAGGGCGCAAGTGTATATTCCGCTCAAAAGGAATTTCCGCAGTATTTTCCTCAGCCGGGCTGGGTGGAGCAGAATGCGAATGAAATCTGGGGCTCCATTCTGGCGGTCATTGCGACCTGCTTGTCAGAGCATGGCATTCAGACAGAGCAGATCGAAGGGATTGGCATTACGAATCAACGGGAAACGACCGTGGTGTGGGATAAGGAAACCGGAATTCCCATTTATAATGCGATCGTCTGGCAGTCCAGACAGACCCAGGATATTTGTGACCGGCTCGCCCGGGAAGGCCATCAGGAGACCATCAATCGTAAAACAGGTCTACTGATTGACCCTTATTTCTCGGCGACCAAGATCCGGTGGATTCTGGATCACGTAGAAGGAGCACAGGAACGGGCAGAACGGGGGGAATTGCTGTTCGGAACGATCGACAGCTGGCTGATCTGGAAGCTGTCCGGCGGTAAAGCTCATGTGACAGACTACTCTAATGCTTCACGTACGATGCTGTTTAATATCCACGAGCTTGTCTGGGACGATGAGCTGCTAAAGCTTTTAAACATTCCGAAAGAAATGCTGCCAAAGGCTTCCCCATCTTCCGAGGTGTATGCCAATACGGTTAGTCATCACTTTTTTGGGCGGGAGGTGCCGATTGCCGGGGCGGCTGGCGATCAGCAGGCAGCCTTGTTCGGGCAGGCCTGCTTTTACAAGGGGATGGCGAAGACGACATATGGTACCGGCAGCTTCATGCTCATGAACACTGGAGAGCAGCCCGTGCAGTCCAAGCACGGTCTGATTACGACGATTGCATGGGGAATAGATGGCTCCGTCCAATATGCGCTGGAAGGGAGTGTCTTTGTTTCCGGCTCTGCTATTCAATGGCTCCGTGACGGGCTGCGCATGTTCCGCGAGGCTAAGGACAGCGAGGCTTACGCGAGAAGAGTAGACTCTAGCGACGGTGTATATGTTGTGCCGGCCTTTGTCGGGCTGGGAAGTCCATACTGGAACAGTGAGGTGCGGGGCGCGGTGTTTGGATTGACCCGGGGCACTACGAAGGAGCATTTTATCCGGGCAACCCTGGAAGCCCTCGCATATCAGACCTGTGATGTGCTGTCTGTCATGGAGCAGGATAGCGGCTGCCCTATAGAAACGCTCCGGGTAGACGGAGGCGCGGCTTTGAATTCATTTCTGATGGAGTTTCAAAGCAATATACTGAACGTGCCGGTTGAACGGCCTGTGATTAGTGAAACAACAGCTCTGGGAGCCGCTTATCTTGCCGGCCTGGCGATCGGGTTTTGGAAGGATCAGGAAGAGATCAGCCGCAAATGGAGCAGGGACCGACTCTTTCAGCCTGCCATGGAGCCGGCACGACGGGAGCAGTTATATTCAGGCTGGAAGAAAGCTGTAGCTGCTGCCATGGCTTTTCATTAAGCAATGCTGTAGTCAATACGGGAGTCGGCGTGATATAATGAGTCACAAGTTAATATTCGTCAGGAGACCTGGAGAGACCACATGACGCGGACCGTACTTGATTACAAGAGGTACCGCAGTGCTTGTGGTCTCTTTTTTTGCGTTATGTTGACTCATGCTTCAGATCAGGAGGAGATCCCATGAATTTTTCAAGCTTGAAGAGGAAACACATTTTTTCTACTATGGCTGACTCTGCGTATGATTTGATTATTATTGGCGGAGGGATTACCGGCGCAGGCATTGCTCTGGACGCAGTAACCCGCGGGATGAAGGTGCTGCTGCTGGAGATGCAGGATTTTGCTGCCGGCACGAGCAGCCGATCTACCAAGCTGGTGCACGGAGGCCTCCGGTATTTGAAACAGCTGGAGGTGGGTATGGTGGCAGAGGTCGGGAAGGAACGAGCGATTGTGTATGAGAACGGCCCTCATGTTACCACACCGGAGTGGATGCTGCTGCCTATTCACAAGGGAGGGACCTTCGGCAAGCTCAGCACTTCGATCGGCTTAAAGGTATATGATTTTCTTGCAGGCGTAAAAAAAGAGGAGCGTCGTTCCATGCTGACAGCAGCACAGACGCTGCAGCGGGAGCCGCTTCTGAAGCAGGAAGGGCTGAAGGGTGCCGGCTACTACGTGGAATACCGGACGGATGACGCCCGTCTTACACTCGAGGTGCTGAAGGAAGCAGAAGAGCGGGGTGCCGTCGTGCTTAATTACGTCAAAGCGGAATCACTAAGGTATGATGCGCACGGACATCTGACCGGGGTGACCGTGAAGGATATGACGGATGGGGAGCTTCAGAACGTGCATGGCCGCAAAATTGTCAATGCGACGGGGCCTTGGGTGGATCAGATTCGCGAGCTGGATCAGTCCAGAAAGGGAAAAATGCTGCAGCTGACCAAAGGCGTTCATCTCGTGATTGATCAGAGTCGGTTTCCGCTGCAGCAGGCGGTGTATTTTGATACGCCGGATGGCAGAATGATGTTTGCAATCCCGCGAGATGGCAAGACCTATGTGGGTACGACCGATACTCTCTATCAGGAGGATCCGGTTCAGCCTCATATGACGGAGGAGGACCAGAGTTATATTTTGAATGCCATTCAGTTTATGTTCCCGCAAATTCAACTGACGGCGCCAGATGTAGAGTCTAGCTGGGCAGGGGTACGGCCCTTAATTGGAGAGGAAGGGAAGAGCCCTTCTGAAATCTCCCGAAAGGATGAAGTGTGGGAATCCCATTCCGGTCTGATTACGATCGCTGGCGGAAAGCTTACAGGCTACCGGAAGATGGCGGATATGGTGCTGCAGCTCGTCACCCGAAGAATTGCAGAAGAGGGCGGGCCTGCCTTTGAGCCTTGTCGCACGAAGCACCTTCCCATTTCCGGAGGCCACGTTGGAGGGTCTTCAGGATTTCAAGCTTTCATCCAGGAGCAGACTCAAGCCGGGATACAGCTTGGCGTAGAGGCTGAACTTGCTCGGAGCTGGGCGCAGATGTACGGCTCCAATGCGGGAGTGCTGTATCAGCTGTCCCACCAGCATGGCTCTGAAGGCGCGCAATACGGGCTCCCTGTCGCTGTGTATATTCCACTGCTCTATGCGATGATCCACGAAATGGCGGTAAAGCCTGTCGATTTCCTGATTCGGCGCACCGGCTCGCTGTTATTCAATATCCGCTGGACACTTGCGTGGAAGCAGCCGGTCATTCAGTGCATGGCTTCATTCCTCGGCTGGAGTGAGCGACAGCAGGAAAGCTACGCGCAAGAGCTGGAGCGCGAGATCGAAAGAGCGGTCCATGTCGTCGATAGTAAGTAAGCCCTTCCTTATGGTAATCTATACTAGTCAAATGATGAGAAGAGGAGGGAAAGTCGATCATGAATCTGAAGGCTTATGAAGGTCAATATCAGGGCGAGCCTGCGGTATGGCTCAAGTGTGAATCCTATGAAGCGGCGATCCTTCCAGGAGTGGGAGGCAATCTGATTGCCTTCCGGGACGTGGATCAGGGATACCGCTTCTTGAGAGAACCGCAAGAGGGGAACATGGAGGAGTTCAAGCAAAATCCCGGTGTACACGGGATTCCAGTGTTGTTTCCGCCCAATCGGTATGAGGATGGGAAATTCCCTTGGAATGGGCAGATGTATCAGTTCCCTATAAATGAGGAAGCGACGAACAACCATTTGCACGGTTTTTTGCATACTATTCCTTGGGAAGTTGAGGATTACGGTGTCACTGGGCGGGAGAGCTACGTGACCGTCCGTGTGACGGTGAATTCGCAGCATCCGGTGTATTCCATGCTTCCACACGAGTTTACCTTCAAGCTGACGTATACCCTAAGCATGGACGGACTTTCTCAACGCGTGTTTATCCGGAATGAAGGAGATCAGCCGATGCCGTGTCTGCTTGCCTTCCATACGGCGGTGAATGCACCGTTTCATGTTGACAGCAGCCCTGAGGATTGTGTGGTCAGGCTAAGTATCGGAGAACGGTGGGAAATGAGTGAGCGGATGCTGCCTACCGGGCAGCTCCAGAGCTTGACGCCCGAAGAAGAACAGCTGAAGGGGGATGGGGTAAATCCGTATTTTGCCGGATTGGACAACCACTATTCCGCCGCGCCGCAGCAGGGGCGAAACACGATGGAGCTGACAGACCGGCGAATCGGCAAGACGCTCGTCTACGATGCCGGTACGTCCTACAAGCAATGGATGATCTGGAACAATGGCGCCTGCAAGGAGTTCTTCTGTCCGGAGCCGCAGATCAATCTTGTGAATGCGCCTAACGTGGAGCTGCCGCCTGAACAAATCGGGCTGTATGCGCTGAACCCGGGTGACATCTGGGAGGAAACGTCCCGCTTTTATCTAAAATAGACAGGTCAAAGGGCCGCTGCTGCAGAATGTATGAAGATTCTGCAGCAGCGGCCCTTTGCGGTTTAGCTTAGCTGACAGGCTGCTTGCTCGAAGCCAGGAACCGTTTCAGCGGCTCTTGTCTCCAGCGTGGAATTCGAAGCACCTTGGCGGTCGGGGATTTCTCCCCGAAATAAATAATACCCTGCTCTACCTCTGTGATCTTATCGACATTCACGTAGCAGCTTCCTCCGACATTGTAAAATTGCTTGCCAGAGAGAAGGGCGGTCATTCGGTCGGCAGACATTCTTTTCTTTATATTGTAGTTCTTGCCGTGGAAGCTGACCAAGCTATGAGATCCGGTCTTAAAGAACAGAATGTCCGTCTCCACCACGAAGTCCTCATAAATATTTCTGGAACCCGGCGCGTACATTATCATTCTGATTCCCCCTTTAGGACAGTATCCTTATTTGGTAACGCTTACATGGTAACATGTTTTGCAGGAAGGGGAAAGAGTTTTTTCCAAAATGGATATCTTAAGTTCTCCTTTTCTCAGCATTAAAGAAGGTCCCGTTACGAACACGGGACCTTCTTCGCCAATGCCTCTGAATCCTTATTTACTTGGTGGAGTCGGATGGCTGTTCTGCCGCTGGGCTTTCTTCGGCTGCTGGCTCCTCCGCCTTCTCCAGGGTGTTCGTAATCTTCGCCTTGCCTTTCAGCTCCTGAATATAGGTTTCGGACTGCTGCATGGCCTGGGAGGTTTCGAGCTGAGTGCGTAAAGCCTCCTGCTTGTCCTCCAGCGTCGGATTCACAGCTTCGGTGCGGTCGGTCACGAGTATGATATGAAATCCGAAAGAGGATTCCACCGGCTCTTTGCTGTACGTGCCCTTTTCCAGCTTGAAGGCTGCTTCAGAGAAGGCCGGATCCATCTGTCCGACTTCCTGGAAGAAGCCGAGATCCCCGCCTTTATCTTTCGTCGCGTCCTCATTCTTCTCGGCAGCGATGGCCGCGAAATCGGCTCCCTCATCCAGCTGCTTGATCACCGCCTTGGCTTCTTCCTCGGTTTCCACCAGAATGTGGGAGGCACGAACCTGCTCCGGCGAGGAGAAGTTGTCTTTCACCTGATCAAACATTTGCTTGACTTCATCTTCTGTGACGTTGATTTTGTCTCCGAGGAGCTTCTTCATCTTCAACTGCTCCATGCTCTGTTCTTTCAAAATGTCCAGAGTCAGGCCATTCTGCATCAGCACATTATTAAACTCTTCCTCGGACTTGAACATGCTCTTCAAGGATTCAATCTCTGCAGTTACCTCGGCATCGGTAACCTCAATGGACTGCTTGGCGACCTCTTGGTTGATAATCTCTTCTGTAATGAGGCTATCCAGGGTCATCTCTCCGCCGGCTTCAACGAGAGAATCGTACAGATCCTGCTTCGTGATGGCGACGTTATTCACAGATGCCACCGGCTCGCTGCTGGTATCCTTCTCAAACGGGCGGACAATTAATACTACGATGAGCGCTGCAGCAAGCACAATGGAGGCCACCATCCAGCCTTTCCCACCTCCGCCGTTCCCCCCGGCGCGTGCTTCTTCCTGAACAGGCTGACTCGAAATGGCTTCCTGGCTCCCGTCTGCTTCTGCTCTGCGGACCTCATGAAGCTCCTGCTCCTCTACAGAGGAAACAGGCTTCTGCTCCTGCTCCAGGTTTTCCTCATTCTGTCCGCCTAGGCTGGACTGTGATTCGTTCTCTTTCATGTACCATGGACTCCCTTCGAGACTTAAAATGATAGGTTTTATTGATCTTTTGTATCACTTTACCAGATTTAAAGAGAACTTACCTTAAGAATTCATAAAAAATTACAGCACCAGCATTCCGGCGATCCCGCACAAAATCCCGAGGGCCACTACGGAGAGAATGACAAACCCTAAGACCTTAGCCGGAAAAGATTTCCGCAGCATCAGAAGAGAGGGAAGGCTGATCGCCGGGAGTGTAAGAAGCAGGGCAGCAGCAGGCCCGGTTCCTAATCCGAACGCCATAAAGGATTGAATGATCGGGATCTCAGCGGCTGTTGGAATTACAAACAGCATTCCCATAACAGCAAAGAAGAAGATCATGATAAGGTCATTGCCTGCCGTCTCTCCAAGATGAGGGAACATCCAGACCTGCAGGGCACCCAGGATCAATACAGCCAGCACGTAAGCGGGAATCACTTTGAGAAGCATGCTCGCCATGTTGGACACCCAGCGCTTCCACCAAGGCTCCGCTGCCTGATCTCTTTCACTAGCTTCAACGCTGTGAAGGTCCGCGACCGCCTTGGGGTCCGCGAAACGGTTAGCCAGATAGCTCACACCGAAGGTAAGCAGAATTCCGAAGAACAGCCGCAGCAGCGTAAACTTCCACGATAGCACAAATGTCATAAAAACAAGCACGGCCGGATTCAGCGTGGGGTTGCCGATCCAAAAGGCGAGCGCAGCGCCCGTGGACACCTTCTGTTTGCGCATTCCGATCGCAACGGGTGCCGCGCAGCAGGAGCACATCATGCCGGGCAAAGCGGCGAGGCCGCCCGCCGCGGTGCTTCCAAAGGTGGTCTTCCCGAGCACCTTGAGCAGCCATTGGGAAGGCAGCATGCTCTGGAGCAGTGTCCCGAGCAGAATTCCGAGCACCGCCGCTTTCCAGACCGCCTTGAAATACAGAAGGGCATACTCCCAGGCCGCCTGCAAGGAAGGCGTGCCCGCGCTCCGCCCGGCATCCAGGATCGATGTGCCGATGCTGCGTTCTGCTGCGGCAGACAAGGCTTTTCCATAGTAGGGCCACCATTTGACATAGGTCAGCCCGGCAATGGTAATCAAAACAAACAAAACGGCCAGCCAGACCGTCTTACGGCGGTGCTGTTGACCGATTGGGATCAAGGCTTTTGGACCTGACACTTCCTATCAATCCTCCAAGTATAAGATGTTTCAAAAATAAGAACGACTCATTATATCACATCACACACGCCTAGTGGTTCCAATGCGCATGGTACAGCTGTTTCATGGATCATCCCGGGAGTAACATGGACTTCACATAAGGATTTACATATAATAATAGAAGTCTGATTTTCGTTGATGAAAGGAAGTATCCCATATGAATCCATCCAACAACATTAAGCTAACCTCGCTTTCGTCCAAAGGCGGCTGCGGCTGCAAGATTGGCCCTGCCGATCTGGCAGAGGTCATTCGCACATTGCCGCCCGCCGAGCCGAATCCGGACCTGCTGGTCGGACTTGATACGAGCGACGATGCCGGCGTATACCGCCTGAGTGACGAGCTGGCCATCGTGCAGACCGTTGATTTCTTCACCCCGATTGTCGATGATCCATATTCCTTCGGCCAGATTGCAGCCGCCAACGCAATCAGTGACATTTATGCTATGGGAGGCACACCGTTAACGGCTCTGAATATTGTGGCGTTTCCGATTTCAACACTGGACAAGAGCATCCTGTCTGACATCCTAAGAGGAGCCGGGGACAAGCTGAAGGAGGCAGGAATTACGCTCGTCGGAGGGCATTCCATTGATGATAAAGAGCCGAAATTCGGTCTGGCCGTTACCGGAACCATTCATCCCGGCAAGGTCCGCACCAATGCCGGAGCCAAGCCTGGAGACAAGCTGGTACTCACGAAGCCGATCGGTGTCGGTATTTTATCCAGCTCCATCAAGAAGGATCTGCTGAGCAAGGAAGAGGTGGAACGCCTGACCGCAGTCATGTCACAGCTGAACAAAATAGCTGCCGAGGTGATGGCTCATTACACCGTACATGCCTGCACTGACGTGACAGGCTTCGGCTTGATGGGTCATGCGCTGGAGATGGCGAAGGGCAGCGGCACCGGCATTACGATAACCAAGTCAGACGTGCCCCTCCTGCCAAGAGTAAGGGAGCTGGCTGAGGCCGGCGTCATTCCGGGAGGAACGAAGAATAACCATGAGCATGTGAAGGGCGATGTCGATTTCCCGGACGAGATGGATCAGATTGACCGCTGGATTCTGTGTGATGCCGTAACCTCTGGCGGATTGCTAATCTCTGTACAGGGCGATGAAGCGGACCAATTGCTGCAGCAGCTGAAAGAGAGAGGCCTGGAGGCCGCTGTCATTGGCCGTGTCGGGGAGGAGCACCAAGGAAGAATCACCGTTGAATAAGACTACTTATTTTCTTGGATCAGGCAAAGGAGCATAGACATGTTTCAAGACATAACCGTTGAAGAGTGGCTCCAGCAGAAGCATCATAAGAGCATGACCTTGATCGATGTGCGGTCGCCGTCCGAATTCCGGGAATACACCATTCCCGGCAGTGTGAATATCCCGGTGTTTAACGATGAAGAGCGGGCAGAGATCGGCACCCTGTACAAGCAGGTCAGTGTGGAAGCAGCCAAAGACCGGGGACTTGAGATTATGTCCGCCAAGCTGCCTTCCTTTATCCGTCAATTTAGAGAGCTGGAGGGCGATAAGGCCGTATTTTGCTGGAGAGGCGGCATGCGCAGCCGTACGGCAGCTACGGTGCTGTCGTTAATGGATGTTCACGTCAAACGAATCCAGGGCGGGATCAAGGCCTATCGGAAGCTGGTTGTAGACACACTGGGAAGCATCTCGTTAGATACAGAGGCCATCGTACTGCACGGCTTTACTGGCACTGGCAAGACAGAGGTGCTGCAGCAGCTGCAAGCCGAAGGCTATCCCGTATTGGATCTTGAAGGGCTCTCGGGGCACCGGGGCTCGATCTTTGGCCATATCGGGCTCCCGTCATACAATCAGAAGATGTTTGACGCCCAGCTGTTTGAGCGTTTACAGGAGCTGTCTGCAAGCCCATATATAATTATGGAAGCAGAGAGCAAGCGAATCGGCAAAGTCATCCTGCCGGATTTCCTTATGAATAAGAAGGCCGCAGGATCAGCGATTGTGCTGCAGCTGCCGCTGGAGCAGCGCGTGGCACAGATCATAAAGGATTACCGGCCGGAGGAGTATAAGGAGCAGTGCATTCAGGCTTTTTTGCGGATTAAGGACCGGATTCACACCCCGATTGCAGCGGAAATTCATAAGTCTCTGGAAGAAGACCGGTTTGCAGACGCTGTCCGTCTGCTGCTGCTTCATTACTATGACCCCCGCTATGATCATACCTCCCAGATGTATGGGGAAGGGAGTAAGCTGGAGCTTCAAGCAGACAGTGCAGAAGACGCGGCTGCCCGGCTTAAAGAAATTCTGGCTGCACGATTCCAGCAGCATACCTCATAAAGGCCCGGGGGCGCCTCATGGTTCAAATGAACCTCAAGGCGCCCCGGGCTTTTATTATCTAATATTAAGGTAAGGTTTTCTCCGTGAAGCCTGACGGTGAAGCAGTCATTGTCGTCCCATCCGAAAAGGTTACATTCACTGGAGAAGAGGACATATTATATACAACGTAGGTGCTGCCATGCTCCGGATGCTTGTATACGGCGTATAAAGGGGTGTCGGCTGTGATGTCCTTATTCTGCGTGCCCCGCTCGTTCAGCATGGAGATCCAGGCATAGGCATGAGCTTTGGAGCTGCCGGCCTGGGCTGCAAATAACGGAGCCGTATTTTCAAAAGCCTTCAGGGCTTCCTCGGGCTGAGAAATCGCCTGATACATATATACAAGGTCTCGCAAGCCTTCTTCGTCCCTTGTGTCCTGCTCATCTTGACGCAGCTTTGTGAAATGGCGCTCCGCGAGCGAAGGGGAAGCGGTCAAATACAAGGAAGAGCCGCTAAAGGGCAGCCAGTTCGCAGCCTGAACCTCTGCCGGACGGGTGGACCATAACGTGGAGTCACCCTCGGTTTTGCCGCCCCAGATCGCCGCAGCTCCCGCCGGCGTAAAGTCATCGTGAAAATGCGTCTGATCGGCATCAAGCCAGTATTGAAGAATAGCTTGCATTTCAGTCGTGTACAAATAAATACCGAGATTCCGAATCGCTGGATCCCGGGTAGCCTCACCCCAAAGGATCAGCGAAGACCAGGCATTCATGACTTCACCGGAGGCTGCATTGTAGTTCCCGCTGCCGTAACGAGCAGCTCCGGATGACCAGGAATGGCCGGCATAGGGATCAAATACCCGGAGAAAAGGAAACAGGGCATCCTGCCGGTCAGGGCTTGCCATATCGCGGATGAGCAGGTCTACCATGCCGCCGTAGCTGCTGTCTGACGCCCATTCCGGATTATGGCGGGCCAGCTCTGCGGCTGCTTTGATGAAATATCCATTCACAATGTGATGATCATTCAGCTCACTGTCACTGCCCAGACTCGCCGGATAGCCAATGAGTGTGCTCCATGCGAAATCGTAATAGAAATAGCTGGAGGGATAGAACAGCTGATCCCGGTCTTCATCGGTATATGTGAGCCAGTCCTCCAGCATACCCTGAAGCTTCTGCTCAAAAAAAACGGCGGCTTCACTCTCCCCGGAGTCCTTGGCCAGCGGGAGAAGGGCTGTCAGTCGGCCAAGCTCCTTGGCTGCCGAATATGAGTCGGCGGCGCCGGTCTCCGGCTCATTCCGGGCTTCCTCCAGCAAAGCTTTCATTGAGGAAAGCTGATCCTCACCGACCGCCGGAAGGGCGGGCAAAATACCATGATACTTCATAACTGTCGTGAAGCGGTCTCCCTCCCCGGTGGCCAGATCCCCGCGCACAGAAGCATAACGGTAGGGAAGGGGATCTGTATCTGTGTACTTCCACTGATGAGGATACATCGTGAACAAGGTGCCGGACCGAAGGCCTTCTTTCGGCTCGGTTGTGAAGCGGTAGGTTGAGGTAACCTCACTCTGCTCTTCATCGTATGTCCAGGACACCTTGGTATCTGTGATATGGGAGTAGGCATATTGCTGGAACTTCTCCAATGTAGCGGGCCGGTTGTCCGGCAGCACGGCAATCGAGAAGTAATCCTTGCCGTTCAATTGGTTGACCCATTCCTGGCGGTCTAGACCGATCCAGGTGCTGCCTGTCGGCCCGAACAGGCCATAGTGGGACCCGTTGACCGTGATGCCGAGCACGGAGCTGCTGCGGCCGCCGTACCAAAGCTCGGGTGTCTCTTGAAAGATCAGCTTGGGATTTCCTCCGGCATATGTGAAATACGTGAACGGAGATCCGTGCCCGTAGCTGACCTTCATCTCATGCTGGCCTGACTCATATTGGGCGTCCACGAACCAGTCACTGTAGCCGGCCACCCGGGCCTCGGGAAACTGGCTCTCGCCGGTATGTCCGGCAATAAAATCTCCGTCAACCGCCATTGTACCGTCAATGACCGTGGGCTCTTGAAGAAGATGGGGTCCGGGATGATAGATCCGCAGCCCTTGCGGTTCATGCCGGACAGCCAGCGGATGCGGATACTGTGCTTCGGAGAAGGAATCCCAGAGAAGGCTGCTCCACCATTGATTCGTAGGGACCGGCTTGTTCAGCAGATCCTCGGTTATGTATTGCTCGGCTTGCAGCGGCATGGCTTCGGCAGGCGTGCCTGCAGAATAAGAGCCGGACCCGGACATGATGCCGGCGGCATGGACACTGGAAGGAGCAGCCGAAAAGGCAGCGGCGGCCATAGCCAGCACACTTGAAAGGGCGGTCTTGTACCAGAACTTGTTTCTCATTCATAAACCTCCTGAATCAATCAAATCATATTCGTTTAAGAAATACTGAACGTCAGACCGGCACGGCTTCATGAAACGGCTGCAGAGGAGGGAGACTTACATCATGCAACCAAGCCCATATATATCTACCCGAATTGCAGCTCTTTGGACCATCTCTTTGTGCAGCGCACTTCTTTTTGTTCTGCTGTCGTCCTGGGTCATTGCCGGGGGGGAGCTGCAGATTAACCCGTGGTTACAGGAATTTCAGGCCCCGATGTGGACATTAGGGGCCCGGCTGCTTACCTTCATCGGCTCCAAGGGTCCCATCATTGTGATTGCATTGTGGGTGGTCTGGTATCTTTATGCCGCCGCAGGCAGAAACGGCGAGATCAAGCTGTTTCTTCTGGTGCTGCTGGGATCAGAGGCTTGGAATGTGGTGCTGAAGCTTTTGTTTCACCGGGTCCGGCCCGATGTGAACCGCCTCATCGAAATTACCGGCTACAGCTATCCCAGCGGGCATTCCATGGCGGCTTTTTCCTTATATGGAGTACTGTGTTATTTGCTGTGGAGCCGCTGGAGCGGGTGGAAGGGGCGGCTGGTTCTGCTTGCTGCCAGCAGCCTGATGATCTTGGGAATCGGAATGAGCCGCGTCTACCTTGGCGTACACTATCCTAGTGATGTCGCAGGAGCTTATGCTGCAAGCTTGTCCTGGCTGCTCTTCTGTATCGGGTTCTATGAATATAAATGGCTGGAGCGATCGCCGGCAAAAGCATCCTGATCCTCCTGCTGAAGAGAAACCCTCATTCTGTCCAGCCGGATCAGAGGTGCATCGCAATTTGCATGTAACCTGGTATACAATGAAGCATGCATATCGTAAAAAGGGGGGCTAATGATGGCCTTTGGCGCAAGAATGGCAAAAACAGGCCTGGCGGTCACGCTGGCCCTGTACATAACGATGCTCCTGGGGCTTCAATCGCCGGTTGTTGCCGCAATTGCTGCAATTTTCGCCATGCAGCCGTCGATTTACCGGTCTTGGAGATATTTTCTCGATCAGCTTCAAACCAGCACGCTGGGTGCGGTCATCGCGGTGCTCTGGGGAACGTTCTTATCAAATCAGCCGATCTCCGTCGGGCTGGTATGTACACTGGTTATTATGATTTGTATCCGGCTGAATATGGGCGAAACGATCGGCCTGACGCTGGTCACCGTCATTTCCGTGATGGAGGCCTCCGGGCAGTGGGATTTTGCGCTCAACCGGTTCATCATGACGCTGGTTGGTATTTTTTCTGCCTTTTTCGTAAATGTCTTTGTCTTTCCACCCAAGCCGAAGGAGCAGTATTTCAAGCAAATCCAGAATGTATTTGTCAAAATGTCGCTGCTGCTTCGTTCCGCCATTTCGCATGAAATGAAGGACTCTGTATACCGGGAAGAGCTGAAGCAGCTGGGCGGAGCCATTAAATCTTTGAGCGACAAGTATGCTCTGTTCGAAGAGGAACAGAAGAAGCTGAAGCGCCCCAAGTACAGTCAGTCGCGTCAGCTGGTCGTATACAAGCATTTGCTGGAATCCCTCCAGAAGGGCTATGATATTCTGACTGCTGTGCATAATCATTATTTTCAGGCCCAGCGATCGCCGGAGCTGGATCAGCGGCTGGACGAGAATCTGGAGCGGCTGATTAAATTCCACGAGCATATTTTATGGAAATTCGAAGATAAGCTGAAGCCGAACGCGGAGGAGGCAGAGCATATGGCCTTTGAGAATCAGCGGTTTATGGATGATATGTCCACAATTGTACCGGCGTCCTCCTCCAGCTTCCGAATCGCGGTGGTTGCGGCGGCGATGTATGATTACGGTCATATGCTGGAAAGGCTGAATCAGGTAGCGGATCATATCTCCCGCTTTGTTGACCGGAAGAAGGATGGCCGCAGTATTTTGGCGTGGCTGAAAAAATAAAGAGCTAAACAACGAGGGGGGAGTCACTTGACCATCCAGGATCAGGATTGGCAGGAAGAACAGCAGCGGGTTACCGAGATTACCGATATCATTGATCACTATATTCAACGGTTAATGAAGCAGGTCGGCGGCGTTCGCGGTGACGTCATCGAGATGAGAAAGGACTTCTGGGACGAGGTCACCATCAATTTCAGCGAAGCCGATGATGTTGGAGAAACATCCACCAATCTCCGCCAGCAATCCCAGGTGCTCTCAGAGCGGGAACGGACCCATTTACAGGCGAGCAAGGCTCTGAAAAAATATCGGAAGCTTGTGGACTCACCGTATTTTGGCCGCATCGACTTCAGAGAATCGGGAGAGAGCGCAGCGGAGCCCATTTATTTGGGGATCGGGTCGGTCATGGATGAAGAGCTGGAGAACTTCCTGGTCTACGACTGGCGGGCGCCCATTTCAAGTCTTTATTATGACGGAGCGCCGGGTGAAGCTCAATATGAGACGCCTTCCGGCATGGTGAAGGGCGAGATGAGCCTCAAGCGGCAATTCGTCATCCGGGACCGTCAAATCCAGGTGCTGTTCGATACCGGCGTAACGATCGGTGATGAGCTGCTGCAGCAGGTGCTCAGCCACAGTGCTGACGACAAGATGAAAAATATCGTCGCCACCATCCAGAAGGAGCAGAATGCGGTTATCCGTAACGACAAAACGCGAATGCTCATCGTCCAGGGCGCCGCGGGCAGCGGCAAGACCTCGGCAGCGCTGCAGCGGGTGGCGTATCTGCTCTATAAGTACCGGGATACGCTGCAGGCCGACCAGATGATTCTGTTCTCGCCGAACCCGCTGTTTAACAGCTATATTTCGACGGTGCTCCCGGAGCTTGGCGAGGACAATATGCAGCAGACCACATTCCAAGCCTATCTGGAGCATCGTTTGGGCCGGGAATTTGAGCTGGAGGATGTATTTACCCAGACAGAACAGCTGCTGGCTGAGCATGATGATCCAGGGCTTGAGGCGAGAAGAGAAGGCATTGCCTTCAAATCCGGGATGGGTTATCTGCGTTTGATTCAGACTTACAAGGAGCACCTCGAAGCCCGGGACATGCTCTTTCGTCCCATTGTATTCCAGGGTCGGATTATTGTGTCCAGAGAAGAGATGGTGCGGCAATTTTACAGCTTTGATCCCGCCATCAAGCTTGCGAACCGGCTGGATCTCATGCGTGACAGGCTGCTAAAGGCGTTATCATCCTTTGCGGCCGAGGAGCGGAAGGCGGATTGGGTGGAGGATCAGATCCAGCTGCTGGACCAGGATGATTATCAGCGTGCGTTTCAGATCATGCGCAGGAAGCAGCGCAAGGGAGAGCTGAGCTTCGATGATTTTGATGCCGAGAAGGAAGCACTGGCCCGGATGGTGGTCAGTACCCGGCTGAAGCCGCTTCGGCAGTGGATCAAGAACTACCGTTTTGTTGATGTGGTGGGGCTGTACCGGCGATTGTTCCAGAATGCTTCTATGACTGCAGAGCTGCTGGATTCAGAAACCTCGCTGCCCCGGGAGTGGGACGAGATCAGCCGCCAGACCCTGGCCAAAATGAACAGCAAGGAGCTTTATTACGAGGATGTCACGCCCTACTTGTATTTAAGAGAGCTGCTTCAGGGATTTCGGACGAACACCTCGATCCGTCACGTGATTGTGGACGAGGTTCAGGACTACTCCGTGTTTCAGCTTGAATTTCTAAAGCGGCTGTTCCCCCGGGCCAAGATGACCGTGCTGGGCGACTTGAACCAGGCCATTTATGCCCATGGAGAAGCACTGGGAGAGCTTCAGAGCCTGGTTAGCCTGTACGGCGAGGCGGAAACCGAGGTCATATCGTTAACGAAGAGCTATCGCTCTACTCGTGAAATTGTGGAATTTACTCGCCAAATGATTCCAGGAGGAGAGCATATTACTCCCTTTCATCGCCCAGGTGTCCCGCCAAAGGTCATCCCGGCGGAGTCGGAGAAGCAGCTGGAGGAGCTGGTGGCACAGGATTTGCAGGAGCTGCAAGCCCAGGGCTATCACTATGTGGCGATGATCTGCAAGACCGAGGAGGAGAGCCGCGGGGTGCACCGCCGCCTATCACCACGAATGCCGATTCGATTGATTACCAAATCAACACCGGCATTTGAGCAGGGCATTCTCGTTGTGCCTGCTTATTTAGCGAAGGGCGTTGAATTTGATGCTGTGCTGATCTATAACGGCTCGGATGAGCTCTACTCCCGAGAGAGAGAGCGCAAGCTTTTTTATACCGCTTGTACCCGCGCCATGCATGAGCTGCACATTTATCATCTCGGAGCGAGGAGTCGCTTCCTTCCTTCATAGAGACGGCTTGGCCTGTTTTCAAGGACCTGGAATCCTTGGAGGCAGGCTTTTTTTGTCTTCCAGAAAATACATGTCACTAGCCCTTCATTTTTTGTAGAAAAAAGTCGAAATATGTCTCATTACAGGGAATCTGTGAAAAACGAATGAAAAGGAAGTCGGTCTATGAAAATCAAGACGAAATTGCTGCTGTCGTCCTCCATTGTGGGTGCTGTAACAGTGGCCATGATCCTGTTTGCATTCTGGAATGCAAAATCCACAGAGGAACGATATAAGGCTCTTATCCACGAGGGTCATACGGTGATGTACAATTTATCGCAAATGCAGTGGCTGCTGGCCGGGATCGCGAATGATGAACGCGGATTTTTGTTAACCGGAGATGAGAGCTTTGTTCAAGCAATGAAGCTGAAGCAGCAACACTTTTTGGAATTATCTGCAGATACGAGGCTGCGCACAAGGTTGCCAGAGGATATGAACGTGATCGACGAGATTGATCAGGGCTTTCAACGCTATCAGGCTGCAATTCTGGAGGTGCTGGAAAAGGGCGGACTATCGAGCCCCGGCGCAGCTCCGCCGGCATTTGCCCAGTATGAATCGGCATTCGAGGCCGAACGTGACATTCGTAAAGCGTTCACTCCGCTGGTGGATCAGTTCAAGGAAAGAAAAGAGGCAGAAATGGAGCAGCACATGGCGGATATTTCCTCAGCCAATCTGCTGCGGAATGAAGCGATGCTTGTAGCTGGGTTGATTGCTATCATCTATTATATGATTCAAAGCCGTGTGCTTATAGCTTCGATCAAGCCCTTAATCCGCATGAAGAGCGAGCTGGAGGACATAAGCCGCGGGGGCGGAGACCTGGTATCCCGCCTTGAAGTGCGCAGCCGCGATGAGATTGGTGAGGTAGCTCGTGCGTACAATGCGCTGCTGGATTCTTTTCGCTCAATGGTGCTGAACATCAAGGACTCTGCCACCCAAATCGCTGCTACCAGCGATCAGCTGTTCGCCGGCTCCTCAGAGATCAGAGATGCATCGCGCCATACCTCCTCGATCATGGAACGGCTTGCAGACGGCACGAGCCATCAGCTTGAAGTCAGTGAAGCGTCGATGGGCTCGCTGACCGACATGGCTGCCGGAATCGGCGTTATTCATCATGCAGCAGCACACACCTCTGAGGTGTCGAGTGATGCGCAGGTGCTGTCCTCAGAAGGTGAAGAAGCGGTAAAACGGACCCTGCAGCAAATGGAGGAAATTCGGGGACGAACGAACCTTTCGGCGGAAGCGGTCAAGGAACTGGGAAGCAAAGCGGAGCTCATCGGCTTGATGGGGGAGACGATCAATTCGCTTTCGTCACAGACCGGACTGCTGGCTCTGAACGCCTCTATTGAAGCAGCCCGGGCAGGCGAGCAGGGAGCAGGATTTGCCGTTGTGGCTTCCCAGGTTAGGAAGCTGGCGGAGCAGTCCAATGCCAGCTCCGCAGAGATCAACCGTTTCGTTGAAGAAATCACCAAGGACATACATACGCTGGAGCATGCCATGGAGGAGGAGGTTCTCACTGTAACCAGGGGCATCCAGGCAGCACAGGGAGCTGCAGAGGCCTTTCAGAGCATTGACCAGTCCATTGTCCGGCTAAACAATCAGATCCAGGATATTCAGCAGTCCTGTGCCCAGCTTTCACGGCAGGCGGACGCAATGATGCATGGCATCGAGAGCATGCTGGAGAGCAATCGACATGCGGCTGCAGGGACGCAGAGCGTGAGTGCCGCTGCCGCTCAGCAGCTGGCTTCCATTGAGGAAATGGCACAATCAGTGGAATCTTTAAATGAGATGTCCGTGTCACTGGAGCGGGAGATGTCAGGGTTCAAAGTGTAGGACCTGCCAATGCGGCAACCATTTTTAACATGTATATTGCGGGCGGTAAACCCGCATTATAGAAGAGTCAACTGATGTTAAAGGTGGTCTTCTCATGGACAATAAGAAATGGGATCTCGCCGCACTGGCCTCGGTTCCCCTCATCATGACCTTGGGAAACTCGATGCTTATTCCCATACTGCCGCAAATTGCTAAAGCGCTCGGCATCAGCTCCTTGATGGGCAGTATGCTGATTACGGTGTATGCCGTAACAGCTATTCTGATGATTCCAATCGCCGGGTATTTATCTGACCGGTTCGGCCGCAAGAAGGTCATTATCCCGAGCCTGATCATTACGGTGCTCGGCAGCGGCATCTCGGCCGGTGCAGCGTGGCTGCTGGGAGGCAGCGCCGCGTACATCGTCATTCTTGCCGGAAGGCTGCTGCAGGGAATTGGCGCAGCCGGTGCATTTCCGATCGTTATTCCACTCGTTGGAGATATGTTTAGCGAGGATGAGAAGGTTAGTAAAAGTCTGGGCGTCATTGAAACGTCGAACACCTTTGGCAAGGTGCTCAGCCCGATTCTGGGAGCGTTTCTGGGCAGCTTCATCTGGTTTCTGCCATTCCTGGCCATCCCGGTTCTCTGCGCGGTATCCCTGCTGCTCGTCATATTCCTGGTGAAATCTCCAGAGCATGAGAAGACCCAGCAGTCGATCCGGGAGTTCCTCGGTACGACCAAGGATGTGCTTCAAGAAAAAGGTCGCTGGCTGTATGCGATTTTTGCGATTGGCGGTATTGCCATGTTCGGCATTTTTGGCGTGCAATTTTATCTATCGGAAACTCTGGAGAGTGCTTATGGCTTAACCGGCATTGTCAAGGGACTGGTGCTGGCGATTCCACTGGCAGCCCTGTGTCTGGCTTCATATCTGACCGGGAAATTCACAGGGCATAAGAAGGGGCTTATGAAGTGGACGGGCTTCGCCGGCATGGCGCTGCTCACAGGCTCTCTGGTCATCATCGGCTTTAGCGAGCAAATTTATTTTGTCATTGGATTTATGACGGCGGGCAGCATCGGAATCGGTCTGGTGCTGCCCAGCATGGATACGCTACTCACCGAGGGTGTAGAGGAGGAACAGCGAGGAACGATCACCTCCTTGTATAGCAGCATGCGCTTTATCGGAGTATCGCTGGGTCCGCCCGTTGTGTCCTTGCTGCTTGGCGCCAATCACTGGGTGCTGTTCCTGACCTTGGCTGCCGTTGCTGCCGCCGGGGCCCTGTTGACGCTGCTCGCGGTGAAGCCGGAGGAAAGCGAGGGCGAAGACGGAACCGGAGAAGTCAAGCGAGTCCAGTTCAAGCCGCCTGCCGGTGCTGCGAAAAACCTTGTCCGCAAATAGGGCAAGGTTTTTTTGGCTGCCGATATATTTAACACCGCTCTGATCATATTCCTTTATAATAAGCGTATCAATCGGTTCTTAAAGGAGGTATGATTCATGAAAGCATTTATTAATTTTGCTCACCGGGGAGCTTCAGGAGCAGCGCCGGAGAATACAATGGCAGCCTTTCACAAAGCGTTGGAGCAAGGCGCGAACGGTATTGAAACCGACGTACAGATGACCTCGGACCACAAGCTCGTTCTAATGCATGATGAAGCGGTGAACCGGACGACCAATGGACAAGGATACATAAAGGATTATACGCTCTCTGAGCTGCAGCAGCTGGACGCCGGATCATGGTTCAGCGAAGCGTTCAAGGGAGAGCAGGTGCCTGAGCTGAAGCAATTGCTCGCTCTGGGCAAAGACCGCGGGACGTTCATTAACATTGAGCTGAAAAATGGAATCATCCCTTATCCCGGGCTGGAGGAGGAAGTGATTGCTGCCGTCCGGGAGTATGGTATGGAGGAGCGAGTCATCATCTCCAGCTTCAATCATTATTCTCTTGTGCATTGTAAGAAACTTGCGCCGGACATTGCGACGGCCATTCTGTATATGGAGGGTCTGTACCAGGTATGTGACTATGCGCAGACTGTCGGGGCTGACGCCCTGCATGCCTTCAAGTATGCTGTCCTTCCGGAGCTTGTGGCAGAGGCTCGGGACAGAGGACTTGCGTATCATCCCTTCACCGTGAATGCTCCCGACGAAATGAAGCGGCTGTTAAAGGCTGGGGTGAGCGGCATCATTACCGATTATCCGGATGTTCTCCACGCGTTGCTGCAGCAGGAAGAGGTGTAGCTGCTTGAAAAAATCATGGCTGCTCGGCTTTGGATTTTTCAGTATCAGCATGACCTGGGCGCTGTATAACGCCTTTGTTCCCTATTTTTTGGAGGACTATCTTTCCTCTGTTGCACTTATTGCTTTTTTTATGACTCTGGATAATTACTTCGCGCTGTTCCTCCAGCCCTGGGTCGGTAACCTGAGCGATGCAACCCGTACCCGGTTCGGGCGGAGAATGCCCTTTCTGCTTCTCGGCATGCCGCTTGCGGCAGTATTCACGGCTCTGATCCCGTTTCATACCGGGCTCCTGACTCTAATTCTGTTCATGATGCTGATGAATCTGGCCATGAGCCTGTACCGTTCACCGACGGTGGCGCTAATGCCAGATGTAATGCCGGAGCGGGAGCGGACCAAGGCCAATGGCGTCATTAACTTCATGGGCGGTGTGGGGGCGATTCTGGCGTTCGGTGCCGGCTCCGTGCTGTATGAGGCGAACGAGATCTATCCCTTTATCGCGGCTGCCGCCATCACGCTAATTTCCTTGCTGATTCTGTCTACCCGAATTCAAGAGAACCGAGACGTGCCAAGTATTTCAACACCGGACAAGTCCCTAAGACGGGTATCGTTCAAAGGGCAGTTTGACCGGACCACGGTGCTGCTGTTATGCGCGATCTTTTTCTGGTTCGTGGCGTATCAGGGGGTTGAAACGCTCTTTACCCTATATGGCAAAAATCATGTAGGCCTGACCGAGGGGGAGGCTTCCTTCTCCCTTCTGTTCTTCTCGCTGTTCTTCGTATTGTTTGCGATTCCCAGCGGCTGGCTGGGCAAGCGCTTCGGGAAGAAGAGGATGATCCTGACTGGCGTCCTTGGCTTGATGGCTGTGTTTGCGGTCATGCCCTTCATCCATTCATTGCTTCTGCTGCGCCTGCTTCTCGCTGCAGGAGGTATATTCTGGGCCTGCATTAACATCAATTCCTATCCCTTTATCATTTCTACCGGAAGCGAAGAGAGCATTGGAACCCGAACCGGATTATATTACCTTGTCTCTTCGATGGCTGCCATTGCATCGCCTCCGCTGCTCGGTCAGATGATCGATTGGCTGGGATACCCGGTTCTGTTTATTACGGCATCGATCAGCATGCTGGCTGCATTGCTGTGCATGGCGGCGATACAGGAGCGGGGAGAAAAGCCTTCTGCCGGCTTAGGCAACCCGGCTGCTCCCTCTGTGAAATAGAATTACAAAAACCATTGCATAAATCTAACACAAAATGTAATATTAAAACCAGGCATTTTGGACAAGGCCTGGTTTTTTTGTTGTTTTTGTTCGATTCATTCTAAAGATAACGCAGGAGGGATACGATGACACAAGCCATTAAAATTGGTATCGTCGGCTACGGTAACCTGGGCCGCGGTGTAGAGAAAGCGATCAAGCAGAATCCGGACATGGAGCTAACCGCCGTGTTCTCCAGAAGAGATCCGAACGGAGTAGCTTCCGAAGCGAAGGCAGTACATATTTCCGAGGTGGATCAGTATAAAGATGAGATTGATGTCTTGATCCTTTGCGGCGGCTCAGCGACAGATCTGCCGGAGCAGGGACCTGAGCTGGCCGGAAGATTTCATACCGTAGACAGCTTTGACACGCACGCTAAGATTCCTGAATATTTCGACAGTGTGGATGCGGCTGCGCGCGAGGGCGGCAAGGTCAGCGTCATTTCCACGGGCTGGGATCCAGGGCTGTTCTCCTTAAGCCGTCTGATCGCTGAATCGATTCTGCCAGAAGGCAATGAATACACGTTCTGGGGCAAGGGCGTCAGCCAGGGCCACTCCGATGCCATTCGCCGTGTAGAGGGCGTCAAGAATGGTGTTCAGTACACCATTCCGAAGGAAGAGGCGCTGAACCGTGTCCGCAGTGGGGAAAATCCAGAGCTCAGTACCCGGGAGAAGCATCTGCGTGAATGCTACATTGTTGCGCAGGAGGGTGCAGATCAAGCGGCCATCGAGAAGGAAATCAAGGAAATGCCGAACTATTTTGCCGACTACGATACGGTTGTGAATTTTATTTCCGAGGAAGAGCTGAAGGCGAACCACTCCGCTATGCCTCATGGCGGCACCGTGCTTCGCAGCGGCCTGACCGGAGAGAACAGCAAGCAGATCATTGAATTTGGTCTGACGCTGGACAGCAATCCTGAATTTACAGCGAGCGTGCTGGTCGCTTATGCACGTGCTGCATATCGTCTGGCTCAAGCCGGTGACCAGGGTGCAAAGACAGTGTTTGATATTCCATACGGCCTGCTGTCGCCTAAATCTGCCGCGCAGCTTCGGAAAGAGCTGCTGTAATTTCAGCAGCCTGCCTCAAGAATCGGGCTTGAATTGTACGGCGTATTGAAGCACAGGGCTGCACAAGACCTTCTGTGACTGAGGCTATCCAGGCATCCGTTCTTCCGGGAACGGGTGCTTTTTTTGGCGTTTAAAGGGCTTGGTCAGCAACCCGCTCTTGACCTGTCTTGCGGCAGGATGGTTTCCCCTTCATAATGTAGAGATCAGGAATAATGCCTGGAAGCTGCGCGGGACGGAGGGAATGATGATGCAATGGCTAGCCATGCTGACGATGCTGGTGGACCATGTCGGGCTTGTTTTTTATCCCGGTGAGGAAATATGGAGGATGATCGGCAGAATTGCGTTTCCGCTGTACGTGTACGCCCTGGTGCTGGGCTATGGCCGGACCTCATCAAAACGGCGTTATTTTATAAGATTAGGCGTGATTGCGTTGGTGTCCCAAATTCCTTATCAGCTCTCTCTCAATCCCGAAGGGCTGAATGTGGTTGTGACACTGCTTGCAGGAGGGCTTGTGCTGTATGTGATGGAGAAGGTGGATCCGGCGGCATCCATCCTCATTGCCGTGATCGCTGCGGTGCTGATGGAGGCGCTGAATTTCGATTATGGGTCCTATGGTCTGCTGCTGATCTTGATCTTCCGCTATGCTGAGGGTCAGATGCTTGCAGCGTGGCATCTACTGCTGAACGTGGTGTTCTGGTATTTGTACGGCTGGGAAATTCAGATGTGGAGTGTTCTGCCGACGTTCCTCATTGTCTATGGTCCTGCCGTCTGGAAAGAAATCGAGAAGGTTCGGGTTCCTTCCTGGGTATGGCGGTCCTTTTATCCCGTACATATGATCATTCTTGCCATTGTGCAGAGGTTATAACGGCAGGGCAGGATGGCCTGCTGCAGGTATGAGGGAATCACAGCTGGACATGAATAAGGGGAGGAACCTGGAATGATGAACATTGCCATCGCCGTAGGCGTACTGTTGTTTGCTGCCGCCGGCTATTTGGCTTATCGAAACTCTAGGCTAATATCCATGCAGCAGGAGTCGGGACAAAAATATGCTCTCCCTGCATGGTATACGGTATGCATGGGGAGTGAGCTGCCGGAAGCAGAAGAGGATGCTATTCCCCTATGGGCGATGGAATATGAGACTGCAGATGGTGTCTATAAGGCCGGTCTGTGCCGGGTAGCCGGAGATACTGCGGGAGATTTAAAGCTGGAGCAGGCAGAGCAAATGCTGTCAGCGCATGTGAAGACTGCAAGGACAGGGGGCACATACATAAGTCACCGCACATTCGAGGACCGGCTGCAAGATGAACAAGAGCGGAACATGGCGAAGCGCTTAAGCCAGGCGGCAGCCAGGGTCTGAATATTCATCCTGTGGGTTCGGGTCAAACTCCCTATCAGCAGGGTAATGTAAAGAAAAAAGGCTGAAAAGGAGTTTTTCGCATGAAGACGATACAGATCGGCAGGACGGCAGTTTCTGTGCGGACAGGTGATATTACAGCCTGGTCGGGTGATATTATAGTGAATGCGGCAAATTCCGGACTGCTGGGAGGCAAGGGTGTGGATGGAGTCATTCACGCGGTTGGAGGCCCCGAGATTATGGAGGAATGCAAGAAGATCCGTCAGCTTCAGGGCGGATGTCCTCCCGGGCATGCTGTGCTGACCTGTGCCGGTCTCTTGAAGGCGAAGCATGTGATTCATACCGTCGGCCCGATCTGGGAGGGAGGCGGCAGAGGAGAGGATCATACGCTCGCAGAATGCTATAGAAGCTCCCTTCAGCTGGCTAATGAAGTCGGAGCCCGAACGATTGCTTTTCCAAATATTAGCACGGGCATTTACGAATATCCGAAGCCATTTGCATGCGATGTGGCTTTAAAGAGCATTACGAACTATTTAAAGGAAGAGCGTCCGGAGAACCGGCTGGAGGAGATCGATCTGATCTGTTTTGATCCGGAAAACGAGAAGCTCTATGTACAGCGTCTGGAGCAATTTGCATAAACTCAGGCGTGGAACGCGGAGGTTGGTTGTCAATGGCGGATTTATCGGAACATGAAGAGCTGTCTCTGCACCTGCTGGTGGTGCTCGCAAGGGCGTACAATTCAGTCTTCGCCCATTCGACTCGAAGCATTCAAGCCCACGGCCTTAATTCAACAGAATTTGGCGTTCTGGATGTGCTATACCATAAGGGCCCCCAGCCGCTGCAAAAAATCGGAGAAAAGGTGCTGATCTCCAGCGGCAATATTACATACGTCGTGGACAAGCTTCAGAAGAAGAAGCTTCTGATTCGCCGCGCATCCCTGGAAGATAGGCGTGTCATTTATGCTGAGCTTACGGAGGAAGGGCAGGCTCTGTTCGAGGATATTTTTCCGGGACATAAGCAAAAAATCGAGCACGCCGTCTCTGGTCTGACGGAAGAAGAGAAGCTGCAGGCTGTGGTGCTGCTGCGCAAGCTGGGTACGACCGCCGAGGAGAGCTTCCGCCGGTAATTCCAGCGGGAAGGAAATAAAGTTACGTCGGTTCTATGCAAGTGCAGGTCGCAGCCGTTGAAGAAAGGACGAGGATGAATTGATACATGATATAATTTCACGCTTGGAGGACCTGGAGGTTAAAGAGCTGCTGGCCTACTCTGTGTTTCCGGACCCGGAGCTTCTGGATGAGGTCGTGGATTCATACCGGAAGGGACATGGAATGGAGCTTTACGGGTATGAGGAGGAAGGGGTGCTTCTGGGAATTCTGGGTGTAGAGATGAACGGAAGTGAAATGGTGATCAAGCATATCGCTGTTCTTCCAGAAAATCGGGGCAAGGATTACGGACGGGGAATGCTGATGGAGCTCATGCTTCAAAAATCTCCCGAGCGCGTGATTGCGGAAGCGGACGAGGATACGGTGGGCTTTTACCGCTCCATCGGCTTTCAAATTTACAGCCTGGGCGAAGGCTACCCCGGAGCGGAACGCTTTCGCTGTATTTATGAGGTAGAGGAAGACGAAGAATAGCAGCAGGTATGAATATAAGCAAGGACTGCTTAACCATTCAAGACGTGGTTGAGCAGTCTTTTTTTGTGGAATGTAAAAGGTACCAGGGAGGCATTGACATCCAATCTCGTCCTGAGATATAGTTTGACAGTAAAACGGTTTGAATATAAAACTAGTTTACGAAGTAAAGGAGGAGCCGTCATTAACGACACCAAGAATTGCATCGAACGGTATATTGAAGCGGATCTCGCAGTCAGTCGCAGGATTATTGCCGATACCAGAGACAAGATGGGCATTGATCTGACCCGGGAGCAGTTTCAGACGCTGCGGATGATCCGCAGTCACGAGCAATGCACCTCCAAGCTCTTGTCAGAGCTTCTGTGCGTCGGGAAGAGCTCAATTAGCTCCAATGTGAACCGCATGGAAGAGCGCGGCTGGATTGAGCGGCATCGTGACGATGAGGACCGACGAGTCGTTTATTTGTCGTTGACAGCAGAGGGGGAGAACGTTCTGCAAAGCTCGGAGCAGCTGCTGCAGTCTGTTGTCGCATCGTATATGACTCATTTTGAGCCGCAGGAAGTCGAGCAGTTTATTACGCTGTTTGAGAAGCTCGCGAAGCTAATGCAAGAGTAAGAAGGGGAGTAGGAGCATGAGATTGATATTGAAGTCCAAGTGGGCGTTGCTGGTCATCTGGCTCGTTATGGCTGTTGCCTTAATGATGGCTGCACCGCCAATGAGCGAGCTCGTCCGCGAGAAGGGTCAGCTGTCTGTACCGGATGGTTATGCCTCGTCCAAGGCGGCGGAGCTGCTGCGTGAAATGAATGCCGGAGGGGAGCAGGAGCAGCAGATTCAGTCGGCGATGATTTTTTATAAAGAGCAAGGACTGGGTCAGGATGACAAAGAGCGTGTCCAAGCAGCGGTAGAGAGCCTAAAGACTCAAGGGGAAGCTCTGGGCGTCACGTCAGTGATGAATCCCTTTGATGAGCCGCAGCTGGAGGACAAGATGGTGTCCGAGGACGGCAAGGCGGTAATGATTGCGATTTCCTCAGATGCTAAAGTGATGGAGCCCGGAGAAACACGCAGCCTGATTCATGAAGCGCTGGGAGACATCGGAGTCGATTACTACATGACCGGCAGCGAGCTCGTCAATGAAGATACCATTCAGGGGTCACAGGACGGGCTGAAGAAAACGGAATACATAACGATCATTTTCATTCTGGTCATTTTATTTGCCGTGTTCCGTTCATTGGTTGCCCCCTTTGTGCCGCTGCTGACTGTGGGTCTGAGCTATCTGGTGTCGCAGTCGATTGTAGCCTTTCTGGTGGACAGTGTTAACTTTCCACTGTCAACCTTTACACAGATTTTCATGGTGGCCGTTATGTTCGGGATCGGAACAGATTACTGCATCCTGCTGATCAGCCGCTTTAAGGAGGAAATGAGCCGGCAGGAGGACATTTCTTCTGCGATTGTGGAAACCTACAGGACGGCAGGCCGAACCGTTTTTTTCTCCGGGCTTGCGGTCTTGATCGGATTTGTATCCATCGGAATGTCGCAGTTTATTCTGTACCGCTCGGCAGTAGCGGTAGCTGTTGGTATCGCGGTCATGCTTGCAGCCTTGTTCACGATCGTGCCGTTCTTCATGGCCGTGCTGGGGAGCAAGCTGTTCTGGCCGTCCAAAGGCTCGCTGGAGCATAAGGAGAGCCGGCTATGGGGGATGGCAGGCGCATTTTCGCTAAAGCGCCCGCTGGCGGCGCTGATCGTGGTTGCTGTCATCTGCGTTCCGTTTCTGGTAACGTACAGCGGCCAGCTGTCCTTCAATAATATGGAGGAAATTAGCGAGGATTATGAGTCTGTGAAAGGATTTAACCTGATTGAGTCGGCCTTTGGCGCTGGACAGTCCATGCCGGCTACCGTCGTGATCAAGAACGACGACCGTCTGGATACGGGAGAGTATCTTGCTTTGACTGAAGCCATAACCCGCAGCATCCTGAAGGTCGAGGGGGTAGAAGAGGTTCGCAGCGCCTCCCGTCCGGCGGGTGACGAAATTGAGGATTTCCGGATTACAGCCCAGGCGGCTGCGCTGGGAGAAGGGATCGGCCAATCGACAGACGGGCTGTCCCAGATTGGCTCCGGCCTGTCGGAGGCGAGCCGCCAGCTGAGTCAAAATGAGCCTCAGCTTGCTGAAGCCGCTGTCAGCAGCAGCAAGCTGACGGAAGGCACAGCGGAGCTGAAACAGGGCATCGGTGAGCTGAGCGCAGCATTGACGCAAATTCAAGGCGGCATGACAAGCGGCGCTGCCGGCGCCGGGGAGCTGGGTACAGGATTGCAGCAGGCAAAGGCTAGCGCACAGCAGCTGGCCAATGCGCACCAGGAGCTGCTTGCGGGTTACCAGGCGGCCGGGGATGGGATTTCCGTTCTAGGCAAATCTATGGGAGAGGTGCTCGGCAGCCTGCAGGGCGTTGAGCAAATGCTGGCAGGGCTGCAGCCCTCCTTTACTGCACTGGAGGCCGCGGAGCCGCAGCTGCAGCAGAATTCGGATTATATGAATATCCGGGAAACGGTAACCCAGACCTCAGCAGGTCTGTCTCAGCTGTCTTCAGGCGTTCGTGACATGGAAAAGAACACCCTGCAGGCGGCGGAGGGCTTAAAGCAGGCGAATCAAGGCTATGCCGCGGCTGTATCCGGACAAGAGGCGCTGACTTCAGGGCTCAGCCAGATTCTTCAAGGCATTCAAGCGTTGGAAGACGGTCTGGAGCAGGCGGCAGAGGGACAGGGTGCAGTGATTCAGCAGCTGCCGGATATTCAGTCAGGTCTGACCCAGATTGAGGAAGGCCAGCAGCAAATTGAGAATGGTTTTAAGGAGCTGTCTGGGCAGCTGGGCGAGCTCACCGGAGGATTAGATGAGAGTGTCAAAGGGATTTCTCAGATTCAGGATGGATTGACAACAGCCCAGACCTATCTGGCGCAAATCGAGAATGCAGGTGATCCGGAAACCAGCGGGTTCCTCGTTCCAGAGGAGGCCTTGTCTGATCCCGAGATGACGCGGGTCTATGATACTTACATGTCTCCCGACCGTAAGCTCATGACGCTGGACGTTGTTTTTGCAGGCAATCCTTATGCAGCTGAGACATTAACCCGTATCGGCGACATTGAGAATGCAGTGGCGACGGCGGTCAAAGGGACCAAGCTGGAGCAGGCGGAAACCGCGGTGAGCGGCGTGACGAGCACCTATGCGGATTTGAAGCAAATTTCTGATGAGGATTACAATCGTACAGTTACTCTGATGCTGGGCGGGATTTTCCTCGTGCTGGTGCTGCTCTTGAGATCGGTGGTCATGCCTATTTACTTGATGGTGGCCCTGGTCGTCACCTATTACGTCTCCATGGGCGTAACCGAGTTTGTGTTCGTGGACCTGCTAGGTTATACCGGCATCAGCTGGGCAACGCCATTCTTTGGATTTGTGATGCTTACTGCGCTAGGGGTGGACTACAGCATCTTCCTCATGGATCGCTTCAACGAGAACAAGGAGCTGGACGTTCAGAGCGGCATCTTGTACGCGATGAAAAATATGGGCACGGTCATTTTGTCTGCGGTTCTCATTCTTGGCGGCACCTTTGCTGCGATGTACCCGTCCGGCGTGCTGTCTATGATGCAGATTGCCACCGTGGTACTAACCGGCCTGGTGCTATACGCTCTAGTATTTCTTCCATTTTTCGTTCCCGTGATGGTGAAGCTGTTCGGCCGGGGCAATTGGTGGCCTTTTAAAGCCGGAAGCGATAAGGAACGTGACTCCAGCCAGATGGCTGCCTGATTTCAAAGCTTGAAGGCAAATTACCGTTTCCACCCCCTCCGGCTGCGGCATATCATATCGCAGTGAGTCTGGTGGGGGTGGAGTTCATGGTATATTGTTACACCGCCGTCGGCGATTCCCTGACGTATGGCTTGGGGGCGCTGCCGGGAAGCGGATTTGTTCCGCTATACCGGCGGATGGCGGAGGAATATGTTAAGGAATTTGTAGCTTATGATCAGCTGGGCATACCGGGACTGACCTCTTGTGAGCTGTACGAACGGATTCGCCGCGATCCGCAGTTTCGCAGCAGCCTGAAGGGTGCCGCGATTATTACGATTTCGGCTGGCGGAAATGATCTGATCCGGGCGGCGCAAGACTATGAGACTGACTTCAGACCGGAGCTGCTGGAGCAGGCGCTGTCCCGCTGCAAGGCCTGCTGGCAGGGTATGGTGAACGAAATCTGCAAATTGAAAAAGGGAGGACCCGCCTCACCCTACCTGATCCGGGCGGTGGGTCTATATAACCCCTACCCTTCGCGGATTGAAGCGGCAGCGTATGTGCACCGGCTGAATGGATTTCTATCCGGATTGCTTCCGACGGCGCAGGTTTACTCCTTGTTTGCGGGCAGAGAGCAGGAGCTGCTGTCTTCCGATGGCCTTCATCCCAATGCCAAGGGGTACCGCCTGATTGCAGAGCAGCTAAACCGTCTGGGGTACAGGCCATTATAAAAAAAAGCCGCTTCATACCGATATAGTAGGTAGAGGTGATATTGATGGCGAAAAAAGGCCAAACATTCCAATCCTACAGTCTAGATATGAAGAAAAGAGCAATCGCCATGCGCTTGGACGGCATGACCAAGAAAGAGGTCGCTCAAGAGCTGCAAATATCCGATATTGGACGGCTGAAAATCTGGATGCGTAAATACAGGGAGCTGGGGGAAGAGGGATTGATTGACCGCAGGACCCTGAGAAGCACTCCATCCGAGGAGGACGATTCCCTTCAAGCACAGTAGACTGCCCGGTACCGTCAGTCCAGAACGGAAATGAGTCATGAGGCAAATGCACCTATTTTGCAGCAGCCGGGCGAATGCCCTGTCGTTTGCAGTCCTCCCTCATATACTGTGGTATGTTTCACAAAAGGGAGGGATTCTTGTGAGCGGAACAGCTGGAGCATATGGAGCATATGGAGCAGGTAACTCTGTCGGCGCAATTCTGGTGCTTTTCATTTTGCTGGTAATCATCACTAGCGCGTTCATCTAATTGGAGCATTCTTAGCCGCATACTCCTTACTTTCCTGCAGCAATCCCGGCAGCATGCAGAGAGAAAGGTGGTCACCTCGGTGATCCGCTGAAGTGTCCTCGTTTTACTTGAGCCGCCCGTCAAGATCCTGGATCTTGGCGGGCGGCCTGTTTTATGGTCTCGGATTCTCGATTCCGTAAATAACGACAAAAAAAATCGGGCGCCCTTTGCAGAGCGCCCTCATGGGAGATGAGGGAACCCCGTTATTAGGATTTATCAAACTGTGCAGTTCATTGATAAACTTTGCTTGCCCCTTGGTGTTCTCTGTTAGCCTTTTACAGCCTTTTTCAACCTTTGGTATACGTTTGGTCTACAAATGGTCTACAAGAGGTCTACAGCTCACTGAGACTGTTTGAAAACATCATTCAATTTATCAGCTGCTAATTTATCTGCACTTTGAAGCGCGTGACCATATACGTTCATTGTGGTGGTAATGTCTGCGTGTCCCAAACGTTCAGATATTATTTTTGCATGAACACCCTGATTAATTAAAAGCGTGGCTGATGTATGGCGCAAGTCATGAAACCGAATTTTTTTCAGACCATTGTAATCCAAGAAGACTGACCACCATTTTGTAGGCCGGCTAAAATGCAAAGCGCCTCCGTTGGCATTTGTAAAAACAAACTCACGTTCTTTTTCTTCCCAGCGGTCTAAAATCTTCATTTTTTCTTGGAGATAATGCATCCTGTATTTCTTTAAGAGTTCTACGGTCGATGAAGGAAGTGATATGGTCCGGTTTGAATTGCGTGTTTTAGGTTCTTTGATCACAGGTTTGCCCTTATCGTCTCTAATAGATATCGACTGCACAACCTTGATCGTGCCGCTGCTTAGGTCGATGTGTTTCCACTCCAGGGCAACTAATTCACCGCGCCGCATACCCGTAGATATCGCTAGAGTAACCAGGACACGGAACATAAAGCGTTCATCTTCTAAAGCAGCAAACAACTTTTTCACATCTTGTTCATCATAAACTTGGATTTCTTTCACAGGCTTTTCCTTGGGCTTCTTAACACCGTTCATCGGATTCTCTTTTATCACTTTCCATTCAACAGCTCGTTGGAAAACACTACGTAGGACACGGTATACATAAACAATGGTTGAAGAGGATACGTTACCTTCTTTACCGTCCAAACGAGTATTAATAGAATCTAAAAAATTGATTATATGCAGTGTTTTGATCTGATCTATCCTAACACTTTTAAAGTGAGGTATGATCCGACTATTAAGATGCATGGTGTAGTTCTCAACACTTTTTAGTTCAAGATGTTTATCAGCATACTTTGTCTTCCATTCGCTTACAAAAGCTTCGAAAGACATTTTTTCCGGCGCGATAAATTCGCCAGATTCCACTTCCACCACAAATTTAGCGAGTTGTAATTCTGCCTCTTTTTTATTTTTAGCCTTTACGGTTCTGGTTCGCTTGATCCTTTTACCTAAAGAGTCGTAACCCAATTCCACAGTAAGCAGATAAGAGTCTTTTCCTCTTTTATAAACCGAAGCCATTACAGATACCTCCTCAGATATCCATTTGATACTCAGGCTTGAAGTGGCCGGCATATACTCCACAAACGCGAATTTCATTTGGATATACTTCGATTGTTTTGTATTTAGGATTCTCTGGAACCAGTCTCACAAGGTTTGAACCTGGTTCCCAATGTACTCGTTTCAAAGTGCCCTCTTCGCCATTGACGATCACAGCAGCTATTTGGCCGCTTCTCTCAACCCAGTTAGCTGCTCTGAGGTATACAATGTCGCCATCCTCAATACCAACCCTGTTCATACTGTCGCCTTTAACGCAAAGTGCATAATCCGGTTTAGAGTTGTTTAAAAAAGGAAACCCAACATAACCATCTATATTTGACTCCGCGATAATACCATCACCTGCACAAATGGTGCCGATCAGAGGAATGTGTCCAAGATTGTATTCAGCAGCACTTTCTTTGATTAAGACATCTAACTTAGAATTTGTTTCTTCCAAAGTATTATTTGTCTCTTCATCAAGGATCCCAGCTTTCTCTAATAGATCATAGTAATTAATACTGTAAGCTTCAGCTATTTTCTTGAGAGCTGCCGGCGAAGGTTTTACCTCTTTTTTGGTTTTGCGATTCACACCTAGTTCAATGTCTCGAATGTATGAGTAAGAAATGCCACTCTTTTGTGCTGCATCTCGAAGTGAAATTTTCTTTTCCTTTCTAACCTGTTCCAAGAATTTTCCTAATTCGTTCATTAACCGTACCCTCGCTTCCCATTAATACAACAATATCGACAAGGTTTATTGTATAGTATATGCAACAAAAAGTAAAGTAAACAACACAAATTTAACAAAAAAATAGATTGAATTTGTTGTTGACAACACAGTGTTGGAGGTATAACATGAGGGTGTGACATTTCAAGACCGGAAAGAAAGGAGGTTTTTCGGATGCGAAACAACGTTAAGTTTCTCAGACGAAGTAAAGAGTTTGACATGACCCAAGATCAGCTGGCTGAAGCGCTTGACGTTTCTCGGAGTACTATTTTCCATCTGGAAAATGGTAGAGATGTGAGTGGTGCGCTGATGTTGCGTGTCGCAAAATTCTTTAATAAAGACCCGAGAGAAATTTTTTTTGATGATAATGTTGGGTAAACAACACAACTTGATACGTCGGGGTGATTGAGTGAGTCGAGAAGATAAATTGAAAACCGTCGGTAAAAAGCTGATCTTACTTTCCAAGATGCGTTATGGGAGTAGAACAGATCCTTTAAAGGTTGCTGGGCTACTATCCCGTGAGGTGGGTTTGGATGAAAACATTGCCGTGTCCGCCATCTGTGCGGCGCAAGATGGGTGAGAAAGGGGGTGATAGCTTGAAAACATTAACAGTGGCCGAGACAGCTGAAAAGCTAAAGGTTTCCACCAGCACGGTTTACGCGATGACTCGCAAAAAACAGATACCTCACTTTAGGATTGGTCAGAAAATTTTCTTTCGAGACGATGCTTTGGAAAAGTGGATCACCCATCTTGAGGTAGGAACAGAATCATGAACAGACAAAATGTTGCCGATCTACTGGGCGAGCTGCAGCAGGCAGCTTTCTGGACTAATGAGAACACAGACTTTGCAGTGTTCATCCGTTATTCGGGGCATGCCCATTTGATTGCAGTTCAGATTTGTGAGTCGAAAGAATCTACCAAGGCCATTTTCAACAACGATATCTGGATTAGTCACCGCAACTCCGAAAGCGGAGCTGACAAAATCAGAGGTGCGATCAAACTTTTGAAGTGGCTGGAGCTTGGAGTTTAACGATCTGCAGGGAAAGGGAAATCAGCATGATTAACGGTGAGAAAGTTCAACAGATCCAATTCAGTTCGAACGAGCTGTGTGTGGTCGAAAATGAAATGAATGTGCTGCTGGTCTACCCGGAGAACGGTTTACTTTCGCTGCTAAAGCTTGAGAATCAGGCTGATATACTCGCGCTGAGAAACATGCTGAATCGGGCTTACCCAGAGGACAAGCCTGTTTATGAAAGGCGGTGAGGAAATTGAGCAAAGTACAGGACCTGGAGGCTGACGAAGTCATCGACTACTGCGCTAATGAGAAGTGTGGGAAAGAGATTCATATCGGGCAGCCGGTAACGAAGTTTGGTCATGAGCTGCTTTGTTCCGGGAAATGCCTGATCGAAAGGATCGGCGGCGTGACGATTATCGCTGGGAAGGAGGTGAAACCCGGCTATGAACGTAACCGGTAAGGTTTGGCTGGAGCTCACGAAGGACGAGCGTCTGATTGTACTGCAATTCGCTGTCAATGAGAATGCAAAGCGCTGGAAAAACGAAAACGCGGTCTGAACGGGGTAGGAGCCGTCAGACCGCAAGAACAAACACTTATGATACGGTCAGTTTAACACTGGCCAGAAGGAGATGCAATATGAAAGCGACTGGAATGGTACGCAAGATTGATGCGCTTGGCCGTGTGGTCATCCCTAAGGAGCTCCGCCGGACTCTGGGAATCGGGGAAAAAGACCCCTTGGAGATTTATGTTGAGGGTGAGCGAATTGTGCTCAGTAAATATCAGCCCGGCTGCTTCATCTGCGATGAAGCCGATTCAAAGAAGTTAAAAGAATTTCATTCCAAACTGATCTGTACGGACTGCATCAAATCGGTCGTTGAGCATTACGGTCAACAGCTCGCCAGAAATTAATCATAATCATAGGAGGACTCATACATGAATCTTGTACCTATCCAAATTACATTGCAGGCAGCCAACGCCGCAGATGTGCAGCAGCTCGTACACGACCTGGCCGGTACTCTCTCGGGTATGGCTGCATACCGGATCCCTGAAGAAACTGTGGTCTCGACCGTTGAGAAGCCAAAGTCGCGCCAGCAGAAGTCCGACAAGAAAGAACCTGAAGGCAAGCCTATTGATGTTGAAGCCATTGAAAAAGAGCTCGAGCAGGAAGCTACAGCTGACCAGAATAGCGATGAAATCCCTACGGTGGTTGAGCTCCGGGCCAAAGCTCAGGAAATCGGCAAGGATGCAAAGAAGAAGCCGGCCATCAAGGCACTATTGGACAAGTACGATAGCCCAAATATCTCAGAAGTGCCGGAGGGTAAACGCATTGCCTTCATGGCTGAGCTGGAGAAACTATGAGCCAGCCAGCTCATGCTCAGCGCGCTCATGCTCTGCTGGGAGCATCCAAGGCGGATCAGTGGATCAACTGTCCGCCAAGCGCTCGGCTCCAGGAGAACATACCGGACAAGCGCAGTGAATTTGCGGATGAGGGGACGGCAGCCCATGAGCTGTCTGAGCTGATCCTTCAACGAAGACTGACGCCTTGCAATGCGGCTGAGCGCCGGCGACTTGATAAAGCCATTGAAAAATTTAAGCAGACAAGCTCCTATTATAGTCCCGAAATGGATGACGCAGTGGCTGCCTATGTAGAGGTTGTAGAAGAACGCTTCATGGCAGCCAAGACTCGTTCATCGGATGCAGTCATTCTACTGGAGGAGCGTCTGGACTTCACGGAATGGGTTCCGGACGGGTATGGCACCGGTGACGTCGTGCTGATTTCTGACGGTGTCCTGGAGGTCATAGATCTCAAATACGGGAAGGGTGTACCGGTGAGTGCGATCGGTAACCCTCAGCTCCGGCTGTATGGCCTTGGAGCCTGGTCCAATTGGAACTATCTCTATTCAATTCATGAGGTCAGCATGACGATCGTACAGCCCCGGCTGGACAGTGTCAGCACGGATACGCTGCTGCTCGGTGAGCTCATCGAGTGGGCAGAGACGACCGTCAAGCCTGCTGCCACATTGGCCGATGCCGGCGATGGGGAATACAAATCCGGGAGTCATTGTCGTTGGTGCAAGGTGAAGGGCAGCTGCCGGGCTCGTGCCGAGGAGAATATGAAGGCCCTAGCGTATGAGTTCCAGGATCCGGCGTTACTCTCCCTGGATGAGGTCGGTTCGGTTCTGGTGGTGGCTGAGCAGCTGAAGGCCTGGGCGAAGGACGTAGAAGAGTACGCGTTCGAGCAGGCAAAAGCCGGTGCCCGTATTTCGTCCTGGAAGCTCGTGGAGGGCCGGAGTAACCGAGCCATTACGGATAAGGCTGCCGCCCGTAAGGCTCTAGAATCAGCTGAGCTTGAAGAGGATAAGTATCTTAAACCGCAGGAGTTGCTTGGTATTACGGATCTGGAGAAGAAAATCGGCAAAAAGGAGCTTGCTTCCTTGTTGGAAGGTTTGATCATAAAGCCTCCAGGCAAGCCGGTACTGGTGCCGGAGACGGACAAGCGGCCGGAGCTGAATAGCGTGGATCAGGACTTTGCTGGAGAGGAGTTTGAGGTATGAACCGCTTGTATGTAATTGTTGAAACCAACAAGAGCAGCTATAACGAGCAACGAATGGTAACACGTAACGGAGAACGAGAAGTTATTCATTATGCTGGCATATTGGCTTCTCGCGGTGGCTTGGAGGACGACATTGAGATCAACCGAATCTTCTCAGTGAACGAAAATGGAGACGTGGATCATCACGAGATTGAATTCAAACAGGGCCGACTGGTCTTAAGCAAATTACCTGCTCAGAAATAAATCATTCATATAAAAGGAGAAATGAACAAATGGCAATCGATAATCAATCAACGAAGGTAATCACAGGAACGGTACGTCTTTCTTATACTCATGTTTTTGAACCGCAATCCATTGACGGAGGGGACGAGAAGTATAGCACGGCGATTTTGATCCCGAAGTCCGACAAGGAGACGCTTCGCAAAATCAAAGCGGCTGTCGATGCTGCGAAGGAGCTCGGAAAGAGTAAATGGGGCGGCAAGATTCCGGCAAACTGCAAGACGCCGCTGCGTGACGGTGATGAGGAGCGACCAGATGACGAGGCTTATGCAGGGCATTACTTCTTGAATGCCTCGAGTAAAAACAAGCCTGGGATCGCCAAGCCGATCGGCAAGGACGGTAGCGGTAAAACCAAATTCCAAGAGATCACGGATACAACAGAAGTGTACTCCGGCTGCTACGCCAAAGTAAGCTTGAACTTCTATCCGTTCGATGCCAAAGGAAATCGCGGCGTTGCGGCAGGGCTGAACAACCTCGTGAAAGTACAGGATGGGGACTTCCTGGGCGGCCGCAGCAGCCTGAATGACGACTTTGATGGAGAAGACTTCGATGACATCGTAGATATCAGCGACGATGACGATTTTATGAACTAATTTTATTTCTAATGAGGGGCTTGGTATCAGGCCCCTTTTATTTACCGCAAAAACTCAAATCGGAGGGACTACATTATGCAAATTAATGAATTGGTGCAAGCAGCACATCAGAATGCAGTAGCTAAAGGTTGGTGGGAAGAGGATCGGAGCTTCGGGGAGATTATCGCCCTGATTCACTCGGAAGCTTCGGAAGCGCTGGAGGATCACCGGAATGGGCATGAACCATCTGAAATTTGGTATGAGCGTAAAATTGCTGAACCGCCGTCTTTTTACACAGTGAAAAAAGCACGGTACGCCACAGACAAACCCTGCGGCATTCATTCCGAACTTGCCGACATCTGCATCCGGGTGTTCGATGCCTGCGGTCGGTACGGCATTGATCTTGAAGCAGCCATTGAAGAAAAGATGACCTATAACGCGACCCGGCCGCAGCGGCACGGTGGAAAGAAGTTATGACTCTTCTACAAATTGACCTTGAAACATACAGCAGCGTTGACATTAAAAAATCGGGCGTCTATCCATACGTCGAGGCCCCTGATTTTGAGATTCTATTGTTTGCCTACGCCTGGAACGATGAGCCGGTCCAGGTCATCGATTTAGCGGATTTCGAACAGCTGCCAGAGGATATTCTCTCAGCTCTCACTGATCCGGAAATTATCAAGACGGCCTTTAATGCGAATTTTGAACGGACCGCGTTGGCCAAGCACTTGGGTGTGCCTATGCCGCCAGAGCAGTGGCGCTGCTCAAGCGTCCACGCCTTGACAATGGGGCTTCCGGGGGATCTGGACAGTGTGGCCAAGGTGCTGAAGGTTGAACAGCAGAAGGACAGTGCTGGCAAGGGCTTGATTAAATACTTCTCCACACCATGCAGGCCGACCAAGGCAAACGGCGGGCGGACCCGTAACCTCCCTTACCACGATCCAGTGAAATGGCAGCAGTACAAAGACTATAACAGGCAGGACGTAGAAGCCGAACGAGCGGTCCGGAAGATGATCGAGAAATACGAGATTTCTGAATTTGAACACAAGCTCTGGGCTTTGGATCAGAAGATCAATGATAGGGGCATTCTGCTTCATCCGGATCTGCCGGCACGGGCGATTGAATGTGATAACGCTTTTAAGGGACGAACGATGGAGGAAGCCAAAGATCTTACGGGCCTGGACAATCCGAACAGCCCAGCTCAGCTTAAGGCCTGGCTGGAAGAAGAGGAAGGGATCACAATTGACGGCCTCACCAAAGACACGATTCCGGTCTTGATCAAAGAAGTGAAGAGCGACCGAGCTCGTGACATGCTCAAGCTGCGGCAGCAGCTGGCGAAGACGTCAGTCAAGAAATACGAAGCTATGCAGCGCGCACGTTGCCAGGACGGCCGGGTTCGGGGGCTGCTGCAGTTTTATGGCGCAAACCGTACGGGGCGCTGGGCGGGGAGATTGGTGCAGGTGCAGAACCTCCCGCAGAACAAGATTCCCGATCTGGAGCTTGCACGGGATCTGCTTCTGGCCGGAGATTATGAGCTGCTGGAGATGCTGTTCGGCGCTCCACCATTTGTTCTGTCACAGCTGATCCGGACCGCGTTCATTTCCTCTCCAGGCGGGCGGTTCATCGTTTCGGACTTCTCGGCCATTGAGGCCCGGGTGATTGCCTGGCTCGCCGGCGAGACCTGGCGGCTGGAAGTATTCAAGACTCACGGCAAGATTTATGAGGCTTCGGCTGCACAGATGTTTCAGCTATCCCTCGAGGAGATCACGAAGGACCTACGGCAAAAAGGGAAGATCGCAGAGCTGGCGCTTGGATACGGCGGGGCTGTAGGAGCTTTGGAGCAGATGGGAGCCCTCAAGATGGGGCTGTCTCCGGACGAGCTGCCGCCGCTAGTGAAGACATGGCGTGCAGCTAATCCGAAGATTACACAGCTTTGGTGGGACGTGGACAAGGCTGCCATGACGGCTGTCCAGGAACGAAGAACGATCAAGATGCAGTACGGCCTGACCTTTTACTGCGAGAGTGGCTATTTGTTTATACGGCTACCATCCGGACGCTACCTGTCCTACGTAAATCCACGGATTGTTGACGGCAAATTTGATAAGCCGGCTCTCATCTATGATGGGGTGGACCAGACCAAGAAGACCTGGGGCAAGATCGACACCTACGGACCTAAGCTGGTCGAGAACATCGTGCAGGCGATCAGTCGGGACTGCTTGGCCGAGAGCATGCTGCGTCTAGACGCTGCCGGCTATGAAATACTGATGCACGTTCATGACGAGGTGATCTTGGACGAGCCCATGGAACGAGACTCCCTGGATGAAGTCACTCAGATCATGGGCGAGCCGATCGACTGGGCCCCTGGGTTGCCTCTGCGTGCAGAAGCATTTGAGACGGACTTTTATAAGAAAGATTGATCCAAAAGGGAGGTATCTGATTTGCGAGACAATGGATACAGTACGCCTGTTCCCAGGCGGGAGAATGAACTTAGAGCATCCGGCCCTGGGGAAGTCATTCAATATCAGTTGTCAGATGAAGAGTTAGCGAAGTATAGAGCCTTACCGGTTCCTCAAAAGCAAGGAAAAAGACCGATTGATCTTCGGATTGCCAATACGAAGGCGGAGCAACAACGCCGGAGAGCAGAAATGAAGGAGGAGAACGATATGCCAGATAAAAAGGAAGGACCAGCCTGCGGGCTAACAAGAGAAAACTTGATCGAACAGGTGGCGAAAGGTGAGACGCTGTCCAGCATTGAGAGAGCCTGGGGGATGAAGTACAACACAATCCACAACTGGGTGAAGAGATGGGACTTGAAAGGGATTAATCAGGCAAAGGCCCAGGAGCTGCTTGATCAGGCGAAACATCCTTTTGCTGCCCGAGGCGTCGAGGAAACTGGCTGCACTGAGCCCAAGGAAGTACTTAATTCCGAAACTGAAAGACTTGCACAGGAGAATGCAGCTATGAAGGCGGAGAATGAGAGATTGCTCCAGGAGCGAGACGATTACAAGCGAGCTGCGGAGGATTTAGAGTCCAAAACTCTTGAATATGATCAGTTTCTAGATCAATTCCATGAAGCCAAGGAGAAGCTGAATGATGAGCTTGAGCTGGTAGTTAAAGCCCGTGATGAGTATATGCGTATGTACCAAGAGCAATATGCATTTGCTCAGAGCTACTATGCGGAATGCTCGATTCTGAAAGCAGAACGGGACGAATTGCTGATCGATCGGTCCGCATTGCAGGATGAATTAACACCCATCGATAGCGATCCGGTTAATCATCCCCTTCACTACACTCGCGGCGGCATCGAGTGCATTGACGCCATTGAGGCGGCAACGGCTGGGCTATCTGGCTCTGAGGCTTACATCACCGGGGCAGTAATTAAATACCTTTGGCGCTGGAAGTGGAAGAACGGCAGAGAAGACCTGCAGAAGGCAGCCTGGTACATCGACCGATTGATCGGTGGTGATCAACTTGAACAAGCCAAGTAAGCAGGAGCTAGAACAACTGAAATCCCTGGGCCGCCAGCTCAATCGATTAGCTGGCACGACTGATAGTTTATATCGACGTCTGGGCATTAATGGTCGAGAACGTAATTATGTTGAACTGGCCAGGAATGCATCGGTTCAGCTCAAGCAGCTAGCAGGCGGGATAGACCAGGCGATATGCGATGCATAATGATCCGATTTTTCAAGATGTTCCTTGGGATTTAATATACGACGAAAACGGTGAGTTGATCGGCGAGGTCTATCTGATCTTGCCGGATCCGGCACCTTCATGGAGGAAAGCTTAATGAAGTGGGAAGCTTTTGAATGCGATGACTGCAAGCAACGGTTTGCGCTTGAACAGAAACCGGATGATGAGATTGAAGAACCATTATGCCCGGGGTGCGGCGGATATTATTGCGGTCCGGTAGAAGCAGAACTGTGGGAGAAAAGGGGTTAGGACACAATGGAAAACCCATTGGACGAAATTTTGAAAATCTCACACCTGTTACCTGCTTCAGTTCTCCAGGATATTAATCAGCGGATCGGTGACTGGCTGGCCGCCATGGGCGGCAAGGATACGGATCCATATATTGAACAGCAGTTAAGATTTGCAAAAAGGTTTGTGAAATAGAAACGTAATTGAGGTGGCAACATGCAGGAACTGGACATTAGCTTCGGCAAGCACCGGGCTGATACGAACTGGAAAACGGAATATCTGACTTGGGAAGAGTTCGTGGACCGGCTGCGGAAGGTCCGGCGGACAGCAGAGACAATGGCCCAATACGACAAGATGAACAACGCCACCCGCGGCAAAGTCAAGGACGGTCTTGCTTTTGTAGGCGGGCTCGTCCGGACCGGGCGGCGGAAGAAAGAGAATGTCGATAGCCGCAGCCTGATCACGCTGGACATCGATCGGGCAGACGAGGACTTTCTTTTCTGCGTAGAGCTGGTGCTCGGTGGGACAGCCTATGTCATTTATTCGACCCATAGCCACAGGCCAGAGAAGCCAAAATACCGCCTCATTGTTCCTGTGGACCGTAACATGAGCCCGGACGAGTACGCAGCCGTTAGCCGGAAGCTTGCGGAGCAGGTGGGTATGACATATTTCGACAAGACCACGTTCGATGTGCACCGGCTCATGTACCTTCCCAGCTGCAGCAAGGACGCCGAGCCAGTGCTTGAAGTATATGACGGAGATCCGCTCAGCGTGGATCGGCTGCTCAGTGAATATGAAGACTGGCATGATGTCATGGCCTGGCCGCGGCATCCGGAGGATAAATCTCCGGCTCAGCTGGCTGCAAAGAGGGCACAGGATCCCCGGGAGAAGTTCGGCACGATCGGTTTGTTCTGCCGGGCATTCACCATAGAGGAGGGCATTGATACCTTCCTATCCGATGTTTATGAAAAGGGCACCATGCCGGACCGGTACACCTACACCAAGGGCTCCAGTGGTAACGGCCTGGAAGTGTATCCGGAACAGGATCTCGCGTTCTCGCACCAGGACAGCGACCCGGTGGCAGACGGCCGGACTTATAACCTGTTTGATCTGGTCCGGGTCCACAAATTCGGGCATCTGGATGAGCATGTCAAAGAGCATACGCCGGATGTGAAGAAGCCGAGTCATCTGGCTATGGAGCAGTGGGCGATTCAGCGGCCAGAAGTTAAGCGCCTGGCTGCCACAGAACGGCAAGCCGATTTCTCCGAAATGGCTGCCGCGTTCGATGATGAGGACAGTAGTTCCGAAGATCCGGAGGATGATAGCTGGACAGAAAATCTGGAGAGACATCATAAGACCGGCGAGCTGCTACCGACTGCCGGAAACGTGGAGCTGATCCTAACATATGGCTCATGGCGGGAAACCCTGGCCTATGATGCTTTCGGCAATTCCGAGGTCATCCGGCGTCCCTTGCCCTGGCGTGAGCAGGAACGGCTAGGCCGGACCTATGAGCCGTGGCTGGGTGCCGATGATAAACGGCTGCAGCACTGGTTTGCCAAGGTGCACGGTATTAATTCCGCCAAGACGATCCAAAACGCTTTTACTGAGGTGGTTCATCGGAACACGTTTCATCCGATTAAGGCCTATATAGAGAGTGCAGCCTGGGACGGCCTGCCGCGGGCAGAGAGGCTGTTCATTGATTACCTGGGTGCAGCTGATACACATTACACCCAGCAGGCAACTAGGAAGATGCTGCTGGCGGCCGTTGCGCGACTGTATCATCCTGGCTGTAAGTTTGATCAGATGCTGGTTCTGGTAGGGCCTCAGGGCGCCGGGAAGAGCTCCCTGCTTGCGAAGCTCGGCCGGGAGTGGTTCAGCGATTCACTGCGGACATTTGAGAACAAGGAAGCCGGTGAACACCTGCAGAGCGGCTGGATCTTCGAGATCGGCGAGCTGTCGGCCATGAAGAAGACCGAGGTCGAAGAGGTCAAGGCATTTTTGTCCAAGACCGAAGACCGGTACCGAGTAGCTTATGACCGGCAGGTGTCTGAGTTCCCGCGGAAGTGTATCTTTTTCGGTACGACGAATACCCGGGACTTTCTCCGCGATGCGACAGGGAACCGGCGCTTTTGGCCAATTGAGATTTTTCCGGATCGTGCGGTCAAAAGCCATTGGAACGAATTGACCGAGGCAGAAGTGAGCCAAATCTGGGCTGAGGTTTTGAGCTGGTTTAAGGCGGGGGAAACCTTGGAGCTTGATCACGAGGCACGTATAGAAGCCGAGCGGCAGCAAGCTTCACACATGGAGACGGATCCGCGTGAGGGGCTAATACAGGAATGGCTTGATATGCCTCTTGAGGATGAAATGGGACGTCCTACGGATGATCTGCGGGACCGAGTGTGTGCAGCCCAGATCTGGACGGAATGCCTTGGAAAAAAGCGCGGCGATCTCCGGACCTGGGAGTCGAAAGAGATCATGGACATATTGCGCCGCATTCCTGGTTGGGCTGAGCGAAAGGGCAAAGCAAAGGTTCTGGGATATGGAGTTCAGAGGGTATTTGAGCGGTTGCCGTAGACGGTTGCCGAAGGGTTGCCGTGGTTGCCGTAAACGGTTGCCGCAGTTGCCGAAGATTGCCGCAAAACCAGATTAACGGCAACCGCCACAACCCTAAACATATCAAGGGTTTAAGGCTTCAGGTTGCCAAGGTTGCCGTAAAATCTACTATTTTAATAAAAATATAAATTAACCCATATACGTAGGGGGCACATATGGGTTAAACGCGTAAAACATGTGTACGCGTGTATATAAGGCAATTCGGCAACCGGAAGAAAGGGGATGCATATGCGAGAATCTACACTGGAACGCAGACTGGTCCGGGAGGTCGAACGGATCGGCGGGATAGCCCCGAAGTGGACCAGTCCAGGGAATCGAGGAGTACCGGATAGAATTGTGATTCTTCCGGGAGGAAAGACGGTCTACGTTGAAATGAAAGCACCTGGTAAGCCGCTGGCTCCCCTGCAGGAGCGCTGGAAGAGAAAGTTGCTTAAGCTGGATCAACGCCATTATAAAATCGATTCGGCTGAGGACATTGAGCGTTTTATTGACGAGGTGAGAGACATTTGAAATTTATACCGCACCAGTACCAGGATTACGCCACCAAGCGGATCCTGGATACCCCATACATTGCCCTGCTGCTTGAGATGGGATTAGGCAAGACAGTCAGCACTTTAACGGCCATGGACTTATTGCTGAATGATTACTTCGATGCCGGACGGGTGCTAGTAATCGCGCCGCTGAGAGTGGCCGAGGATACCTGGGCCCGCGAGATTGAGAAGTGGGACCATCTGCAGCACCTTCGGATCAGCAAGGTATTGGGAAGTGCCACGGCACGGCGTAAGGCCTTGAAGGCAGAAGCAGATATTTACGTGATCAATCGTGAAAATGTGGAATGGCTGGTCAGCGAGTACGGCAGCCAGTGGCCATTTGATACCGTGGTGATCGACGAGCTCTCCAGCTTCAAAAACCCGCAGGCCAAACGCTTCAAGGCTCTTCGCCGAGTCCGGCCGATGATGAAGCGTGTGATCGGCCTGACCGGCACACCGGCACCGAATAGCCTCATGGATCTCTGGGCACCCATGTACTTGATCGACCAGGGAGAACGCCTGGGCAAGACGATTACCGGTTATCGTGATCGGTACTTTACACCTGGCAGCCGTAGTGGCCATGTCGTTTATGAGTGGAAGGCTAAACAGGAAGCCGAGGGAAGGGTATATGAGGCCATATCTGATATTGCGGTCAGCATGAAAGCCGAAGACTGGCTGGAGCTGCCTGAGCGTATTGATCGGACGGTTCAGATGCCTTTAAGCCCGAAAGCCCAGGAGCAGTACAAGAAACTGGAGAAGGAGCTGCTGCTTCCGTTCCTGGATGCTGATGTTGTGGCCAGCACGGCAGCCGTCCTGTCCAATAAGCTTCTGCAGATGGCCAGCGGTGCTGTGTACGATGAAGACAAAGGCGTAAAGCAGATTCATAATGCCAAATTGGATGCTTTGGAGGATGTGATCGAGGCGGCAAACGGAAATCCGGTGATGGTGTTTTATAACTTTAAGCATAGCTTAAGCCGGATCCAGGAGCGTTTCCCGCAGGCCCGGATCCTTCGAAAAGGCAAAGACGGGAACGAAGATATCAGGGCCTGGAACAATGACGAGATTCCGTTGTTGCTTCTGCATCCGAAGTCAGCTGGCCATGGTTTAAACCTTCAGGAGTCAAGCTGCCGAACAGTCGTGTGGTTTGATCAGATCTGGAGCTTGGAAGAAGACCAGCAGGCCAATGCCAGGGTTCACCGTCAAGGCGTACGGCATAACATCGTGGTAATCCGCCTGGTAGCTGAGGGGACCATGGACGAGGAAGCCGTAGAGGCACTGGAACGAAAGGCGAGCGGACAAGATGCCTTGATGGAAGCCGTCAAAGCAAGGATCGAAAGGATGAAGGGTCATGAATGAACAACAAATGATAGAGCAGCTGTCCCAATACCGGCAGAAGAAAGCGCGGATACAGGTGCTGTCTAGTTACAGTGTGGGTGCCGGTATTACGGTTTCAAGACTCAATGGGGATGACCAGCTGCAGGAGCTGCACCGGAGGCTGAGAGGCCTTCCGTCGTACATGTACCTATCGGGATATGAGCAAAAACTGGAGAATGCAGCCCACGCCTATATGACCCGGTATCCTGCCGGCGTTAAGTCACAAAAACAAGCTGTTCCTGTCCAGGCTATGGATCCGGAAGATGAGCAGTTGCTTCGAGAACTGAGGAATAAGATCCAGAAGGTGATCGAGGCTAGAGGCTATGATGTTCGGGATGATGTTGACGAGGTGTTGGAGAGGCTGGCCGAGCTGCAGGACCTGCAGGCGGAGGTTGAACAGGTGGAGACTGTACTGGAAGCTATGGATACTTACGAACCGGACTTTGCCAATATCTTGAGGCTTCAGTATTTGGAGGGGAAGAGTGCTGGTGAAGTGCAGACAGAAATGAATCTTTCCAGAAGGACATACTGGCGTAAAATTTCAGCTGCTGAAATGGAGTATAAAAGATTGGCACGATAATGGCACTAAATTGGCGCACATATGTTCTTGTTTTGCGAGTCAACCCCTGCTAAAATGATATTGTACCCTTCGTGTAAGGAGACGGTCGGCAAAGGACCAACGTGCTGTTAGGCGGCCGTCTCTTTTCATTTCCGGATGTGGTGTAGCTGGGTAGCACGCTTGCCTTGGGAGTAAGTAGTGTAGGTTCAAATCCTGCCGTTCGGATTATTCATAACCATCTCCTTTTTGCCGTCTCGGATCGAGACGGTGTTTTTTAACGCTTAAATGATTTTACTAACCGGTCGAAATAATTCATAAAGCTGATTATTTGTGATAAAATAGATCCAAAGGAGGTACTGTAGTGAATGCACTTGATGTTCTGTTAAGAATATTAAAGTATGTCATCATGTATGTACCGGCTTTGTTCGGGTTACATACTTGGCTCTATAGTAAATCTCCTAAATATTATTTCTTTATTATTAGATTGTTCTCGAAGTGGCGTGACACTACTTGGAATGTCAATATTGAAATAAAGCTGGACGAGTTAGGTGATTCGTATCAAAAGCTAGAAGATGTTTTGAAATTTAAATATAAAAACAGTAAATACAGCAGACCTGTTAATATGACCAATAAAAAAATGTATGATGTGGATATTTTCAAAGTGCTAGTTCAGGATGATTTCCAGGATGGGCAATTTTCGCGTAATATTATGTTTGTGAGTATATCTCAATTAAACGTCACTCTTAATAATGCTGAAGAAAAACTCCGAGAGTTACGAGAGCTGTTTAACGATATAGAGAGAGCTCTAAGACCAAGAGCAGTAAGTTATAACTTGGATGTCCATTTCTCAAAAGGGAAAAATCCATTCTATGGGTTGATGGTGCAACGTTTAGGTAAAAACAATATTACTCATTTTGAGTGTTTTTTTCCTATTAGTGCGATTGTTCCGCGAACAAAAGATGGAGGTCCAGGCAGCAATAACCAAGTCCGTGTTTTTAAAGAAAAGCTAACAATTAATGAAACATCATTCGATATTGTAGAGGAGACCGCAAGAAGGGCTCTATTATTTAAGTGAGGTGGTCACTTGTTTAGTGTTAGCTGCTTTGACGTTACCCCGAATAATAATCAAGAACATATTGATGAAATCGTGAGAGAAGCCCATCATTTTCAGGAAATACAACGGGTTAACAATTTTGATGAGAGTCTGGATACTTACATTTTTGCCAATGAAACTTCACCGACAGGATATCAAAATTACAGGATTGTTACGGATGAAGTAATTGATTATCGAGCGAGGGTAAAGGGTGAATTTATTGATCAGGTAGTAAAACAAGGGTTATATGAAATTTACTACCATCCTGATCGTAACCGACTGGTTGCACTTTGTCGGAAAGATGATGCTTTCAAGGCAACTGGAATATTTGAGAACAGGTTCCCTATGCAACTAGAAAAACACAGGTTCAATATATTGGGCATTATTGAAGACTCAACTGATGTCCGGGGTGCACGATTTGACGTGAGAATTGAAACAGTTACTGGAGTTTCATTAAAAGGTTCAGGAATTAATAACACTCAATATTATGCTAATATGCTTAACTCCGGACAATTAACAGGTGTAATTGTAACTTATGACCATGGTGATAAGACTGTAACGTTTAGAGTCTCTGTCGATGGGACTTTGTTATTCTACACAAACCTTGACGAATATGAGTGTCTTGATTTTATTGATATGCTATATGCAATCTAAGCACCCTGGAGGGTGCTTTTTTATATTCTTTCTGAAAAGGTGTAATGTTAAGGGGTTGATCAATGCAGAATGATGGCTTTGCAGGAATTTTCATTGTGATGTCGAAAATTCTTACTTAAAGGAGAGTGACAGCATTGGATTGGTCCGTAAATTTATTTAACTGGGGGCAAATATGGGAAGCAGCAGGTCCTTTTATCATAAGCATAGTTGTTCTTTTGGCTTCTGTTATTATTGTCTTTCCACTTCTCAGCGTGATATTCAAGAGGTCAGCTAGACATCTGGTTGTACCTGCAGGATTTATTTGTATAGCAGCATCAGTAATAGCATTTATTGAATCAAGTGAGATATGGGCATCCAAATAAGCAGGCAGTCTCGCTTTGTTGTCGAGTGCCTTATTGATCTCTGCCCGTATCCAAAAGACAACCCGCCAAATTGACGGGTTGTCTGCTTATTTCCGATTATAAATAGCAGCTTCTTCTTTGCGGGCGAGAACGTCAGATCGCCAGAATAACCGTTCACGGTTTGTCTCTTTAACCGGCGTAAGTTTACCGCGTTTTACAAACGAGTGAAGATTCTGACGAGTGCACTCCAAGATCTCCATCGCTTCAGCAGTGCTGACCAGTTCATGAGAGATCCAGACAGCCAATTCTTCCTTGCTGTCAAATGAATACATTACCACTTCACAACCAGGATAATAGTATTCATTACGCTGATCAAAAAGGCGGCATAAGTTAGAAACGTCGTGGCTTTTTCTTTACGTGTCACAGCTTATCACTCCTTGTGTTATAATCGAAGAGTAAGGCGCACCCATTATATTTCATCCCCTAATCCCTGGCCCCTTTCGGGGCCGAGGTTTCGGGTTTTCCTACTTGGTGAGCAGGATGATGGTGGTGAGGATGGAGTTTATCAGGGTGACGACTGCAATCGTCAGCTTGATGTTTAACTCTCTTTCCTCTTTGCGCCTTACTCTTCTTGGCTTCATGTTTATCTCACCTCCTTATGTATTAATTATACCAAATTTATTTACGTACGTCAATATATATTAGAAATTATTTTTTGTTTAAGTCGCCTTTTTTTGGCGGCTTTTTATTTACTCATAGAAAGGGTGAGTACATTGGCACTAAAAAAATTCTGCCGTAAACTAGGATGCAATAAGCTCACCACTACTGGGTATTGTGAGGACCACCCTAAGCAGTCATTCGATAGGCAGAGGGGCACATCAGCAGAGCGAGGATATGATCATCATTGGCGTAAAGCTAGGATAGCCTTCTTAAGAGATAACCCACTATGTATAGACTGTCGAGAAGAAGGAAAGCTCATAGAAGCTACTGACGTAGATCATGAGATACCACACCGTGGAGATAAGAAACTGTTTTGGGATAGGAGTAATTGGAGAGCCAGGTGTCATAGTCACCATAGTCAGAAGACTGCTAGAGAGGATGGAGGTTTTGGTAATGGTAGATAAGCCGACAGTGAGTGAGCCACCCAAGGGACGCGGAATATACATCAAACCCTGTGACCACAACTACGAATTCTTAAGATCGGATTTTGAATCGAGCGAGGGCTCTTACCGAGACCACTATGAGCAGAAGGATATATTCTTTTGTCGGAAGTGTCTGCATTATGAGGTTAAGTTGGTCCGTTCTGAAACGTTGAGGGGAAGACCGAGCTGGTTCAAGGGGTAGGGGGGTCAAATCTCTGTCAACCTTTTGCTTATAGACCGCGGCCCCCTTATTTCGCGTAAAAATTCGTTTTATGAAATTTTCGGTAAAAGGCAGGTGAGCCCTATGGGCAGAAACGCCAAACCGGTTGGACTGCACATTGCACAGGGCAATCCGAACCGTTTAACCAGAGAGCAAATCAAGCAACGTCAGGAGGCGGAAATCAAACTTGGGAAAAGTGATTTGGACAAGCTGAAGCCGCCGGTATTCGTGAAGAATGACACGATTGCCTATTCTCACTGGAAACAGTGCATGAAGGAATACAAGGCGGCTGCCGAACAAAACGTGGATCTTTTAAGCAGCTCGGATGTCGGGCTGCTGGCGATGTATTGCAAAACTTATGCAGAGTATGAAAGGCTGCAAAAATCCTATCAAACCATTGATAAAGTGGCCTATGATAGCGAGTTTTTGGATGAATATATCGAAGATAGTGCTGAATTTGATACTAGGGTCAAGAAGCAGCTGCGGGCGATGGTTGCAGTGGACGGGCTGCTGCGGATCGAGACGGCCATCAACAAGAAGATGGACATGCTGCTGAAAATGCAGGACCGTTTATTCCTTAGTCCGCTGGCGAAGATCAAGAACGTACCGAAGCCGAAGGGGAAAGAGGCACCGGCCAGCAAGTTCAGCCGTTTTGGAGGCGGCCGTGGTGGATAGCCTTATGATTTACCCTTATAACACCGTTTCTGAGCTGGACAGGGCCACAGCCTACGCATATGAGGTGGTTGAGGGGCGGATCCCGGCAGGTGAATCCCAGCGCCAGGCCTGTCAGCGGCACTTAAACGACCTAGAAAAACAGGGAACAGAGGAATTTCCCTACGTTTGGGACCCTGATAAAGCCCATGAAATCATTGAATTTGCCGAGTCTCTGACACTGGCTGAGGGTGAGGATCCGGCTCCGCTCAGGTTATGGGGCTTTCAAGACTTCATTCTCGGCAGCTGGAACGGCTGGCTAAACAGTAAAGGGTACAGAAGATTCCGCACTTCTTACGTCCAGGTGGCCAGGCAGAACGGTAAATCTCTGAAAAATGCGGTACCGGCCCTGTATTACGGAAACTTTGACGGTTACAATTACCCGCAGGTCTACTGTGCAGCCACAAAAGAGCTGCAGGCGAGAATTGTATTGGGCGAATGTATCAAGTTTATCAACGCTGACCGAGAGCTCGGCGGGGATGAATACGAAGACGGTCTTTTCCAGGTCAAGGAGTACGCCGGAAAGATTGAATGCTCCGTTTCTAACGGCGTGATCCGGGCACTGGGGCGGGATACGAAGTCTATCGACGGTTTCAGGCCCTACTTTGCGAGCGTGGACGAGTATCACCTGCATAAAGACAATCAGATGTACAAGCTGCTGGCGGACGGGACCAAGAAGCTCAAGCAGTGCTTAATATCCGTCATTACCACAGCTGGCTTTGATCTGAATTCGCCGTGCTTCCGGCTGTATGAGTATTGCAAATTGATTTTAGCCGGGGTTCACAAGGATGAAACGCAGTTCGTGTTCATTTGTGAGCTAGACAAGGATGATGATGTTTGGGATGAAGCCAACTGGCCGAAAGCTAATCCATTATGGACAGAGGAAACGTTGGATAGTCTTCGATCCGAGGGGATCAAGGCAAAGGAAATGCAAGGGGAAGACCTGCGGAATTTCCTCACCAAGTCGCTGAATCAATGGGTGCAGTTCGCGGATAATCAGTATATGAACGTAAGTCACTGGAAAGCCTGCCAGTCTGATACCACGCTGGAGGATATGGAGGGCCGGGATTGTTATCTCGGGCTTGACCTTTCATCAGGCGGTGACTTAACGTCCGGCTGCTTGGAATTCCCGATTGACGAGGGCCAGCATCGAAAGTATTACATTCATTCACACAGCTTTATGCCGGCGGCTCGGGTAGCGGATCACGTCAAGACAGACAATGCACCCTATGATATGTGGATCCGGCAGGGGTTAATCACCGTGACAGAGACGCTGGGCGGTGTGAAAACAGATTACAAGTACATCATCAGCTATTACCGAGACATCATCAAAAAGTATAACCTGAAGCTCAGGGGCATCGCGTATGATCCACACAACGCCGATGCCTTTTTGTCTGACCTGGAAGAGTTCGGCGTGGACTGTGTAGAGATTACACAGAGCGCCCGCAGCCTGAATGATGCGACCGTAGATTTCCGGCTGGAAGTCGAGGCAGGCAATGTGTTTTATGACCGCAGGAATGAGCTGCTGACCTGGTCGATGGTGAACGCGAAGACCGTGAGCAATAGCTTCGGAGAAATCAAGATTGATAAGGATCCGCAGGCAAAGTTTAAGCGGATCGACCCGGTGGATGCGGTAATAGATGCACACAAGCTGACACTGGCCAATAAGGTGAAGCGCTCAGTGTACGAAGAAAGAGGCGTTCGCAGCATTTAATCCGGGAAGGGGGTGACAGAACTGAAGATACCGATCATATCAAAGTTTCTCGAAAAACGAAGTGAAATGAGCGATCTGAAAAACCCCAAGCGCTGGTTTTACAATACGTTTGGCATTACTGCCGGGAATGGCATTCAGGTAACAGAAGCAACGGCCATGAAATCAACAGCCGTGTTAGCATGTGTACGTGTACTATCCGAGACAGTAGCCTCTTTGCCGGTCCCAGTGTACAGGAGATTAAAACCAAGAGGCAAAGAACGGATATCCCATGCTGTTGCGGACATTCTGCAGCGGGCTCCCAATTCTAAGATGACCGCATTCACTTTTCGTGAAACCATGATGGCCCATATTTTGCTCTGGGGTAACTGTTATGCGGAAATTGAATATGACGGAAACGGAGTGATCAAAGCTCTATGGCCGATCCCTCCGAGTCGTGTGGATATGTATGATACCGAATCGGGTGATTCATTTTACCGGGTTACATTGCCCAACGGAGAGCAGAAGAACATTCCGGATTATGCGATGTTCCATATCCCGGGCTTAGGTTTTGACGGAAGAAAAGGGATATCGGTCATCAGCTGGGCGAGAAGATCCATTGAGCTTGCCCTGGCGACCGAACAATTCGGGGCTGACTTTTTTGAGAATGGCACAAACGTGGGGGCAGTCGCAACCCATCCAGGAACTTTGACGGAAGAAGCCTTTGAGCGATTAAAACAATCGCTTCGGGAAAAGTATGAGGGGCTCGGCAATGCTCACCGTTTGATGCTGCTTGAAGAAGGCATGACATTTTCAAAAAATACGATCCCACCGAATGATGCACAGTTTTTGGAAACGAGAAAGTTTCAAATCTCCGAGATTGCGCGTCTTTTTCGTGTGCCTCCGCACATGCTGGCCGACTTGGAACGAGCAACTTTTTCAAACATTGAACAGCAGAGCATCGACTTTGTAACTCACACCATACGGCCCTGGCTGGTTCGCTGGGAGCAAACAATCAACTGGAAGCTCTTTGATAGCAATGAACAAAAACAGATATTTGCCGAGTTCCTGATTGAAGGCTTACTGCGCGGTGAAACCAAGGCTAGATATGAAAGCTATGCTATCGCAAGGACAAACGGCTGGCTATCAGTAAATGATATCCGGGAGCTTGAGAACATGAACCCGGTTGAGGGCGGGGATATTTACCTGCAGCCACTCAACATGAAGGATGTTAATCAGAAAGAGCCAGGGAAGGGAGGTGATAACGATGAAGGAAGCCAAGGAACAACGGGAATTGGTGCTGCCGGAAACGCGGCCGGAAGTGAGAAAGGCTGATGGAGAGCCAGCCAAAATAATTGGTTATGCAGTCCGCTGGGAGCAGTTATCACGCCCGATTTTTGGAATGTTCCAAGAACGGTTTAAACGAGGGTCTTTCACAGCAAGTCTGGTTAATCCTGATGTTTATGCATCCTGGCAGCATGATTCCAGGGAGGTTCTTGGAAGAACGCCTAACACTTTGGTACTCACCGAGGATGACATTGGGCTGAGATATGAAATCACCCCGCCGAGCTGGGCAGAAAAACATTTGGAGACGATCGAACGCGGTGATGTGCGGGGATCGTCTTTTATTTTTCGCCCGGTTGTTGAGGAATGGGATGAATCCAATCCAGATATGCCGATTCGCTCCATTATTGAGGCAGAATTGTTTGAAGTCAGCCCGGTGACTACGCCGGCATATCCACAGTCATCTGTAGGCATTCGGTCTGCTGAAGAAATTTTTAAATCTCGGCCCCATTCTGAAGCGGATGCGGATGATCAAGAAGAAGAACAACGGGCAGCAGCTTTGTTGGATTTGAATATGAGGTTAAGAAAATTAAACACTTGAGAGGATGAATTATTTTGAAAAATCTGATCGAACTGAGAAAGAAACTGGCTGCGAAGAAAGAAGAAATGCGGTCCATGATTGAATCGGCGCAAGGTGAGAAGCGCGGCTTTACGGATGAAGAGGAAACAAAATTCACCGCGATGGAGGAAGAGGCTAGAAGCCTGGAATCCGAGATCAAGCTGGAAGAGCGGTCGCAGCAGCTGGCCATGAGTTCTGGCGGTACGAAAAGAACGCCAGAAGATCCGCAGCATGAAACTGAATTCCGTTCCCTTGGTGAACTGGTGAAGACCTATCGTGAGAATCCGAACGATGAAAGACTGAAAGAATACCGCGAACTGGCTATGAAGAGTAATAACAGTGGCGGTATTTTTGTACCTCCACAGTTTTCTGCGCAGCTATTCGAAGTATCACCGGAGTCTGCTATTGTCCGGCCGCGAGCTCTGGTTATCCCAGCTGAAGACAGCGCACCGGATGCTAATATCACATTCCCGGCGCTGGATCAGGGAGCGGGCAGTAATATGTATGGCGGGGTTGAAGTGAACTGGATCGGTGAAGGTGATGAAAAACCAGAAACCAATGCCAAATTCAAAGACCTGAATCTCGCCCCTCACGAAGTTGCAGGTCATATTGTCGTGACGGACAAGCTGCTTCGGAACGCTCCAGCGATTAACCAGATCGTTACACGATTGTTCCGCGGGGCTATCGCGGCTGCGGAAGATGATGCTTTCCTGTATGGTAATGGCGTAGCGAAGCCTATGGGTGCAATCAATTCTCCGGCAGCTGTTACCGTGCCAAGACAAGTGGCTGGTACCATCACTTATACGGACATCGTAGGCATGCTGGCCAAAGCGAAGCTTGGTGGCAATTTGGTTTGGGCGGCTTCGCAATCTATCCTGCCGCAGCTGCTGACCATGAAAGACGATGCTGGCAACCTGATCTTCCATCCGAATATTGCCAATGCCATGACAGGGACATTGCTGGGCTATCCAATTCGGTTCTCTGAAAACTCTCCTGTCCTTGGGGCAGCTGGGGATCTGGTTCTGACTGATTTTGGTTACTACGTGATCAAGGATGGCGCGGGTATCTTTATCCAGGCATCCGAACATCCGTTGTTCAAGCAGAACAAAACGATCATCAAAGCTTTCTGGAACGTGGATGGTAAGCCGTGGCTGAATGGTCCACTCACACTGAAAAACGGCTACGAGGTTTCCCCATTCGTGAAACTTGGTACTCCGCAGGGTTAGTTTTATTAATTCCTAATTGAAAGCGAGGAATCCGATATGCCGGATAAAACAAAGCATTACCACGTAACAAACGCTTTTGTTGACGCGGTAACAGGTGAGACTGTTCAGGTCGGTACCATATTTGAAGCAGACGAGGAACGAGCCGAGCGTCTGAAGGCTGCTGATGTCATCGGCAAGGAAGCAACCAAAGCGGAAATGGATGCAGCGAAGAAAGAAGCTGACCAGGCTCCGGACGGTGGCAAAGATGCTGGCGACTCTCAATAAAGCCAAAGCGTTCATGGGCGTATCTGAAGAGGATGATTCGCAGGATCTGACTATCCTCTCGGCGCTTGCAGCTGCTTCTGCAGCCATTGAAAGGGAGTGCAATCGGAGCTTCGAACACAAGCTATACCGGCAGACGCTGGACGGCTCTGGAACACAGTTCCTCCGGCTCCGTAACTACCCTGTCGAATCCGTTTCGCTGCTCAAGGTGGATGGAAAAGAAGAGGATGCAGACAGCTTTACCATTGAGCCGGAAAACGGCATGCTGTTTCGGCGCTCTGGCTGGCCGCAGGGGGCGCGTTTGGTTGAGGTCGAGTATTTGGCTGGCTATACCTTGCCGAGCGATGAGACAGGCGCAGAGCCGGCCACACTGCCGGAAAATATCCAACTGGCATGTATCATGTTGGCCCAAATCCTTCTGCGTTCTCCTGGGGTGAAGTCGGAGCGTGTGGGTGATATTTCTGTGACCTACGATGAAGCCGGATTGCCGGCTGTCGTGAAGTCGCTCCTTCGATTGTGAGGTGATCCTGGATGCCTAAGAAAACGCGACGAAGTTACCGGCGGGCAAACATTGAAGTGACCGAAACCACCTACCTCCCGGGGATTATCGACACGTTGCAGGATTTGGTCACCAAAGAGGTCCACATAGGTGTGCAGGGAGACGAGGAAACGGCCATGATTGCCGGCATACATGAATACGGTTCGCTGAAAGCAGGGATCCCGGCCCGTTCTTTTGTCGGTACCGGCAAGAAAAAGGCTCAGGCTCCTATTTCCAAAACGGTGAAGGCAGGCGTGATCGAGCTGGTAACAGGCAATCTGAATACGAAGGATTTGCTTCAGCAGATTGGTGATGTAGGGCTTGGCCGTGTGGTGAAAAACTTTGACAAGCTGCGGACACCGCCGTTGTCTCCGATCTATGCGAAGCGCAAAGGGAATAAGAAAATCCTGCATGATGAAGAAACCCTGCGGGATTCCCTAACGTCTGTGGTTGTTTCCAAAGGGGGGCGGCGCCGATGATGCAGATCAGATTTTCTTCCATCCTCCGCAAATATGAGGTCCCCTATGCGCTGGTACGGCCAGGATCCGGCGGACTTTATGACGATTACGGCGATTATATCCCTGCCGTGCCTGATATGGTGCCGTTGAGAGGTGTAATTCAGCCCGTTTCCGCTGAGCTCCAGCAGGCGGAAGGGGGTCAATATACCGCAGAGGACCGGACGTTGTACACGGTGCACAGGCACGAAAGTGGCGATCTAATTCTGTATCAGGACCAGGAATACACCGTGGATGTCCCGGAAAACCGGGAATACAGCGATACGAACAAATACATCATCAAAAAGAGGGTAGCGAATGATCCCGTACAACGAAATCCGTAAAGCGCTGGTGTCCGGATTATCCGACCATACCGGCCTGCAGGTGATCAACATGAACGGCGGTGGCGGCATCCCTAAAGGCGCATTTATCACGTATCATTTTGAGCCTGGGTTTAATAGTACCGGTGGACGACCCATTGAACAGCAGAACGGCGAATATTTGGAGCAGATGGAGACGGTGGAATTTACCGTCTCTTTTTTGTCCTATGCGGATGATAACCCGGTCAGCATGACCAACGCGTTGCAGGCTCAAGAGTGGTTTAAGGCAGACGGTCGGATCAGGCTGAAAGATGATCTTGGCATTGTCGTCCATAATGTCGGGCAGGTCGAAAACCGGGATGTTGCCATAGGTACCGAATGGGAGCGCCGGCACGGCTTTGAAGTTGAATTCAGGATGCAGAACATATCCCAGCGTAAGCTGGACGTGATTGAAAAAGTAAACATAGAAGGAGCTGGTACCATTGTCATCAATTAAAGACGTAACAGTCATTATTGATATTAAGAAGCCCACGCCAATTGTGGGATTCGGCAAACCGTTGATCATCGGCACATCAGCTGCCGCTAAGCCGTACAAGTCCTACACTGATTTGGCGGAAGTCGCCGCAGATCACACGATCAATTCTGAAATCTACAAAGCGGCTGCTGCAATCTTTAATCAGGAGCATCGACCTCCTGAGCTGGCCGTCATGTCGAGGGAAACCGCAGGCACCTGGGAGGATTTTTTGCCGCAAATCTTTGAAAAGGATTGGTATTTTCTAATCTGCACACGCAGCGCTGTGGAAGACATTACAGCTATTGCCGATGCGGTCGAAGCGAACGACTCCCGGCAGTTCATGGTCAGCACCACCAGCAAGGAGGATATGGTGACGATCAAGGCCAAGGAGTATAAAAACACCACGGTCTTTTATCACACCAACATAGACAACTATCCGGAGGCAGCTCTGGTTGGTGAAGCTGGATCGAAAACGGTCGGCAGCATTACCTGGAAGGGTCAGCGCCTCAGAGGCATTTTGCCGCTGGACATTTCGGCTGCGGAGCTCCGGGAGATTCATAATTTGGGCGGGATCACTTATGTTACGAAAGCCGGTGACCCGGTGACCAGCGAAGGCAAAACAGTGAGTGGAGAGTACATTGATGTAATCCATGCGAAGCACTTTGTGATTTACACTATCGAGTACGAGGTGCAAAAGCTGTTCAACAACGCCCGGAACCAGAAAATCGGTTACGACAACACCGGCATTGCTCAAATTGAGGGCGTGGTCCGAAACGTGCTGCAGCGATGCACCTTGCAGGGGATCATTGCCAGAGACGATGCCGGAACCGGGCTGTTCGAGACAACCTTTAAGACCCGGGAACAGACCACGGCACTGGAACGGTCTACAAGGGAATACAACGGCGGTACATTTGGATTTGAACTCGCCGGGGCCATTCACGAAACCACAATTCGCGGTCTTGTGACCTATTAAGGGAGGGAAACGAAGTGTCAGTAAAAACATACGATCCGAATGATTTGACTGTGATGGTCAACGGTGTCTATTTGACCGGCTTTGCTGAAGATATGGTGGAATTCGAGAAAGATGAAGACGGTTATGAGACGAAGGTCGGAGCACAGGGCGATGTAGTGCGTTCAAAAATTAACAACCCATTGCATACGCTATCCATTACGTTGTTATCCAGCAGCCCGCAAGTTTCTATGCTGGACAAGTTGGCTAAATCGGGTGAAATGGTGCCGGTATCCTTGATTTATAACGGAGATCCAAAAGAGACCGTCACAGTCACCGAAGCTTATGTCAAAAAGCCAGCAGCCCGTTCCTATGGTTCTGAGGCTGAAGACCGCGAATACGAATTGCAGTGTCTTGATGCAGATATTGCCTAAAATACAAATGAAAAGAGGAATTGTCCATGAGTAACTTCAAACAGAAAAAGTATACTTCCAAATCCGGTAAAGATTATGTATATCAGTTCCCGGGTGTTCGAGCCGTGTCTAAGATCAATGACGCCAGCAAGAATAAGTTCGGTGTCGTTCTGGAAGAAAAGCTTGCTGATGAAATGCTGAAGCATGTCATTGTTGAACCGAAAATGAAGATTGATGACTTTGCATCCTACCAGGAATACTCTGAAGTCATTAACGCGGCTTATGCCTTTATTTCCGGGCAGGACGGTGACGGGGATGATCAGCAGGCAGGAAGCGGCCAAGAGGGCTAAAGAAAACTGGCCGATGTGGCGGTTGCTGCTATCGGATATGAACATCTCTTATAGCGACCTGGACAAGATGGACCATGATGACATCATGGAAGCCAATGCTGCCCTGGATATCTATCTTGAACAACAGAAGAAGGAGCCTAAGAAGTGAGCGCCTGCGGGCGCTCTTTTTGTCTTGGGAGGAGGAGTGAAGGATGGCAGTAATCAGTAACCTCATGTTCGCTGTGGGCTTTAAAGTGGCTGATGGCGCACTGCGAAAGGCTGACAAGCAGGTCGGCATGATGAAAGACAACTGGGCAGCGGTAGGGTTAGCAGCTGGGGCCATTACAGCCGCGGTAGCAGGGGTTGGATTTGCTGCAGTGAATGCAGCCAATGAATTTAATGACTCCATGCGATCCATACAGATGGCCACAGGTCAAACAGCGGATCAGATGGAAGAGACAAAGTCCATCGCAACGGATCTGTATAATCAAAACTTTGGCCAGAATTGGCAGGACCTCAGCGGCGCCATTACTGCTACAGCACAAATTACGCAGCAAACAGGGGACGATCTGAAAGAGACCACACAAAACGCTCTCTTGCTGCGGGATGCTTTTGGCTTTGAAGTAGCGGAATCGGTCCGGACAGTGGATACCATGATGAAAAACTTTGGTATTACCTCCGAGGAAGCGATGAACCTGCTGGCACAGGGGACACAAAACGGTTTGGATAAATCGGGAGACCTACTGGACACGGCAAATGAGTATGCGAACCAATTCCAGGCGCTGGGCTTCACGGCTGAAGAAATGTTTGATACCCTGGCTGCCGGCTCTGAGAATGGCGCTTTTAACTTGGATAAGGTCGGAGATGCCGTTAAAGAGTTTAATATTCGAGCGAAAGACGGCTCCAAGGACACGGTAACAGGATTACAGATGCTTGGTCTCAATGCTGAGAAAATGATGGGTACCTTTGCCGCTGGCGGTCCTGAAGCCAAGGCAGCCTTTCAGCAGGTCATGCAGATGGTGGGAGATATAGCAGATCCGGTCGAAAGGAACACGGTTGGCGTAATGCTGATGGGTACTCAATTTGAGGACTTGGAGGCAACGACAGTCGCATCAATGGGTCGAGCGCGAAGCGAATTTGACATGACAGCCGATAAGATGCAGGAGATTAATGACATCAAGATGAACAGCCCGGGAGAAGCCATGGCCCGAATGGGGCGGCAGATCGAGACGGGGATCTTAAAACCGCTCGGCGATAAGCTCATGCCGTATCTGATTGACTTTTCTGGTTGGCTGGAGGTGGCAGGGCCCCAAATTGCGAATGTCGGCGGCATGGTCATCGACTCTCTTGCCAGAGGTTTCGACATGGCCGCGAGCGCGGCGTCTTTTTTGACCGATAACTTCGATGTGATTGGACCTGCAGCAGGAGCATTTGCGCTGGTGCTGGCGACAAAACTAATCCCTACAATCAAGTTAATGACCACATCCGGAATCCGGATGACGGTTGCCTATCTCCCGTTCATCGCCATCGCGGCAGGTATTGGCTTGGCAGTAGCTGGTGTCATCCTAATTTTTAAAAATTGGGGGACTATTAGCGCCTGGCTGGTCGGCATATGGAATGCGTTTAAAACATGGGTCATAGGTCTGTTTAACAGCATCGCAGCATTTTTCGTGACGTGGGGTACGGTGATCTGGTCGGCCATTACCTCGGCCGTATCGGGGATTGTCTCCGCCGTATCAGGTTACTGGAATACATTCACGGCAGTCACCATGTCTGTTTTTAATGCGATTGTCGGTTTCTTCTCTAGTGTATGGAACAGCATCTGGTCAACGATTTCGAATGTGGCTAACAGCATTGTGTCCTTTGTGACCAATGCCTGGAACACGATCAAGGATGTGGCCACATCCACCTGGGAAGGGATCGGGACGGGACTCAGCAACATGTGGACCAACGTGAAGAACAGTTTTTCTACGGGCGTTAACTTTATCACAGGCCTGGTCAACAATCTGATCCGGAAAATCAACAGTGCACTGTCCATTAAGCTGCCAGATTGGTTGGGCGGGAAAGAATTTGCGATCAATATTCCGGAAATCCCTGAAATGCCCGTGGACGGCAGTCACGCTGCCGGTCTTCCGAATGTCCCGTTTGATGGATACATCGCAGAGCTGCATAAGGGGGAACGAGTCCTTACAGCAGATGAAAACAAAGCTTATTCTTCCGGGTACACGCCGGAGACGGCTCCAGCCCGGGCAAGCAGCGGCAGCTCATCGACAAGTCACATGGAAGTCAGTGTGAAAGTCGATGTCAACGGGAGCTCCATGGGCGGCCCGGAGAAGGCGGCGGTTATGTCTGAGTTGCAGGCGCTGTTTGAGAGTATCATTCGGCGTAACGGTCTGGAGGTGGCAGCAGATTAATGGCAACGATTAACGGTCATTACCTCTCAGTGGCTGAAGAAACACCTGAGTTTGCTGTGGATGTCACAGACCAGCCGGTCGAGAAAGAGGTGGATGTGTCCGACCATGTCCAGCGGAAGCTCCGAAACATGAGCATCACAGGCACGGTCGTTGAGGACGCGGCGAAGATAGAGCGATTTCTAAAGACGGCCGTGGATCAGGGAGAGGTGGTCCGGTATGTTGGCCGAACTACCTTCAGCGGGCTGATCACAAGTTTCACACCGACCCGGACCTATCGAAACGCAACCGGATTTGATTTTAGTATCACGATCAAAGAGGTTCGTTTCGCTTCATCTTCGTATGTGAAGGACCTTCCGCTGCCGCTGAAGGCTCAGGTGGCCAAAATCGTAAATTCGGGCACTAAGCAGAAAAAATCCAACAAAAAGAGCGAGAAGAAGACCACCACTAAAAAGACAGCAAAAGCAACGACAACAAAGAAGACCAGCAAGAAAGCAAAGGAGCAGGTGCAAAAGGTGAAATTTAAACCCGGCAGCCCCTGGGCGGATTGAGGTGATTAAGTGGAGTACATCGACATTGAGAAAGACCAGATACCACACCGTTTTGACGTTGATCTGGCTGGTGAGATGTTCACATTTGAGGTCCACTATAATGCCGATTACGACTTCTTCACGGTGGATCTAGAAAAGGACGGCGAAGTCTTGGCCGTGGGTGAAAAATTGGTTTACGGCTTGCCTCTTTTCCTGGATGTTATGGACAACCGTTTCCCCAAGGTTCCCGTCATTCCATATGATGAGTCAGAAAAAAGTACAACTGTAACCTGGGAGACGCTTGGAGTGAGCGTCTTTTTATTTGTGATTGAGGAAGAGGATGAGGAAGATGAATAATTTTGGCCGTGTCTGTGAGGTCATGACCGAGAATATGAAATTTTCCATGGATGATTTCAATATTGTGGCCTCCGTACCCTTTGATAATGACGCACTGCCGAATGAAGCAGAGATTCAAATCTGGAACCTGTCCGACACGACGATTAATAACATCAAACGCGGCAAGGTCCTGATGATGAATGCCGGTTACCGGGAGGACTCCGGGGTCATCCTGCACGGTTATATCTCCAGTGTGAAAACCAATCGGTCGGGGGTGGACAAAATCACCACGATTACGGTTCTGGATTCAGAGGATTTATCCAAACGGCAGGTGAAAGAAATTGCTTACGCCAAGAACACACTGGCCAGCCACATCATTAAGGAGATGGCCCGTTACATCGGCTTGCCGGTAGCTCAGATGGATCTGAACCAGGATTACCGTTATCAGGATGGATATACCGCAAAGGGTCCAGTCACCGAGATCATAACCAAGGTGGCTAAGGACTGTGGAACATCCGTTTATATTAACAAAGGGAAGTTGTATGTCCGTAGCCTGCGCCGCGGCGGAGACAGTGTATTCAGGCTGAACAAAGGTACCGGATTAATCGGCTCACCAGAGTATTTCGAGGATGCAACCGCTAAGGGATACAATGTCCGGTCCCAGCTGCAGTACCGTATTACCACAGCTGCTGTGATTGATCTGGAAAGCGAATTGTTTAAAGGCCGGCTGCACGTTCGCAACGGTACGCACCGAATCAGCCGGACGGGGGATTTTATGACGGAAATGGAGGCTCTGCTATGAGAAACGATCCTGCAGCCACACTGTCCAAGCTGATTGAGGGATTTGTAGACCGGGCCATGGGCGGAGTCCATGTGGGGCTGCCTTGCCGAGTCATTAGCTTTAACGAATCCACCTGCAGGGCAGATGTGCAACCTCTAATCCGGACCGGGGATGATGAACCGGCGGTGATTCAAAACGTGCCGGCACTCGGCCGGAAAAGAAAGGTGGGGGTCGAAATTGAGACGGAAAAGCCGTTTTATGAAAAAGGCGATATCGTCCTTGTGGTTTGCGCTGACCGGGAGATTAAGAATGCGCTTGGGGGCAAAGTCGCGGCCCCGGACAGTACCCGGTCGCATGACATTAATGACGCTGTAATCGTGGGGGTGTTTATGTGATTTCACTGAAGCTTGATGAGACGGGGGACCTTGTCTTTTCCGGCGGTGAACTGGCCGTGATCGAGGGGCCCGAAGAACTGGCGCAGTGCGGCCGGGCGGCTATAGGCACCAATAAAGGGGAATGGTTCCTCTATCCGGATGCCGGTATTACCTTCAGCAAATTCCTTGGAAAAGAGATCAACGAGGAAGAAATGCGGGACGAGTTATCAGCAGGGCTACTGCAGGAGGATCGGTTCCAGACCGTAGAGGATATTGAATTCACGATTAACCGGAAATCTCGAACGATGCTGGTCACTTTTACGGCAGTGGGTACCGATGGGACAAGGGTACAAGCAGAGGGGGTGGAGGTTGGTGCTGGATAGAACAGGCTTTAAACGCCGGAGGTTTCAGGATTTGTTCGAAGAAATGGAGGACAAGGCCCGGGAAACGTTTGGCGACCAAATAAATACCTCGGAGCGTTCGCCGCTGGGGATCATTCTGCGGCTATTTGCGTGGTTTTTAGCAAAGCTTTGGGGTACAGCCGAAGACGTATACAATTCCGGATATAAAAACTCTGCTGCCGGAAATAACCTGGATCGGCTTGGCCCATATTCAGGTGTCACGCGGATCCTGGAGCAGTGGGCGACCGGTGAGGTCGTATTGACAGGAACAGCTGGAAAAACCATTGAGACAGGGTTTCAGGCTGCCACAGAAACGGGGGTCTACTTTGAAACCCTTGAAGATGTAGTCATCGGGCCGGCCGGAACGGTAACGGCGGCCATAGAAGCGCTGGATTCCGGTTCACAAGGCAACGTGGCAGCAGGTGCCATCACGATCATTGTAAATCCTAATCCGGATATTACAGCTGTTTCAAACCCGGAACGCACCCAAGGCGGCCGTGAAAAGGAGACAGACGCTGAATTCCGGGACCGAATGGATCAAGCCGTAGCCGGCGGCGGTGCGGCGTCCTTGGATGCCCTTCGCGGTGCGCTCTTAAGGCTGGACAATGTCCGCGCAGCTGCCGTTATCGAGAATAACACTATGCAGGCTGATCCTGTTGGCCGGCCGGCGAAGTCATATCAAGCTTATGTGCTTGGCGGTGATGATCAGGCCATAGCGGAGATGATTTTCCAGAAGGGTGCCGCCGGCATTGAGTCACACGGTGATATTACTGTGCAGGTACCGGACCTGGGCGGATATGTCCATGATGTGAAATTTAGCCGGGCGGAGGAAGTACAACTGCAGATCAGTGTGGATGTTACTAAAAACGACAGTTACCCAGCAGACGGAGACGAACAAATCAGGTCCGCGCTGGTCCGATATGTGGGCGGGGAGGATGGTGGCAGCTACTACAACGGGCTGAACATGGGCGCTTCTGTCATCTATACCAGACTGATTAGCGCTGTGTACAGCGTTCCAGGCGTTGAGGATGTGTCCGTCTTGGTTGGCTCGGGGAATAATCTGCAGCCGGCAAATGTACAGATTCAGCCGTTCCAGGTCGCACAGGTCCGGGCAACGGATATTGAGGTGATCAGTCATGTTTAGCTTGAAAGACATGCTTGGCCGCCTTACCGATGTCTACAATAAGAGCCCGGCGAGCAATCTTGGCAAGCTGATCGGTATCCTACACGGCCAGCTGCAGCAGGTGAGTGACAGCCTGGAAACCATTCGAGAATGGCGGGATATCGACAAGGCCAAGGGGACGACACTGGACCGGATCGGGGAGAACATCGTTCAAGCCCGAGGAGCTGCCACCGATGAAATTTACCGGGTACTGCTGAAGTCGAAGATTGCTCGAAATTTGTCGAAAACGGATGTAAACACCATCATTCAGGTGCTTGCCCTTGCGTTAGACTGTCCATACGCTGATATTCGAATTGAGCCGAAGTACACTGACTCAAGCGAACCTGAGCCAGCAGCTATAAAACTTATTCGCGTGCCGACGAAGCGCTTAAATGAGGTTGGCATGTCCCCCTTGCAGTTTGGTCAGATTATCCAAAAGACGGTGGCTGCTGGGGTGAGGGTGGCTCAAATCGAGCTTACCGGTACGTTCAGACTGTCCTCAAGTTACGATCAACTGCAGACTGGTCCGAATGGTTTGGCAGACGTGGATATGATTATAGGCGGCACGTTGGGTGAGGTGTACTTGCCAGGGAATGATTATGCATTACCGATATAGGAGGGATAACATTGCCATTTGAGAAAATCGTACCTGAATGGGCGGCGGCGGGGGTGGAGCCTCCGGAGTCCAAAAAACAAGAAGGATGGCAGGTCAGTGATCATCCGCCAGCAGCTTGGCTGAACTGGTTTTTCAATGGGGTGTCTGAGGCGTTAATGGAACTGCAGGAGAAAGCTGGTGAGGTCCCTCCTGCATCCTTAACGGAAGCTGGTATTGTGCAACTCTCCAATGCCACTAACGGAACACGTGAGACTGTAGCAGCCACTGAGAAGGCAGTCAAAGTTGCATACGACGAAGCCCTCGCGGGAAAGCAGCTTGGAGTTGAGCGTAAAGCGGAAGTGGTTGCCGCGCTTAACTCCATCGGGGTGACGGCATCCACGAGCGAAACCTGGTCTCAACTCATCCCGAAAATAGCTGCCGTAATCCGCGCGGTCGGTAACGTAACGGCTGCCGATATTCTGGCCGGTAAAACGGCGAGTAACGCAAGCGGACCAATAACGGGCAGCATGCCAAACCGTGGGGCGGTTACGTTGACGCCAGGCAAGACGGCGAAACCAATTCCTGATGGTTATCATAACGGATCTGGTGTGGTTCCGGCAGTATCTGTCCCGGCTGACAAAGTGCTAATCGGTACTACGATCGCGGAGACTGCAGGAGCTATGCCTAATCGTAGTGCTGAGAATTTTCATCAGCCAGGCCTGGAATTATCTATCTTTTCGGGGGATCGGACTTTTATAAAACCGCCGAGAGGTTACTTTGACGGTAACAGTTGGGTAGCCGCTGCCACGCCGGGATTAACATCAGCCAACCTGCGGGCGGGAGTAGTTGTGGGCAACATAACGGGAGCCTTGCAGGAGGGGAAGCAGTACTATGAAGTCAATTTGGGTAATATGGCAAGATACGCCACGGCAACTGTGTCTATGCCATTTATACCGAGAATAGTATCAATCACATTCAGAGGCGGTCAGACTGATTGGCTTGTAGGTACAATGTTAACGACTACAACACCGTATTATCCAGATATCGACTTTAAATACCTTGTAATTGCTGGCTACGGCGGAAGCAGTATGGCCTTACAAACAGCAAGTGGCGCGGGTATAACAAATACCACACCAATGCCGCAGGTGATTGTATTGAAATTTAACGGGGGGGATTATCTCCCGACCGCCTATGACGTTAATGTCAGAGCGTGGGCATAACAAAAAAAAGGTGGTGGAAAAATGGATTTATACACGTTTGGAAGGTGGATTTACTACGATAAGACAACCGGAGAGATATTGCATAATACGGGGGTAAGCCATTCAACAGACCCAAAATATGGGGTTAAGCGTAACCCGCTCGATACTATATCAAAGTTGCAGGAACGACAGCCCGAAACCGTAGGCGTTGTAAAGTTGGAACCAGAAGATTATGAACAAGATTTCCGGGAGGGCGTCCTGGGCAGAATAAACCCGGAAACGGGTGGGCTGGAGTTTTACTACCCTGATCCAAACGCTCCTACGCCGCAAGAACCTGTTTATCAACCTCCGTTATCCGATCAGGTGAAAGTACTTCAGGAAAAAATACAGCAAACCGACATCGAGAATAAACTGGCCCTTATGGAACTGTACCAGCTAATAACTGGTGAGTAATCATGAGGGCCTTTTTAATCACTATTTTTATCCGGCTGATCCTATATCTCATGAAGGGAGGTGAGTACGATATGACAGCAGTTTTTGCAGGTTTGGTAATGTATGGAGAGATCAGTTTTGCTCAGGTACCAGCATCTCAAAAAGATAAGGTTCGGGAGCATTTGGCGGCACTTGGACTGGATGAAAACGGGAAGCCAATTACAGCAGAGTAATTCAAGCAGCGCCGCAAGGCGTATTTTTTATGCCCTCGGGATCTCCGGGGGCTCTTTTATTTAGAGAGACAGGGGGAAGAAGGGTGGACTGGACCGTGCTCACTGCAATCATATCGGTAACTGCTGCCATTAGCGGCATTGTGCTTGGTTGGGTAGGTAAAACAAAGGCCTATAAAGCAGAAGTTGTACAAGAGGCCACAGCAGACGCATCGTTACACACCGATGTGTCTTATATCAAGACGGGGATCCTGGATATTCGTGTGGACCTGCGTGACATAGGCAGGCGAATGGATGATTTTTCGGAGCGTCTTACGCGGGTCGAAGAGTCGGCAAAACAAGCGCACAAGCGGCTTGACCGAATTGAAGAATAGGAAACGAGAGGATGATTGAAATGGAATGGAATATGATTTTTGAATTGGTTGATCCGCGGCTGTTGATCGTTGTGGCCGCATGCTGGGTGATTGGGTATGTGTTGAAACAAACCCCGAACGTGCCCAACTGGAGCATTATTTACATCGTCGTTATGGTTGCCATCATCTTAACTATCGGTTTGATTGGCTGGTCTGTGGAATCAGTCATCCAGGGTATCCTGGCCGGCGCATTTGCAGTCTTTGGTCACCAGGCCGTGAAACAAGCCAAGATCGGAGCTGATCAAGAATGAAGAAAGTGTGGATCGATGCAGGTCATGGCGGTAAGGACCCCGGCGCTACAGCGAATGGGCTGCAGGAGAAGGATATTGTGCTGAAGGTGTCCCAAGGGATCCAGCAGCAGCTGGAAGCTGAGTACGAGGGTGTGGAGGTGCTTATGTCCCGGAACACGGACGTATCTCTTGAGCTGTCCGACCGCACAAACAAGGCAAACAGAGCGGGAGCTGACATCCTGGTATCCATTCACTGTAATGCTGCAGGCGGATCGGGTGGCTTTGAGACATTTCGCTTCACTAATGCAATGGCAGCCTCCGTAGCTCTACAGAATGTACTGCACCGTGAGATCATGTCGGCGCTTAAGCCTTACGGGGTTACGGATCGGGGGCAAAAGAGTGCGAACCTGCACATGGTTCGGGAGAGCAAGATGCCGGCTGTGCTGACAGAAAATCTGTTTGTTGACGTTGCAAAGGATGCCGGCCTGCTTAAACGTCAGGAAGTGCTGCATGCCATTATTCAGGGACATGTAACTGGGATTGCAAATCACTTGGGACTCAAGAAAAAGGAGGAAACGACCGTGGCCAAGTCTGAACGTGATATCAATGTTGTAAGCCCCTGGGCCGCTCCAGCCTGGAAAGCAATGACCGATCAGGGTTATGTGGATGGCAGCCGTCCAGGTGCGCCGATCACCCGAGAGGAAATGGCTGTCATGATGAGCCGCTTTATTAATAATCAACATAAGTAAGCAAAGACCCTACCGGCTATGTGCTGGAAGGGTCTTTTTTGCGTTCTAATGGTATTAACCGGCTTACATGCTCTATATCCGCCACAGGTACATGTACAATTCCATGATCGTTACGCAGCTTCACACGGTCCGTGCATGCTTCTGGTATGCCTCGCAGCGTCTCTCCATCATTGGTGCGGATCGTCAGCTGCTGGCGGTTTCGCATAGCCAGTTTTATTTGCTCATTCACTTAACTTTCCAGATCGCTTGTCCGGTAGAGAAGGTATCTTTAAAGATGAACTCTAAAGATTCGGCATCTTTTGGAACTTCAAAAGCGAGCTGGCCGCGAAGTTTACGTCCTGCCGGTACGGCTCCGTCTAATTGATTTTTGATAAACGTAACAAGTCCGATATCGTAACTATAACCATCACCGTCAGCCATGGCTGTGTTTAATATAGAAGAAACACTGGCTTCTTCTGTTCCTTTGTTTTCAACGGTAATGTCAAGCACTTGGTACACATACCCATCTTGAGGCGTATCAAAGTCGCCGCCTTTATTTTCTTCTGCTGAATTCAAGGTGATGACAAGATCGTCGAATTTAACCGAGTCACCAATTTTGAAAATCTCAGTTTGTTTCGCTTCTTCTTTCGGCTCTTCTTCTTTAGCCAGCGTTTCTTTTTCAGTAGTATTCTTAGCGCTAGCTTCTACAGTTTCTGCTTCAGCACTGCTAACCTTCTCTATTTGCGCCTCTGAGCATCCCGACAACATCATTACAGCAATTAATGCCATAATCCCCGATTTTAAAACCTTATTCAACGTAATCCCCCTTAAATATACAAATATAGGGATAGTCTATCAGACGCAGGAATATTTTACTAGTCAAAATATTCCACATGCAAATGTTTTGACCAAAGTCTCTTTTCTTTTTTTCTTTATATATTGATTGATGCTATTATCCTTTGTTAATAATTTGGTCTACAAATGGTCTACATGTACTTAAAACCGCAGCATAATATTGTCGATATTGTTGCGTGGAAAGCCTTGTCCAGTAAGGGTTTATATACATAAAAAAATCGGGCGCCCTTTGCAGAGCGCCCTCATGGGAGAGGAGAAACCGGACGAAGAGCTTATGGGGAAACGTAAGTCTTCTTTCGCGGTTGTCTACGACACTTTTGATGTCGATAATGTTAGAATGCCCGGATCTTGCCAGGAATATACCCCATTGGCAAATTTCATTTTCAGGGGGATCTCTTTTTCATCGACCATAGATTATGTTACGATATTCTCATTCAATGCCATCATTTTCATACAAGAAACGACATTAGGACAGGAAACGGGTGAAATACTAGTGAGAGTAATATCGGGTCGTGCCAAAGGCCGGCCGCTGAAAAGCGTTCCGGGTACGGGCACCCGTCCCACGACGGATAAAGTAAAGGAAGCATTATTTAGTATGATCGGGCCTTATTTTGACGGAGGTGCCGCGCTGGACCTGTTTGCGGGCACTGGCGGACTGGGCATTGAAAGCATTAGCCGCGGAATGGACAAGGCTGTATTTATTGACGCAGACAGCAAGAGCCTGGACACGATCAAAGCCAATCTTGCCGCAACCGGCTTTACGTCCCAGGCGGAGGTGTTCCGCAATGATGCCGCGCGTGCATTGAAGGTACTGGAGCGCAGAGGCTACAAATTTGACCTCGTGTTTCTGGATCCGCCCTACCGGATGAAGAACGGCGATGCGCTGATGACCGAGCTGAGCGATAAGGGACTGCTCTATGATGACGCTCTGATCGTGCTTGAGTATGAATCGTCCTACACGTATCCAGAGACGCTGGAGGGCTTCCGGCATCTCCGCAGTGCACGATACGGTGAGACCGCGGTTTCCATCTACAGATTTACGGGATCCAGCAGCATGCCGGAGTCATCCGGCGAGGAGGAAGCTTGACTATGACCACAGAACCGCAGAAATCATACCGCATTGCCGTTTACCCCGGCACGTTTGATCCCGTTACGATGGGACATATGGATATTATTACGAGAGCGTCCCGGCAATTTGACCTGCTCATCGTGGCTGTCCTGAACAACATGAGCAAGAATCCGCTGTTTACGGTGGATGAACGCAAGGATCTGCTCGCCCAGGTCACGGCTCATCTGCCCAATGTGCAGATTGACAGCTTTAGAGATCTGTTAGCCAACTATGTCCGGCAAAAGAACGCCAATGTTATTGTGCGCGGAATCCGGTCGGTGACGGATTTTGAATACGAGCTGCAGCTGGCTTCCACGAACCACAAGCTTAACCCGGATGCAGAAACGATCTTTATGATGACAAATCCGAAGTATTCTTATCTCAGCTCCAGTCTGGTGAAGGAAATTGCCCACTTTCATGGAGATACTACAGATCTGGTGTCACCTGAGGTGGATGCTGCCCTCCGCCGTAAGCTTAATCCTTCCGCTGAATAAAGAAACGGGACGTGAGGCTGAAGGCAAGCACCAGGACAAGCCCAAGTACGACCTGCCAAAGAAAAAGGTCCACAAAAGAATCCCAGCCGCTGAAGCTGAGCCCGTTCGGGGCATACTCCGCAGGAATGCTGCCGAACGCCGGTGCTGCCGGGGGCAGCAGTCCTTGAAGCGGCTTCCATATCAACAGCGTGATTCCGGCGGCGTAGAGCGCATGCAGCAGTCGATGCCCCGCGTAGGCCCGCCAGGAAATCGCGCGCTCCTTAACGATAGACAAGCTCTGGAGCTGGCCGCTGAGACCTCCCCAGGCTAACAGGGCAGAGAGCAGTGCTAACTGAGTGGGGGTCGTCCCGGTGAACGCATGGCTTAATGCCTGCGCGCCGGTGTACAGCTCCAGAGTCCCGGAGGTCAAGCTTCCGGGTACAATAGGGAAGTAATGCTGCAGCAGAGAGATCAGCACAGCAAAAATAATAATGTACCCGCCGGTTATCATCAGCGTCTGAACGGAGCGGCTGACCGAATCGCCGAGCAGCCTGCCCAGGCTGCGTCCGTCTCGGGCCCTGGCCTGCCCGGCTGCCTGCGCAGCCCTTAGCAGCAGAGGACTTGTATGCTGGTGGTGTGGCACGGACGGGATGTCATCGCTGCTCTGATGCTTGCGTGAGCGTGTCCACGCCGCCAGCAGTCCTCCTGACCAATGCGCTATTAGCAGCACGTAGCCAGCGGCAGGGTCCTGCAGCATGCCGGCTCCGACGACGATCAGAATGGCCATCGGGCTGCAAAAATGTGATAACGACGCAAGTCTGCCGGTCAGCTGTGGACTCAATCGGTCCTGCTGGGCCAGCGTCTGCGCCGCCTGCGCTCCGGCCGGAAAGCCGGCAGTCATGCCGGTAACGAGCACCCAGCCTGCTTGTCCCGGCAGCTTCAGCACGCGGCGCATCAACGGCTCCAGCAGTACGCCTGCGCCGTGGGAAGCGCCGCTTGCCAGCATGATTTCGGTCAGCACGAGGAAGGGCAGCAGCGCCGGGAAGACGATATGCCACCACAGCTGTAACGCATGAAGCGAAGCCTCAAAAGCAGTTTCCGGTCCGCTGACAATGGCTGCAACGAGCAAGAATGCCGCCGTTCCCAGCAAGACCGTGATCCAAAGGCCGGCCTTCAGACCGCCGGCAGGGTCTTTATTCATAAGGGGTCTCCTTCCTGCGTAAACATGGCTAGTACCATTTTATGCAGGGATGACAGCCCTTTAGACCTTGTGTACAAGGACTTCAGCTGGACTACAGCTGCATCCGGGGGAAGGAGACATCAAATGAACAGAACAAGAAATTCAAGTGGAATGAGAGTCGCCGCTTATCTGCTGCTGGTCGCTGTCATGGTGTACGTTATCGTCTACATGCCGACTCCCTACATGATCTATCAGCCGGGCAGCGCGGAGGAAATCAAGCCGATGATTTCGGTGAATGGCGGAGATTCCGAGGAGCAGGGGGCATTTATGCTGACAACGGTGTCGGCGAGCTATGCCAACATTGCGCTTCTCGCCTGGTCGGCGGTCAATCCTAACAGCGAGGTCGTACAGAAGGAGCAGAAGCTGGGTGACCAGAGTAAAGAGGAATACAGCGCGACCCAGATCTATTACATGAATACCTCACAGTCACTCGCCGTGGAGGCGGCATATACCGCTGCAGGGATTCCTTACAACATTGTGCCAGATTATATGTTTATCCGTTCCGTCCCGGACACGTATGGCAGCGAGGCTTATTTCCGTCCAGGTGACAAGCTGATGAAGGTGAACGGAACGGCTGTGTACGATCATGAGGCTTTGACCGAAATTATTCGTACACTGCAGGCCGGTGACCGCATTCAGGTACAGCTGGAGCGCAGTGGCAAGCCGCTTGATGTGACTCTCCCGCTGGTCGAAATTACAGACAGCGCAACCGGGGAAAAAAGGCCGGGCCTCGGCGTACTCATTGCAACCATGCAGACGATCCAGCCGGATCATCCGGACCATAAGGTAGCCTTCTCGGCTACGAATATTGGAGGGCCTTCCGCGGGATTAATGTTTACGATGGAAATTTACAATCAGCTGACTCCCGGAGATTTGACCAAAGGATATGTTGCAGCCGGTACGGGGACGATAACGAAGGAGGGGACGGTGGGCCCCATTGGCGGGATTGTGCACAAGATTGTGGCTGCCGATCGTGAAGGGGCAGAGATTTTCTTCGTGCCGCGCCAAAATTTCGAGGACGCCAGGGCCCGTGCAGACCAGATCGGCACGGACATGAAGCTGGTGCCGGTAGAGAAATTGCAGGATGCGCTGGATTATATGGAAAGCCTCCCGCTTAAAGCCGCAGCGGGGGCATAAGGTAGTCCTCGTACATCCAGGACGTGTGCGGATCAGGGTAGGCTCCGGCATAAGCTGCGGAAGCTTGTACATCGAGCTCCAGCTGAGGATGCTCCAGGTCCGAGGCCTGCATAATGACCGGAAGGGCAGCACTTTTCTTCATGGCCTTCAGCAGCTCCTGACCGCGAGAGCTGAAGCCGAGCACCCTGATATAGCCGGGTCCATGGGCAAGACGCTCCGGGCTCAGCTCCTCCTTGCTGTGCTGAAGCAAAATATGCAGCAGCATCCGCTGAAGCTTGGTTCGCGTATAGCGTTTCGTTTTCAGGGCGCTAATCAGCTCTTCAACGGACGGCTGGGGGAGGAGCGGCAGCAGTCTCTTGATCCGGTGCTCCAGGCCCTCGCTGACCTCCAGCATACGGCTAAGTCCACGAGTGCTTAAGGTTTGGAGCAGCAGAAAGAGCGGCTGTTTGAAAGCCTCCCAGTCCACAGGACCCCGCCCTAGCGCGGTCTCTCTTCTCAAAATATCCAGGGTATAGCGGGGCATATACGGTGCTGCCGCTTCCAGGCCCTGCTCCCGAATGATGCGCCGGATCGAGGTGGCGCTGGCGATCGTCGGCCCGGCTGGCAGCAGATCATGGTACTGTGCCGCTTCCCGGGGAATTGTATATGCCTGAATGGGACTGTTCAGTCTCCGCAATGCCATCAAATAGTGCAGTCCTAATGTGTTGTTCGGCTTGCCCAGCAGCGAGGTGATCTCGGCGGCTTCAGCCGGAGATGAGCCTTGGGCCGCTCCGGCAGCGGCCGCATAGGCTGCAGGATAGCTGTGCCCGAGGCTCATCTGGCGGTGCAGCTCTTCTCTGAACGGGCTGTCCTCGGCAGACAGCAGCGCCGCAAGAGGGGTCAGCTCCCTCAGTGTGCCGCTCTCTGAGCCGAAGCAGAGGCTGTCTACAACACCGGTAGCGTGCAGCAGCGAAACAGCGCCGTAAGCGAACCATTCGGCAGGCTGTATTGCATAGGCAGCAGGAAGCTCGATGACAAGGTCAGCTCCCATGGACAGCGCCATTTCGGTCCGCGCCCGTTTGCCGGCCAGAGCAGGCTCTCCGCGCTGAAGGAAATTCCCGCTCATGACAGCGACCGTACGCTCTGCCTGGGCGATGGCCTTGGATTTCTTATAGTGCAGGACATGTCCATTATGAAGCGGGTTGTATTCCACGATGATTCCAACGGTTTTCACGAGATCAGCTCCTTGAACAAAATATATCATAAACACATTCCGCTTTTCTCGATAATCATAGAAATGACCTGAAGCGCCGTGCTATACTCATTTTCAAACGGAAATTGCCCTGATCTTCATGCATACCCTGTTGACAAAAGGCGCAAAGAATCGGTATAATAAATTTTGTTTGTTTGGAGTGATGGATATGCTTATTCAATTTCGTAAATTGACAACCAGCGATCAACCGTTACAATTCCATCAAACCGTGGATGTCAGTCAGACGGTGAAGGGCCGGAAGGATATTATTGAGGTGAAGCCGCTTCAAGCGGATTTGGCTGCAAGATCCTCCGTTGACGGCTCGATAGTTGTAACCGGGCGCCTGCAAGGCGATTTGGTTATGCACTGCTCCAGATGCCTGGATCCGGTGAACGAACATGTAGACATCCCTTTTCATGAAGTATTCCAGCCGGTAGACAGCCTGGACAACCTCCAGGATGAAAATGATGATATCACGTATGTAGAAGGTGAGAGTGTGGATCTTGCCGACTATGTGAAGGAAGCATTGCTGCTCTATTTACCGCTGGCCCCGGTGTGCAGGAAGGACTGCAGCGGTCTTTGTCCGAAATGCGGCAGAGATTTGAATGAAGGCTCCTGCGGCTGCGACACGGAAGTGATCGACCCGAGGCTGGCCGGGCTGAAGGACTTTTTTAAATGATGATGGATTTAACATCCCGTCTTGGCGGGCTGAACGGATAAGGAGGTGGGAACATGGCAGTACCTCAACGTAGAACGTCCAAAACACGTCGTGACAAGCGTCGTACTCACTTTAAGCTGGCTGTGCCAGGCATGGTGAAATGCGAGCAGTGCGGAGAATTGAAATTGGCTCACCGCGTATGCAAAGTGTGTGGAACGTACAAAGCTAGAGAGATTATCAAACAATAGTTTTATTACAAGTAGTACTTCATCTATGGTGAGGTGCTATTTTTTTTGTCCGGTGTTCTCTTTCTTTTTAGGGGGACATCCTTTATACTTAATCTTAGTACCAGGTTCTAAATATAGCGGAATGCATGCAGCATCCGCTGAAATATACTATATGGACGGCGCTATTGCGGCAGAAGGAGGCCGAAGCACCATGGAACGTCTTCCGAAGAAGGAACGCCACCAGTCGCTGATGAGAATGATCGAGGAGAACCCTTTTGTCACCGATCGGGAGCTGACACGGCAGCTGAAGGTGAGCATTCAGACGATACGGCTTGATCGGATGGAGCTGGGGATTCCGGAGCTGCGTGAACGGATGAAGCAGATGGCCGAGCACTCCTACGACCAGGTCAAGTCCCTGTCGCTGGAGGAGGTCATCGGAGACATTGTCGATTTGCAGCTGGACAAGAGCGGGATTTCGATTTTTGAGATTCGGGAGGAGCACGTATTCAGCAGAACGAAGATTGCCCGGGGACACAATGTATTCGCTCAGGCGAACTCGCTGGCGGTGGCTGTGATTAATGATGAGATTGCCCTGACGTCCTCTGCGGATATCCGGTTTCTGAGACAGGTGCGTCTGGGGGAGAAATGTATTGCCAAGGCATACGTACGAACCCATGCTGCTCAAAAGGCGAAGGTTGAGGTGTTCACCTACGTCGGTGACGAAATGGTTTTTCAAGGGAATTTTGTCGTCTACCGTTCGGCAGCCGAGTGACACTTTTCGAAGGAGGAAACCGCAAGTGAGAATTGCAATTGATGCCATGGGAGGAGACCACGCCCCGCACAGTAATGTAGAAGGAGCGCTGGCTGCTGCCCGGGAATGGAAGGATACTGAAATTGTTCTGGTCGGTAATGAGGCGGCCTTGACGCCGCTGCTGAAAGACCGCCCTTCAAATTTGCTTGTCCAGCCTGCCAGCGAGGTGATCGAGGCGGAGGATGAGCCGGTTCGCGCCGTCCGCCGCAAGAAGGATGCCTCGATGGTCGTTGCAGGGCGGATGGTCCATGAGGGACAAGCAGATGCAATGATTTCTGCCGGCAATACAGGAGCCTTGATGACAACCGGTCTGCTGGTTGTCGGCCGGATGGAGGGCATCGAGCGCCCTGCGCTCGCACCGATGATCCCGACCGTGGACGGCAAGGGAGTGCTTGCTCTGGATCTGGGAGCCAATATGGATGCCAAGCCGGAGCATTTGCAGCAATATGCCTTGATGGGAAGCCTGTATCGGGAAAAGGTACACGGATTGTCCCGGCCGCGGGTCGGACTGCTGAACATCGGCACCGAGGCGGGAAAAGGCAATGAGCTGACCAAGCATGCGTATCCGCTGCTGGAGTCGCTTTCGATTCATTTTGTAGGCAATGTGGAATCACGGGATATTATGAATGGCGTCTGTGATGTCATTGTGTGCGATGGCTTCGCCGGTAACATTATGCTGAAATCCATCGAAGGCACAGCAGGCACGCTGTTCTCGCTGCTGAAGGAGCAGTTTGGGCAGTCGCTGAAGACTAAGCTGGCCGCTGCTCTGATGATGCCGCAATTGCGGAATCTGAAATCTATGATGGATTACAAGGAGCATGGAGGCGCACCGCTGCTCGGTTTGAAGGGGCTTGTCGTGAAGGCCCATGGATCTTCTGATGCCAATGCTATCAAGAATGCTGTCCGGCAGGCCAGGTTTGCCGTTCAGAATCATCTCGTTCAGAGTATCTCAAGTGAAATCAGCAGGAAGTGAGTGAGAGTATGAATAACCAATTACGTCCGGTTGGCATTATCGGGGCCGGTAAATACGTACCGGAGAAAGTCCTGACCAATCAGGATCTGGAGAAGATGGTCGATACGTCGGATGAGTGGATTGTGTCCCGTACCGGAATCCGCGAACGCCATATCGCTGCTCCGGAGGAGGCAACGTCAGATCTGTCTTACCATGCTGCGGTCAAAGCGCTGGAGGCTGCGGGCATGTCCGGTGAGGAGTTGGACCTGATCATTGTGGCGACCATAACGCCGGATATGTTCTTCCCTTCTACAGCTTGTCTGCTGCAGGAGCGTCTTGGCGCGAAGAAAGCTGCGGCTTTTGATCTGTCGGCAGCCTGTTCGGGCTTTGTCTATGGCCTGGCGACAGCAGTAAACTTTTTGCAGACCGGCATGTACAAGAACGCCCTCGTTATTGGCGCAGACTGCCTGTCGCGGATCACAGATTATACCGACCGGAACACCTGCGTCCTGTTCGGCGACGGCGCGGGTGCCGTTGTCCTTGGCGAGGTACCGGAGGGACGAGGCTTCAAGGCCTTTGATCTTGGAGCGGAAGGTGCCGGGGGATCTCACCTGTACCTTGAAGGCGGCGGCTCACGCGTGCCGGCTTCATTGGAAAGCATTGAGGCCAAGAAGCATTCCATCTTCATGAATGGCCGGGAAGTGTTCAAGTTTGCTGTCCGTGTGATGGGCACAGCAACGGAGAAGGTGCTGGAGAAAGCCGGCGCGTCCAAAGAGGACGTGGATCTCTTTATCCCGCATCAGGCAAACATCCGGATTATTCAGTCAGCGATGGAGCGTTTGTCATTACCACCGGAAAAAGTAGTGATCAACGTGGACAAATATGCGAATACCTCTGCCGCTTCTGTTCCGCTCGCGCTTGTTGAAGCGCTGGAGGAGGGACGAATCCAGGAAGGCGATACTGTGCTTATGGTCGGCTTCGGTGGCGGCCTGACCTGGGGAGCAGCTGTCCTGAAATGGTGATCCCCTGTCGGGGGCAGTTACACCACATATCAAGGAGAGGAGCTTATCACTTGAATAAGATTGCATTTGTATTTCCCGGGCAGGGAGCCCAATCCGTCGGAATGGCGAAGGATGTCTATGATGCCATTCCGGCTTCAAAAGCGATTGTGGACAGTGCGGACCAGGAGCTCGGATGGAGCCTCAGCTCACTCATGTTTAACGGTCCGGAGGAACAGCTGAAGCAAACCGCGAACACACAGCCGGCACTTCTTACAGCAAGCATTGCTTATCTGGAGGGACTGCGCGAGCATGGCATTGTGCCTCATTATGTGGCTGGGCACAGCCTGGGCGAATACAGTGCCCTCGTTGCGGCCGGGGTTATGACCCTGCAGGATGCCGTCAAGGTGGTAAGAGCCCGGGGAGAATATATGGAAGCGGCTGTACCTGGGGGACAGGGAGCTATGGCTGCCGTGCTGGGTGCAGAGCGAGAAGGTCTCTCCTCTCTGTGCAGCAGCATTACGGCGGAAGGCTTTTCTGTAGAGCTGGCCAACGTGAACTGCCCGGGACAGATCGTCATCTCCGGTACCGCCGAGGGCGTAGCCGCTGCATCTGCCCGAATCAAGGAAGCTGGAGCCAAGCGCGCCATCCCGCTGGAGGTCAGCGGACCGTTTCACTCCTCTATGATGAAGGAGGCGTCAGAGCGTCTGGCTGGCAAGCTGGCAGACATCACGCTAGCGAAGCCGGAAATCCCTGTCGTGGCCAATGTTACAGCGCGGCCGGCGGACAGCGCCTCTCAAATCCGCAGTCTGCTGGTTGAGCAGGTATACTCTCCTGTGCTCTGGCATGACAGCGTGGAGTGGATGATCTCGCAGGGTGTGGATACATTTATCGAGATCGGTCCGGGCAATGTGCTGAGCGGTCTGATTAAGAAGATTGACAAGAATGTCAAGCTGATAAATATTAACAGCTTGGCTAGCCTGCAGGAGCTTGAAGCGAAGGTTTAGGGATGTCGGTTGGCTTGTAGCTTTAGACAGGCTCTAGTGGCTCTGTATTTGAGAAAAGGAGGTGTTAGGATGAAACGAATGTTAGAAGGGCAAACGTCACTGGTCACCGGCGGTTCCCGTGGAATCGGCCGCAGTATTGCACTTGCGCTCGCCGAACAGGGCGTGAATGTAGCGGTAAACTATTCCGGTAACCAGGCTGCAGCGGAGCAGGTCGCCGAGGAGATTCGCGCCAAAGGCGTGGAGGCGCTCGTGCTGAAGGGCAATGTCGGCGTCAGCGGCGAAGCGGAAGAGCTTGTGAAGCAGGTGCTGTCTGCCTGGGGGAGGATAGATATCCTCGTCAACAATGCAGGCATCACGAGAGACAACCTCATCATGCGTATGAAGGAAGAGGAGTTTGATCAGGTCATTGAAACGAACCTGAAGGGAGTATTCAATTGTCTGAAGGCTGTCACTCGTCCTATGATGAAGCAGCGCTCCGGAAGAATTATCAACATCTCCTCTGTAGTAGGTGCCTTAGGGAATCCGGGGCAGTCGAACTATGTTGCAGCCAAGGCCGGTGTGATCGGTCTGACCAAGTCTGCGGCTAGGGAATTGGCTTCCCGCGGTATTACGGTCAATGCGGTAGCCCCCGGCTTTATCGATACCGATATGACGCGGGAGCTGCCGGAGGAGATGCGCCAGAAGCTGTTGAACGATATTCCGCTGGCTCGCTTGGGACAGCCGGAAGAGATCGCTTCGATCGTAGTGTTCCTGGCTTCTGCCGGTGCTTCCTACATGACGGGACAGACCCTTCATGTGGACGGCGGAATGTATATGTAACGACCCTGTCAGCTATGATGAATAGCGGGGGCTTGGACAGCCCATGAATTCACAGGGCTTCTATGGTAATTTGAAGTCATATCTCGTATAATGTCCAAAGAGGAGGTGAGCCGGATGTCCGATGTATTAGAACGCGTGAAACGCATCGTTGTCGACCGCCTGGGTGCTGACGAAGCCGACGTTACACTAGAAGCATCTTTCAAAGATGACCTTGGAGCTGATTCTCTCGACGTAGTAGAATTGGTTATGGAATTGGAAGATGAGTTTGATATGGAGATCTCTGATGAAGATGCGGAGAAAATTACAACCGTAGGTGAAGTTGTGAAGTACATACAATCTCATACCTAAGGAATCAATTGGGTCCCGTTCTTTTGGATGAAAGGCGGGACTTCTCCTCATTCTCAGACTTTTTAAAACTCCACTCATGCTTGATGCATGCAGCACATGAAAGATTATTACTGCAGCCCTTCCGATTGCGGAAGTGCAGTCTATATAGAGGTGATCTGTTTTGAAACAGAGAGTAGTAATTACAGGTATGGGCGTTATGACCTCATTGGGTCAGGACCTGGATACCTTCTGGAACAGCCTGATGGAAGGGAAATCCGGTATTTCGGTGGTAGAGGCTTTTGATGTCAGCGACTATCCAACGCAGATTGCGGCGTCGGTGAAGGATTTCAACCCTGAGGATTATATGGACCGGAAGGAAGCGCGGAAGATGGACCGGTTCGTGCAGTTTGCGGTAGCTGCCGGCTCCAAGGCGCTGGAGGACAGCGGCATTGTGATCGGCGAGAATGCAGAAGCGGAGCGCGTAGGCGTGTCGATCGGCTCCGGCATTGGCGGCCTAGGCACCTGGGAGGATCAGCATAATGTCCTGCTGGAGAAGGGTCCGAAGCGGGTTAGCCCGTTCTTTATCCCGATGATGATCGCTAATATGGCGTCCGGCCAGATGTCAATCAACCTGGGTGCCAAGGGGCCGAATACGACGCAGGTTACGGCCTGCGCTACAGGCACGCACTCGATCGGGGACTCTATGCGTATGATCCAGCGGGGAGACGCAGATGTCATGGTGTGCGGCGGTGCTGAAGCGACAATCCGTCCTACCGGCATGGCAGGCTTCTGCTCCATGAGAGCGATGTCGACACGCAATGAGGAGCCGGAGAAAGCCAGCCGACCGTTTGATACGGGCCGTGACGGCTTTGTTATGGGCGAAGGAGCCGGTGTGCTGATTCTGGAATCGCTGGAGCATGCGGAGAAGCGCGGCGCCAAGATTTATGCAGAAGTGATTGGCTATGGCTTGAGCGCTGATGCTCACCATATCACGGAGCCGAATCCGGAAGGTGCGGCACGCTGTATGAACATGGCGATCCGTGACGCAGGCATTGCGCCAGAGCAGGTGGATTACATCAATGCGCACGGAACGTCTACGCCGGTCGGTGACCGCTCGGAAACGCTGGCGGTTAAGAAGGCGTTCGGTGATCATGCGTACAAGCTGGCGGTCAGCTCTACGAAGTCCATGACCGGGCATCTGCTGGGCGCAGCCGGCGGCGTGGAAGCGGTCATTTGTGCACTGAGCCTGACTCATCAGACCATTGCGCCGACGATCAATCTGGAGGATCAGGATCCGGAATGTGATCTGGATTATGTTCCAAACCATCCAAGACCAAGCGACCTGGACGTAGTCATGTCCAACTCCTTTGGATTCGGGGGCCATAACGCCACCATTATTCTTAAAAAATTCAGTAAGTAAGGGGACAGTGCGTTGAGTGGAGATCTGAAGCAGTTACAGCATAAACTCCAGATCCGGTTTCGTAACGGCACGCTGCTGAAGCAAGCCTTTACCCACGCCTCGTATGTCAATGAACACCGGTTCACCCAGAATCAGGACAATGAACGGCTTGAATTTCTGGGTGATGCCGTGCTTGAGCTCACGGTCAGTGAATTTTTGTACAATCAGTATCCGGATCGGCCGGAGGGCGAATTAACCAAGCTGAGGGCGGCTATTGTATGTGAGCCTTCGCTGGTCAAATTTGCCGAGAAGCTGGATTTCGGCCGGTACGTACTGCTGGGCAAAGGCGAGGAAATGACGGGCGGCAGAACCCGCCCGGCTCTGCTCGCGGATGTGTTCGAATCCTTTGTGGGAGCGCTCTATCTGGATCAGGGCCTGGAAGCCGTCAGTGTTTTTTTGAATGATCATGTATTTCCTTCCATTACGCTAAACGGACGCCCGCAGATGAGCGATTACAAGACCGAGCTGCAGGAATTGACACAGCATCACGGCATGGGAACACTGGAATACCGGATTGTAGAGGAGCGGGGACCTGCGCATGAGCGGGAGTTTGTCTCTGAGGTACACATGGGAAGCGAATGTCTTGGACGAGGCAGCGGACGCTCCAAGAAGGAAGCAGAGCAGCAGGCTGCAGCGGTCGCGTTAAAGCGCATCCGAGCCACTGAGGCCTAGCAGCGGTCCTTGCGGACAAACAAAGAGCAAAGAGCAGTCGCGCGAATCATTGGTAAGAGAGAGGCGACGACTGTTTTTTGCTCTTTTTCGTTGTCTGGGAACAAGCAAAGACAGGGGATCGCAGGTGAAGAAAGATCGGGGTATGGTACAATAACGTTTGAGGTGATAGGGAAGATATGTTCTTGAAAAGAATCGAGTTAGCGGGCTTTAAATCGTTTGCCGATAAGACGGAGATGGATTTTGTCCGGGGCATTACCGCGGTCGTTGGACCGAACGGCAGCGGTAAAAGCAATATATCCGATGGGATTCGCTGGGTTCTCGGAGAACAGAGTGCGAAATCGCTTCGGGGCGGAAAGATGGAGGACATCATTTTTGCCGGAAGTGATGCTCGTAAAGCGGTCAATTATGGGGAGGTATCTTTAACCCTGGATAATGCTGACCATGTGCTTCCGCTCGACTTCAGCGAGGTGACAGTGACCCGGCGGGTCCACCGCAGCGGCGATAGTGAATATCTGATTAATCGCCAGCCCTGCCGGCTGAAGGATATTACCGAGCTGTTTATGGATACGGGAATTGGCAAGGAAGCGTATTCCATCATTGGCCAGGGCCGGATTGAAGAGATTTTAAGCACCCGCTCGGAGGATCGCAGAGGGATTTTTGAAGAAGCCTCGGGCATTGTCAAATATAAATCACGCAAGAAGGAATCGGTGCGCAAGCTGGATGAAACCGAGCAGAACCTGCTTCGAATTCATGACCTGGTGACCGAGCTGGAGGATCAGATTGGTCCGCTGAAGGAACAGTCCGCGAAGGCTATGCGATACAAAGAGCTGAAGGAACAGCTCAAATATAAAGAGATTTCTCTGTATGTGTACCAGATCGAACAGATTCATACCGCCTGGAGTGAGGCAGGAGAGAAGCTGGAGCTGCTGAAGCAGGAGCAGCTGTCTCTGTCAACGGTTGTCTCGGCCCATGATGCGAAGCTGGAGAGCGACCGTCTGGCCTTAAAGCAGCTGGAGGAGGAGGTCGAAGGCATTCAATCCCAGCTGCTCCAGTTCAGTCAATCCTATGAGAAGAGCGAAGGCTATGCAGAGGTGCTGAAGGAACGGCGCCGGAATCTCGAGCGTACTAAGGAGCAGCTCACTAGCAGTGTGGATCAAGGAGACTCCCGCCTCAGTGAGCGTCAGGCCGAGCTGGTGTTCATGGAGGAGAAGCTGAAGTCGCTGCACCAGGAGCTTTCCCAGCTTCGGGACAGCCTCTCTGCCGAAGAAGCCAAGCTCGTGGGGGTTAACGGAGGTATCAGTCAGCAGCAGGAGGAGAGCCTGAAGGGCAGCCTGCTGGAGCTGATGAACCAAATGGCACAGGCTCGCAATGAAATCCGGTACGCAGATCAGCGAATGGAAGCGCTGGAGAAGCGAATGAGCCGGGCGCAGGAGGAATCCGGAAAATGGGATGAGCAGAAGGAACAGCTGCTTCAGCGCAAAGAAGACATTGAGCGCAGCATCGAGCGCTGTGCGAAGGAGATTGCGGAGCTTCGGGGCGGCTACATATCGGAGAGCGAGAGATACCACTCGCTGAAGAAGCTGGTGGACGAAAGTCAGCAGGCGCTCCGTAAATGGGAGCAGAAGCGGGAGGCCCAAATCGCAAGACGCGATACTATGCAGGAGATGCAGGATGACTTTGACGGGTTTATGCTCGGCGTCAAGGAGGTTCTCAAGGCCGCGCGCAAGTCGGCACTATTGGGTGTTCATGGGGCAGTTGCGGAGCTGATCACAGTGCCGGAGAAGCTGGAGCTTGCCATGGAAACAGCACTGGGAGTTTCCGTACAGCATATCGTAATGGAAAATGAAGCCGTGTCGCGCCAGGCGATCCAGTTTCTAAAGCAGCGTCAGCTGGGGCGGGCCACCTTCCTTCCTTTGGACGTCATCCGTCCAAGGCAGGTATCCTCTCAGGACCGGTCGCTGGCTGAAGGTGAGCAGGGCTTTGTAGGCTTTGGCTCAGAGCTTGTAAAGTTTGACCCCGCATATAGCAGCATTGTTGGCAGCCTGCTGGGCAATGTGGTCATTGCTGAAACGCTGGAGCAGGCGAACAAGATTGCCGCCAGGTTTCATTACAGATACCGGGTGGTTACCCTGGAGGGAGATGTGGTCAACGCCGGGGGCTCCATGACCGGGGGCAGTCACCACAAGAAAAGCAATAATTTACTGGGTCGTAAACGCCAGCTGGATAGTCTGGATCAGGAAATCCAGGAGTCAGAGGCTCAGCTGTCCAAGCTTCGCCAAGGCATTGACAAGGTGCGGCGGCAGATGACTGAGGCTCAGGAGAAACTCGACCAGCTGCGTCGTGACGGAGATGAGCGGCGTCTGGAAGAGCAGCAGGCTGCAAGTGACCGAAAGCAGCTGGAGCATGAGCTGCGCCATGTTCTGGAGCAGGCCGAGCTCGCGGGCCAGGAGAAGAGCGGCCAGGAGCAGGAAGCGAAGGAGATCGGAGACGCCCGGGAGCGGGCAGTCAAGCTGCTGGCTGAGCTGGAGGAGAAAGAAAAACAGACGCACCAGGCGATCCAGGCAGCGGCGTTCGCCCGCAAAGCGAATGAATCCGCCAAGGAGGAGCTGCAGGGCAGTCTGACTTCTATGAAGGTTCGCGAGGGCAAGCTCGACCAGGAAATCTTCTCACTGGAGGAGAGCTTCAAGCGCCTGAGGTCCGATGTCAGCAACCATGGCCGGGAGCATCGCCAAAACCGGGAAATGCTAACCTCTGTAACCGCTGAGCTGGAGCAAAATGCGCTAGAAAGTGTGAAGCAAACCGAGAATCTGAACCACTACCGCTTGAAGAAGGAAGAAGCGGCAGAGCAGCTGGAGTTTAAGCGGGCTTCAAGGGCGCAGCTGAGCCAGAAGCTGGAGCTGGCCGAGAATGAGACCCGGGAGCAGCGCAATCAGCTGAAGTTTGTAGAGGACCAGCTGAGACAGACGGAAATCGGTGTAAACCGGCTGGATGTGGAGCTGGAGAACATTTTGAAAAAGCTGAGTGATGATTATGAGCTCAGCTATGAGCTGGCGAAGCAGCGTTATGCGGTGCCGGAGGATGTTCCCGCTGTTCAGCTGGAGGTACGGGAGCTGAAGCGGGACATTTCCTCGCTGGGCGAAGTCAATCTCGGTGCGATCGAGGAATACCAGCGGGTGAATGAACGTTATCAGTTCCTGCATGAACAGAAGGAGGATCTCATTGAGGCCAAGACTACGCTCTACCAGGTCATCAAGGAAATGGATGATGAGATGTCCCGGCGCTTCAAAACGACATTCGATGCGATCCGCAAGGAATTCGTCACGGTCTTCGCGAAGCTGTTCGGCGGCGGGCGAGCTGATCTCATTCTGATGGACCCGGAGCGGATGCTGGAAACCGGCATCGACATTGTGGCCCAGCCACCCGGCAAGAAGCTGCAGAACCTTCAGCTGCTCTCCGGCGGTGAGCGGGCTTTGACAGCCATGGCGCTTCTGTTCTCGATCCTCCAGGTCAAGCCGGTGCCATTTTGCGTACTGGATGAGGTGGAAGCAGCGCTGGATGAGGCGAATGTGGTCCGCTTTGCACGTTATCTCCGTGAATTCTCGGAGCAAACTCAATTTATCGTAGTTACGCACCGCAAGGGAACGATGGAGGAGGCGGACGTGCTGTACGGTGTCACGATGGAGGAGGGCGGCGTTTCGAAGCTCGTCTCCGTCAAGCTGGAAAATGAAGAAGCAGTGATTGCTTGACCTGGACAAACAAAAGTACAAATTTTAGGTTGAAGGAGCTGGAACCGTCTGTCTTTGATGTGTTCAGGGCGGTCAGCGGCTTTCACGTAACTTACAGACACGGAGGGAAACCATGAGCTTTTTCAAAAAACTGAAAGAAAGCATCTCCAGCAAAACGGAAAGCGTCACGAAGCAGTTCCGCGACGGCCTGGAGAAAACCCGTAAAGGACTGGTCGAGAAGGTATCTGACCTCGTCATTCGCCGCAAAAAAATAGATGAGGAATTTTACGAGGAGCTGGAAGAAATCCTCATTGGTGCTGACGTTGGCGTCTCAACTGTCATGGAGCTGATGGATGAACTGCGGGCCGAGGTGAAGAAACGCCGCATTGAGGACGCTGCTGATCTGCAGCCGGTGCTGTCCGAGAAATTAATGGGGCTGCTGCGCGGCGACGACAATAACGAGCTGCGGATGAATCCGGATGGAATTACGGTCATCCTGTTCGTCGGCGTCAACGGTGTCGGCAAGACGACAACCATCGGCAAGCTGGCCCACCGCTTCAAGCAGGAGGGCAAGAGGGTCGTACTCGCCGCAGGGGATACCTTCCGCGCAGGTGCCATTGAGCAGCTGGAGGTGTGGGGCCAGCGTGTCGGCGTTGAGGTGATCAAGCAGCAGGCGGGGTCTGATCCCGCGGCGGTCATGTATGATGCCGTGCAGGCTGCCAAGCAGCGCAAAGCGGACGTGCTGCTCTGCGACACTGCCGGCCGGCTGCAGAACAAGAGCAATCTGATGGATGAGCTGAACAAAATCTTCCGGGTCATTCAGCGTGAAATTCCGAGTGCTCCTCATGAAGTGCTGATGGTGCTGGACGCTACTACGGGCCAGAACGCGCTGAGTCAAGCGAAGCTGTTCGGAGAGAAGAGCGGTGTGACCGGACTCGTGCTGACGAAGCTGGACGGGACAGCGAAGGGCGGTATTGTCGTCGCAATCCGCCAGGAGCTGAACCTGCCGGTGAAGCTGGTCGGTCTCGGTGAGAAGGCCGATGATCTCCAGACCTTTGACTCGGAGCAATTCGTACATGCCCTGTTTGCAGGCTTGATCAAGGAAGAAGCACAGGATGAGCCGATCTAGCGTATTCCTGCAAGAAGCTGCAGTCATCAGAGGATCGTCCGCCGGGCAGCTTGCTGGAAAGTGACCGGGGAACCCCTTATAATGAAACCATCGAGCTTTGATGAAAGGACTGTAGATATGGCGAATACGCATACTTATCCCCGCCGTGAAGAAATTGCGAACGCGATTACTCACGGGATCGGGGCCGCGCTCAGTGTAGCTGCCCTGGTGCTGCTGATTGTGTTTTCCAGCCTGAAGGGAAATGCCTGGCATGTCGTCAGCTTCACCATTTACGGCACTACGATGCTGCTGCTGTACATGAATTCAACGCTGGTGCACAGCTTCAAGGAAGGAAAGGCGAAGGATATCTTCGAGTTTCTGGATCATTCCTCCATCTATTTGTTTATTGCCGGAACCTACACGCCCTTCCTGCTGGTTGCCATCCGCGGACCGCTGGGCTGGAGCCTGTTCGGCATTATTTGGGGAATTGCGCTGTTCGGCTGCATTTTCAAAGCCTTCTTCGTCAAAAAGTTTCTGTTCATGTCCACTGTATTTTACGTCGCAATGGGCTGGCTTATTGTTATAGCCTGGGCTCCGCTGAATGCGGTTGTGGCGCAGCAGGGCATGAACCTGCTCGTGGGCGGCGGCGTGCTGTATACGCTGGGGACGATCTTTTATGTATGGAGAGGCTTTCCGTTTCACCACGCGATCTGGCATTTGTTTGTCCTGGCCGGGAGCGTGCTGCATTTCTTTGCCGTACTGCTTTATCTGCTGCCGATTTCCTAATGCTGATGCCTGAAAAAAAACCAAGAGGATGACAAGGAACTTTGCTTGACATCCTTCTTGGTTTTTTGTATGATAAGGTTCGTCAAGTGAACTGTAAAGTATTTACCCTTGACGAGGGGGTGCTTTTACATGAGTCAGCCGACTCGGCTCGAGAAGACGAACCGGATTAATTTGCTCTTTGATTTCTATGAGCCACTGCTCACAGAGAAGCAGCAGATGTTTCTGAAGCATTACTTTCATGAAGACTTTTCCCTTGGCGAAATCGCCGCTGAATTTCAGATCAGCCGACAGGCTGTGTATGAGCATATCAAGCGTGCGGAGCAGGCGCTGGAGGTTTATGAAGACAAGCTGGGACTGCTGAGCAAGCATGAGTCCCGGACCAGAGCCATGGATCAGTTAAAGCGAACCTTAGAACAGAGTTCCCTCAATGACAGCGACAAGCAGGCTGCCAGAGAATGGATGAACGAATTGATGATATAATAGCAGCGTATCCCATCAAGAAAGGATGGAGGTGGAATTATGGCATTTGAAGGCTTGAGCAGCCGGCTGCAGAATGTGTTCAGCAAGCTGCGCGGCAAAGGCAAGGTTTCGGAGGAGGATGTGACCGAGGCTATGCGTGAGGTGCGCCTGGCTCTCCTGGAGGCAGACGTAAACTTCAAGGTCGTCAAGGAGTTTGTGGCGAAGGTGAAGGAGAAGGCTGTCGGCAAAGAGGTGATGGACAGCTTCACCCCGGGCATGGTTATTATCGACATCGTGAACAAGGAGCTCACGGAGCTGATGGGCGGAACTCAGTCCAAGCTCGCGAAGAGCAGCAAGCCGCCGACCGTCATTATGATGGCTGGTTTGCAGGGCGCGGGGAAGACGACGACAACCGGGAAGCTGGCCAAGCTCCTTCAGAAGCAGAACAGCCGGCCGCTGCTGGTAGCAGCAGATATTTATCGTCCGGCCGCCATTAAACAGCTCCAGGTTCTGGGGGAGCAGATTAAAGTGCCGGTGTTCTCGCTCGGAGACCAGACCAGTCCGGTAGAGATTGCCAGACAGGGTCTGCAGCACGCCAAGGATAATCATCATGATTATGTCATTATCGATACTGCAGGCCGACTGCATATTGACGCAGATCTGATGGAAGAGCTGAAGCAGATTCACAGTGAAGTGAAGCCGGATGAGGTGCTTCTCGTTGTGGATGCCATGACAGGTCAGGACGCGGTTAACGTGGCTGAGAGCTTTAACGCTCAGCTGACCTTGACCGGTGTCGTTCTGACGAAGCTGGACGGAGATACCCGCGGCGGAGCGGCGTTGTCTGTCAAGGCTGTGACCGGATGTCCGATCAAATTCGCCGCATTGGGCGAGAAGATCGATGCCTTGGAGCCGTTCCATCCGGAGCGGATGGCTTCGCGGATTCTGGGTATGGGCGATATGCTGTCTCTCATTGAGAAGGCACAGTCGAACATTGATACCGAGAAGGCCAAGGAAATGGAACGTAAGATGCGCAATGCGGAATTTACCTTCGAGGATTTCCTGGAGCAGATGGATCAGGTGAAGAAGCTCGGTCCACTGGATCAGCTGATGGACATGATTCCGGGCATGGGCAAGATGAAGCAGACTAAGGATTTGAAGGTGGATGAGAAGCAGATGGGCCGCATTGAGGCGATCGTGCATTCCATGACCACAGAAGAAAAGCAGCAGCCGGACATTATTAACCACAACCGCCGCAAGCGGATCGCGGCCGGTAGCGGCACTTCGCTGGCGGAGGTCAACCGCTTGATCAAGCAGTTCGATGAAATGCGCCGTGTGATGAAGCAGTTTTCGGATATGATGGGCCCTAAGGGCGGCAAGAACAAGGCGATGAAGCAATTGAAGAGCTTGACAGGTGGTAAAGGCATGAAGTTCCCGTTCCGTTGATTTTGGCGTGACAGGAGGATATTTTTTGAAGGAGGTGAATGTTCAAAATGGCAGTACGTATTCGTCTGAAACGTATGGGTGCTCACAAGGCCCCTTTCTACCGCGTGGTGGTATCGGATTCCCGTTCCCCGCGTGACGGCCGCTTTATCGAGGAAATCGGCTACTACAATCCGGTTGCTCAACCGGCTGAAGTAAAGATTGATGAGGAAAAAGCGCTGAAATGGCTTCAAAACGGTGCGCAAGCATCGGATACCGTTCGCAACCTGCTCAGCAAAGCAGGCGTAATGAAAGCATTCCATGAATCCAAGAACCAGAAATAAGTTGGATCGTGAGGGTTATCTATGGAAGAATTAGTTCGCGTTATTGCTAAGGCTTTGGTGGATCATCCGGAAGATGTAGCCGTCACGGCGGTGGACAAAGGCAATCTGGTCGTTTATGAGCTGAGTGTGCATCCTGACGATGTCGGGAAGGTTATCGGCAAGCAAGGCCGGATCGCCAAGTCCCTCCGAACGGTGGTTGCATCGGCAGCCGTGAAAATAGACAAGCGGGTTACCGTGGACATTATCTCTTGATTGCCGGTCACAGTCAGGCTTCTAAGAATATCATCTCGGCAGTCAAGTGGTTTTTGCGGTCTAAGCGTTCTTTCTACAAGAGATACATGGGCATTTTCTTAAAAATATACGAAAGGGGGTTAGGATGCATGTCCTAGCCCCTTTTCGTACATGCTGAAGAAATCATAATAATATCAGAATGATTATTTTTACCAGGCAGGAGGATTATGATGGCACCAAAGTTGTTTACTGTAGGCAAAATTGTAAATACCCACGGCATCAAGGGTGAGCTGAAGGTGGTTTCTCACAGTGATTTTGCAGAGCAGCGGTTTGCCAAGAACAGCCAGCTATATATCGTATCTCCCCGGGGCGGTGCTCCGCTACCGGTCACCGTGGATACCTCACGGGTGCATAAGAATATGTACATGGTGAAATTTAAGGAAATTGATGGGATTAATGAAGCGGAGAAATACAAAGAGAGCCTGCTGAAAATTGACGAAGCCCTGCAGGAAGAGCTGCCGGACAACGAATATTATTTTCACGAGATTATTGGCTGCAAGGTCATTACAGATGAAGATCCCCCTCAGGAGCTGGGCGTAATTACGGAAATTCTTACCCCGGGGGCCAATGATGTGTGGGTGGTGAAGACCCCGAACGGGAAGGAGCTGCTGCTTCCATCTATTCCTGATGTCGTGCTGGAGGTAGACAAGACCAGCAAGCAGGTACGGGTGCACCTGATGGAAGGGCTGTTATAGGATGAAGGTAGATGTACTGACATTGTTCCCGGAGATGTTTACCGGAGTATTCGGGACAAGCATCCTGGGAAAAGCGGCCGAAAAGGGAATCGTATCTCTCCAGGCTATTAATTTCCGCGACTATGCCGGCAATAAGCACGGCCAGGTGGATGACACGCCTTACGGCGGCGGCGGGGGGATGGTGCTGAAGCCGGACGCAATTTTCGCAGCGGTAGAGGCTTTGCAGCAGTCTTCTTCCCCGGCGCGGATTATTCTGCTCTGTCCTCAAGGGCAGCCCTTTACGCAGTCTAAGGCAGAGGAGCTGTCCAAGGAGGATCATTTGGTGTTTATATGCGGACACTATGAAGGCTATGATGAGCGCATTCGTAAGCATCTGGTGACTGACGAGCTGTCCATTGGGGATTACGTGCTTACCGGGGGAGAGCTGCCGGCGATGGTGATGATTGATTCAGTCGTCCGTCTGCTTCCCGGTGTGCTGGGCAATGAATCCTCGGCGATCACAGACTCCTTCAGTACAGGGCTGCTGGAGTATCCGCATTATACGCGTCCCGCAGAGTTCCGGGGCTGGAAGGTGCCGGATGTGCTGCTTAGCGGCCATCACGCTCATATTGAGACCTGGCGCCGGGAGCAGGCATTGAGACGCACCTGGGAGCGTCGTCCGGAGCTTTTGGAGAAGCTGGAGCTGTCCCCAAAGGATTTGAAGTTTCTGGCTGCCTTGAAGGCGGAAGAGCAGAATCAGCAGAATGAATAGAAAAGAGCCGGGTTCCGGGCTGCTGCAAAAGTATCATCGTTTTAGCAAAATATGATTCAGCTTCCTCGTATGGTGCAAGTAATCAGCAGGTGGGTAATATACTTTTGCAGATGCTTCACCACACTAGGAGGAAAATAAGATGAACGAGAATCAATCCATGAACGAAGCCTATACATCCGCGAAGCCGAAGGAAGACACGTCTTTTCAGTCGGTAGATGATATTTTAGCCTATTATGGCGATCTTCACGGAAGAGACTATAGCGTGCCTGATAAAAGCTCCCGCTAGGGATCATTCACGATCAACGCGTCAGAGTCCGTATTGAAGATGGACGGATATTACAAATGAACAGTGCCGTAAGAGATGCTCTCGTCTCTTTGGCACTTTTTATATGTTTTAATACATTAATAGTTGATTTCGCAATATAGATGTGGTAAAATTCTTTTGTTGTGAATACGGTGGTCCGCTGCAAATGATGATGGAAGACAAACGGTTTTCCGGAAGAGGCAAGAACGCCTGTGTGAGAGGAGGGAGTCCTAGATGAATATCGTTCAAGCGATTACTCAAGAGCAACTTCGCAGTGATATTCCGAGCTTTCGTCCTGGCGACACTTTAAAAGTGCACGTTAAGGTTATCGAGGGATCTCGGGAGCGTATCCAGCTGTTCGAAGGTGTTGTGATTAAGCGTCGCGGTGGCGGAATCAGTGAGACTTTTACAGTACGTAAAGTGTCTTACGGTGTAGGTGTGGAAAGAACTTTCCCCATCAACTCGCCTAAAATCGAGAAAATCGAAGTGGCTCGCCGTGGTAAAGTGCGTCGTGCGAAGCTTTATTATCTTCGTGAACTGCGCGGTAAAGCAGCGAGAATTAAAGAAATTCGTCGTTAATCATCAGACGATCAGAAAAGGGCTTGTTATACAAGCCCTTTTTGTATATTTCAGATACATAGGTGTCCGTGAAACATCATGGCAGGAGGACGGTGAATTATGCAGGAATCCAATCAGGATGCTGTCAGCTCCCATCAAGCTGGCAAGCCGAAGGCCAAGAATGAGCTGCTGGAATGGATCAAGGCCCTTCTCATTGCGTTGATTCTGGTGGTTCTCATTCGCTGGCTGCTTTTTAAACCCTTTGTGGTGCAGGGGCCGTCCATGGAGCCCACCTTTGTCTCCAATCAAAAGCTGATAGTCAACGAGATTTTGTACGATATACGCAAGCCGGAGCGTGGTGAGGTCATCGTCTTTCATGTTCCATCCGAGGGCAGAGACTTTATCAAGCGAGTGATTGCGGTGGCGGGAGATACGGTGAAGGTGGAAGGCGACCAAGTGCTTGTAAACGGAAAGCCTGTGGAGGAAAGCTACATCCAGGAAGCGGTCGATGCAGCAAATGCTGAAGGACGGCTGTACAATCCAGTGACGAATTTCCCGAATGAATATGTTTCTGAAGATACAGTGCCGGAAGGGCACGTTTTTGTTCTTGGCGATAACCGCTCGAACAGCACGGACAGCCGTATGATCGGCTTTGTACCGCTGGGGGATATCGTCGGACGAGCTGATGTTATTTTCTGGCCGCTGAAGGACATCGGATTTATTAGCCAATAGAGGGGTATAGTACTCCTAAAGCAGCAGGATTGTGAGGTGGTCACAGCATGGCGATTCAATGGTTTCCGGGACATATGACCAAGGCACGGCGCCAAATCGAGGAGAAGCTCAAGCTGATTGATTGTGTTATTGAATTGATCGACGCTAGATTGCCCTTGTCCAGTCGAAACCCGATGATCGATGATATTTTACAAGGAAAGCCGCGGCTGATTCTAATGAATAAAGCCGATCTGGCGGATCCGGAAGTGACCCGGCAGTGGATTCAGTATTTCAAGGAAGCCGGAACTCCGGCATTCCCGATTTATGCAGCTACCGGAACCGGGGTCAAGGACATCCCGGGTCAGGTGAAGCTTCTCTTGAAAGAGAAGATTGACCGGCAGATTGCCAAGGGTATGATTCCCCGGGCCATGCGGGTGCTTATTGTAGGCATTCCGAACGTAGGCAAGTCTACACTGATTAATCGTCTTGCAGGGCGCAGTATCGCCTTGACGGGTGACCGGCCAGGTGTGACAAAAGGACAGCAATGGATCAAGGTGACCGGCGGAGAAATGGAGCTGCTGGATACCCCGGGTATTCTGTGGCCGAAGTTTGAGGATCAGAACGTTGGATATCGGCTGGCCGTGACCGGAGCGATTAAGGAAGAAATATTAAATGTGGAAGATATCGCGTTTTTTGCGGTGAAATACTTCTCCAGATATTACTGGGAACCGATGAGTGAACGTTTTGATCTGAAGCGCCGTCCGGAGGATTTCGAGGATGGCGATCAAATCGTGACCGTAATGGAAGATATCGGACGCAAACGGGGCTGCATTGTCAGCGGCGGCCGAGTGGATCTGGAGAAAGCCTCCAGCCTCTTTTTGAGAGAGCTGCGGGCAGGCAAGATGGGACGCTTCTCGATGGAAGCCCCTTATTAATAGAATGCTGAAATATGGCCGCTGCCTTGCTTCGCGAGGTGGCGGCTGTTTTGTTGTGCACCCTTATGCTCTCGTCTCATTGTCAGAAGGTAGTAGAACCTTTCCGTTAAAATAGATGCAAACCTGTGTTAAGCTAGTAAGTAGCCCGCATGAAGGCGCTAGATTAGAAAAGCTTGAGAGAGTAGGCGTTCAAGAATGAAAAAAAGAGCGGAAAACAGCAAAGGTGAAGCAGTTGATCTGCTGGCCTATGAAAAAGAATACGGAGATCGTTATGTACATATAGCAGGCATTGATGAGGTAGGGCGCGGCTGCTTATTCGGAGACGTCGTTGCGGCGGCGGTGATTCTTCCACAAGGACTGCTCATGGAAGGGATCAACGATTCGAAGAAGCTGACTGCCAAAAAAAGAGAGGTGCTTTACGAGCAAATTATGGAGGAGGCTCTGGCAGTCGGTGTGGGACGCGTGGATGCGGCGAGGATTGATGAGATCAATATCAAGCAGGCGGCAAGAGAAGCGATGAAGCTGGCTCTGGATGCACTGCAGGTGCAGCCTCAGTTTCTGCTCGTAGATGCAGAGCATGTTGACAGCCGCATCCCGCAGCTGGCGATCGTCAAAGGCGACGCCCGCAGCCAGTCTATAGCGGCAGCTTCCATTGTAGCGAAGGTAATCCGGGACCGGCTCTGTGAGCAGGAATGGGAGCAGGCTTATCCGGAATATGGCATTGCTGTTCACAAAGGCTATGCCACGAAGCAGCACCGGGAGCAAATCTTGCTGCACGGACCGACGGCAATGCATCGGCGAAGCTTTTTGAAAAACATAGAAGCGGAGCAGCTGGCCTTATTCTGAAGACGGCAGCAGCCCTTTCCAAAAGGGAGGCTGCTGCCGATATATAGGTAAACGAAATGTTTGGAGGTTTGGGGCGTGAACATCGGATCTTTAATTCGCGGACTGCTCGGAGAGCAAAAGCCGGGAGATGCCAAAGCCTTGGAGATGAAGCCCGGCCAGGTTGTCAGAGGCTTGATTGTTCATGTTTCAGAGGATAGCCAGGAAGCGGTCGTGCAAATTCAAGGGGTGCATGTCAAAGCCCGTCTGGAGGCTAATTTGCGTCCGGGAGAATCAGCGATGCTGCAGGTACAGCAGCCAGGCGCAGACGGTGCCATCGTGCTGAAGCCGTTTACAGGTCAGGGAGCAGCCCTGACCACAGCCTCCATAGCAGATTTACTGCGGCAGGCGGGTCTGCCGGATACGCCAGAGGTGCGTGAAATTCTGCGCAGCATTCAGCATGCGGGAGTAACCTTGAATAAGGAGAATGTTACGGTACTGAAGGAAGCCTTGGCGCTCAGGCCGATACAGCTTCCGGCCGCAGAATGGGCTGAGTCGGCTGCGATCGCTCTACAGCGCGGCTTACCCGTAACCCGGGAAAGCGTAATAAGCCTGCATCAGGCTGTGTTCGGCCCTCCGCTGCACCAGCTGCTTCAGGACGTGGAGCAGCAGCTGAGGACGGCTGTAAATCAGCTTCAGCAGCAGGCAGGGGCGGCTGGTGGCAGTGCAACGACAGGAGCGGTGGCTGGCGGTAGTGCGCTGACGGGACAGGTGTCTGGCGGTAGTGCGACGGCGGGAGCGATGGCTGGGGGGAATGCGCTGACGGGAGCGGTGGCTGGCGGGAATGCGCCAGCGGGAGCGGTGACTGGTGGGAATGTGCTGACGGGAGCGGTGGCTGGCGGGAATGCGGCAGCGGGAGCGGTGACTGGCGGCAGTGCGCAAGCGGGAGCGGTGGCTGGTGGCAGTGCGCAAGCGGGAGCGGTGGCTGGTGGGAATGCGGCAGCGGCCCTGCTGGCAAAGCTGCAGGGCCTGCTTCAGGAGCTGCGCAGCGAGCATGCGCAGCAGGGACCTACGGCCGGCGGCACTGCCGCGCCGGGCCCAGCGCCCTCCACCCTCACGGCAGAGCCGTGGGTGGGGCGGCTCTTAAAGCTGCTCGGTGCAGAGCACGAGCAGCAAGTGCTGCGCGGCGGCAGCGCGCCCGCGCAAGCGGCGCCAAGCGCCGCAGCGGGCGCCGCGCCAAGCGCCGCAGCGGGCGCTGCGCCAAGCGCCGCAGCGAGCGCCGCGCCAAGCGCCGCCGCGGGCGCTGCGCCAAGCGCCGCCGCGCCAAGCGCCGCCGCGCCAAGCGCCGCCGCGCCAAGCGCCGCCGCGAGCGCCGCGTCAAGCGCCGCCGCGAGCGCCGCGTCAAGCGCCGCCGCGAGCGCCGCGCCAAGCGCCGCAGCGGGCGCTGCGCCAAGCGCCGCAGGAGGCGCCGCGCCAAGCGCCGCAGGAGGCGCTGCGCCAAGCGCCGCCGCGGGCGCCGCGCCAAGCGCCGCAGGAGGCGCCGCGCCAAGCGCCGCCGCGGGCGCCGCGCCCAGTTCGCCGCTGATGCCTCCCGTCCTCACCGGAGCCGGTACACAGCCTGGAAGCGAAATCCAGGAGACGGTAAAGGGGCTGCTGCTGCAGCTCTCGGCAGCGGATTTGCCGCCGGCATTCAAGGAAGCAGCACAGCAGTTATTGCAGCATTTGACCGGCCAGCAGCTATTGCTGAATACAGATCGCACGGCGCCTTTTGCCCAGATCACAATGTTCATTCCTCTTCATGGTCCGGACGGTGAGCAGACTGCAGCCGTCCATGTGCAGTCGAGGCGGGGCCGCAAGGGCGAGCTGGATCATCATAATTGCCGGCTATGGTTTGATCTGAACATGAACACACTGGGACACACTGTGATTGACGTGCAGGTCGTAGACAATATCGTGAGTATCCAGATGAAAAATAATGAGCCTTGGGCGGAGGAGCTGTTCCAATCCGGGCGTCAGGAGCTGGCACAGTCGGTTGAAGACATCGGATATCAGCTGCTGAGCATGAAAACGACTCCATTTCCGGAAATTACTCCGGCTTCAGACAAATCTCAGAGCCGTGTTGCAGATGAATATACACCGGATATTTACAAAGGAGTGGATCTGAAAATATGAAGGACCTCTCCTCAGAAGCTCCCGCATCGCTCAAAAAAGCCGTAGCTTTAAAATACAGTCCAGGTGACAGTGAAGCGCCAGTCGTCACTGCCAAAGGACAGGGAAAGCTGGCCGATACAATTCTGGAACGGGCCAGAGAGCATGGCGTCCCGGTGCAGGAGGACGCAGCCTTGGTAGAGGTACTCTCCAAGCTGGATCTGGATCAGCAAATTCCTCCAGAGCTGTACCAGCTGGTTGCCGAGGTGCTGACCTATGTGTACCGGGCGGAGACTAAAGCCAGGGAGGGGCGAATCCATGAATCCTAATGGAGAGCCTGTCAAAGCCACCAGGCAGCAAAAAGGAGCAGCCGCAGAGCAGGCCGCAGCATGGTATTTACACACACTAGGCTATACAATCCGCGAGCGAAACTGGCGCTGCCGTTATGGGGAACTGGATCTGATCGTATCCTCCCCGAAAGGAGATACCCTGGTGTTTGTGGAGGTTCGAAGCCGCAGCAGCAAAGGGATCTTCGGCACCCCAGCAGAATCTGTCAATATTCGAAAAATGCAGCAGGTTCGCGCCATTGCCGGCTATTACCTGCACTATAAAGGCGTCAATCCGGCACAGACACGCTTTGATGTTATTGCTGTATCGCTTCTGCCTGATTTGAGCACAGAGTCGCTGGAGCATATCCAGGATGCTTTTTAATTCCAGTCTGTCGTCAGATGTAGGATAGATTTTTTTTCATCCTCCGTATAAAAATGGTTTACAAAAACCTTTTCCAGGATTTAGAATAGACCTTAAGCAAGCAACAATCTGAGGGCCATGTTTACCATAGCACATCAGGTGCCTGGTACAACCCCGTCTCTTTCACAGAGGCGGGGTTGTTTTAATTTCTCTTCCTGAAGCCCCAAGGAGGAGTGAATCCAAGAACGTGAGCCGAATTCGCTTGCTTAGAGTAAGCAGTCAGTAAGTAGCCTGACATGAAAGGAGGCGCCGGACCACAATCATCACAGACACGGCTTCCATTTTGCGCAAACGTTTGAACTAATGGAGGTTCCTCAACGAGAAAAGGAGAGTGACCATTGACGACATCATCAGTCATTGAGAGGCTGGACGGCTTTAAGGCGAAGCTTTTGAACAATGAAAGGCGTATTTTTGTGTATTTGCCGCCAGGCTATCATTATGATCGAAGCAGACGCTATCCGGTGCTGTATATGCATGCTGGTCAGCGAGCGTTCGAGCCCGCTTCACCTGGCACCGAGGCATGGTATATTCATGCGGCGGCGGACCGGCTCATGGAGCAAGGGTATATAGACGGCTTGATTATTGTTGGTATTGCTCACCTGCGCCCGCTCACGCATAACGAGTTCTATCACTATAAAGCGCCGGAGAGCGAAGCAGGGCATATAGGGTGCTCCGGACTTCAATATGAGGATTTTATTATTAACGATCTCAAGCCTTATATTGACAGCCATTATCGAACGTTAAGGGATTCATCTAACACAGGGTTAATTGGAGCTTCGGCGGGAGGGCTATCGACTTATCATATCGGCATGCGACGGCCGGACGTGTTCGGCAAGCTGATCATGATGTCCCCGTATTTTGTCAAACCGACCCTGCATACAGATCCGGAACCATTTCTTGAGGAGGAGGTACTGGTTCTCGAAAAAGACAGCAAGCCGGACGTCTCCATGTGGATGGATATCGGGGATGCAGAGGGCCTGTTTCTTCCCTCTCAGGTGCGCAGCATTGTGACCCGTTGTATGGAGCGTGGCAGCCGGTACATGGAGGATATTGCTTATCTGGAAGAGCCAGAAGCCGCCCATCAGGAGAAAGATTGGGGAGATCGGGTACATATTCCGCTCCTTTACATGTTCGGCAGAATAGGTAATCCGTCAAGTCTAATGCTGCATGGTCGGGACCAGATCGGTTTGGACGGGACAGGCTCGGTGATGAACGGCGTGCTTCGTTACGACAGCGGCTTTGCCGTCAGCGTCCTGGACGGGCAATATACCTCATCAGATCCCCAAGTGCTGCAGGTCGGACCTTATGGTGAGCTAAAGCCACAGAAACCGGGGACATCTGAGATCACGCTCAGTACCCGGGGACTGACCGCCACCAAAATAATTACCGTCATCCCTCAGCTTCCAAACTTTGTCACCATCCATATCAGCGCCCAGGCGCCTGTTGAAGAGCAGCCTGCGGCGAGCATTTACGGCGGGATGGGAATGAAGCTGGATTATACCGGTGAAGGCCGATATGAGGGGAGCTTCAAGGTTCCACGGAATGCAGGCTTCCATTTTCGGTTTACACGAGGCTTCCGTCGCTTTGAAACGGGGAAGCAGGGACAAGTCATGACCAATCGAAGACTGCGCGCGGATCAGGATCTGAAGCTGCATTATACAATTTCGGGATGGGACAGCTTCATGAATAGAGCATCCATCGAAAAGGGGGCAGAGCATGAACCGTCAAATACCATCTTTTAATCCGGTCATGGAGATCCCTTATTACTATCCTTGCCATTTTCCACTGATTCATGAGGTACTGCAGCGACAGGGATGTCACAGCAGCCTCAGTCTGCTGGCAAATTCGCGGCTGTACGGCCTGCCCTCCTGCTCCAGTGAGGGTCTGGTCAAAACCTATCATCACAAGCTGAATTATGGTGAGCCGGTATGGAGGATGAAATCGCGCAGAGAGCTGCCCGGTTTTCAAGAGGGCCTTGGCGAGATTAAGCGCTGTATCGACCGCGGGGAGCTGTTTCTGGCGACTGGCAGCAGCTATTATCTGCCTTACTGCGACGACTATATGAATCCCAATTACATTGAAAAGCTGGTCCAGCCGCAGTCCCGGCTGTATCTGGTCGATCATTGGCTGGCTGTTTACGGAATCAAAGAAGACGAGCTGCTCGTATATGATCCTGTCCCGGCAAAATATCAGGGCAGTATTTCTATGGAGAACTTTCAGGCGTTCTGGAGAGGCAACAAATGCATCCCTGAGCTTGCAGCTGCCAAAAAGAAAGAAGAGCTCTACACCTATTCCACCCTGGATATTGAAGCGGATGAAGGGCTGCATGCCCAAGGATATCTGGACATTTTACTGCAAACCGCTGCAACCACTGTGCAGGAATTTATGGCCGGCCGCGAGGTCCATCAGGGGGGCCGCACGTATTTCTTTGGCCAGCGTGTCACCCGCGAGCTGCTGAATCAGCTGCACAGCTTAAGCGAGAATGATGAGAATGGGTTGAGGCTTGCAGCGGCATTTACCTTTGATATGAGATGGAGCCGGTATTTTTTTCGCGATTTAATGCTGGAGATTGCTTCTGTTGCAGGGTCGCCTTTTACAGAACTGACCTCACGGTATGAACATCTGCTTTCCAGCTGGGAGCAGGCACACAAGCTGCTGCAGCTCAAGCACAGTCTGCGCCGTCCCGGATGGCTGCAGCCCGCGCGGCAGACCATCCAGCAGTTGGCGGAGGATGAGCTGCGCTGGTTTGAGGAAATGGGAAGGGTCTTGAAGCACCGAGGTCATTTTCAGCAATGGAGTACGGATGCAGAGGCGAAAGATTTGGACAAGCCGGCGTTAACCCGAATTATTCTGGACAGCTGTGCAGAAATGAACCGCTATCAGAATACAGGCATCCCCGTAGAGTGCGGGCTTCAAACACCGCTCTATGGCCGGGATGGCAAGCTGGATTCCTTAGGCCTGGTTACCTTGCTAGTGGCTGTGGAGCAAAGTATTGAAGAAGAATTTGAGGTCAGTCTGTCGTTATCGGAGCTGGCCGCTGCTTCGCAGAATGAGAATCCATTTCAATCCGTGGCCTCCTTGGCAGGCTATGTCAGCCGGCAGCTGTCTTTGCAGAGGGAGGAAAGCCATCATGGAGTGTGAGGAGCTGCTGCAGCGGTTCACCCGCTGGAAGGAACGACCGGCTTTAGTTTGCAATGATGAAATATACACGTATGGCTGGCTGCTTCAGAACATACATTTCATCGGCCAGCAGGTTCAAATGAAGGGGATGGCAGGCTCCATAGTAACGCTGGAAGAGCCATATTCCCCCGAGGCTGTCGCCGCTCTCCTTGCACTCTGGAAGATGAACTGCATTACTGCGGTAATGGATGCACAGCTCCCGGAAGCCAAGCGGATCGAATATGCGGTTCTAACACAGGCTGCATTTCGCTGCAGCGCCGGGCGGGAAGGGCTTCTTGCCCTGGAGGCTCCGGGATTCACGGTGACCCATCCGCTGCTCCTTCAGCTGCAAAGAGAAGAAAGCGGGGGCTTGATTATTTTTTCATCCGGCTCTTCCGGCGCGAGCAAAGCTGCAGTGCACCGGACATCGGCCCTGTTATCCAAGTATGAGCGGGAGGGAAGAGCACTCAAGACGATTCCCTTCATGCTTCTGGATCATATCGGCGGGATGAATACGATGCTCCGAACGCTAAGCAGCGGCGGCACCTTGTATATTTTGAAGGACCGCTCTCCATCAGAAGTGTGCCGAACCATTGAACAGCACCGCATTCAGGCGCTGCCGGTCTCTCCCACCTTCATGAATCTCCTTCTCATGAGTAAAACGTACGAGGCGTATGATCTGTCAAGTCTAGAGGTGGTATCCTACGGATCCGAGGTGATGCCGCCCTCAACACTAAAAGCCTGGCATCAGGCCTTTCCTGGGGTCAAGACGAATCAGGCCTATGGCATGTCTGAGCTGGGAGTACTGCCGACACGCTCTGCCGGCTCAGAAGGATTAGCTTTTTCTATACAAAGCGAGCAGGTGAAGTACCGGATTGTGGATGGATTATTGGAAGTCAAATCCCCCTGGACCATGATGGGGTATTTAAATGCACCGGATCCCTTTACGACTGACGGCTGGTTGAAGACGGGGGATGAAGTTTTAGAGGAAGAGGGCTTTATCCGGATTCTGGGCCGGCGTTCAGAAATGATCAATGTCGGGGGCGAAAAGGTGTACCCGGCGGAGGTGGAGGATGTGCTTCAGCAGCTTCCCTTTGTAGAAGCAGCCGTAGTCAGCGGAGAGGCCAGTGGAATTACGGGACAGCTGATCAAGGCCACGCTCTCGCTCCGGGAAGAGATGAAGCTTGCCGAGCTGCGCCAGAAGGTATGGGAGCATTGCAGAGATCGGCTTCCTGCTTACAAAATACCGCAAAAAATTGTGATCGCCGAGCATTCACTGACCGGAAGCCGGATGAAGAAGCTCCGTAACCTATAATCCTTAATTCATGTAACGAATACAACAAATGAATGCCAATTTAGAAAGGTGGATCATGAAAAGATGAAAATTGCAGCGGATCGATTTACAAGAGAGCTGGAGCAGCTTCACAGAGACGGATATGTTTTGTTTGAGGGGGTATTAAACGCTGAAGAAACCGCTCAGATCAAGCACGGGATTATGGCTGCTTTTGAGGGCAAGGATGAACGTGTTATGCTGCAGGGTCCGATGTTTGAGCACGGGGAAGTGTTTGAGGAGCTTGTGGATCATCCCGTCATCAGTGAATTTATTGAAGAGGTGTTGGGTCAAGACTGCCAGCTTAGCAGCATGAACGGGATGAGAACCCAGCATCATAATGCGGTGAGCAAGTGGCATGTGGACGAAGCGTTATTTTTCCCGCTCCCTGAAGGTGTGGAGCTGGATGCACGGATTCAATTACCGGTATATCTCATGAATGCCCTCTATTATTTGGAGGATGTGACCGAGGAGCTTGGACCGACCCAGGTTGTGCCGGGTTCTCACCGGGCCGGCAAGGATCTGGGATTTACCGAGCATATTGAGAGCTATAACGGTCAGGGACCGGTATCCATTCTGGCTAAAGCAGGAGACTGCCTGGTGTTTAACAGCCAGATATGGCATCGCGGTGCTCCTCACACGAGCCATTCGCCCAGGTATGTTCAGCAGGTGATATATCGCAAAAAATTTATCGTCCCCCATTTGAGTCACGACAACAATGTGTTTTATAAAGCGCCGGAAGATGTCATTGCGCGCGCCAATCCCCGCCGCAGACGATTACTTGGCCATAATTCACAAATTTTCTAAACCTGATATCGAGCCCTATATAATTAGCGCCGGCCAGCCGTCATTGTGACGCCGCCGGCGCTTTTACATGCTTTAGACCTCCTCCTGGTTGACGGGTGACAGATCCAGCTGGCGATACTGTACAGCCTCTGCCACATGTGTAAAGCGAATGATGTCAGAATGCTCTAAATCGGCAATCGTTCTTGATATTTTTAGGATACGATCATAGGCTCTCATACTCAGGCCCAGCGCTTCCAGTGTGGTATCCAGCAGATCGGAAGCCTCTCGCTCCAGCTTGGCGAAGGTACGCAGTGCGCTGCCCTGCAGCTCACTGTTCCATGAAAAGCGGGTGTGGCGGTATCTGCTCAGCTGAATATCCCGGGCGGACAGGACAAGCTGCTTCATATCCGCAGAGGATAAGGCTTGGCTTTCACTTGGGCGCTCTTTAGGTCTTGGTACGTCCACTTGAAGATCGATGCGGTCCAGCAGCGGTCCGGATATTTTGGCACGGTAGGCTGAAACTTTAGGAAGACTGCAGGTACACCGATGAAGGCCTGTCGGCTCAGCTCCGAAGTAGCCGCACGGACACGGATTCATCGAGGCAGCCAGCATAAACCGGGCAGGGTACGTAAAGACGGCTCTGGAGCGGCTGATCGTCACCTCATAATCCTCCAGCGGCTGGCGAAGCACTTCCAGGACGCTGCGCGAAAATTCCGGCAGCTCATCCAGAAACAGTACGCCGCGGTGAGCCAGGCTAACCTCGCCGGGCTTCGGTATTCCTCCTCCACCAATGAGGCCGCCGGGAGAGATCGTATGATGAGGAGAGCGAAAAGGGCGCTTGCGGAGCAGCGCATCATCCTGCTTCAGCTTGCCGGCGGCGCTGAAAATTTTGGTCGCCTCCAGCGCTTCCTCTTCACCAAGCTCTGGTAAAATAGTCGGCAGCCGCTTGATCAGCATCGTCTTCCCGGTGCCGGGCGGACCAATAAGAATGAGATTATGCATGCCTGCAGCAGCAATGGTCATCGCTCGCTTGACATGCAGTTGACCGTAGACATCACTGTAGTCCTCTGCAAACGCAGATTCTGCAGATGAAGGGACCGTCCCAGAGGCAGAAGAAGAGTCAAAGGTAAGCCTTCCAAGATCCACAACAGGAGGCCGTCCCTTGCGTGATGACGTAGCTGCCTCCGTCTTCGCTATGTTCTCACTTGAGCTGGAACAGGTCTCCAGCAGCTGACTGAGATGCTCCAGGCTATAAATAGGTATGCCCTGAATCAGAGACGCTTCCTGCGCGTTGGCCTGCGGCAGCAGAATGCCTTGAAAGCCTTTGGTTCTCGCTGCTTCTGCGATGGACAGCGCTCCCTTTACCGGGCGAAGACTACCGTCAAGTGCGAGCTCTCCGATGATGAGCAGCTTCTCTGCTGCCGGGAGCACCAGCTGTTCGCTCGTGGTCAGAATCCCGAGAGCAACTGCCAAGTCAAAGGCGGCGCCCTCTTTCCGTAAATCAGCCGGAGCAAGATTGACAGTAATCCGCTGCAAAGGATAGGTGAAGCCGCAGTTCTTGATCGCAGCCCTTACCCGTTCGACGGATTCTCGAATCGAGGAGTCCGGCAATCCGATAATGTTAGTTTGGGGCAGGCCATTAGCCAGATCTACTTCAACCTGAATGGGTACCCCCTCAATGCCATACAAGCATGCGCTGTGCAGCTTGCCATACATAAAAAGCACCTTCTCTCTGAGATCCATTTCACTTTTGCACGTCAAAAGTGGGGTTGCATCAGAAAAAAGGTGCTTCCTTATTTTCATAGATACCTATTATAGTAAGAAAAGGTGGATTTAAAGTCAACATAAACGTAGTTAGCCGTAGCTCAATATTGTTTTATTAGTAATTATTATTTAACCGTAACTACCATCTCCTTACAAGTGTTATAGGTGTAAAGCTTTCGATGCTGACTGATCGAGAGCAACACCTGAAAGGGGCTGGGATCCGTTGACCATAGTATGGAGCAATGTGTTTCTATTTTTATTTGTACCGGCAGCGCTGCTGGGAACAATTCTAGGCATTATCCTCTATCTTATACTTCGAACGAAGAAGCACTAAGGAGATCTCTTTGATCTACAATTAAGGAAAATCCATTCATTAAATAACTTATTTTCCCAAATATTCTCTAGAATGAATCATATCCATATCAAAATACTTTAGATGGCTGAAGCGATTTTTAAGGTAAGCGTTTTAAAATCGTGTTACAATAGCTTGGGTTTAAGTATAGGTGAAAAAGGCCTTGTTCCAGTCAGTTTGATAGGAGGATTCCAGAATGAATATCCATGAATATCAAGGAAAACAAGTACTGAAGCAATATGGAGTAGTCGTTCCAAACGGAAAAGTAGCATTCACGGTGGATGAAGCTGTGGAGGCCGCTCAAGCACTCGGCAGCCCGGTTACAGTGGTGAAGGCTCAAATTCACGCAGGCGGCCGCGGTAAAGCGGGCGGTGTTAAAGTAGCGAAGAGCCTGGATGAAGTACGTGCTTATGCAGAGGAAATCCTGGGCAAAGTGCTCGTAACACATCAGACAGGACCGGAAGGCAAGCAAGTTAAGCGCTTGCTTATCGAAGAAGGCTGTGATATCCGCAAGGAATATTACGTCGGCGTCGTTGTGGACCGAGGTACAGGACGTGTAGTCATGATGGCATCGGAAGAAGGCGGCACCGAGATTGAAGAGGTAGCAGCTGCAACGCCGGAGAAGATCTTTAAAGAGGTTATCGATCCTGCGGTAGGTATGCAGATGTTCCAGGCACGGAAGCTGGCTTATGCCATCAACATTCCGAAAGAGCTGGTCAATAAGGCCGCTCAATTTATGATTGCGCTTTACACTGCATTTGTCGAAAAGGACTGCTCGATTGCCGAGATCAATCCACTGGTTGTAACCGGAGACGGGAATGTTATGGCTCTGGATGCGAAGCTGAATTTCGATTCCAACGCCTTGTTCCGTCATAAGGACATTCAGGAGCTGCGCGATCTGGAAGAAGAGGATGAGAAGGAAATCGAAGCGTCCAAATACGATCTCAGCTACATAGCTTTGGACGGAAATATCGGATGTATGGTTAACGGAGCCGGATTGGCGATGGCAACCATGGACATCATTAAATACTATGGCGGCGACCCTGCGAACTTCCTTGATGTTGGGGGCGGTGCTACAACGGAGAAGGTAACCGAAGCTTTCAAGATCATTCTGTCTGATCCACAGGTTAAAGGAATTTTCGTCAACATTTTTGGCGGCATTATGCGTTGTGACGTTATTGCTACCGGTGTTGTGGAAGCGGCCAAGCAGATCGGACTTACTCGCCCTCTCGTTGTGCGTCTGGAAGGAACAAACGTGGATCTGGGCAAACAGATTCTGGCCGAATCCGGACTGAATATTGTACCTGCTGATTCAATGGCGGATGGAGCGCAGAAGATCGTTTCTCTCGTTCAATAATATTCATTCCTGCAGAAGCATGCATGTGAGGCACGAAGGAAGAAACATTCCGTCCGTGCGATTGCTGTCCTTTTCAAATAACAGTTAGGGGATGTGAATCAATCGTGAGTATTTTGGTCGACAAGAATACAAAAGTGATTACCCAAGGAATTACCGGCAAGACGGCTTTGTTTCATGCCAAAGGCGCGCTCGATTACGGCACGCAGATGGTAGGAGGAACTTCTCCGGGCAAAGGTGGAACTCAAGTAGAGATTACACTGGAGAATGGCGAACTGGTGAGCCTGCCGGTATTTAATACCGTAGAGGAAGCCAAAGCAGCTACAGGCGCTACAGCAAGCGTCATTTATGTACCTCCAGCATTTGCAGCCGACTCCATCATGGAAGCGGTCGACGCTGAGATGGAGCTTGTCATCTGTATTACTGAAGGCATTCCGGTGCTTGATATGGTGAAGGTTTCCCGTTACATGGAAGGCAAGAAAACCCGCCTGATCGGCCCTAACTGCCCAGGTGTGATCACACCAGGCGAGTGCAAGATCGGTATTATGCCTGGATATATTCACATGCCAGGTCATGTTGGTGTCGTTTCCCGAAGCGGAACGCTGACTTATGAAGCGGTTCATCAGCTGTCGGCTCGCGGTATTGGCCAGTCCTCCGCTGTCGGTATCGGTGGAGACCCGGTGAAGGGCTCTGAATTTATCGACATCCTGAAGCTTTTCAATGAGGATCCTCAGACAAAAGCCGTGATTATGATCGGGGAAATCGGCGGAACCGCAGAGGAAGAAGCGGCGGAGTGGATCAAAGTGAACATGACCAAGCCTGTCGTTGGCTTCATTGGTGGCGCAACAGCGCCTCCAGGAAAGCGCATGGGACATGCCGGTGCGATTATTTCCGGCGGTAAAGGTACAGCAAGCGAGAAGATTTCCGTTCTGGAATCCTGCGGCATCAAGGTTGCGCCAACACCATCCGAGATGGGCTCCACCTTGGTTAGCGTTCTGGAAGAGAAGGGCATTCTGAATCTCTGCACAACGCACTAGGATGAATTGAATGCTTCTACATCGCAATAGTTAAACAATCGCAGTACAGGTAAGCAACCTTTTATTTCCTGATGGAAATGAAGGGTTGCTTTTTGCGTTTTTTTACTACTATATATATGGGAGGAATAGCTATGTCAACAAGTCCGCGGTACGAAAAAGCAATGCTGGTAGCTTTGCATGAAACGGAAGGTATTGGCTGGAAAACGATAGATAATCTCTATGCTTCTGGCTTGCATATGGACATGTGCAGTTATGGAGTCAAGGATTGGACGGCGATGGGGATTCGTGTCGAGGCTGCTCATCGGCTGTCCCTACATTTTGCAGAGGCTGTCGAGAACGCAGGCAATCGGCTGTCGAAGGAGCAGAATGAGGGAATCAGGGTGATCTGTATTCTTGATTCCATGTATCCGGATATGTTAAAGTCTTCTCCCCGGCCGCCTTGGGTCATGTATGCCCGCGGAAGCCTGGATTTACTGAACGGTCCGTCGCTTGCCGTGGTGGGCACCCGCGTTCCAACGGCGTATGGACGCAAAGTAGCCACGCTGCTGACGGAGGATCTAGTTATAAAAGGAGTGACTATTGTCAGCGGCCTTGCCCGCGGTATTGACAGCATCGCCCATGCTGCAGCGCTAAAGCAGAACGGAAAGACTATTGCCGTCCTGGGTGCGGGCGTGGATACGATTTATCCGCCGGAGAATCGTACCTTATATGAAGAAATCGCTCAACAAGGACTGCTGTTATCGGAATATCCGCCAGGCACCGGGGCCCATCCGGGCTATTTTCCACAGCGCAACCGGATTATTGCCGGGATTACATTGGGAACGCTCGTGGTAGAGGCCGACATTCGAAGCGGCTCTTTAATTACGTCGGATGCAGCGCTGGAAGCAGGACGGGATGTTTTTGCAGTTCCGGGTCCAATCACTTCCCCCAAAAGCAGAGGAACGCTTGAGCTGATCAAGCAGGGTGCCAAGCTGGTTACCGGGATTGAGGATATTACAGAAGAGTATCAGCGCCAGCTGAAGGAGGCTGCGGAGAAGTCTTCTGTAGGTGCCCATACATACACAAAAGATTATGCCAGCAGTGTCGATGGGTTGACAAAAGAGGAAATGGAACTATACCATATGTTGCAGCAGGGTCCCGGATCTGTGGATGAGCTGCTGGAGCGTACCCGGTGGGAATTTGGACTTTTGCATTCAGTTCTGTTATCTTTAATCATAAAAAAGCAAATTACCCAATTACCCGGTGCTATATATAAACTAATATAATAGGTAGTTAACTTTTGGAGGAGGATGAACCTGTGGCGGATTCACTCGTCATCGTCGAATCGCCGGCCAAGGCGAAAACGATTGGCAAATATCTCGGCAGCAAATATATCGTGAAGGCTTCAATGGGCCATGTTCGTGATCTGCCGAAGAGCCAAATCGGCGTTGAGGTCGAAAACGATTTCAACCCGAAATATATTACGATCCGCGGAAAAGGTTCGGTTCTTAAAGAGCTGAAGGATGCCAGTAAAAAAGTGAAAAAAGTATACCTGGCAGCTGACCCCGATCGCGAAGGAGAGGCCATTGCCTGGCATTTGGCGCATGCGCTTGAACTAGACGAAACTCAAAGCCTGAGAGTCGTATTTAATGAAATTACCAAGACGGCGGTGAAGGATGCATTCAAAACACCGCGTAAAATTAATATGGATTTAGTAAACGCACAGCAGGCGCGGCGGATTCTGGATCGCCTTGTGGGATACAAGATCAGCCCTCTGCTGTGGAAAAAAGTGAAGAAGGGGCTCTCTGCCGGCCGTGTTCAGTCCGTTGCGGTCAAGATTATTCTGGATCGGGAGCATGAGATCAGCGCTTTCGTACCTGAGGAATATTGGACGATTACAGCGAAGCTGGCGGTGAAGGGCAGTGCTTTCGACGCCAAATTTCATAAGCTGGACGGCAGCAAGAAGGAGCTGGGCAGCGAGCAGGATGTTAACGAGGTGCTTTCGATCATTCAGAAGGCTTCCTTTGAAGTGAGTGAAGTGAAGGAACGAGAGCGCCAGCGTCACCCGTCGCCTCCATTTACGACTTCTTCTTTGCAGCAGGAGGCAGCACGGAAGCTGGGCTTCCGCGCGGCAAAGACGATGTCGGTGGCCCAGCAGCTGTATGAGGGCGTAGAGCTGGGGAAAGAGGGAACGGTCGGCTTGATCACCTATATGAGAACGGACTCCACGCGGATCTCGGAGACCGCCCAGGGTGAAGCCAAGGAATTTATTACGGGTAAATATGGTACGGATTATGTGCCAGAAAGCCCGCGTCAATATGCCAAGAAAGCTTCTAATGCTCAGGATGCGCATGAAGCTATTCGTCCGACCTCGATCGAGCGTGATCCGGAGAGCATGAAGCCATTCATGAGCCGTGATCAGATGAGGCTGTACAAGCTGATTTGGGATCGGTTTATTGCGAGCCAGATGGCGTCCGCAATCCTGGATACGATGTCTGTAGATATTGCTGCAGGCCGGGCAACCTTCCGGGCAACGGGATCGAAGGTTCGGTTCCCGGGCTTCATGAAGGTATATGTGGAAGGGAATGATGACGGTACGACAGAAGAAGAGAACTTTCTTCCTGCTCTGCAGTCCGGTGACAAGCTGGAACATGACAGCATTGAACCGAAGCAGCATTTTACACAGCCACCGCCAAGGTATAGCGAGGCACGGCTCGTCCGCACGCTGGAGGAGCTCGGCATTGGCAGACCAAGCACTTACGCGCCAACGCTGGAAACGATTCAGAAGCGCGGCTATGTCGCAATTGAAGAGAAGAAATTTATGCCTACCGAGCTCGGTGAATTGGTCATCGAGCAGATGGAGCAATTTTTCCCGGAGATTCTGAACGTAGAGTTTACAGCCAATATGGAAGAGGACCTCGACCATGTAGAAGAAGGCGCGGAGGATTGGGTAAAGGTTCTTGGAGAGTTCTACAAGTCCTTTGAGAAACGTCTTACGGTAGCTGAGGAAGAGATGAAAGAGATTGAGATTGAAGATGAGGTCTCTGATGAAATCTGCGAGAAGTGCGGCAAGCCGCTAGTGTACAAGCTTGGCAGATTCGGCAAGTTTCTGGCCTGCTCCGGGTTTCCAGATTGCCGGAATACGAAGCCGATCATTAAGGACATTGGAGTAACCTGCCCGAGCTGTAAGGAAGGCCATGTCGTGGAACGGCGCAGTAAGAAAGGCCGGGTGTTTTATGGCTGTGACAGATATCCGGAATGTGAATACGTTTCGTGGGATAAACCGTCACTGAAGCCCTGCCCGAATTGCAGCAGCCTGATGACGGAGAAGAAGACGAGACAAGGAATTAAGCTGCAATGTACGTCCTGCGATCATTCTGAAATGATGGAAGAGCCGGAGGACGGTTCAGATTTTTAAGGCATAACAGGGGGTAAAGGCAAACGTGAAGGATATACAAAGAGTTACCGTGATTGGAGCAGGACTTGCGGGAAGCGAGGCGGCCTGGCAGCTGGCTAGCCGCGGGGTTCCGGTTACATTATATGAAATGCGTCCGGTCGTCAAAACGCCGGCACATCATACCGATCAATTTGCGGAGCTGGTATGCAGCAACTCGCTGCGTGCGAATGGCATGAGTAATGCTGTTGGGGTACTGAAGGAAGAAATGCGCATGCTGAATTCCCTCGTGATTGGGTCGGCAGACCGCAATGCCGTTCCGGCCGGTGGAGCGCTGGCTGTGGACCGTGACGGCTTCTCCGGTGAAATTACAGAGACGCTGCATCAGCATCCGCTGATTGAAGTCGTAAATGAAGAGCTCCAGCATATACCTGAAGAAGGGATTGTCGTCATTGCTACAGGTCCGCTGACCTCTCCTGCGCTGTCCCAGCAAATTCGGGAGCTGATGGGCGAAGATTACTTTTACTTTTATGATGCCGCAGCACCGATCATCGAAAAAGATTCCATTGATATGAGCAAGGTGTATCTCGCCTCCCGATATGACAAGGGTGAAGCGGCCTATCTGAATTGTCCTATGACCGAAGAGGAGTTTGATCGCTTTTATGAAGCGCTGATCTCGGCTGAGGTTGCCGAGCTGAAAGAGTTTGAGAAAGAAATCTATTTCGAGGGCTGTATGCCCATTGAGGTCATGATGAAGCGTGGCAAGCAGACGGCGTTATTCGGCCCTATGAAGCCGGTAGGCCTTCCTAATCCGCATACCGGTACTTTGCCTCACGCTGTAGTCCAGCTCCGTCAGGATAATGCTGCAGGTACGCTCTACAATCTCGTCGGGTTTCAGACTCACTTAAAGTGGGGCGAACAGAAGCGGGTATTCTCGCTGATTCCTGGACTTGAGAATGCGGAGATCGTCCGATATGGCGTTATGCACCGCAATACATTCGTGAATTCGCCGAAGCTGCTAGAACCGACTTATCAGGTAAAGGGGCGTCCGAACTTATATTTGGCCGGGCAGATGACTGGTGTCGAGGGCTATGTGGAATCTGCGGCATCCGGGCTGATTGCAGGAATTAATGCTGCAAGAGCAGCGCTTGGCAAAGAGGGGATTGTATTTCCTGAGGAAGCCGCCATCGGCAGTATGGCTCAGTATATAACGAATGCCGACCCGGAGCATTTCCAGCCGATGAACGCGAACTTCGGTTTGCTGCCGGTTCTGCCCAAGCGAATTCGCAACAAGAAAGAGAAGAATGAAGCGTTGGCGAACCGGGCTATTGAGAAGCTGAATGAATTTATTCATACACACGAGCTCCGTCGATCTTAATCCGGTAGTGACAACCTGACAGCAAATTTCATCCACTCGATTGAAGTATGTGAGGAGGCGGTTATACCATGGAAATGAGTTTTCATGCGACGACCATCTGTGCGGTTCGCCATAATGGCAAATCGGCGATCGCCGGAGATGGTCAGGTGACATTTGGACAAAATGTTGTGATGAAGCAGACCGCCAAAAAAGTACGCCGTTTATACCGGGGACAAGTTGTCGCCGGTTTTGCCGGTTCTGTGGCCGATGCTATCACGCTGTTTGAGAAGTTTGAAGGAAAGCTGGAGGAGTACCAGGGAAATTTGCAGCGGGCTGCCGTAGAATTGGCCAGAGAGTGGCGTCAGGACCGGATCCTGCACAAGCTGGAGGCCTTGATGATTGTGATGGATCAGAGCGGGATGCTCCTGATCTCGGGCGGCGGCGAGATCATCGAGCCGGATGATGAGGTGCTGGCGATCGGTTCTGGCGGAAATTTTGCCTTGTCCGCAGGCAGAGCACTGAAGCGCCACGCTGTTCATCTGGAAGCCGCAGACATTGCCAAAGAGGCGCTGTTGATTGCGTCTGAGGTATGTGTATATACGAATAGTAATATCATCGTAGAAGAAGTGTAGATATCGCTCAGTAACGATTGCTGCGACATGCAGGGTGGAGGAATGAGATGAATAACGAATCGATGACGCCTAGACAAATTGTAGCCGAGCTGGATAAGTATATCGTCGGTCAGAAGCAGGCCAAAAAATCCGTGGCTGTAGCACTCCGCAACCGCTATCGGCGCAGCCGGCTCAGTGAAGCCGAGCGCGAGGAGATCGTGCCTAAGAATATTCTCATGATGGGACCGACCGGTGTCGGTAAGACCGAGATTGCTAGGCGCCTGGCTAAGCTGGTGCACGCGCCGTTCGTGAAGGTGGAAGCGACCAAATTTACTGAGGTGGGCTATGTCGGTCGTGATGTGGAATCTATGGTCCGGGATCTCGTCGAAACCGCTATTCGAATGGTCAAGGCAGAGCGGACTGAGAAGGTGAAGGATAAAGCGGAAGAGATGGCGAATGAGCGGATTGTCCACATTTTGGTGCCGTCCTCCAAGGGTCAGAAAACGCAAAAGAATCCGTTTGAAATGCTGTTTGGCGGCAGTCAGGGCCAAGAAAACGAAGAGCCGGAGAACAAGAGTGAAAATGACAGCAGTATAAAGGAGAAACGTCGTCAGGTTCGCTTCAATTTATTATCCGGGAAGCTGGAAGAGGATCTCATTGATGTGGATGTGGAGGATCAGACACCTCCGATGTTTGGTATGTTTGCCGGTCAAGGGAACGATCAAATGGGTATGAACATGCAGGAAATGTTTGGAAACCTGATGCCTAAACGCACCAAAAAGCGAAAGCTTCCAATCAAGGATGCCCGCAAGGTGCTGATTCAGGAGGAAGCTGCCAAGCTGATCGATATGGATGATGTGATCCAGGAATCGGTGAGAAGGGCGGAGCAGTCCGGCATCATTTTTATTGATGAGATTGATAAGGTTGCCAGTCAGGGGCGTGCTTCAGGGCCAGATGTGTCTAGAGAAGGGGTACAGCGAGATATTCTCCCGATCGTAGAAGGCTCTACCGTGATGACTAAATACGGACCTGTGAAGACCGATTTCATCCTCTTCATCGCTGCAGGTGCATTTCACATTGCTAAGCCTTCAGATCTCATTCCGGAGCTGCAGGGACGCTTCCCGATCCGGGTAGAGCTGAGCAGCCTTACTCTGGATGATTTTGTGTCCATATTGACCGAGCCGCAAAATGCTTTGACTAAGCAATACACAAGCCTGCTCCAGACGGAGGATATTACGGTACAATTCTCAGATGAAGCTATTCGGGAAATTGCGCAGATTGCTGCCTCCGTCAATCAGAATACGGAAAATATCGGAGCAAGACGACTACACACGATCCTGGAGAAGCTGCTGGAGGACCTGTCCTTTGAAGCCCCCGAGCTTACACTGGATTCCATGGTTATTACGCCGCAATATGTTCGCGAGAAGCTGGGCGAGATTGCTCAGGATCGGGATTTAAGTCAATATATCCTGTAGATGCATCTTTAACAGCGCCATTTGACCCAGGAAATTTAGAACATAAACGTACTTTCGAGTATGTCATTTAGCCAGTACTATGTCGCGGGTCATGTAGTAAATTGGAAATTTGACGAACCTGATCAAGGTCAGAAATACTCAGATTCTAACATAAATTTCAATAATTTAGGATAAATAAGCGCGAAAATGAATCCTAAGCCCTTCTTTGTGGTAAAAGATAGGGCTTTTTTCTTATTGTAAAAAGTTCCAATGTTTAAGAAACTTAGTTTAGGTGACAGCATGTTGTCTTTTTCAACTAAAGTCCCAGGTTGACACGAGTGAATTATTTTTTTTGTCGAATAAAGAGGATTTTAGGTAAAGATGTTGAATTGGTTGTGCAATGACTATGAAGAGAGGATGGGTCTGGTGAACTTGTTAGGGAGCAGCAGCTTTCAACGGCTGCAGGGTGGTTTGGACGCAGCAAACGCTAGAAATGTGGTTATTACCAACAATATCGCGAATGTGGACACGCCTCATTTCAAGCGTTCCGAGGTAGCGTTCGAGAGTATTTTGAAAATGGAAATGAGCGGAATGAAAACAAGTCTGACAGGTAAAAGAACCGATCCGCGTCATTTTGTGATCGGCCCAAGCAGCAAGCTCCCGAGCTCTACCCTTCAAATGGATCAATCCAGTGCAATGAACAATAATGGCAATAATGTCGATATTGATCGGGAAATGTCTTTATTGGCCGAAAATCAGCTTAGATATAACTCTTATGTACAGGCAGTAAACGACCAAATTCGATTAATGCGTGCAGCAGTAGAAGGGAGATAGGTCATTTGAACTTCACAGGAAGCTTTAACATCAGCGCTTCGGCCTTGACGGCCCAGCGGTTCCGGATGGATGTCATCTCCTCGAACATTGCTAATGCAGAAACAACCCGGGCCAAGGTGGAGAATGGTGTGTCCGTGCCATACCGCCGCAAAACCGTCGTTATGGAGCCGATGAAGCAGAGCTTTGATGCCATGCTTCAGGCCAAGATGAATGGCAGCAACCAGCCGGTGCAAGGGGTGAAGATCAGTCAGATCCGCGAGGATCAAGCCCCGCTTAAGCCCGTATACAATCCGGAACATCCCGATGCCAATGCGGAGGGCTATGTCTTTATGCCTAACGTGGATATTACTAAAGAGATGGTTGACCTGATTTCTGCAAGCCGATCCTATGAGGCCAATGTAACAGCATTGAATGCGACAAAAGCCATGGTGATGAAGGCGCTGGAAATTGGAAGATAAGATTTTGTTACATAACATGCGACAGGAGGAACCATTTTGATCCAGAATACTATGTTCAATCCCGGGAGCTTGCCTCTGCAGGCATCAACCTTGGCCAAGCCCGCAGCTACACCTTCGGATTCCATTCAGCAGTTTGGTGCATATTTGCAGGAAGCGATTCAGTCCGTGTCCGCCCAGGAGAAAAGTGCAAGCCTCATGAGTGACAAGATGATCACCGGGCAGGTGAGCGTGGATCAGACGATGATTTCTGCTCAACAGGCTTTGCTGAGCGTACAGCTCACCACTCAGGTCCGAAACAAAGTAGTAGAGGCCTATCAGGAGATTATGCGTACGCAAATGTAAGCTACAGCAATGACTGTGATGAGGTGACAATGTGAATGAGCGATTAACCCAGTACCGGGAGAAAGCTTCCGGTTATTGGAATCAATTTAGCAGCAAGCAAAAAATCATGCTTGTATCGACGATCGTTTTTATCATAATTGCGATTGTCGCATTAACCATAAGGTTCTCGAAGACGGAATATGAAGTTGCCTTCCGAGACCTGGATGCTGCAGATGCAGCCGGAATTATGAGTCATCTGGATTCGCAAAGCATTCCTTATCAGCTGGGACCTGACGGCACAACGCTCTCCGTTCCAAGCAAGGATGCAACTCGCGTTCAGATTGATGTAGGCTCTCAAGGTCTCGTACAGAACGGGACGATTGGACTAGAAACGTTCGAACAGAACTCTTCCGCAATTGGGATGACGGATAATGAGTTCGAAGTGAAATATGTAAATGCTCTAAATGGCGAAATAGAGCGCATGCTCAGGAAGATGAGCGGAGTACATGACGCCACAGTCCTATTGAATCTTCCGAAAGAGAGTCTCTTTGCATCTCAAGCCGACCGTGAGAAAGCAACGGCTTCTGTGGTCATGAAGTTCAAGCCGGGCTACCGTCCAAGCCAGGAAATGATTGACAGCTATTATAATCTCGTCAGAACCTCAGTGCCGAATTTACCGGTTGAGAACATCACAATTACAAATGATGAAGTAGAGCTGCTCGCTACTGCCAAAGGCGGTCAAGGTGGTTTGATTGGCAAAGTCGAAGAAAACTTCGCACTGCAGAAGCAGTTTGAGAACAATGTACGCCAGAATGTGCAGCAATTTCTATCCCAGTACATGGGTCCGAATAAGGTCAACGTGCTCGTCATGTCCACACTGAACTTTGATCAGATTCAAAGCAAGGAAAATTTAGTTACGCCGGTCAATGAAGAAGAAATGAAGGGAATCGAGATCAGTGTGCAGGAAATCCAGAAAAATTATTCCGGTACTAGCAATCCTACAGGCGGTGTTGCAGGGGTAGGCGAGGAAGAAATTTCAGGATATCCCAGTGATTCTTCAAGCGGCGAGAGTAACTCGGAAGAAAGCTCAAGCACTATCAATTATGATGTTAACCGAATTACAAGAGACGTGATCTCCAGTCCTTATTCTGTAAAAGATTTAACCATTAATGTCTCTGTTGAACCACCCGGCGGCGAGGAAAATTTGGATGAAGCTACACGCGGGGCGATTGAGAACATATTGATCAATATCGTCAGAGCCTCGTTAGCGGAGTCGAGCCTTGCATATACAGATGCTGATTTGGCTAAAAAAGTTTCGGTCGTGTCGCAGGTTACAGATAACAGCTTGGCTGAAGAATCTGATTCTCTTCTATCGAATCCGATCATTTGGGGAGCAGCCCTGGCGGCAGCCGCTTTGCTGGCCGGAGGGATTATCTTTATGGTTCGAAGACGAAGAGCGCAGGACGAAGAAGAGGAGCTGGAGCTACCTCCGATTACCGAATTGCCTTCCATTAATCTGGAAAGCGTCACGAACGACAGCCAGGTTCGCAAGCAGCTGGAAACCCTGGCGAAAAAGAAGCCGGACGAATTCGTCAATTTACTTCGCACGTGGCTTGCTGAGGAATAGGAGTGGAAGCATTGTCCAGAGTTACAAATCCCATGTTAAGCGGCAGGCAAAAGGCTGCCATCCTGTTGATTACACTCGGGCCGGAGGTATCCGCCCAAATCTTCAAGCATCTGAGAGATGATGAGATCGAACAGCTTACTCTGGAAATTGCGAATGTGCGCAAGGTAGACGGTGGCGAGAAAGAGCTCATTATGTCGGAGTTTCATCAGATCTGTCTTGCCCAGGAGTATATTTCTCAAGGCGGCATCACGTACGCCAAAGAAATTCTGGAAAAGGCTTTGGGAAGTGAAAAAGCGCGGGAGGTTATCAACAGGCTGACCGCGACCCTGCAGGTCCGTCCGTTTGATTTTGCGAGAAAAGCAGACCCGAGCCAAATTCTCAACTTTATACAGAACGAAAATGCTCAAACGATTGCTCTGGTGCTGTCGTACCTCCAGTTTGAGCAGGCTGCTTCGATTCTGTCGGCTTTGCCGCAGGACAAGCAGGCAGAGGTTGCCCGCCGGGTTGCGGTTATGGATAGCACCTCGCCCGAGGTCATTGCTCAGGTCGAGCGGGTGCTGGAGCAGAAGCTGTCATCAACCGTCACGCAGGATTACACGAGTGCCGGCGGTATTGAATCAATCGTTCAGATTCTGAATGGAGTCGATCGGGGAACTGAAAGAACGATTCTCGATGCGCTGGAGATTCAAGATCCGGAGCTGGCGGAAGAGATCAAGAAACGGATGTTTGTCTTTGAGGATATTGTCAATGTGGACAACCGCTCGATTCAGCGTATCATCCGCGATATCGAGAATGCGGATCTGCAGCTGGCACTGAAGGTGGCAAGCGAGGAAGTTCGAGATGTTATTTTCCGGAATATGTCCAAACGGATGGCGGAAACGTTCAAGGAAGAGATGGAGTATATGGGTCCTGTGCGTTTGCGTGACGTTGAAGAGGCGCAGACGCGCATCGTAAGCACGATCCGCAGACTGGAGGAAGCTGGAGAAATTATCATCGCCCGTGGCGGAGGAGATGACATCATTGTCTAATTTGATCAAGCCTTCTCAGTACATGCCGATTGATATGCTAAAGGAACTGGATTTGTCCCGGAAGTACGCTTCAACGGAGCCGGAAGAGAGAGAGACGGCAGTATTTGAAAGTGAGCTCCAGCCCGAAGTACAGCACACTTTGGAATCGGCTCAATTGGCCAAGCAGGAAATGCTGCAGGATGCAAAGGAGTTTGCCGAGCGTCAAATCAGGGAGGCTGCAGAGGCTGCGGAGCAGCTGCTTTCCCAGGCGCAGGAGCAAATTGCAGTCTGGTGGGAAGAGCGTCGAAGTCAGGACGAAAGCATTGCGGAGGGTGCTCGCGCGGAAGGCTTCCAACAAGGCTATGAGGCCGGGTCGCTCAAGGCTCAGCAGGAGATGAATGAGCTCCTGCAGCAAGCGGCCCAGGAAGCCCAGGGCGTCTTGAGCCAAGCTTATTCAGCCAAGGAAGAGCTGATTCAGGAAGCCGAGCCGTTTCTTGTAGAGCTCAGCTGCTCGGTCGCCGAGAAGATTGTCGATCACCAATTGACATTGGAGCCTGATTTCGTGCTGAAGCTAATTCGAAAGAACTTGGCCCGCAAGAAGGAGAAAGGGATGATTTCGCTCTGTGTGGCTCCCTCCCAGTTCGCATTCGTTCACGCCGCCCGGGAGGAGCTTGCATTAAGCGTCGACTCCCAGGCGGAGCTTCAGGTGCTGCCGGACTCCACTGTAACGGATTTGGGATGTGTGATTAGGTCATCCTTCGGCAGTGTAGATGCCAGAATTGATACACAGCTGTCCGAGATCAAGAAGGAATTAATTCGGATATCCCTAGATGACACGCAACGGAGAGCTGCCGATGAGTAAGCTGGACAGCAGTCGTTATAAAGATCATCTGCAGCATGTGGATCCTGTGCGGATCAACGGTAAAGTGACTCAGGTTATCGGCCTGATGCTGGAATCAGAAGGCCCGGATGCAAGTATTGGCGAGGTGTGCTACATCTATCCCTCCAAGCAGAGCAAACCGCTGCAGGCTGAAGTCGTGGGTTTTCGTGATAATAAGGTGCTGCTGATGCCTTTGGGGGATCTGCATTCAATTGGTCCAGGCTGTGATGTCGTTGGCACCGGCAAGCCGCTTAATGTTCAGGTGGGATCGGAGCTGTTAGGTAAAGTGTTGGACGGCTTGGGACAGCCTTTAGACGGTTCTGTGCTGCCCGCACGAATGTCTCACAGCTCTACCAATAATATCCCGCAGAATCCGTTGAATCGTCCGCGTGTGCAAGAGCCGATCAGCATCGGGGTGAGAGCTATTGACGGCCTCCTCACGGTCGGTAAAGGGCAGCGGGTCGGGATTTTTGCCGGCTCAGGGGTCGGAAAGAGCACCTTGATGGGCATGATCGCCCGGAACACCTCCGCAGATGTGAACGTCATTGCTCTAATCGGAGAGCGGGGCAGAGAGGTGCTCGACTTTATCGAGCGCGACCTGGGACCAGAGGGCTTGAAGCGTTCCGTAGTCATCGTGGCCACCTCGGATCAGCCAGCGCTCATTCGGATTAAGGGCGCATTGATTGCAACGACCATTGCTGAATATTTCAGGGACCGCGGCTTAAATGTCATGCTTATGATGGATTCGGTCACCCGTTATGCAATGGCACAGCGTGAGGTCGGGTTAGCGGTTGGCGAGCCTCCTGCAATGCGGGGATACACCCCGTCCGTGTTTGCCAGCCTGCCGAAGCTGCTGGAACGAGCCGGTACAGGTCCAAGCGGCTCGATTACTGCTTTTTACACGGTGCTTGTTGACGGCGATGATATGAATGAACCGATTGCTGATGCTGTCCGCGGCATTTTGGATGGACATATTGTGCTGAACCGCAGCATTGCTAACAAAGGGCATTTCCCAGCGATTGATGTGCTGGCGAGCATCAGCCGTGTCATGAAGGATATTGCACACGAGGACCAGCTGGAAGCGGCCGAGAACGTAAAACGGCTGATGGCCGTATACAAAAATTCCGAGGATCTGATCAACATTGGAGCTTACCAGCCAGGCTCTAATGCGGAGATTGACGAGGCTATAAATATGATCCATCAGATTTGGGATTTTACGAAGCAGAAAGTCAATGAAAAGGTAAGTCTGGAAAAGGTGCAGGAGCGTCTAATTGCTGAATTTTCAAGGAGATGACGATGATTCATGAGGTTTCACTATGCATTTCAAAAAATCGTAGATCTTAAAGGCAATGAGAAGGCACAGGCCGAGTGGATGCTGTCTGCGGCAATTGGAGAATTGAAGGCGCAGGAGCAAAATCTGCATCAGCTGCTTCAGAAGCGGGACGAGATTGGCCATTCCCTTCAACAAGCAGCCCAGAAAAGTACTCCGATCTCGGAAATGTGCCGCCTGCAGTCTTATGCAGAGTATCTGGACACCCTCATCGAGCAGAAGAATACGGATATTGAGCAGGCCCACAGCAACGTGAAGCATAAGCAGGGAAAGCTGACCGAGAAAATGCTGGATGAAAAGGTCTGGATGAAAGCAAGAGAAAAATCACTTGAGAAGTTCCGGCACGAAAGTCTCCTGCGGGAACAAAATGAGCTGGACGAGCTGGCTACAGTCCGTTATACGGTCCAAAGCCGCTAGATCGGAGGCGTTTTTCGAATAAACGCGTCCTTAGCCCGCAGAGGAGGATAACATTAATGGCTCGCAAGGATATGCCGCTGGATCAAGAGGAATCAAGCGGAGGCTTGGAGAAAAGCCTGCTGTTCCTGATCCCGATTATGTTCACAATCGTTTTGGTGGGCGTTCTGCTCACGCTGTTTAACATTGATTTTCGCAATAGTGCAATGAATTTAGGAAACAAGATTCCTATCGTGAAGGATTGGATACCGGGCCCGGAGCTAACCCCGGAAGAAGCAGCTGCCCAGGACAAGGAAGATAGCACGGCAAAGGAATTGGAGGCTCTGAAGCAGCAACTGGCCGAACGGGAGCAGGAGCTTGAAGAAATGACCAGTCAGAAGAACTCCCAAGAGACCAAAGCTGCGGAGCTGCAGGCGCAGTTAGATGCAGCCCAGAATGAGGCTGCGGCAGAGGAAACAGAGGATCCCTATTTCCAGCAGATTAGTGACCTGGCTAAAATGTATGCTGGCATGAGCCCCAGTAAAGCAGCTCCCATTATCGAGAGCTTGATGAAAGAGGAAATGGTGCTCATCCTGGGAGCCATGAAGAATGATCCACGAGCGGCGATTTTGGAAAAAATGAACCCTCAAACCGCAGCGGATGCAACGATGCTGTTAAAGGATGCAAAGCCGGCGAGGGATCAAGCGATTGCGGCGCTGCAATCCCGTCTAGCTAAAGAAGAGCAGGATGTATCGGATAGCCAGCGAAGCAGTCTGGATCAAAATGAGCTAAGCCAGACCTTCTCCAGAATGGCACCTAAGAGCGCTGCAGAGCTGCTGATTCAAACCTATAAGATTACACCTGATAAAGCGATTACGATCCTTAAATCCGTCGATGATGCAGCCAGAGCCAAAATTCTGGATGAGCTGTCTGGCGCTGAGCCTGAAATGGCTGCCAGAATCCTGAATCGTCTGATGGGTGCCCAGTAGTTTTTTATCCCGGGAAAGCCATGGGAAAGGAGGTGAATAATCCATGTCATTAATCTTTCAAAAGCTGACGGCCTCATCCGGTGCATCCTCCAGTCCGTTAGGCAAAGTCTCTGAAGCGGGTCAACAGGGGCAAGGTGTACTGCTCGGGATGTTCGGCGAGGCTTTAAATCTCCAAATGGGTGCGGAAGGCAGCAAGAAATCGATGCCTGCCGATGTCAGCGGCAATGGCTTGAATCCGCTGCTTGCGTGGTTACGCAGCACGCCGGCTGAAGGCTCTGAACTGATTGCCGCGGGAGAGAGTGCACTCTATATAGAGAGTGATATTAGCAGGCTGGCCGAGCTGCTTCGTACTTCCGGGAGTCTGGCAGATGCGTTAAAGGACCTGAGGCTTGCCGGAAGCCAGGAGCTGGATCTATTAGAAGGGGCACTGCAATACACCGAGGTCCCTCATTTGGAACAGCTGGAGCAGGCATTAGAAGAGAATTCAGACCTGCTACAGGAGCTGCAGGCCTGGCTGGCTACGGCTCAGCTGGTCATCCAACGCTTCCAATCCATGCAGCAAGAACAGGGCTCGGCAGGCTCGGCCAGTGCTGCTTGGACATCAACCGAGGAATCAATGGTTCAACTGCCGGCGCTGGCTGCACATAAAGAAACGATACGCTTTGCCGTTCAGGACATACTGACACAGCTTTCTCAGCTCAAGGTAAAGCCAGAGGCTGCAGAGGAGTTCAGCTCCCAGCTGCGCAATCTGTTAAAGGGCTATGAAGAGATGCTTCATGCTGCGGTCCGCGGCAAGTTCACGAAGCAAGAATTCTCTGAGGTTTCTATTAAAGCAAATGCATCGACAGCGCTGCCGCTTATGGAAGAACAGTCAGAATTTTCTGAGCTGCTGCCGGAGCCGGAAGTATTAACAGCCGGACAGCTGGCTATTCGTTCGGGAGGCAGCACGCCGATCAAGACGACAGAACCGATGCCAGTGCATCAATTTGCAAGGGAAATGACCCAGTTTACGGTAAACAAGCTGGAATTTATCAAGCAGCAGGGCTTCACTGAAGCCAGAATTTCTTTGAATCCAGAGCATCTGGGCAAGGTCGACATCAAAATAATGATGCAAAACGGCCAGCTGGTGGCGCAGTTTATGACTCACAGCGCTGAAGCCAGGGAACTGCTTGACCAGCAAATGACCCAGCTGCGTACGGCATTGCTGGGACAAGGTCTGCAAGTCGAGAAGCTGGAGGTTACTCAGAACAGCCAGACCTCCACGTCCCAATTTCATATGCAGGACGGCAGGCAGTCAGGTTCAGGACAGCAGCAGCCGGGCAGACGCTCCAAAGAAGCCGATACGACGACTGACGACGCTTTACTCACCGCAGAGCTGACCGAGGAATGGAACGAGCGGAAGGCCGAAGCGGAGCAACTCAGCCAGTTAGGCCGGGAGGGTGGCTTCCAGGCTAAAGCTTAGAACACGGAGGTGAACACAATTATGGCCTCAGGCTACATCAATCAAGCAGTATGGCCTCATTATTCGCCAAGCAATATCCAGCAGGCCGGCAAGGCCGAAGATACGAGCACGATGGGCAAGGATCAATTTCTGAGTATTTTGATTGCGCAGCTTCGTTATCAGGATCCTATGCAGCCAATGCAGGATAAGGAATTTATTGCCCAGATGGCCCAATTCACTTCCTTGGAGCAGCTTATGAATATCTCATCCCAGTTGACCGATATGAGGCAGTCTCTTGGCAGTGCGTCCGGTCTAATCGGGCAAAAGGTAAGCTGGATTGCGGTGGATCAAAGCGGAAACTCTTCCGTTAAATCAGGCATCGTGGACTCGATCCTCATCCGGGGAGGCATGCATTACGCAAGTATCGGAGCGGCAGAGATTGCGCTGGAGCACATCGTGCAGATCGAGAACGCACCGGCATCAGCCCCTTCCCCATCACCAGAGACGCCAACACCAGCGCCGGGTGAGAGCAGCAATGAGGATATTCAGCTGGCTGAAGATGACGGGAGCTATAGTGATAATACAGCGGATTCTCAACAGCCTGCTGACGGTACTGAAATATGAATGACCGGATAACCATTGGATCGATGTATCCAGGCACCCTTCATCCTGCTTCTCTACACAACAAAAGACAGTCTTCTCCTCCAGGCAGCTCTGCAGAGAACGGGGTGTTCAAGGAGCTTCTAAGAGAGAATCAGATCAAAATCAGTCAGCATGCTGCCAAACGAATGGAGCAGCGAGGCATTCAGCTTCAAAGCGACCAGCTGGCTCAGATCAGCACCGCAGTCGAGCAGGCAGCAGCCAAAGGCAGTAAAGAATCACTGATTCTGCTCAAAGACATGGCATTTATTGTGAACGTGCATAATCGCACGATGGTGACAGCGATGGATGGCAAGGCCATGAAGGACAATGTGTTTACACAAATTGATAGTGCGGTCATCATTTCTTAATTATTAAACGGCTGGCCCGTAAGGAAGCCATAGACCGTGGATCGACAGAAGCGGTCTTTATAAGGAGGATAAATAAACATGCTGAGATCAATGTATTCAGGCGTATCCGGGATGAGAGGATTTCAAACCAAGCTGGACGTGATCGGTAACAATATCGCGAACGTAAACACGGTGGGCTTTAAAGCCAGCCGCGTAATGTTTAAGGATATTTTGAGCCAAACGGTTTCCGGTGTCACTGCTCCGGTTGAAGGGGAACAGGGCGGCGTCAACGCCAAGCAAATCGGTTTGGGTGTCACGATTGGCTCCATTGATACCGTGCACACTCCGGGCAGCGCGCAGACAACGAACAATCCGACGGATCTTCGTATCGACGGTGACGGATTTTTCATGGTCAAGATGAGTGAAGATCAGGAAGTCCCGTTCCTGACACGTGCCGGTAACTTTATGCTGGACGGTAACCGGGCTCTGGTCACTTCCGACGGGATGTTCGTCTGTGATATTGATGGGGCACCGATTGTACTGGGAGCGGAAGTAACCAGCTTCTCGATCGGACTCGACGGATCGATTCTGACGCAGGGCGGAGACGGTGACGCGGTTCAGATTGGCGTAGCTAAGGTTGCGAATCCTTCTGCTCTGGAAAAGGTCGGAGGGAACCTCTACCGCGTAAATGCAAATGCACTGGGTGAAGACGGAGACGCAGAAGCCATGGGCCTTGCAGCTAACAGTGAAGAGAACGGAACGGGTGCTATTGTTGCCGGCCAGCTTGAGATGTCCAATGTGGACCTGACGGGCGAATTTACGGAAATGATCGTGGCCCAGCGTGGATTCCAGGCAAATTCCCGGATCATTACAACTTCGGATGAGGTACTGCAGGAAGTTGTTAACCTGAAGCGTTAAGCATTGAATGACTAAAGGGGGGCTTGTTCCCCCCTGATGATCTGGAGGAGGCTTTCAATGATCCTGGTAACAAGATTAAACGGTTCACAAATGTGGCTGAATGCGCTGCTGATCGAGATGGTGGAGGAAACGCCGGACACCTACATTACGCTGACAACCGGCAAAAGATTAATTGTGCTGGAGAAAGCGCCTGAAGTAATCCAGTCCATCAAAGCTTATCACCAGGAGATCGGCATGCAGCAGGCATCCATTAAAGTGCAGCATCAGACGGAGGAATCCCCATGAAAAAAATGCTTCCCTGGCTCATTACCATACTGGTATCCATCACTTTGATTGTGTTAGTCGTCTTTTTATTATCTGACAAGCTGCTGGGCGGAGATGACAAGCAAGCGGCTCCGATAAAGCAGGAGGAGCCTGTAATGACGGCAGATGAAATTGTCGAGGTAACTTCAGAGCTGGTGGATATTACGACGAATATGTCCGATCCCAGCTATATTGCGAAGATCAGCTTCGCTTTTCAGCTGAGTGACAAGAAGGCGAAGGAGGACTTTGATAAGATCAAGGAAATTCGCATCAAGCCGATCATTATTAAGACTCTGATGGATACCAAGCCGGAAAGCTTGAAAGATTCTAAAGGAGTCGAGCAGCTCACCAAAGTATTGCAGGACGAAATTAACAAGAATGTGAAGCAAGGTGAAGTCGTGCAAGTGGACGTTACGAACAAGCTGGTCACTGGCATTTAAAATGAGCATCCACAGCTTGCACATAAGGGGGTGAGGTAATTGGTGGACGTATTATCGCAAAATGAAATTGACGCCCTCCTGGCTGCACTCTCGTCCGGTGAAATGGATGCAGATGAGCTGAAAAAGGAAGATACGCAGAAAAAAGTCCGCTCGTATGACTTTAAACGCGCCGTGCGATTTTCGAAGGATCATATCCGAAGCCTGACACGGATCCATGAGAATTTTGCTCGTTATCTGACGACCTATTTTTCAGCCCAGCTGCGCACATTTGTCCAGATAAATGTCGTTCAGGTGGAGCAGCTCCCTTATGATGAGTTCATCCGGTCCATTCCCAAAATGACGGTCCTGAATATCTTCGAAGCGGAGCCGCTGGAAGGGCGGATGGTGCTGGAGGTTCACCCCAACATCGCCTATGCCATGCTGGATCGCCTCTTAGGCGGATCGGGAAGTGCACCATCCAAAATTACATCTTTGACTGAAATTGAAACGATTATTATGGAACGGATTTTCAGTCGTGCATTTGAAAGCCTTCAGGAGGCCTGGAAGACCGTGCTTGATATTTCACCGCGTCTAGAGGCTATGGAAACTAACCCGCAGTTCATGCAGATTGTATCACCGAACGAGACGATTGCCTTGATCTCTCTCAGTACCAAAATTGGAGATACCTCCGGGATGATTAACCTTTGTATTCCGCATGTGGTACTAGAGCCTATCATGTCCAAGCTCTCTGTTCATCAATGGTTTACATCAGAGAAGAAGGTCAGGGATCCCGAAGAGGTAGATGCACTAAAGGCACGCGTAAATAAAGCGGAGCTTCCGATTATTGCCGAGCTGGGCGAATCGCGAATTACGATATCCGAATTCTTGGGATTGAGCACGGGCGATGTAATTACGCTGAACAAGCCTGTACATAACGGGCTGTCGATCAAGGTCGGTGACAAGGTGAAATTTATGGGAAGCCCGGGCACCTTAAAGGACCGGATTGCGGTGCAGATTGATGAAATCGTCAGCGAAGGAGATGAAGAATTTGACGAGTAAAGATTATTTATCCCAGGAAGAGATTGACGCCCTGCTGCAGCAATCAGGAATGTCTTCGACTCCATCCTCCCCGCTGAGTGTGGATGATGTGCTGACACCGCTTGAACAGGATGCTTTAGGCGAGATCGGAAATATCACATTTGGCAGCGCAGCTACGGCCTTGTCCACACTGCTGGGCAAAAAGGTGGATATTACCACACCAAAAGTATCGATTATTACAAGAGATCAGTTCGAAGCGGAGTTTCCGAAGCCTCATGTTGCGGTCCACGTCACTTATGTAGATGGCTTTGAAGGAATTAATTCGCTGGTGATCAAGACCAGAGATGCTCAGATCATCGCAGATCTTATGCTGGGCGGAGAAGGGGCACCTCAGGATGAAGAGCTGAATGAGATTCATATCAGTGCCGTTCAAGAAGCGATGAACCAGATGATGGGCTCGTCAGCCACGAGTATGTCCACCATTTTCAACCGGTTCGTCAATATTTCTCCACCGGGAATTGACATCCTGAACATGTCGAATGGAGATGGCGTCAGCAATCTGCCAGGGGATGAGACATTGATCAAAATTTCCTTCCGGCTTATTATCGGGGATTTGATCGACTCCACCATCATGCAGCTTCTCCCGGTACAATTCGCCAAGGATATGGTGAACATTCTTATGAATGGCGGTGAAGCTGAGGCCGAAGAGCCAGCTGCCGCTGAAGCCGCTCCTGCTGCTCAAGCCCCAGCCGCCCCAGCACAGCCTCCGCAGCCAGATCTGGCGCCGCCAGGACAGCCTGCGCCAGGCTATGGATACGGTCAAGGGATGCCGGGTGCAGAGATGCCGGGTCAACCAGGCTACGGCCAGCCACCATATGTGCAGTCGCCGTACGGCCAGCCAGGGTATGGACAAGCGCCGTATGGTCAGCCGCAAATGCCTTATCCTCAGGCCCCGCAGCATTTTGGAGGAGTACCAAACCGGAACGTAAATGTGCAGCCGGTGCAGTTCGCTAATTTGCAAAATGCACCTTTTGGCCCAGCCGATGAAAACAATTTGAACTTACTGATGGACATTCCTCTTAAAGTCACCGTAGAATTAGGAAGGACCCAGAAGCAAATTAAGGATATCTTGGAAATGTCACAAGGCTCTATTATTGAGCTGGACAAGCTTGCGGGAGAGCCTGTAGACATCCTGGTGAACAACAAGCTGATTGCTAAAGGCGAGGTCGTCGTGATTGACGAGAACTTTGGCGTCCGTGTGACAGATATCGTAAGCCAATGGGACCGAATACAAAAATTACAATAGCACACATTTAGGGAGGATTTTAAATCAATGGCAAATCGAATTCTGATCGTGGACGACGCTGCATTTATGAGAATGATGATTCGTGACATTTTGACCAAAAATGGGTTCGAAGTGGTAGGAGAGGCGCAGGACGGCGCGCAAGCTATTGAGAAGTTTAAGGAGCTGCGTCCGGATCTGATCACAATGGACATTACAATGCCTGAAATGGACGGTATTGCGGCATTGAAAGAAATCAAGAAGAATGATCCCAATGCGAAAGTCATTATGTGCTCGGCGATGGGCCAGCAGGCCATGGTTATTGATGCCATTCAGGCGGGTGCAAAGGACTTTATTGTGAAGCCATTCCAGGCTGATCGGGTCATTGAAGCGATTAACAAAACGCTCGGCGTGTAAGACATGCCGTTGTCATCCGATATACCGAGACCGGATACGTCGGGCTTTTATCTGCAATTGTTCTACGTATTCATTGTGCTTGCCATCATTGTGTTCCTCATTATTACACTGTTCCGCTATTTAGGCCGGAAGAATCAAAGCTGGATGAAAGGACGCTCCATCAAGACATTAGGTGCCTTGGGAATGGGGCCGAACAAATCTGTCCAGGTCATTGAGGTGGGAGAGAGCATTTATGTTGTCGGTGTCGGTGAGGATCTGTCACTGCTCGACAAGATCACCGACCCTGATGAGGTGGCACGGTTAAGGGCAGCAATGGAGCAGGAACAGCATCGCGCGGCGGGCACCATGCCCCCGTTCATCAGTAATTTTGCTGCCAAGCTAAAAAAGAATCGTCCTCCGGAGGATGTTGAACTTGAGGATACTTCATCATTTCATGAAGTGTTTGAATCCAAGCTGCGCAATGTACCGAACCGGAAACAAAAGGTCGAAGAATTGCTGCGGGAGGATCAAAAGGATTCATGAACAAACGAATTGCTAGTCTGATGCTACTGATCCTCCTTGTCGGTGCGGCCTGGGCCACTCCCGTCTTGGCGGATCCCATTCCGAATATTGATATTCAAATTGGCGGAGAAGGCGAGCAGCCCGGTACAAGTGCACTGTCCCTGATCCTGCTAATCACCGTACTAAGTGTCGCTCCAGCCATTCTGGTGCTCATGACGAGCTTTACACGGATTGTCATTGTCCTCGGGTTTGTCCGTACTTCCCTGGGGACACAGATGACACCTCCGAATCAGGTTCTCATCGGGCTTGCGTTATTCTTCACACTGTTTATCATGGCGCCTACGTTCTCAACAATGAACGAACAGGCACTGCAGCCCTATCTGCAGGGAGAAATTACGCAAAGCGAAGCCTTGGAGAGAGCAGAGGATCCCATTAAGCAGTTTATGTTCGCTCATACACGTGAGAAAGATCTTTTACTGTTTATGAAATATACCGGTGAAGATAAACCGGAAACGTACGAGGACATCCCATTAACGGTTCTTGTCCCTGCCTTTGCGATCAGTGAGCTAAAAACAGGATTTCAAATGGGCTTTATGATTTTTATTCCGTTTCTGGTCATTGATATTGTCGTAGCCAGCGTTCTTATGGCCATGGGGATGATGATGCTGCCACCGGTCATGATCTCATTACCCTTCAAAATTTTACTGTTTGTGCTGGTAGACGGCTGGTATCTGGTTGTAAAGTCCTTGCTGATGAGCTTCAACACATAGCTGCAGGCAGCAGAAATAATGATCAGGAGGACAAACCGTGAATGCTGAATTTATTATCGGCTTAGCCGGTCAGGCTGTGTATACCGTTTTGAAGGTGAGTGCGCCGATGCTGATCCTTGCTCTTTTAGCGGGTCTGGCTATCAGTATTTTTCAAGCAACAACACAGATTCAGGAGCAAACCCTGGCCTTTGTTCCCAAAATTATCGTGGTTCTGCTGGCCTTGCTCATATTTGGGCCCTGGATCTTAACCACATTGGTGGATTTCACGTTTGGGATTCTGGACAATCTCTACAAATATATCGGATAGGCTGAATGTCCATGGAATGGTTAGAGCAAAGTGTTCCCGTTTTTATGCTTATGTTTTGTCGAATAACAGCATTTTTTGTGGTCGCTCCGGTCTATTCTTCGCGAACGGTGCCGACCACCCATAAGCTGGGCTTGTCGTTTATTGTCACGCTGCTCGTTTATCTTTCGTTTGGCTTAAGTCAGACAGTGACAGACAATATGTCCTATATCTTGCTGATCCTTCAAGAAGTGCTGATTGGACTGCTGCTGGGCTTTACGGCCTACCTGATGTTTGCCGTCGTACAGACGGCAGGAGCATTGATTGATATCCAGATTGGCTTTGCAATGGCGAATGTGATTGATCCTGTATCAGGCGTATCCTCGCCACTGATCGGCAACTTTAAGTATATGCTGGCCATTCTGGTATTTCTGAGCATGAACGGCCACCACTATCTACTGGATGCCATTATGTACAGCTATGAGTGGGTGCCTGTAACGGGAAATGTGTTTTTCAAATTTGAGGACGGCAGCACTTCGGAATTTTTGATCAAGACCTTTTCGTATTCATTTGCACTGGCGCTGCAGATGTCGGCTCCGATTGTCGTATCTTTATTTTTAACGGATCTGGGATTGGGCTTTCTAGCAAGAACAGCGCCGCAGTTTAACGTGTTTGTCATTGGAATTATTGTCAAGATACTGGTTGGTTTGGGCATGCTCTTTCTTTTAATGCCTGGAATGGTGACGCTGTTTGATCATCTGTTCGACAAGCTGTTCAGGGCGCTGCAGGGACTGCTTGGTGTTCTGGGGCAAAGGCCGGAATAGCGGCAGGGGAAAGCGAGGAATACAATTGAGATTTGAGATGGATCTGCAGCTGTTTGCGGGGGAGAAGACCGAGAAGGCCACGCCGAAAAAGAGGCAGGAAACACGTAAAAAAGGACAGGTTGCTAAAAGTATGGAGCTTTCCGGCGCCTCCATCCTGCTTGCTGCTTTCATTTGCCTTATTTTTTTCGGAGGCTATATTCAGAATCATCTGGTCCGGCTGTTTACGGATGTATTCATCAATCGTCTGGAGATGGCGGTTACTACAGATAATGTAGTCATGCTTCTGGGAGAGTATGGCATACAAATTCTGATTCTCGTGGCTCCGATATTTATTAGCGTGCTCGTTATTGCGATCATTGTAAATTACATGCAGGTCGGGTTTCTGCTTACGGGAGAGCCATTGAAGATGAAGCTGAACAAGCTGGATCCCATTAAAGGGTTCAAGAATATATTCTCGCTTCGTTCATTGGTTGAATTCTCCAAATCCATACTTAAGCTGGCCATTATCGGATACCTTGTATACACCTCACTTTGGAGTGCGAAGGAAGACCTGTCCAAGCTGGCCACTACCAGTCCGGGACAAATACTGCATTTTACAGCTGATGTTACGCTTTGGCTGGGGATTAGGATCGGGGCCGGCCTACTCGTTCTCGCGGTCTTCGATTATATGTATCAGAAATACGATTACGAAAAGAACATCCGCATGTCCAAGCAGGACATCAAAGACGAGTATAAAAAGATGGAAGGCGATCCCTTAATCAAGGGAAAGATCCGGGAACGCCAGCGGCGGATGGCACTGCAGCGTATGATGCAGGAGATTCCGAAGGCGGACGTCATCATTACGAACCCGACCCACTTTGCTGTAGCACTGAAGTATGACGGCTCCAGCATGGAAGCGCCGCAGGTGCTTGCCAAAGGGCAGGATTATATGGCTTTGAAAATCAAAGAAATTGCCAAGAATCATGGCGTGATGACAATGGAGAACAAACCGCTTGCACGGGCATTATTTCAACGGACTGAAATTGGCGACGCCATACCGGGAGACTTGTTTCAGGCCGTAGCTGAAGTGCTGGCATATGTATACAAGCTTAAAGGCAAGGCGAATTAAAGCAGGGAACGGAGGCCGGCAGCAGTGAAGGTGAAGGATTTATCGGTTTTAGTGGGTGTCATCGGAATCGTGCTTATGATGATTCTTCCCATTCCGGACTGGCTTTTAGATGTGCTCCTCGTGATCAACATCTCGCTGGCCCTGATCATTTTGTTAGTTGCAATGAATACCAAGGAAGCGCTGGAATTTTCCATCTTTCCTTCATTGCTTTTGATTACAACCTTGTTCCGGCTTTCTCTGAATGTATCCACAACCAAGCTGATCCTGTCGGAAGGAGAGGCCGGTGAAGTGGTATCGACGTTCGGAAGCTGGATTGCCGGCGGACAGATCGCGATTGGCTTCGTCGTTTTCCTGATTCTGGTTGTGGTTCAGTTTATCGTGATCACAAAAGGCTCGGAGCGGGTAGCCGAGGTAGCAGCCCGCTTTACGCTGGATGCGATGCCAGGCAAGCAGATGAGTATTGATGCGGATCTGAATGCCGGGATGATCAATGAATCACAGGCCAGAGAACGCAGGCAGAAGGTTGAACGAGAGGCAGACTTTTATGGAGCAATGGACGGTGCCAGTAAATTTGTAAAGGGTGATGCCATTGCCTCTATTATTATCCTGCTCATCAATCTGATCGGCGGCTTTATTATCGGGATGTCCATTCACGGTATGCCCTTTGGAGAGGCCATGAGCACGTACTCCATCCTGACCATTGGCGACGGCTTGGTCAGCCAGATTCCGGCATTGCTGATTTCAACAGCAGCGGGCCTGATTGTAACCAGAGCCTCCTCCGATGGAAACCTGTCTGATGACTTGGCAGGTCAGCTTCTCTCCTACCCTAAGCTGCTGTACATCGTTGCCGGAACGGTTGCCCTCTTGGGACTGCTGACCCCAATTCATTTGATTACAACGTTGCCTATTGCTTTCGTCTTGTTTATCGCCGCTCGAACGATGCAGAGCAGCCTAGATCGTAAGCAGGTAGAGGTGGAGCAGCTAGAGGAAGAACAGCAGATTGAAGAGGTCCGCAGTCCGGAAAGTGTCATTAACCTGCTGCAGATCGACCCGATTGAGTTCGAATTTGGATACGGATTGATCCCGCTGGCAGATACCCAGCAGGGAGGAGACCTGCTGGATCGTATTATTATGATCCGGAGACAATGCGCTTTAGAAATGGGACTGGTTGTTCCTGTCATTCGGATTCGGGACAATATTCAGCTCAAGCCGAATGAATACGTCATCAAGATCAAGGGAAATACCGTGGGCGGCGGAGAATTGCTGCTGAACCATTATCTAGCGATGAGCCCCGGCTACGAGGATGATACGGTGACAGGCATTGAGACGATGGAGCCGGCCTTTGGCCTTCCAGCACTTTGGATTGATGAGGCGGCAAAGGAACGCGCTGAGCTTGCCGGATATACGGTTGTAGATCCTCCTTCGGTAGTGGCGACTCATCTGACAGAGCTGATAAAACGTCACGCGCACGAGCTGATTGGACGTCAGGAAACGAAATCACTGATTGACAATCTTCGCGAAACTTATCCGGTGCTGGTGGACGAGCTCATTCCTTCGATTCTTTCTGTGGGGGATGTACAGAAGGTGCTTGCGAAGCTGCTCAAGGAGAAGATTTCAATTCGGGATCTGGTAACGATCTTCGAAACCTTGGCGGATTCAGGACAGTATTCGAAGGACCCAGACGTCTTAACAGAGTATGTCCGACAGGCATTATCGCGACAAATCACCCAGCAGTACGTTCGGGAAGGCGAAGCCATGCGTGTGATCACCGTGGGGCCGGCGCTGGAGAGGAAAATCGCAGAAAGCGTACAGCAGACAGAGCAGGGAAGCTACATTGCAATGGACCCGGCTGCGACGCAGAGTATTTTCCAGAAGCTGAGTGAACAGGTGAACCGCATTATTCAAATGGGACAGCAGCCAATCCTTTTGACCTCTCCAGGAATCCGGATGTATCTTCGGCAGGTCATTGAGCGCAGCATGCAGGATATCCCGGTGCTTTCTTATAGTGAGCTTGAGCCCAACGTAGAAATTCAGAGTGTCGGAGTGGTGAACTTATGAGAGTAAGAAAGTATATCGTGGACACCATGCCGGAAGCTATGCTAAGCATTCGGAAAGACCTGGGCAGTGATGCTGTCATTCTTAGCTCCAAAGAAATTAAAGTGGGCGGCTTCCTCGGTATGTTTACAAGTCGAAAAATTGAGGTCATCGCAGCTGTAGAGAAAAATGAGACCGTTAAGACAGAGAAGGCTCAGCCTAAGGCAGTCAAGCCAGATGGAGATCAGCGCGAAGCTGAGGCGGCAGCCATTGCGCCAAAGCCTCACATTCCCCGGCAGGCAGCAGCCAGCGTCTACAAGACATCAGCCAGGGTGAACACTGAAAGTCTGAAATCGCCGGAGGAACTGGATGGCAAAGCAAAGACGCCTCAGCAAAGCGAGCCTCAAGCCCCAAGAGCAGATAAACACTTGGAACGTGAGGACGAAAGCCAATCAAGTGCAGCTGCGGAAACGGCGGCAGGAGCTCTGAACACCACGGGATCTCGTTCAGGTGTTGCCTCGGCCAAATTCGAAGCGTGGAGCACTGAAGAAGAGCCATCCTTTAATCGAAGTGCAGCGGAGCAGAAGCTATTTGATGAAATTCGGGAAATGAAGGATTGGATTGCACGTCTGTCCCGCCAAACGGCAGCCAAGGAGGTGCTCCCGGACGCAATCGCCTCCATCCGTGACAGCTTGATCGGACAGGGTCTCTCACCGGCAATTTTCCAATTATGGGTTGAGGAAGCCGTCATGAAATGGAATGAAGCTGGCGGTGAGCTGAGTGCAGAGGAGTTAAAAGACTTGTTTATTTCTCAGGCCGCCAGCTTTCTAGAAGGTAGAATCGGTGGGGGGATTCAGCCGGGTACCCGTATTGTTTATGTGGCTGGCCCGACGGGGGTCGGAAAGACGACCACGATCGCCAAGCTGGCAGCGGAGCAGATGTTTAAATATCGGCGAAAGGTTGGCTTTATTACAGCGGATACGTACCGAATTTCGGCGGTAGAGCAGCTGAAGACCTACGCTTCAATCCTCAATTTGCCGATCGAGGTAGTTCAGACTTCTGAAGACATGCAGAGGGCACTGGAGAATCTAAAAGCGTGTGATCTGATTCTCATGGATACGGCAGGACGTAATTACCGGAGTGAGCTGTTCGTCTCCGAACTGCATAGCCTGCTTCCTGAGAATCATGAAAGTGAGACTTATCTTGTGCTCAGCTTGACATCAAAAAGTGAGGACATGGAGCACATTACAGGTCATTTCAGCAAGTATGGACTCGATAAGGTGATATTTACAAAGCTCGACGAAACGGGAAGCTGCGGAGCCATCTATAATCTGTTATCCTCTTTCCCGGTTCAGCTATCCTACATGACGAACGGACAGAATGTACCGGATGATCTGCTAATGCCGGATAAGAATATGCTGGCTAGGATGCTGTTCGGGGAGACTCCCGCATGAGCGATCAGGCAGAAGCGCTGCGGCAGTTAGCAACATCACAGGCCTCTGCAGACATGACTGCGGTTCCGCGTTCAGCCCGATTCATTACTGTCTGCAGCGGGAAGGGCGGCGTAGGCAAATCCAACTTTACTTTGAATTTTGCGCTGGCACTGCAGCAGCAGGGCAAGAAAGTGTTAATTTTTGATGCAGATCTTGGCATGGCGAACATTGACGTTCTCATGGGCGTTTCCTCAAGGTATAACGTGTATCACGTGCTGCGCCAGGAGAAGAGTCTTGCAGAGGTGATTCATCACGGACCCTATGGCCTGCCATTTATCGCCGGAGGCTCCGGCATCGCAGATATGTTTGCAATGACCGATAAGGATGTTAGCCGCTTTATTCAGCAGATGGAAGCGCTGGCCAGTGATCTGGATTATATTCTGTTTGATACGGGAGCAGGGTTGTCCCGGGAGAACATTAATTTTATTACGGCTGCGGATCAATGTCTGGTCGTGACGACACCGGAGCCCACGTCGGTTACGGACGCTTATGCCTTGATCAAGGTGGTTCATAATAACCATCCGGAAGTTCCCTTTACCTTAATGATTAACCGGGCAGGGGATGCTCAGGAAGCCCAGGAAACGTCCAGCAAAATCATTCTAACTGCGAAACGGTTTTTGCAGCTGGATATTTCTCTTCTGGGATATGTCCGTGATGACCAGTCCGTATCCAGGTCTGTGAAACGGCAAGTTCCCTTTCTGGTCGGATTCCCGAAAAGCGAGGCATCCAGGGACATTGAACGCCTGGCGGCGAATTATGCCGATGTGCCATTCAAGGACAGCGGCACTGTCCATAAGGGTGTCAAGGGTTTCGTGCAGCGTTTTCTTAAGCGAAAATAGCCGTATCATGCGGACGAATATAACTGAGGTGTAGACATCTATGAGGGCTTTTCGTGTGCTGGTGGTTGATGATTCCAAATTCATGAGACAAATCATTACGGATTTGATCCAAAAGGATTCCCGATTTCAGGTCGTCGGAACGGCTGCAAACGGAATTGAGGCATTACAGAAAGTAAGAGAGCTGAATCCTGATCTCATTACCATGGATGTGGAAATGCCGGAAATGAACGGGCTGGAAGCGCTAAAGCGCATTATGCAGGATCAGCCAAAGCCTGTAATTATGCTGTCCGGTATTAATGAGCAGGGAATGAAGGAAACCATCCTGGCATTGGAGTCCGGCGCATTTGATTTCATACGCAAGCCCTCTGTCGTGCATGACCAGGACATCAATAATGTGGCCAAGGAGCTGAACAAGCAGCTCAGTGCAGCGATTCAGGCTAAAGAGCGAAGAGCGCTTTGGGAAGAGGAGCAGAAGGTAAAGGAATCCGGTGAGCCCCGGACGCAATCTTCTCGGAATGCCACTGGGACATTACCATCTATGGATGCAGGCCCTGGTATACCCGGGAAGGACCGGCAAGATAAGGCGCAGAGCGAGCAAGGCCGAGGAGCCGGCAGCCTGAAAGACATTGAATCAAAGCCGAAAGGTCAAGCAGTACGGAAGCCTCCTGAGGCCCGTCAAGCTGCTGAGCGTCATGAGAGCACTAACGCTGGCCGCGATCACTTCAAGCGAAGCAAGCCGAAACCGACGCAGCAGGCTGACCCAGCCGCAGCCCCGGAGACGACCAGGAAGGAACGGGGTCATCAAAGTAGACCGGGTGAGCCTGTGCTAGAACGAGGTGCAGGGAGTCAGCATAAGGCACATCAGACAAGTCCGGCCCTGGAGCATATTGTTGCAGTTGGCTGCTCTACCGGTGGACCGAGAGCTTTGAGAACGCTGCTAGAGCGGCTTCCGGCAAATTTCCCGGCACCGGTCGTTATTGTACAGCATATGCCGCCTAATTTTACAAAATCGCTGGCTGCACGTTTAAACACATTCAGCCCGTTACACGTGCAGGAAGCCGAGCAGGGGATGGTTCTAAAGCAAGGCTGTGCATATGTTGCACCGGGGGGACACCACATTCGAATTGTGGAGTCGGCCGGCGGAGAATGGATCATCAGGGTTTCTCAGGAAGAGCAGGTAAACGGCCACCGCCCATCGGTTGATGTCCTGTTTGAATCACTGCTCCCTTTTCAACATATAAAGCGTCACGCCGTATTGATGACCGGTATGGGCAGTGACGGAGCCAAGGCGATGAAAATGCTGTATGACTCGGGTGTGTCTTCAACCATAGCTGAAAGTGAAGAGACCTGTGTTGTCTATGGTATGCCTCGTTCCGCCGTTGAGCTGGGCTGCGTGAGTCATGTGCTCCCGCTTCATTCCATTCCGGACAAGTTGATTCAAGCAGTGAAAAACGGAAAGTGAACTCATGGAGGAGGTGTCTCGCAATGGACATGAATCAGTATTTAAGCATGTTTATTGATGAGTCCAATGATCATCTGCAATCGCTAAATGAAAATATGCTGCAGCTGGAAGCCAGCCCGGATGATTTGAGTATTGTTCAGGTCATATTCCGCTCGGCCCATACTCTTAAGGGTATGGCAGCCACAATGGGCTTTGAGGATCTGGCCTCACTGACGCACAAGATGGAGAATGTGCTTGATCTAGTGCGGAACGAGAAGCTCAAAATGCAGGATTATATTTTTGATACGTTGTTCAAAAGCCTTGATGCACTGGAGTCCATGGTGCAGGACATCGTTGAGGGCGGAGAGGGCAAGGCCGATGTATCGTCCATTGTGTCATCTCTGCAAGCGATTGAGCGCGGTGAGGTTGCCGTGGCCGCTCCTGCCGCAGCGGCCGTCCCAGACCATAGTGCAGCAGTAACAGGCATTGAGCTGGACGAGTTTCAATTCTCGGTACTGAGCCAATCGATATCAGAAGGGCATCAGGTGCTGTACATACAAGTCAAGCTGCGGGATGACTGCATGCTGAAGGCGGTTCGGGCTTTTATGGTATTCGAGCTGCTGGAGCGCTCCGGGGAGATCGTCAAGACGTTCCCGGATGTCCAGGACATCGAGCAGGGAGAATTTGAGCAGGGCTTTACGCTCTATATGATTACACAGAAGCAAGCAGGAGATCTTCAGGACCAGATCATGAACATTTCTGAAATTGAAATGGCTCAGGTCATCGCTTTGGATCAGGAATCGCTGCAGCAGATGAATCAACGAAACTTGGCCGCAGCTGAGACGGCGGCAGCACAAGCGCCCACTCTTCCTGCTGCTGAGGAGAAACCTGCTGTACATTCGCCGGTAAACGCTCCGCCTGCAGTCAAAGCACCGGCCAAAGCCTCCTCTGCAGCCACACCATCAAGAACGATTCGGGTCGACATTGAGCGACTGGACGTATTGATGAATTTGTTTAGTGAGCTGCTGATTGACCGATCACGGCTGGAGCAGCTGGCCAATGAAGCCAAGAATCAAGAGCTGACTGATACGGTAGAGCATATGAGCCGGGTCAGCAGCGATCTGCAAAACATTGTGCTTAAGCTTCGGATGGTTCCTGTGGACACCGTGTTCAACCGCTTTCCGCGGATGGTACGCGATCTGGCCAAATCATTAGACAAAAAAATAGATCTGGTCATCACGGGTGCCGAAACAGAGCTGGATCGAACCGTCATTGATGAAATCGGTGATCCGCTCGTCCATCTGCTGAGAAATTCAGTGGACCATGGTATTGAGTCACCTGCAGAGCGGCTTGCTGCCGGCAAACCCGAGACAGGCACGGTAAATCTGAGAGCTTTCCATAGTGGTAACCACGTATTTATTGAAATTGAGGACGATGGCAAGGGAATCATCCGTGAGAATATTGTCCACAGCGCGGTCAAGAAAGGCGTGGTCACGGAAGAGGAAGCCGCGGCAATGTCCGATTCTGAGGCTCATCAGCTGCTCTTCGCTCCAGGCTTCAGTACGGCTGAGGTGATCTCGGACGTATCTGGCCGGGGGGTCGGCCTGGATGTCGTAAAGTCCAAGATCAACGCGCTCGGAGGGAACGTAACCATCTATTCGACACCGGGAAAAGGAACCAATTTCTCGGTTCAGCTGCCGCTTACGCTTTCGATCATCGCTGCTATGCTCATCAAGATGGGCAGTGAGAAATATGCGATTCCGCTGAGCTCGATTGTGGAGACCGGCATTGTGAAGCAATCCAGTATTCGTACGGTGCATGGCAGCCGTATGATTCCTTTCCGGGAGCATCATATCCCACTCATTTCCTTGAGCCGGGTGTTCAGCATTCCGAGCTATAACGAGGCAGATGAGGCGGAAACCGAAATTGTCGTCATCCGAAAGGGAGAACGGCTCGCTGCGCTGGCCGTGGACGATTTTATTGGCCAGAGCGAGATCGTATTGAAAACGCTGGGTAAGTATCTGCCCGCTGTTCAGGGGATTTCCGGAGCTACGATATTGGGAGACGGCCAGGTAGCCTTGATTCTTGATCCGAACGCTTTTATCAAGTGAACCGGATCTTGCGGGTTCTCGTAAGGACTGGTTACTCATAAGGAGGGTATTAACATGGGAGAAGAAATAAAGGTTATTGTGTTTACGCTGGGCAGCGAGGAGTACGGAATTGAGGTAGACAAGGTTCAGACGATTGAGCGTATGATGCCGATTACCCGGGTTCCCAAAACCTATTCTTTTGTCAAAGGGGTTATTAACCTTCGCGGGGTTGTAATTCCTGTCATCGATCTTCGTGGCCGCTTCAGCCTGCCGGAAGTAGAGCCTACAGAGCAAACCCGTATTATTATTGTCGCCGTCAACGACATGCAGGTCGGCTTTATCGTTGACTCTGCCAGTGACGTGGTAGATCTGAACAGCGACAGTATTGATTCTCCACCAGAGGTTGTGGGTGGAATAAAGGCTAAATATCTCCGCGGTGTAGCGAAGCTCAGCGAAGAGCGCCTTCTGGTTATGCTGAACCTGTCCGAGGTGTTGAACAAGAGTGAAATTATTCAGCTAGAAGGGCTGGAGGAGTAGCCGTGGAACTATTTAAACACGGGAAAGATTTCAAAATGGATGTGCTGAAGGAGGTCGGCAATATCGGAGCCGGCAATGCGGCGACCGCATTGTCACAGCTTCTGAATAAGCCGATTGATATGGCTGTGCCGAAGGTTCAGCTGCTTCCATTCGAAGAGATCGCTGACTGTGTCGGAGGACCAGAGGCTATCGTTCTTGCCGTGTTCCTTCGCGTAGAGGGTGAAGCTCCCGGCAACCTGTTTTTCATTATGACGCCGGAGGCCGGCAAGAAGCTGCTGAAGCGTCTCGCCGGCATTGAGGTGGAGGAGGGCGACAGCTTCAATGAAATGGAGCAGTCGGCACTTAGCGAAATTGGCAACATTTTGGCAGGCTCCTATCTCTCATCTCTAGCTGATTTTACGAGGCTGTCCATGACTCCGACGGTGCCGGGACTGGCCATTGATATGGCCGGTGCTGTTCTGGGCTATGGCTTGCTCCAATTCGGAGAAATGGGCGATGATGCCCTGCTGATCAACACGACATTTTTAGAAGGCCAGTACGAAGTGGAAGGCCAGTTTTTTTTAATCCCGGACCCGCAGACTTTTGCACAAATATTTGAAGCACTGGGAGTGCCTCTAGAGCATGATTGAAGAAAAAAGCATTATTAAGGTTGGCATGGCAGATCTGAATGTGTCCACCTCTGGCGGAATATTAAGAACCACAGGTCTGGGATCCTGTGTGGGGCTGACATTATATGATCCGGTTCAAAAGGTTGGCGGGATGGCTCATGTCATGCTGCCCTCCTCCGCCATTGCAAGAGAAGGTCAACTTAATCTGGCGAAGTATGCGGATACGGCGCTTCCGATCCTGCTGAACAAGCTGAGGGAATTAGGCGCGTCCCCGCTGAGGCTTGTCGCTAAGATGGCCGGGGGGGCGCAGATGTTCACTTTTGCAGGCTCTGGCGACAGCATGCGCATTGGTCCCCGGAATGTCGAATCATGTAAAGAGGGACTGCAGCAAATGAATATTCCGCTGATCGGCGAGGATACTGGCGGAAATTACGGAAGAACTGTGGAATTGGACTGCACAACGGGTAAATTTACCATACGCAGTGTACAAAAGGAAATAAAGGAATTGTAGCCATGAAGGAAAAAATCCGATATTTTTTGTTAGCCGGAGCAGCAGGATTCATATTTACCTTTATTGTTAGCAGCGGGAACAATCTTTGGTCGACTGCCATCACCCGTGCTTGCCTTGCGTTTGTAGTTTGGGCCCTGCTCGCGGCTGTGTTAGGCGGAGTATGGTCGGCCGTGTTCCGGCCGGGGCAGGAAGCTGATGCTCAAGATGAAGAGCGAAGCGCGGAGCCTTTAAAGGGCGCAAAGCTGGATTTATCGACTATAGAGCAAGACGATCAGGAGCTGTTAAACCTGATGAAGAATGAGCAGGAGCCTCAGAGGCAGGAGAACGGATTCACTCCACTCTCCCCACCCAAGCTGGTCACGACGAAAAATCCTGAGGAACTGGCCAAGGCCGTTCGTCACCTGAGTGAAAAATAAGGATGGTGAGGGCAATTGGACTCAAAAAAAGCATCAGCCTTGAATCATGCAGAATTATGGACGGCATGGAAGGAAGATGGAGATCTTTCAGCGAAAAAACAGCTTATCGAGAAGTATTTGCATATCGTGGATTATGTTTCGGGGCGGTTGGCCATTGGCCTCCCCCGGAACGTGTCTAAGGGAGACTTGGCAAGCAATGGAGTTATGGGCCTGATTGACGCCATTGATAAATTTGATTATAAACGCGGCCTGCAATTCGAAACCTATGCATCCTGGAGGGTGCGGGGGGCGATTTTGGATTCTCTAAGGCAAGGTGACTGGGTGCCGCGCTCAGTCCGTGAAAAAGCGAAAAAAATTGAGACAGCATACCAGCAGCTGGAGCAGAAATATTTGCGTACCGTCAGCGATACCGAAATGAGTGAATATTTACAGGTATCTGAAAAGGAATTCCGCCACATGCTTCAAGAGGTTGCCGTGATGACGCTAAACTCTCTGGAGGATCCCATTCGGGAAGAAGAGTCGGAAACGAGAATGACGCTGCTTGTGGATGAGAAGGCCAAAAATCCAGACCATAAGGTACACGAGTTTTATCTAAAAGAGGCACTAATCAAGGGCATCGGTAAGCTTACAGAGAAGGAGAAAACCGTTGTTTCCTTGTTATATTATGAGGACCTGTCTTTAAGTGAAATTGCGGAGGTCATGTCTTTATCTCCATCGAGAATATCTCAGCTGCATTCGAAAGCCATTCTACGCTTAAGGGGGGCTCTTGAGAAAGACAAAGAGCTGTTAATGCACAATGAATAAGGCGTAAGATGGAGAGGGGGGAATTATAATGTCGGTCAGCTTTGCATTGGAGCAATTCTTTCAGATCACGATTTCAGACGACAAGGCAACGGCATATATCGAGCTGGTTAACTGGGAGGAGGACTTTCACTGTGACGTCGAAAGTATGGAAGCCCTCCTAGCTGACCACCAGGTTGTTCATGGCATTCAGCGTGAAGCGCTGGAAGGCATTGCTGCCAAGCCCGCGGGGTACCAGTTTCAAAAAATAGCTGTTGCATACGCTACCCAGCCGATTCCTGGAGAACACGGTAAAATTGTTAGCATGCTTCAGAGTAAGCCGGCCGATCATCGGCCGCTTGAAACCGATGACGGAAAAGTGGACTTTAAAGAAATTACACGGCTGAACAATGTCAGTAAGGGCCAGCTAATTGCGACCCGCATACCTCCTTCGCCGGGAAAGCCGGGGATGTCTGTCACTGGAGCAGAAATGCCTCCCAAGGCCGGCAAAGAAGCGCGCTTTAAAATTGGAAAAAATGTCGTTGTGGATGCAGAGCAGGTGCATATGTACGCCGCTATTGATGGTCTGTTAACCGTGACAGATAACGGAAAAATCAACGTGTTCCCGATCTACGAAATTCACGGCGATGTGGATTACAGCGTAGGCAATATTGATTTTGTGGGAACCGTCGTGATTCGCGGCAACGTGCTATCTGGCTTTCGCATCAAGTCTGCCGGCGATATTCGCGTCACAGGCTTTGTAGAAGGGGCGGATCTGGAGGCCGGCGGCTCGATCGTAATTAACGGCGGCGTGATTGGCTATCACAAAGGCTGCATTCAAGCGGCACAGCATGTGAAATGCGCTTTCGTGCAGGACGGGAACATCGTAGCAGGCGGAGACATTACAGTATCTCAGAGCATCATGCACTCTACCCTTCGGGCTGCACAGAGCATATATTGTAATGGCACAAAGGGATTGATTGTTGGGGGAGTTATTCAAGCTGGTGAGAAGGTCACTGCCAGAACCATCGGGAACAGCATGTCGACCGTTACAGTCCTTGAGGTCGGTGTACTGCCGGAGCTTCGTAATGAGCTGAAGGAGCTGAGAGCGCGTCAGCGGCAGCAGCTTGATCATGTCTCCAAAACAGAAAAAGCGCTGAATCTTTTGAATCAGCTTGCGGCTGCGGGCCAGCTGACGCCGGACAAGCTCGGGCTTCGGATCAAGCTGAATGCTACGCAAAAGTCTCATATGTCAGAGCTGGCGGAAACTAAGGAACGTATTTTTGAAATTGAACAGACTCTGGAGGATACCACCAAAGCTCGAGTCGAGGTTCTAAATTCGATTTATGGCGGCTCCAAAATCGTCATCGGCCGCTACACCCGATTTATCAAGGATGCGTCTCAAAGAGTAGTGTACACCTATATAGATGGTGATATTGCAATGCTTCCTATCACTTGAATGGACATTTATAATTCTGATGAGGTGATGCATCGTGAGCTTGAAATCTGTTGAGATGCAAATTGCAGTGCCGCGAACCACGGAGGCTGGAAAGATCCAACAGGAGCAGCATCAGCGCCCGTCGCAGGAGCAGCTGTTCTTGTCTGCGGAGCAGCTCAAAGACAGCAAGGAAGCCGCTCAGCGCAGTACTGAGGTGGATCAGTCGTCTGATGCCATTTTGCGTGATGGCGGCAAAGGCGGATCCCAGTCTCAATCTCAGAAGCAAGGGGAAGAACTTCCAAAGGATCACAAGCTCCCGGCGGCTGATCACCCCTATAAGGGAAGAAATTTGGACATCACGCTGTAAACTATATTGAATGATAAGAAGGAGTTAACCGGTATGGGCCCATGGATTTACGTCGCCATGCTGGGATTGGCAGCTCTCATCTATGCCCGGATGCTGCCACAGCAGAAGGAACCACAGAAAGCTTCGGACCAGATTGTGAAGGAAGTTGAAGCAACGCTAGAGCAATATGCGGCTGAAATTCAGATTGAAAATGAACAGCTGGTGGAGCTGGTAGCTCGAATGAAAGAGGAGCATTCCCGTACGCTGTCTCACCATGAACAGCAGCTTCAGAGTGTTAACAATCAGCTGAAGCAAGGGGAACAAGAGATGATTATGATGCGAGAGCAGCTAGCCGGACATGAGGCCCTATTCCTCCAGCTCCAGCAGCAGCTTGCGAAGGAAGAAGCACCACCTGAGCCCGGACTGGATCCCACGATCAAGGACAGATACAGCGAGCTGTTTGCCATGTATCAGAGCGGTAAATCCATAGACAGAATTGCGAAGGATACCGGGATGCAGAAAGGTGAGGTTCAGCTTATTATTCAGCTGGCGAAGCGGGAGGAGCTGTCATGATCAAGAACAAGAGCTTTCTAAACGGCTTGGGCCTGGGCCTTATTCTGGGTGCCGTGCTGCTGCAGCTCATGTTTCTGGGACAAGCGGCTTCAAGCACTGATGAAAGTAAAACGGAGTGGACCCGGGAGGAGCTGGAGCAGGCGGCAGACAGCATCAACCTGCGCGTCCTAGAGTCACAAGAAGAGCTGATGACGGAGGAAGAGTGGTCCGAGCTTCAGAAGCAGGATGAACAGCAGCAACCAACTGGTTCTGATAATCAGCAGGGCGGCGCTGCTGCACCAAAGGCATCTCCTGCTGATCAAGGCGGCAGCTTAGAGCCTGCTGCGCCTTCCCAGCCTGAGAGTCCTGAGAAGACCACAGCACCGGAGGCGAAAGCACCTGCCCCCGCCGCAGAGCCGGCGCCGCAGAAATCAGCCCCTCCGGCGGCGCCGGAAGCACCTAAAGCTGTCTATATTAAATATAGCATTCCTCCAGGAGCACATTTAAGTGATGTCGCTGCAGGACTGAAGCAGTCCGGGGTGATTCAGGATGCCGCAGCTTTTGTGACAGCCGCGACAGAGAAGAAGATTAACCTGTCAATTCAACAGGGCACCTTCACCTTCCGCAAAGGGGAAAGCTTCGGCTCAATTATGGAGAAGATTACAAGCAAGCCTCAATCCTGACGTCCGCGGCAGCCAATGCCCGGGCGTTTTTTGCAGCTTATGCAGCCGTCAGTGGAAGGGCTCGGAAAATAAATTGCATCCCGTCCAATGATATGTTATAGTAATTGACGGTGTTAAAACACACGCTTTGGGAATTTCGTTGAGGGTGCTTTCTATGGAAAGTCTCAGCGGGAGATGAACCGGGCGGAGGGCACACAAAAAACCAAACTTAGGAGGTGTGTGAAGATGGCAGTTATCTCCATGAAACAGCTTTTGGAAGCTGGGGTACACTTCGGTCACCAGACTCGTCGTTGGAACCCGAAAATGGACAAATTTATCTTCACTGAAAGAAACGGTATTTACATTATTGACCTGCAAAAGACAGTTAAGAAAGTCGAAGAGGCATACAATTTCGTGAAAGGCCTGAGCGCTGACAACGGAACTATTCTTTTCGTAGGTACTAAGAAGCAGGCTCAAGATTCCGTGAAAGAAGAAGCTGAACGCTGCGGCATGTACTACATTAACCAGCGCTGGCTCGGCGGAACGCTGACTAACTTCGAAACCATCCAGAAGCGGATTAACCGTCTGAAGGAACTGGAAAGATGGGAAGAGGACGGCACGTTTGAAGTGCTGCCTAAGAAAGAAGTTATCCTTCTTCGCAAGGAGAAAGATCGTCTGGAGAAATTCCTCGGCGGTATCAAGAACATGAAGGGCCTTCCAAGCGCGCTGTTCATCATCGATCCTCGCAAAGAGCGTATCGCTGTTGCAGAAGCACGCAAGCTGGGCATCCCAATCGTAGGCATCGTGGACACGAACTGTGATCCGGACGAGATTGACTACGTGATTCCGGGTAACGACGATGCAATTCGCGCTGTCAAGCTGTTGACTGGTAAAATGGCTGACGCAGTTGTGGAAGCACATCAAGGCGAAGAGACTACTGCTTAATTCAAGCAGGTCACATACTATGAATTAAATGAAAAGGGTGGTTGGTAGGTGGATAACCTTTCACTGCCCTTTTTTTAAGGAATAAAAGCCTATACTTAGTTGTAAATCAGGACTGAATAGTCATAATAACCATTGGAGGGATTTGAAATGGCAGTATCCGCTAGTGCTGTAAAAGAGCTTCGTGAAAGAACAGGAGCCGGTATGCTCGACTGCAAGAAAGCGCTCGACGAAACAAACGGTGATATCGACAAGGCCATCGCGCTGCTTCGCGAAAAAGGCCTGTCTGCTGCAGCCAGCAAAGCTGGCCGTGTGGCAACGGAGGGCGTTGTTGAATCTTACATTCACGGCGGCGGCCGTATCGGCGTCCTGGTTGAAATCAACTGCGAAACCGACTTTGTAGGCAAAACCGATCAGTTCAAGGAATTTGCGCGTGATATCGCAATGCATATCGCAGCAGCAAGCCCGAAATATGTTCGTCGTGAAGAGGTTCCTACAGAAGAGCTCGAGCAAGAGAAGGAAATTCTGAAGGCTCAGGCTCTGAACGAAGGCAAGCCAGAGAAGATCGTTGAGAAAATGGTTGAAGGCCGCATCAACAAGTACTATGAAGAGTATTGCCTGATGGAGCAATCCTTCGTGAAGGACCCGGACAAAACGATCAGCGTATTGCTGAATGAGAAAATCAGCACCATCGGTGAGAACATCTCTATCCGCCGCTTCGTACGTTTTGAGCTGGGTGAAGGCCTGGAGAAGAAGCAGGACAACTTCGTTGAAGAGGTAATGGCACAAGTTAACAAATAAGCTGCTTGCAGCTGACATAGTATAAAAGAGCCGGAACACATTGTGTTCCTTCTTTTATAAAGTGGAACCAAGACGGATGCGTCAAGCTGACGTTTTAAAGTGGAGGGTATACATTTGGAACAGCCTGTATTTAAACGTGTTATATTGAAGGTCAGTGGGGAGTCTCTGTCAGGTCAAAACGGTTACGGCATTGATGCTGAAACCATATCTTCCATTGCAGAGCAGGTTCGCGACGTCGTTGAGCTGGGTGTTGAAGTAGCCATCGTATGCGGCGGCGGAAACATCTGGAGAGGCATCGCCGGCAGTGCGAATGGCATTGACCGTGCAACGGCGGACTACATGGGAATGCTGGCCACCGTGATGAATTCACTCGCGCTTCAGGATGCTTTGGAGCAGATCGGCGTGCCGACCCGCGTACAAACCTCGATCTCCATGCAGCAGATTGCTGAGCCTTATATCCGCCGCAGAGCCATTCGCCATCTAGAAAAAGGACGTGTCGTTATCTTTGCAGCCGGTACGGGTAATCCGTACTTCTCAACGGACACTACCGCAGCACTCAGAGCGGCTGAGATTGAGGCAGAGGTCATCCTGATGGCGAAGAACAAGGTAGATGGTGTATACTCAGCGGATCCATTCAAGGATGCAACCGCAGAGAAATACGAGCAGCTGACTTACCTTGAGGTCTTGAATAAAAATCTAGGCGTCATGGATTCCACGGCATCGTCCCTGTGTATGGATAACAATCTTCCTCTGATCGTGTTCAATATTACGGAGCAGGGGAACATCAAGCGTGTGGTCCTGGGCGAGAAAATTGGAACCATCGTTAAAGGGAGTGTAGATTAATGCCGCAAACGGTCAAGAAAAATGCTGAAGAGCGCATGGAGAAAGCGATTCTGTCTTTGAAGCGCGACCTGGCCAGCCTGCGTGCCGGAAGAGCAAGCACCGCGCTTCTGGACCGGATTCAGGTGGAATACTACGGTGCTCCGACACCGGTAAGCCAGCTGGCGAACATTACGACACCGGATCCGCGTACATTAATGATTCAGCCCTGGGATAAAACCTCCCTGGGAGATATCGAAAGAGCGATCATGAAATCAGACCTGGGTCTCACACCGGCAAATGACGGCAGCCAGATTCGTCTGTCGATTCCGCCACTTACGGAAGAGCGGAGAGCGGAGCTCGTGAAAATGACCAAGAAATTTGGCGAAGAAGCCAAGGTTGCGATCCGTAACATTCGCCGTGATGCCAATGACGATATTAAAAAGATGGAAAAAACAGATATTTCTGAGGACGAGTCCCGGAGACATCAGGACGATATTCAGAAGACAACGGACAAGTTCATTGCCGAGGTTGACAAGGTGCTACTTGCCAAAGAAAAAGAGATTATGGAAGTATAGAGACTTTTGGCCCCTCCGTTAGCGGTGGGGTTTTGGTCTCTTTCAAGCAGAGTGATGCTGGAGGAAATAGAATGATCAAACGGGTTCGTTCGTGGTTGAATCGTGGGGACAGTCAGCCGGAGCTGCAGCTTGCCGCTGACAATATTCCAGAGCATGTCGCCATTATTATGGATGGCAACGGCCGATGGGCCAAGAAACGCGGTATGCCGCGCATTATTGGTCATCAGAATGGAATGAAGGCCGTCAAAAGAGCAGCGATTGCAGCGGATGATTTGGGGATCAAGATATTGACACTGTATGCTTTTTCAACGGAAAACTGGAAGCGTCCTAAGGAAGAAGTCGAATTCTTAATGAAGCTTCCGCAAGAATTTCTGGCTATTGAGCTGGAAGAGCTGATTGACAAAAATGTTCGCGTAACGATGATGGGACATCCGGAGGATCTTCCATCGCATACGCTGGAGGCAATGAAGGAAGCTGTAGCAAGAACGGCAGATAATGACGGAATGGTCTTGAATTTTGCGCTGAATTACGGCAGCCGCAAAGAGCTCACCCGTTGTATTCAGGAGATGGGTCAGGATATACACCGGGGAAGCCTTAAGCCGGAGGACATCACAGAGGAGATGATCGGCTCACGTCTGCTGTCAGGCAGTCTGCCAGACCCGGACCTGCTCATTCGTACAAGCGGAGAACTGCGTCTGAGCAACTTTATGCTATGGCAGCTGGCCTATAGTGAGCTCTGGTTCACTGATATTTTGTGGCCGGAGTTTACGGGTGCTCATCTTCAGGAGGCCGTGGCAGAATATCAACACCGAACACGCCGTTACGGCGGGTTGACCTAGTAATGGAGGTAGCTTCGGAATGAAAGAGCGGATCGTAACAGGTATTGTGGCCGGTGCCCTGTTTCTGGGGCTGTGCTTGGCTGGAGGGCTTTGGTATCATTTATTGATTTTGGCCATGTCACTGGTCGGTTATTATGAATTTGCCCGAATGGCAAAGCTTGCTCCTTTCGGTGCGACAGCCATCGTCGGTTATTTGGGAGTGCTATGGTTTGTGTTTCCTTGGTCTCTCCTTGAAATTCAGCTGCAGGTGTCATTCATCCAGATCATGTGGACATTGCTGCTTCTGTTCCTGCTGGTGACCGTATTTAGCAAGAACAAAACAGGGATCCAGCTGGTCTCAGTCATGTTTCTGGGGGTTGTCTATATTGGTACTGGCTTTTCCTACATTGCCGAATCGCGTGCTGCCGCTGACGGAAACGGGTTATTCTGGACCTTTCTCCTGTTTGCTTCAATCTGGGCCAGTGATGCCGGCGCCTATTTCGTAGGGAAAAAGATCGGCAGAACTAAGCTGTGGCCAGCGATCAGCCCGAACAAAACGATTGAAGGCGCGCTCGGGGGTGTGTTCATTGCGATCCTCACCTCACTTGTGTTCTCGGTATTCTCCGGCGGGATCCTGCCTGTAGGCCAGGCGCTGCTCATTGGTCTGGTTAGCGCTGTGATTGGACAACTGGGTGACCTGATTCAATCTGCTTATAAACGCGTGTACGGCATTAAGGATTCAGGCAGCATTCTGCCTGGACATGGCGGGATCCTGGATCGCTGTGACAGCTGGATCATTGTGTTTCCGTTTGTACATATTTGGGGGCTGCTGCCTTACTGAGAAAGGATAGATAACTGCTCATGAAGAAAATCAGCGTGCTCGGTTCCACGGGCTCGATCGGAACACAAACCCTGGATGTTGTCGCTAGCTACCCCGAGCATTTTCAAATCGAGGGCCTGGCTGCCGGAAACAATATTGAGCTGCTGCTGCGCCAGGTGCAGGAATTTAAACCGAAGAAGGTATCCGTATCCACGCAAGAGCTGGCTGATCGTATCGCTAACGATCTTCCGGCAGGCACCAAGCTCTATTACGGCAGCGAGGGTATGATTGAGGTGGGCGCCGGGAGTGAAGCGGATACGGTCGTGACCGCGGTGGTAGGCAGCATGGGGCTGCCTTCCACGCTGGCTGCAATTGATGCCGGCAAAAGCATCGGTCTTGCGAACAAGGAAACGCTGGTGACCGCAGGCCATCTTGTAACGGCACGGGCGCGAGAGAAGGGTGTGTCTCTGCTTCCTATTGACAGTGAACATTCTGCCATCTTTCAGTGCCTGAATGGCGAGCGGATGGAAGATATTGATTTCATCACCTTGACTGCATCCGGCGGCTCGTTTCGACATTTAAGCCGGGATGAGCTTAAAAATGTCACTGTGGAGGATGCGCTGAAGCATCCTAACTGGTCTATGGGCTCCAAAATAACGATTGATTCGGCAACGATGGTGAACAAAGGGCTTGAAGTGATCGAGGCGCATTGGCTGTTTGGACTGCCCTATGATTCGATCAAGGTGCTGCTGCATCCCGAAAGCATTGTCCACTCCTTCGTTCAATTCCGCGACTCCAGCATTATGGCTCAACTGGGGAATCCGGATATGAGAGTTCCGATTCAGTACGCCTTGACGTATCCGGAGCGCTGGCACTCAGCCTCGCCGCAGTTATCCCTGGCTGAAGCCGGGAAGCTGCATTTCAAAGAGATGGACTTCGAACGTTTTCCTTGCTTAAAGCTGGCCTATGAATGTGGTAGAATAGGGGGTACGGCAACGACCGTATTTAACGCAGCCAACGAGGTTGCGGTGTCCCGTTTCTTGAACCGCGGCATAGCCTTCCTTGATATTGAAAGAATCATTGAAGCTGTGCTGGATCAGCATGAATCCATTGCTGAGCCTTCGCTAGAGACCATTGCCCACAGTGATGCATGGGCCCGAAAAGTGGCTGCTGAAATCTAGAGGCACGGGCGGTGTACTCCGGTCATGTCCAAGTTTCCCCTAAAAAAGCTAAGCGTCTTTGATTCTCTTGTCCGAGACGTGAGAATAATGATAATCTAGAAGAACCTGCTGCGTTCTCAGATGAAAAGGGGGATGTCAATTTTGGAAATGGTTCAGGTTGTTTTTTTGACGGTGCTGATGTTTTTCGTCATCGTCACGGTGCACGAGTGGGGACATTATTATTTCGCCAAGCGCGCCGGGATATTGGTACGTGAATTTGCGATTGGTTTCGGTCCGAAACTGTTCTCGTATAAACGTAATGAAACTCAGTTTACGCTGCGGCTGCTGCCGTTTGGGGGCTACGCCCGCATGGCCGGGGAGGACCCGGAGCTGGTTGAGATTCAACCGGGGCAGACGATTGCCGTTCGACTGGACAAGGACCAGAAGGTAAAGCGGATTTATCTGGATCAGCTGGACACCCGCAAGAATGTGCTGCGCGGGGAAGTTCAATTCATTGATCTGGAGGAGCGCTTGTCGCTGCGTCTGGACGTAGACGGAGAGCTTCAGCAATATGAGGTGCATCCTCAAGCCATGATGGTAGCCAAAGGCACAGAGACGCAGATTGCACCAAAGAACCGTCAGTTTGGCAGCAAGACGGTGGGACAGCGATCGCTGGCGATCTTTGCCGGACCGCTGATGAACTTTTTGCTGGCCTTTGTGCTCTTTGCTCTCCATATCCAGATGGCAGGAATTCCGATTGAGAATCCGACATATGTACAGATCGGCGAGATTACAAAAGGGATGCCGGCTGACGAGGCGGATTTGCGTGAGGGAGATATCATTGAAACGATTAACGGTACGGCTATCGGACCCGATTACGCCAAGATGATCGAGCTGATTGCCGCATCGAAGGACAAGGCGATGGATTGGACCGTGCGCCGGGGGGATGAAGTGTTCAATGTGACGCTGACACCGCGCTCCATGGAAGGCCAGGAAGGCGGCAAAGTCGGCATCATACCAGAGCTTCCCAGCCGCTCAGCCGGCTTTGGCGAGACCGTTGGCGGGGCAGGAAATGCAATGGTGGATACCACCGGCATTATTTTTCAAGGGTTCCGCCAATTAATTCAGCAGTTTAATATGGATGATCTTGGCGGTCCGGTGCGCACCTTTGAGGTGACGGGTCAAATTGCGAAGCAGGGCATTGAGCAGCTGACCTATTGGGCAGCCATTCTCTCTCTGTACCTGGGCATCTTCAATCTGCTTCCGATTCCTGCGCTTGACGGAAGCCGCCTGATTTTTTTGGGAGTGGAGGCGCTGCGAGGCAAGCCGATTGATCCCAACCGGGAAGGCATGGTCCACTTCGTAGGCTTTGCTATGCTGTTCCTGTTGATGATTGCTGTAACCTATAACGATATTTTACGCCTGATTAACGGGTAGTGTAGATGTGCGGCTGGTTCGGCTTCGCCGTTCCGGCCGTCTTTTGTATTTATATTTGAGGGCCATATGGGAGGACAAGAATTCTTATGTCAAAGGATAAAGCGTTTGTGACCGAAATTACGCCGCAGGGAGAGGATTTTTCCCGCTGGTATATTGATGTCATCAAAAAAGCAGATTTAATGGACTACTCGCCGGTACGCGGCTGTATTGTCTTCAAGCCGGACGGCTACGAAATCTGGGAGCATATTAAGGAAGAGCTGGATCGCCGATTCAAGGAAACCGGTCACCGCAACGCATACTTCCCTCTTTTCATTCCCGAGAGCTTCTTTCAGAAGGAAAAAGAGCACGTTGAAGGCTTTAATCCGGAATTGCCTTGGGTTACAGAAGCCGGTGGCGAGAAGCTGGAGGAGCGCCTGGCAATTCGTCCGACCTCGGAAACGATGATCGGCCATATGTACTCCAAGTGGATTCAATCCTATCGTGATCTGCCGGTGCTCATTAATCAATGGGCCAACGTCGTTCGATGGGAGAAGCGGACAATGCCTTTCCTCCGTACGAGTGAATTCCTCTGGCAGGAAGGACATACTGCCCATGAAACCGAGGAAGAAGCGCGTCAGGAAACGATGCAAATGCTGGACATCTACACGGAGTTTGTGGAGAATATCCTTGCTATTCCGGTTATCAAGGGCCAGAAGACGCCGTCCGAGAAATTTGCGGGTGCTGTGGATACGTATTCTATCGAAGCGATGATGAAGGACGGACGTGCTGTTCAGGCGGGAACGTCCCACTATATGGGGACCAATTTCTCTAAAGCGTTCGAAATTCAATACTTGAACCGTGAGAACACACTTGAGTTTGCCCATACGACCTCCTGGGGAGTGAGCACGCGCTTGATCGGCTCTCTTATTATGGTGCACGGTGATGACCGCGGACTGGCATTGCCGCCGAAGGTAGCGCCAACCCAGGTCATTATGGTGCCGATCGGCCCTCCAAAAACCTGGGATGCTGTCGTCGAGCGTACGGACGAGCTGTATCGTGAGCTGAGAGCAGCCGGAGTGCGCGTTCGGGTCGACGATAATAAGGACGCTCGTCCAGGCTGGAAATTTAACGAATATGAAATGCGCGGCGTACCTGTTCGTCTGGAAATCGGACCTCGCGATATGGAGAACGGAGTCTGCGTTCTGGTCTCCCGCATTACCGGTGAGAAGAAAATCATTCAGCAAAGTGATCTGGTCCAGGAGGTTCAGGATATGCTGGAGCAGGTACATCAGGAAATGTTTGCACGTGCGAAGCAATTCCGGGAAGACCATTTCTATGATGTAGATACGCTGGATCAAATGAAGGAAAGCATGGAAGAAAAGCGGGGCTTTACGCTTGCCGGCTGGTGCGGCTCTGAAGCCTGCGAGGATACGGTAAAGCAGGAAACCGGAGCGACAAGCCGGAATATACCATTCCAAGCAGCTCAGCACAAAACACACTGTCTGGTTTGCAAAGAGCAGGCAAAACATACCGTCCTGTTCGCAAAAGCTTACTAGTATGTTAAAGTAGTAACTAAACGCATATCTTCCGGAAAGCTTCTGGATGGCATAACGCTCTGTAGGGTAGAGGAGCTTGCGGTGCTGCCCGGAAGCTTTTCATTTTTATAAGTAAGTGAACCAAGGATACAGCAGGGAGGGAGCCATGGGCACAGCGGACATAAAGGAAAAAAGAAACAGGTTTGAGCTATTGATGAGGCAGGGCGAGGTGCCGGCCGGCTTGGTGGATCCGTATTTTTTGGACGGAATCATTGAGAAGGTTGAGATCTCGCAAGAAAACCGGGAGTGGCTGATCACCTTGCACAAAGACAGCTTGGTGCCTGCTGAGGTATATCGGTCCTTCTGTCTTCGTATTCAGGAGAAGCTGAATCATATTGCAAAAATCCGGTTTCAATTCGTGTATCAGGGATCAGTAACACCAGCTGAGGTGATTCAGGAGTATTGGCGGCTGTTTCTGGAGTGGGTACACCGCCAAATCCCGTCCGTGAACGGATGGATGGCGCGGGCAAGCCATGAGCTGAATGACGGGCTGCTGACTGTTCAGATGCCCGATAGCATGGCGCTGGAGCTGGCACGGAAGAAGCAGATCGACGAGGCGCTGATGACCTTTTTCAAGCAATATTTCGCACTGGAGCTCAGGGTGAAGCTGCAGCTGGGTGAACAGCAGGATCAAGCCGCCCTGGCCGAGTTTGAGCAGAAGAAGCGGGAGGAAGAGCGGGAAGTCATTGAGCGCATGATGTCCACGCTGGAGGCAGACCCGCTGCCGGAGGAAGAAGAAGGAGAGGTAAGGCTGCAGATTGGCTATGACATTAAGGATCATCCGGTGTCCATTCAGAATATTCAGGATGAAGAGAAGAAGATTACGATTCAAGGTACCATCTTCGGGCTGGACCGTAAAGAGCTTCGTAATGGCAGCACACTGTTTACGTATAATGTGACCGACTTCAGCGACTCCCTCCAGATGAAAATGTTTGCCAAAACTAAGGATGACCTCAAGGTCATGAGTCTGCTGGAGAACGGCAAGTGGGTTAAAGCACGGGGACGGGTGGAGTATGACCGGTTTATGCAGGTGCCCGAGCTGGTCATGATGCCGTCGGATCTGGTGGAGGTGAAGGCTCCTGCTGCACGTAAAGATCAAGCGGAGCTCAAGCGGGTAGAATTTCATCTCCATACGACAATGAGCACGATGGATGCTGTTACTCCGATCGATAAGTATGTCAAAACAGCAGCAGCCTGGGGGCATAAAGCGATTGCGGTCAGCGATCATGGCGGGGTCCAGTGCTTTCCCGATGCAGACAAGCATGCCAAGAAGAATGGCATCAAAATGATCTACGGCATTGAGGCGAACGTCGTAAATGACGCGGTCAACGTAGTCGAGCAGGCCAAGCCTTTGGAATTGCATCATGCCACCTATGTTGTATTTGATATCGAGACGACCGGCTTATCCATCACGCAGAACAAAATTACGGAGCTTGCCGCCGTAAAAATGCAGGAGGGTAAGGAAATTGACCGCTATGCTACCTTCGTAAATCCGCACGAGAAAATTCCGTACCATATCCAGCAGCTGACGAACATTACTGATGAAATGGTCAAGGATGCTCCGGATCTGGAGCCTGTGCTGGAGGAGTTCGTGAAGTTCGTAGGCGATGCGGTGCTGGTTGCGCACAATGCGAGATTCGATATGGGCTTCATTCAGGCTTCCTTGAAAAATGCCGGCATGAATACGCTGGATAATCCGTACCTGGATACGCTGGAGCTGGCCCGGATGCTGCATCCCGGCATGAAGAACCACCGGCTGAACACGCTGGCTGACAAATACAAGGTGCTCCTCGAAAGTCATCACAGGGCCATTGATGACACTATAGCGCTCGCGGGTATCCTCAATGGATTGCTGTCTGATGTTGAGAAGCTGAAGGGCATCAAGATGCTGGACCGACTGAACGATTATGTCGGTACGGATCTAAGTAATACGAGACCGTTCCACTGCGGCATTTACGCCCAAAACATGATCGGGAAGAAAAACCTGTACAAGCTCGTATCCATGTCGCATACTCAGCATTTTAAGCGGGTGCCGTGCATTCCAAAGTCAAAGCTGGTCGAGATGAGGGACGGTTTGATTATTCTCTCCGGGTGCGAGAAGGGCGAATTTTTTGAATCGGTACTGAACAAGACTGTAGAGGAAGCAGAGGAGGTTGCCCAGTTCTATGATGTGCTGGAGGTGCAGCCGCTGACGATGTACATGCACCTTGTGGACAAGGGACTGGTCGGCAGTCCGGAAGAGCTGAAAACAGCGGTCCAAAAAATTATCGCCATTGGAGAAAAGCTGGATAAGCCCGTCATTGCTACCGGGAACGTTCATTATCTAGAGCCTCGGGACAAGCTGTTCCGCGACATTACGATCCATGGCATTACCGGCTTCAGCCCGCTGAAGGATCTTCGAAAGCCGGATGCCCATTTCCGCACGACCCAGGAGATGCTGGATGAATTTCAATATTTGGGAGCAGAGAAGGCCTTTGAGATTGTCGTCAAAAATACCAACGATCTGGCAGACCGCTTCGAAGAAATCGAGCTGTTTCCGAGCAAGCTGTTTACACCAATTCTGGACGGAGCAGACGAGGAAATCCGCAACACCTGCTATGAAACCGCGAAGTCTATCTATGGAGAGGATCTGCCGGAGGTTGTGGTCGCCCGTTTGGAGAAGGAGCTGGAGCCTATCATCAAATACGGCTTCTCTGCGAACTATCTAATTTCCGAGAAGCTCGTTAAAAAATCAAACCAGGACGGATACTTGGTCGGCTCCAGGGGCTCTGTAGGGTCCTCTGTAGTAGCTACCTTCCTAGGCATTTCCGAGGTTAATCCGTTGCCTGCGCACTATATCTGTCTGGATAAAGAATGCAAGCACAGCGAGTGGTTCCTGGACGGCAGTGTCCCGAGCGGCTTCGATTTGCCGGATAAGGCTTGTCCGAAGTGCGGAGGGCGATTGAAGGGCGAAGGGCAGGATATTCCGTTTGAGACCTTCCTTGGCTTTAAGGGAGATAAGGTGCCGGATATAGACTTGAACTTCTCCGGCGAATATCAGCCTGAAGCGCATAACTACACGAAGGTCATGTTCGGTGAGAAAAATGTGTTCCGAGCGGGAACCATTGGTACCGTTGCGGAAAAAACCGCCTTCGGCTTTGCCAAGAAATATGAGGAAGAGCATCAGAAGCGCTGGCGCGGCGCTGAGTTGAACCGGCTGGCCGGCGGCTGTACCGGCGTTAAGCGCAGCACCGGCCAGCATCCGGGCGGGATCGTGGTTGTGCCGGATTATATGGAGGTTGAAGATATTACCCCCGTCCAGTTTCCGGCGGATGACGTCAAGGCGGAATGGAAGACCACGCATTTCGATTATCATGCCTTTGATGCCAATTTATTGAAGCTGGATATTCTGGGCCACGATGATCCAACGATGATGCGGATGCTGCAGGATTTGACTGGCGTAGATCCGACAACGATTCCAATGAATGATCCCAAGGTTATGAGCATGTTTAACTCTACAGAAGCGCTGGGTGTAACTCCGGAGCAGATTCGCTCTCCGGTAGCAACCTATGGGGTGCCGGAGATGGGTACCAAGTTCGTTCGGCAAATGCTGATTGAATCGCAGCCATCAAGCTTTGCCGATCTGCTGCAAATATCAGGATTGTCCCACGGAACGGGCGTGTGGCTCGGCAATGCGCAGGAGCTGATCAAGAATGGAACTTGTAACATCAAGACGGTTATCGGCTGCCGTGACGATATTATGCTATTCTTGATTTACAAGGCAGGGATGGATGCCAGTCTGGCGTTTAAGATTACGGAAAGTGTACGTAAGGGCAAGGGATTGTCGCAGGAATGGATCGATGAGATGAAGCGCTGCAAGGTACCGCAGTGGTACATTGATTCCTGTCTTAAAATTCAGTACATGTTTCCGAAGGCCCATGCGGCCGCATATGTCATCTCGGCCGTGCGTACGGCTTACTTCAAGCTGTACTACCCGATCGAGTATTATGCCACGTATTTCTCAGTCCGGGCAGAGGACTTTGACATTGAGCTGTGCTGTCAGGGCTATGATGCCATTCACAAGCGGATTATCGAGATTGAGCAGCTGGGATTCCAGGCAAGTACCAAGGAGAAGAGCATGCTTTCCATACTGGAGATGGCTCTGGAAATGACGGCTCGCGGGTTCACCTTCAAGAACATTGACCTGTACCGCTCTGACGCACTTCGCTTTACGGTTGAAGGCGACTGCCTGATTCCGCCGTTCTCCGCCCTGCAGGGAATTGGTGATAACGCGGCCCGTAACATCGCTGCGGCTAAGGAGCAGGGAGAGTTCTTATCCATTGAGGATTTCCAGCAGAAGTCTAAGGCAAGTAAGACGGCGGTGGAGCTGTTGACACAGATGGGCTGCTTCCGCGGACTGCCGGAGAGCAATCAGCTTTCCCTGTTCTAGAGCTTTTCGGAGTGGATGATACAGCCACCCGACCATCCAGGCTAGTCAAGGACTCACACTTGTCACTATTGGCAGACTATGTTATAATTTTTTTGGTAATCATGGAGATAAAACCGTTGTGTAAAGAGTGGGGCAACCCACTCTTTACTCTTTGGTATATAGGAAATGAAGTGTTGGAGGTTATGTTCTTTGAGCACATCAAAGATTAAAAGTACTGTAGAAGAAATGGTGCAGCCGTATTTGGAAGAACACGGCTTTGAACTGGTAGATGTGGAATATGTGAAAGAAGGAAGCAATTGGTTTTTACGCGTATTTGTTGATAAGGATGGAGGCATCGATATCGATGACTGCGGCTTGATCAGTGAATACCTGAGCCAGAAGCTGGATGAGAACGATCCGGTTCCGACCGCTTACTTCCTGGAGGTGTCCTCACCGGGGGCCGAGCGTCCATTGAAGAAGAAAGAGGATGTCGCCAAGGCTGTGGGCAAGCATGTATTTGTCACGGTGTATGAAGCTCTGGGCGGCAGCAAGGAGTTTGAAGGCAAGCTCATTTCTTTTGAGAATGAGGAGCTTGAAATCCAAACCGCCAGAAAAACTTACGCGATTCCATATGATAAAGTTGCCAGTGCGAGACTGGCCATCATTTTTTAGACGGTATTTATGAAAGGGGGAACCGATTTTCAATGAGTATGGATTTTATTGAAGCGATGAACGAGTTGGAGAGAGATAAGGGGATCAGCAAGGATGTGCTGTTTGAAGCCATTGAGGCCGCGCTGATTTCCAGCTACAAGAGAAACTTCAACACGGCTCAGAACGTGAGAGTGGATATGAACCGCAATACGGGGGTAATCAAGGTATATGCCCGCAAGCTGGTAGTGGAAGAGGTTCTGGATCCGCGCACGGAAATTTCGCTGCCGGCCGCGCGTGATATTAACGCGCATTTCCAATTGGACGATGTGGCCGAGATTGAAGTCACACCTCGTGACTTTGGACGGATCGCTGCGCAAACAGCGAAGCAGGTCGTCACCCAGCGTATCCGTGAAGCCGAGCGCGGCTTGATTTACAGCGCCTTTATCGATAAGGAAGAGGATATCGTGACCGGTACGCTGCAGCGTCAGGATCTTCGCAATATCTACATTGATTTAGGTAAGATTGAAGCTGCCCTGCCGCTGACCGAGCTAATGCCGAATGAGAAATTCAAGCATGGCGATCGCATCAAGGCTTACATTACCAAGGTCGAGAACACGACCAAGGGTCCTCAGATTATTCTTTCCAGAACACATCCCGGCCTGCTGAAGCGCTTGTTCGAGCTGGAGGTTCCGGAAATCTTCGACGGTGTGGTCGAGATCAAATCGGTTGCGCGTGAAGCCGGCTTCCGTTCCAAGATCGCGGTATATTCCCGCAACGAAGAGGTTGATCCGGTAGGCTCCTGCGTAGGTCCCAAGGGCATGCGTGTACAGACCATCGTGAACGAGCTGCGCGGCGAGAAGATTGATATTGTTCGCTATTCCGAGAACGTCGAGGAATACGTGGCCAATGCGCTTAGCCCATCCAAGGTGCTGGAGGTACAGGTGTTTGAAGACGAGAAGATGGCACGCGTGATCGTTCCTGATTATCAGCTGTCGCTGGCGATCGGAATCAAGGGCCAGAATGCACGTCTTGCTGCCAAGCTGACAGGCTGGAAGATCGATATCAAGAGCGAGAGCCAAGCGGAGCAGGAGTACGGCAGACCCAAGACCTTGACCGGCGAGATGCATCAGGATTCCGTCTCCGTCGACTAGATTATAAGGGCGGGGGTGCAGGAAGTGAAACAGAGAAAAATACCGCTTCGCAAATGTGTAGCTTGTCAGGAAATGATGCCCAAAAAGCAGCTGATTCGTGTCGTTAGAACGCCTGAAGACGCAGTGCTGATCGACCTGACTGGCAAAAAGTCGGGAAGAGGCGCTTATTTGTGCGGAAAGCTGTCCTGCTTCAAGCTGGCACACAAGAATAAAGCGCTCGATCGTGCCTTGAAGGCGCCGGTGCACAGTGATATTTACGAGCAGCTGGCGCAGGATTTTACGCAGGTGGAAGAAGAATTTCTGGCACAAAAGGACCGTGAGCCTGATGAACAATAAAGCATTGTCCAGCTTAGGATTGGCGATGCGGGCGGGCAAAGTGGTTACCGGCGATGAGATCGTGCTCAAAGCCATCCGGTCTTCTGAAGCAAAAATAGTCCTTCTGGCGGGTGACGCCTCAGATAATACAAAAAAGAAGTTCCGCGATAAATGCGGTTCTTACAACATCCCTCTGGTAATCGGATTTGACCGGGAAAGTCTGGGCACAAGCGTAGGTAAACCTGAACGGGTTGTGCTGGCCGTTACGGATCAAGGATTCGCAGAAATGATCTCCAAGAAATTGGAGGTAATGTCGGAGGTGGAGTATATTGAGTAAACAGGAAAACAAAGACAATAAACTTCGTGTATATGAATATGCTAAATCGCTCAATATGAGCAGTAAAGAAATCATCACAATACTCAAGCGTTTAAACGTTCCGGTCAACAATCACATGAGCGTGATGGAGAATGACACCGTTTCGAAGGTAGAGCAGTTCTTCAAGGACATCAAGTCGAATGCGGCTGCAAAGCGTGATGGCTCCAATGCCTCTCGAGGAGAACAGTCAAAGCCGGCATCGGTTTCGGACCGCGGCTCCTCGAAGGCGGTGCAGCCACCTCGAAACGGTTCGGATAAAGTTATGGACGGCAGCCGGGGTGGGTCTGGCGGCAGCCGTAATCAAGGCCAAAAGGATTCATTGCAAACCCAGGATCAGGGCCAGACTCAAAAACAACAGGAAAAGCAGGTAGGTATGAATAGTAGAAACCAACAAACCCAAAACCAGGCTTCCGGTTCACAGCAGCGTTCAAGCAGCGGTCAGGATAACCGGAGGAATTCGTCGTCAAGTTCAAATTCGCAAGGTAACACGAATCAAAATCGCGGCAGCCGCACTGGCGGAGGCCAGCAAGGCAATCGTTCTCCGCAATCCGGTCAGCAGGGCACTCGTTCCACGCAACAGTCTGGCCAGCAGACAGGACGCAGCCAGCAAACGGGGCAGCAGCAAAATAGCCGTGGACCGCAAGGAGCAGGCGCATCAGGCGCACGTACAGACAGCAATCGCAATGCAGGTGGAAATGCAGGTTCTGCCGGCGGTCGCGGCGGCAACCGCAGCGGTGGCAATGGCGGTAATAATAGCAATGGCGGCGGTGGAAACAACAATCGCTCCAGCGGCGGCAAGCGCTTTGATGATAACAATCGTCAGGGTGGATTCCGTAATAACAATCGCGGCGGCAGAAATAACCGGGGACGCAATCAGAACAACCAGCCTCCTCGCGAGAAAATCGACAACACGCCGAAGAAAATTATCGTCCGTGGCAATATGACCGTCGGTGAAACGGCGAAGCTGCTGCATAAGGATGCTTCTGAGGTCATCAAGAAGCTGATTTTCCTCGGCGTGATGGCCACGATCAACCAAGAGCTGGATATCGATACGATTCTGCTTCTGGCCGGTGAGTTCGGCGTAGAGGTAGAGGTGAAGATTCCAGTGGAGGAAGACCGCTTTGAGACGGTAGAGGAAGTGGATGAAGCTGCCGACTTGAAAGATCGTCCTCCTGTAGTTACGATCATGGGCCACGTTGACCATGGTAAAACCACGCTCCTGGACGCGATCCGCTCTACGAATGTAACCGGCGGTGAAGCTGGTGGTATTACCCAGCATATCGGGGCATACCAGGTTGAAATCAACAGCAAGAAAATTACCTTCCTCGATACACCAGGCCACGAAGCTTTCACGGCCATGCGTGCCCGGGGAGCGCAGGTTACAGATATGACGATTATTGTTGTGGCGGCGGATGACGGCGTAATGCCTCAAACGGTGGAAGCCATTAACCATGCTAAGGCAGCGGGCCTGCCAATCATCGTAGCGGTCAACAAAATCGATAAGCCGGATGCGAATCCGGATAAAGTGAAGCAGGAGCTGACGGAATACGAGCTGGTCCCGGAAGAGTGGGGCGGCGATACGATTTTCGTCAATGTATCTGCGAAGCAGCGCATGGGTCTTGAGGATTTGCTGGAAATGATTCTGCTCGTCGCTGAAGTGAACGAGTACAAGGCGAACCCAGACAAGCGCGCACGGGGTACCGTTATTGAAGCCGAGCTGGATAAAGGAAGAGGGCCTGTTGCCCGTATTCTCGTACAGCATGGCACACTGAAGGTCGGCGACGCATTCGTAGCGGGTAACTGCTTCGGGCGGATCCGGGCTATGGTTAACGACAAGGGACGCCGTCTGAAAGAAGCCGGTCCTTCGACTCCTGTAGAAATTACAGGTCTGACTGAGGTTCCGGGCGCAGGCGATCCATTCATGGTATTCGAAGACGAGCGCAAGGCACGCTCCATTGCTGACAAGCGGGCGATAACTCAGCGTCAGTCTGAATTGAATTATGGAACTCGCGTCACGCTCGACGATCTGTTCAAGCATATTAAAGACGGTGAGATGAAGGACCTGAACGTCATCATCAAAGGTGATGTACAGGGCTCGGTAGAAGCATTGAAGGGCTCTTTGAACAAAATTGAGGTTGAGGGCGTTCGCGTGAAGATCATTCACAGCGGTGCAGGTGCGATTACAGAGTCTGATATTATCCTTGCTGCGGCATCCAATGCTATCGTGATCGGCTTTAACGTTCGTCCGGACACCCAAGGAAAGCAGACCGCCGAGCAGGAAAAGGTAGACATTCGTCTCCACCGGGTAATTTATAATGTCATTGAGGAAATCGAACAGGCGATGAAAGGCATGCTCGATCCGGAATACAAGGAGAACATTATCGGCCATGCCGAGGTCCGCAATACGTTCAAGGTTAGCAAGGTCGGAACGATTGCCGGCTGTATGGTAACCTCAGGCAAGATTGCCCGTAATGCGGAAGTTCGCCTGATCCGGGACAGCATTGTGGTTCATGAAGGCAAAATCGATTCCCTCAAGCGCTATAAAGATGATGCAAAAGAGGTCGCGCAGGGTTATGAATGCGGCATTACTTTGGCAAACTATAGCGACGTCAGAGAAGGCGACGTCATCGAAGCCTTCGTTATGGAAACCGTGGCGCGCTAAGCTAGAGAGGTGATCAGACATGGCAAAAATCCGCACAGGCCGGGTTGGGGAACAGATTAAAAAAGAGCTGAGTCAGCTTATCCAGACGGAGCTCAAAGACCCTCGGATCGGTTTTATTACCGTAACAGGTGTTGATGTTACCAGCGATTTATCGCAGGCCAAGATTTACTTGAGTGTGCTTGGAGATCAAGAGCAGAAGGCAGCTTCCTTAAAGGGATTGGAGAAAGCAAACGGCTTTCTCCGCTCCGAGCTTGGCAAGCGCATTCGGCTTCGGCACGTACCGGAGCTCATCTTCAAGTTCGATGAATCCATTGAGTACGGCAGCCGGATTGAGAAGCTGCTAGGTGAAATCGGAGAACAAGATTAACCGCTGGATTAATCGTTTCATAAAGGAGAGGGCGAATGCTGACCTATAAACAGGAGCTGCAGCAGGCAAAGCAATTTCTGCTGGAGCATGATGATTATTTGATCGTGTCGCATGTTCAGCCCGACGGAGATGCAGTCAGTTCCACCCTTGCGGTGGGCTGGCTTCTCTCGCGTTTGGGCAAAAAATACATAATGGTCAATGAAGGTGCCATTCCGAAGAGAATGAAGGTATTATGGCACGCAGATGAATTGATCAACATGACGGAGCAGCGTCCGGAAGGTGACTTCAATCATGTTATCTGTGTGGATTGCGCTGACTTTTTACGCGTCGGCCGGACCCGGGAGTTGTTTGCCGATGACGCACTGATTCTGAATATTGATCATCATCCGACCAACGACCGTTATGGACACGTTCATGTCGTTCTGCCGGAAGCAGCCGCTACCGCTGAAATTTTGTATGATCTGATTCATGAATTTGACGTAGAGTGGAATGCAGATATCGCAGCGGCGATTTATACCGGGCTTCTTACCGATACAGGGGGCTTTCGGTATTCTAACACCTCGCCTAAAGTAATGAGCATTGCTTCGAATCTGCTCTCTCACGGGGTGAATGGTCCAGAGCTTGCAGAATCCCTGCTGGAGGAAATGACTTTGCCGCAGATGAAGGTGCTCGTCAAAGCACTAAATACGCTGCAATTGTCAGAGGACGGAAAGGTTGCCTGGGTCTATGTCACCCCAGAGGATATGGCAGATACCGGCGCGATGAATGAGGACCTGGAGGGGATCGTCAATTTCCCCCGCAATATCCAGGGTGTAGAGGTAGGCATACTGTTTAAAGCGGTATCCCCGGATGCGGTCAAGGCAAGCTTCCGCTCTGCTGGCAAAGTGGATGTAGCAGCATTGGCCCAAGAGTTCGGAGGCGGCGGCCACGTCCGGGCAGCGGGCTGCCGCATTGAAGGTGGACTGGATCAGGTGATGTCACAAGTGATTAAAGCGGTGAAAAAGGCATTATGAGTGAATTTGATGGTGTACTTGCAGTGATGAAGCCGGCGGGCTGGACGTCACATGATGTCGTTGCCAAGACCCGGCGCATTTTAGGAATGAAAAGAATCGGTCATGCCGGTACGCTTGATCCGGAGGTAACAGGGGTGCTTCCGCTTTGCCTGGGTCGTGCCACTAGGGTGGTAGAGTATATGCAGGAGCTTCCCAAGGAGTATTATGCAGTGCTTCGTCTGGGCTTCTCCAGTGATACGGAAGATATTACCGGCACTGTGATCGATCAGGTTGATGAAGTGAATGTGACCCGGGAGGAAGCGGAGAAGACGCTGACCTCTTTCTTGGGAAGCATATCACAGGTTCCGCCGATGTACTCTGCCGTAAAGGTGAACGGCAAGAGGCTGTACGAGCTGGCGCGGGAGGGCAAGGTTGTGGAGCGCAAGAGCCGCACGGTGACCATCCATGAGATCCAAATGACCGGCTTTGAAGCGGCTGGCACTCACACAGACATCTCGTTCAGGGTGCTCTGCTCCAAAGGCACTTATATTCGTACCCTCTGTGTAGACATTGGCAAAGCGTTAGGTTATCCTGCCGTTATGGTCTCGTTAAAGCGAACCTTGTCTGCCGGGGTTGAGGCTTCGCACTGCCTCACGCTCGAAGAAATTGCGCAGAGGGTGGAGGCCGGAACGCTGGCCTCTTCCTTGATTCCGGCCGATGAAGCTGTGCGTCATCTAGCGGCGCATACGGTCATCGACGAGAAACGGTCTGCGGCCCTCCAGGGACAACGCCTTTCATCAAGAGCCGTTCAGCCGCCGGTGGAGCATAATGATGCTATCCGCCTGTATGATGGTCATCAGCAGTTTCTGGGCATTTTTCGCAGACAGGAAGAAACCGGTGCGATTGTGCCGGTGAAGGTGTTCCATTAAGACGCACGGGAGAATCTATTAAGTGAATTGCAGGTGAGAACCAGATGAAAATCGTTTCGCTGTCATACCCCCTTACCGAAGCACAGATTGCGGAATACGGACATCCCCAGACGGCAGCGATTGGTCAATTTGACGGGCTGCATCTGGGGCATGTCAGTGTCATACAGACCGCTGTGAATTCGTCGCGAAAGGCCGGGATCCCCGCAGCTGTTATTACCTTTTATCCGCATCCCAAGGAAGTCATGCGCAAGGGCAGCTACGACGGTTATCTAACCCCTCAGTCTGACAAGGAGGACCTTCTGGCGCAGCTGGGGGTAGATATTCTCTACGTTATTGAGTTTAATGAGTCGTTCTCCCGCATCACACCGGAGCAATTCGTAAAGGACATGCTGCTTCCGCTGTCACTGCACACCGTTGTGGTCGGCTTTGATTTCAGATTTGGCCACAAGGGCGCAGGGGATGCAGAAGATCTGCATGTGCTCGGGAATGGAGAGATTGAGGTTGTCATTGTTCCGCCGTTGCTGGTGGACGGAGAGAAGGTAGGCAGCTCCTCCATCCGCGAAGCACTCGCTGACGCCAGGCTGGAGGATGTCAACCGCTGGCTTGGCCGCAGGTACCGTATTTCCGGCACCGTGGTGCACGGTGAGAAGCGAGGGCGGCAGATCGGCTTCCCTACAGCGAACCTAGATCTTGAAGCTTCCTATGTGACCCCGTCACAGGGGGTTTACGCAGTACGTGCGAGATGCTCCTCAGATCAGGTTTGGCGCAGCGGTGTGATGAGCATCGGAATGAAGCCAACCTTTCACGAGGGCATGGCTGAACCGGTGTATGAGGTGCATTTGCTGGATTTCGACGGGGACCTTTACGGTCAAGTGATGACTGTGGATCTGGTATCGCACATCCGGGGCCAGCTCAAGTTTAATTCCATTAATGAGCTGATTGACAGGATCGGTCAAGATGCAGCAAAGGCGAGAGAACAGCTGTCCCATTTGTCTTAGGTAAATATCCAAAGTTCCGTTTTCTTTTTCAGGTAAAGTATGCTATACTCTTTAAGGCACTCGGGTTACGGGTGTAGAACCTTGGCTTGGTTATCCGATCTCACCGTCGGTGACGAGGCTAATGGCGATTATAATGAAGGAGGTGAACAGGATGGCATTGACTCAAGAACGTAAACAGCAGCTGATTGACGAGCACAAGACTCATGAGTCCGACACAGGATCCCCAGAGGTGCAGATCGCTATCCTTACGGAAAACATCACCAGCTTGACTGACCACTTGCGTACGCACAAGAAAGATCATCACTCCCGTCGTGGATTGTTGAAAATGGTCGGCCAACGCCGGAAACTGCTTGCATACTTGAAAAACAAGGATGTTCGACGCTACAGCGCGTTGATCGAGAAGCTTGGATTACGCCGCTAATTGCGATAAGGTGTATCGAAAAGCAGCCTGGTTGTCCACTGTCCTTCTTGGAACGACAGCGGCGCAGCCGGGCTATTTTTTTAGGGGATAAACAATTAGGGAATACTTAAGCAATGACTAAACTAATAACTCCTAGGAGGAGGGACTACATGGAACAACGTGTTGAAATGCAGCTGGGTGGAAGAAAGCTGGTACTCGAGACCGGCAGATTGGCCAAGCAGGCCAATGCAGCAGTCATGGTTCGGTACGGAGATACAGCCGTGCTTTGTACGGTAACAGCCTCCAGTGCTCCGAAGGACCTGGATTTTTTCCCGCTGACGGTGAACTATGAGGAAAGATTGTATGCTGTCGGCAAAATTCCGGGAGGATTCATTAAACGCGAAGGACGCCCCAGCGAGAAAGCCATTCTGGCAAGCCGCCTGACAGACCGCCCGATTCGCCCTCTGTTCCCTGAAGGCTTCCGAAATGATGTGCAGGTGCTTAATCTGGTGATGAGCGTGGATCAGGACTGCGAGCCTGAGATTGCTGCCATGATTGGTACCTCTGCCGCTCTCAGCATCTCCGACGTTCCGTTTAACGGACCGATTGGCGGAGTAGCAGTGGGACGCGTGAACGGCGAGTTCGTCGTGAATCCGACTATTGCACAGCAGGAAGCAAGTGATCTGTACCTGGTTGTAGCCGGTACCAAGGACGCTATTATGATGGTTGAAGCCGAAGCCAATGAGGTTCCAGAAGAAGTGATGCTGGAAGCAATTATGTTTGGCCACGATGAGATCAAGCAGATTGTGTCCACCATCAGTGAGCTTGTAGCTGCAGCCGGCAAGGAAAAGATGGAAGTCAAGCTGCACGCGGTTAACGAAACTGTAAACTCCGAGGTTCGGAAGTTTGCCGAGCAGCGTCTGGTAGAGGCTGTACGCATTGAAGAGAAGCATGCCCGCCAGGATGCCATCGATGCCATCAGCGATGAAGCATACACTGTATTTGAAGAGAAGTATTTGGAGACGCCGGAGCTTCTGAAGGATGTTAAGGAAGTGCTGCATGACATCGTGAAGGAAGAAGTCCGCCGCCTTATTACCCATGATAAGGTGCGCCCGGATGGCCGCGGTCTTTCCGAGATCCGTCCAATCGACTGTGATACTGGCCTGCTGCCAAGAACTCACGGATCAGGACTGTTCACGCGTGGACAAACCCAGGCTCTTAGCGTGTGTACGCTTGGCGCATTGGGAGACGTGCAAATTCTGGACGGTATTGATCTGGAAGAAACGAAGCGTTTCATGCACCATTACAATTTCCCGCCGTTCAGTGTGGGTGAAGCTCGTCCGCTTCGCGCACCGGGCCGCCGTGAAATCGGACATGGAGCTTTGGGTGAGCGCGCATTATCCAAGGTTATTCCGAATGAAGTGGAATTCCCGTATACGATTCGTCTCGTTTCTGAAGTTATCGAATCCAACGGCTCGACATCTCAGGCGAGCATCTGTGCCAGCACCCTGGCTATGATGGATGCCGGCGTACCGATCAAGGCTCCTGTTGCAGGTGTTGCCATGGGCTTGATCAAGGACGGAGAGCATGTTTCCATTCTGACTGACATCCAGGGGATGGAGGATCATTTGGGAGATATGGACTTTAAGGTTGCGGGAACCCAGCAAGGCGTTACGGCCATCCAGATGGATATTAAGATTGATGGCATCGACCGTAGCATTTTGCAGGAAGCCTTGGAGCAGGCAAGAGAAGGACGTATGCATATCCTGGGCAAAATGCTTGAAGCGATTCAGCAGCCGAGAGAGGCACTTTCTCCTTATGCACCAAAAATCATCACGATGCAGATCAATCCGGACAAGATTCGCGATGTGATCGGTGCCGGTGGCAAAATTATTAACAAAATCATCGAAGAGACCGGCGTGAAAATCGACATCGAGCAGGATGGCCGTGTATTCATCGCTTCATCCAATGCCGAAATGAACCAGAAGGCCCTGTCCATTATTGAGGGCATTGTGCGTGAGGTTGCGGTGGGTGAAATCTATACCGGAACGGTGAAGCGGATTGAGAAATTCGGCGCCTTCGTTGAGATTTTGCCGAACAAAGACGGTCTGGTACACATTTCTCAGCTTTCTACCGAGCGTGTGGGTAAAGTAGAAGATGTGGTAGCCATTGGAGATGTGATTACAGTGAAGGTTACCGAAATCGATCAGCAGGGCCGGATCAACCTGTCCCGTAAAGCTGTTCTGACGGCTGAAGCCAACTAATATTCTCTACATGAAGGACATGAAGGAAAGAGACAGATTGACTCTGGCTCTTTTTTTTATGCCGTATGCCTTGGTGAAGAGCAGGCTCTAGCACAAGGCTGTACATATTCTTCTCTCCCGGTTCATAAAATGGGACAAAGCTTATGGCTGTGGGGAGGGCGCAGGATGTTCGGAAGCGAAAGCAGGAAAAAAATAGCGGTGCTGACAGCTACGGTGGCTGGTGTTAGCAGTCTTGCGGTGATAACAGGGTCTGTGGATTATGTGAGACAGCTGTCTCATTCTGCTGTCATGTATGATGAAGTGCAGAGCACAGCGGTGGATGTTCAGCTTCTGGAACGCATTCAAGCCGAAGCGGCTCAGAACAGAGTAGAACCCATCGATGCTAAAGTGGATTCCGTATGGAAGGCCATCCCCGGCTATAACGGCCGTGAAATAGACGTGGAGGAAACCTACAGACGCGCTCTGAAAAGGAAAAGCGTTGAAGAAATTCCTTATGTGTACCGGGAAATTCCCGCCAAGGTGACCCTGCAGGACCTCGGTCCCCATCCCATTTACCGGGGGAATCCGAACAAGCCGATGGTGTCGCTCATGATTAACGTGGCTTGGGGCAACGAGTATATCAAGCCCATGCTGCATACGCTGGAGACGGAGGGCGTGAAGGCCACTTTTTTTCTGGATGGGAGCTGGCTGAGCAAGAATCGGGAGCTGGCGTTGGACATTGTGAACGGGGGGCATGAGGTAGAGAATCATGCGTATACCCATCCCAATATGAGCCAGCTCAGCGCCCCCCGTGCAGAGAGCGAGATTACGAGAACCCAGGAGCTGCTCAAAGAGAGCCTTGGCGTCACCAATACCTGGTTTGCACCGCCTTCCGGCGACTATAATCTACAAACGGTACAGCTTGCCCATGCCAGAGGCTTGAAGACCGTGCTATGGACACTGGATACGGTAGACTGGAAGCATCCTCCAGCTCAAGCGGTCGTCAATAAAATATCGGCTAAGGTCGAGCCGGGCTTCTTGATCCTGATGCATCCGACGGACTCCTCCTCGCAGGCACTTAAAGGTATGATTCAGGGAATCCGCGCAAAGGGACTGCATATCGGAACCGTATCCCAAACCTTGTCCCCGGAGCGTGTGCCGCCTGCTGAAAGTTGAGTGGATCTGGCAAGTTTGCTACAATGTGTGGATGGAAAGAATCATCTAATAGAACAATGGTGTCAAGTCAGGAGGGCCCCGCGTGAAAAAAATAGAGCTGTCGAACGGCCTGAGAATTGTGATGGAGCAAATTCCGACCTGTCGTTCGGTTTCCTTCGGGATCTGGGTCAAGACCGGATCGCGGAATGAGACGCCGGAATTGAACGGGATTACACATTTTATCGAGCATATGATGTTTAAAGGAACGGAGCGCTTTGATGCTCGGGCGATCGCGGAGCAGTTTGATGCCATCGGCGGGAATGTTAATGCGTTTACTTCCAAGGAATATACCTGCTATTATGCAAAAGTGCTGGATGAGCATTTGCCGATTGCGGTTGACGTCTTATCGGACATGTTTTTTCATTCCAAGCTGGACTCTGGCGAGCTGGAGAAAGAGAAGAACGTTATTCTCGAGGAAATCTCCATGTACGAAGATACTCCGGACGATCTGGTCCATGATTTGATGTCGATCTCGGCTTATGGCGACCATCCGCTGGCTTATCCGATTCTGGGCACGAAAGAGCGCCTGGAAGCCATGGACTCTGCGGCATTGAGATCCTATATGAATCGGCATTATACGATCGAGAACACGGTCATTGCTCTCGCAGGAAATATTGACGACTCCGTTATTGAGCTGCTGGAGCGTCATTTTGGCAAGTTCCAAAACCGGGGTGAGAACGATGTGCTGAGCGTCCCGGATTTTCAGGATGGCCTGCTGTTCCGTAAAAAGAAAACCGAGCAGAACCACATCTGCCTCTCCTTCCCGGGGAGCTCGATGCATGATGAGCTGCAGTATGCCATGGTGCTGCTCAATAATGCGATTGGCGGCGGTATGAGCTCGCGCCTGTTCCAGGAAATCCGCGAGAAGCGCGGATTGGCTTACTCGGTATATTCGTACCACAGCTCCCATGCAGACAGCGGTATGTTCACGATCTACGCCGGAACAGCTCCGAAGCAGACGAAGGAGGTCCTGGAGCTGACTCGGAATATGATGGCCGAGCTGGCTGAGAAGGGCATGTCGGAGGAAGAGCTGGCTAAAGGAAAAGAGCAGCTGAAGGGCAGCCTTATTCTGAGCCTGGAGAGTACGGGAAGCCGAATGAACCGGCTGGGCAAGAATGAGCTCATGCTGGGCAGACACTACAGCCTTGACGATATGATCTCAAGAATTGAAAAGGTGTCTATGCAGGATATGGATAAAGTACTGGACCGGATGTTTGCGGTTCCGTTCGCCCTGGCGATGGTGGGATCCAACGACAAGGCGCTGAATGGAATGAGGAGGGACGAGTTTGTTGCACTACGTACAAATTAAACGCATGCCGGGCTGCGAGGATATTCACCTCCCGGTAAAGATGACTGAGCTTGCCGCAGGATTCGATCTGCACGCTGCCTTGCAGGAGCCTGTCGTGCTAAACCCGGGGGAACGCACGCTGATTCCTGCCGGCTTCGCTATGGCGATGCCAGGCGGTCTGGAAGCGCAGATACGCCCGCGCAGCGGCCTGGCGTACAAGCATGGCATCACCTGTCTGAATACACCGGGGACCATTGATGCAGATTACCGCGGAGAGGTAAAGGTACTGCTGGTGAACCTGGGGCAGGAGCCGTTTGTCATTGAGCGCCATGAACGAATTGCTCAAATGGTGTTCCAAAGCCTTCCTCAGGTGGAGCTCCAGCAGGTCGAGGAGCTGTCCGATACGGTAAGGGGAGCCGGGGGCTTCGGTCATACCGGGAAGTAGAAGGAGCAGCATGTATGTGCTGTCATAGCTTCATCATAAGCTGCAGCCGTTCCGGACTATCCGGAACGGTTTTTTTGTCTTTCCTTGAGGTGCTGCACACCTCCGGCTGGGCCTCCGCATAAGATGCCGTATACTGCTATTGGAAAGGAGCGAGGCCCTGCATGCTGACAGGAATCCGGACGGTCTTGATTGGTGGCGATGCACGCCAGGTTGAGGTTATCCGAAAATTGGCGGAGATGGATGCTTCCGTAGCCATCGCTGGCTTTGACACACTGCAGGATTCCTTTCAGGGCGTACTCCGGGAGCCGCTTACTGCGAAGCTGCTGTCTGGCGCAGACGCTCTGATTTTACCTGTGGTAGGCTGTGACGATGAGGGATTGATCGGCGCTTTATATGCGGAAGGCTCGCTGAAGCTGGAGGAAGAGCATATCCAGGCGATGCCAAAGCATGGGGTAGTTTACACAGGTATGGCTAAGTCGTTTCTGAAATCACTATGTGCAAAGCACAGCATCAGGCTGGTGGAGCTGCTGGATCGGGACGATGTGGCGATATACAATTCCATTCCAACGGCGGAAGGCGCCTTGATGATGGCCATTCAGCATACGGACTTTACGATACACAAATCCACCTGCATGGTGCTTGGGATGGGTCGCACCGGCTTTACAATGGCCCGGAGCCTTCAAGGGCTAGGAGCCCGGGTCAAAATGGGCGTTCGCAAAAGCGAGCATTATGCCCGCGCCGAAGAAATGGGCTGGCAGCCTTTTATGATGAAGGATCTCGAGCAAGAGGCGGCTGACATTCAGCTCTTGTTTAATACGATTCCTGCCATGGTCGTGACGGCGCAGGTGTTATCCAGAATGCCGCGGGAGGCTGTCATCATTGATCTGGCCTCGGCACCTGGCGGCTGTGATTTCAGATATGCGGAGAAGCGGGGCATCAAAGCGATGCTTGCCCCCGGACTCCCGGGAATCGTTGCCCCCAAAACAGCGGGAATCATCATGGCCAATACACTGGTCGAGCTGATTTCGGAGCAAACCAAAAGTCGGGAGGAAGCTTGAGATGAACTGGAACGGAAAAACGGTCGGCTATGCCTTGACGGGCTCTCACTGTACGCTGGAGGAGGTTATGCCGCAGATTCAGCGGTTTGTTGATGGAGGTGCGCGTGTCGTTCCCATCGTATCCAATACGATCATGAATACGGATACCCGATTCGGATCATCGGAAAATTGGCAGAAACAGTTGAAAGAAATAACGGGGAATGATATTATTTCTACAATTGTTGAAGCAGAGCCGCTGGGTCCTTCCAAGCTGCTGGATGTGCTGGCGATCGCACCTTGCACCGGCAATTCCATCAGCAGGCTGGCCAATGCGATGACAGACAGTCCGGTGCTAATGGCCGCGAAGGCTCAGATGCGAAATGGGCGCCCGCTGGTGCTGGCGATCTCGACGAATGACGGGCTGGGACTTAATGCAGCTAATATCGCGAAGCTATTGGTAACCAAAAATATTTATTTTGTACCATTTGGACAGGATAATCCCCAGCAGAAACCGAATTCCCTCGTGGCCCGCATGGATCTGGTTCCGGAAACCTGCGAAGCGGCTCTGACGGGGATGCAGCTGCAGCCGATGATTATCGAACGGTTTCAATCAGCATGATTCTTAAAGCTTGACCAGAAGTTATTCATGAAGGGGAGACGTGTCAGATGAGCGAGCAAAAGTATAACGTAGCCGTTGTAGGAGCTACAGGAGCGGTAGGAGAACAGATTCTGAGCCTGCTGGAGAAAAGAGATTTTCCGGTAGCAGAGCTGAAGCTTCTGTCTTCCGCGCGTTCTGCAGGCAAGGTTCTTACATTCAAAGGACAGGACGTAGTTGTAGAAGAAGCAACCCCTGACAGCTTTAAAGGCGTGGATATCGCTTTGTTCAGTGCCGGCGGTGATGTGAGCAAGGAGCTGGCTCCACATGCAGTTTCCCACGGTGCCGTATGTATTGACAATACCAATGCATTCCGTATGGACCCTGACAAGGTACTGGTTGTGCCAGAGGTGAATCCGGAGAAAATTCAGGAGCATAACGGGATTATTGCGAATCCGAACTGCTCTACCATTCAGATGGTCGCAGCACTGAAGCCGCTCCATGATGCCTTTGGCATCGCCCGGATCATTGTGTCCACCTATCAGGCCGTGTCCGGAGCAGGACACAAGGCCATTGAGGAAATGCTGCGTCAGAGCAAGGAGATTCTCAATGGAAATGCTGACGTTCAGCCTGATATTTTGCCGGTGGGCTCCTTGCCAGTCAAGCATCAAATTGCATTTAATGCGATTCCCCAAATCGATAAATTCACAGACAATGGATATACATTGGAAGAAATGAAAATGGTCCGTGAGACTAAAAAAATCATGGGCGACGAATCTATCGAAGTGTCAGCAACCTGTGTCCGCATTCCTGTCATTAACGGCCATTCCGAATCCGTATATGTGGAATTCAAGAATGACTATGAGCTGGAGGAAGTAAAGTCGCTTCTAGAGAAGGCTCCGGGAATTACGCTGGTGGATGATCCTGCATCCCAAGCTTACCCGCTCGCTAGTGATGCGGTCGGTAAGCCGGATGTCTTTGTGGGACGTCTGCGCCGTGATCTGACTCATTCCCGCGGTCTCAATATGTGGATTGTATCGGATAATCTGCTGAAGGGCGCGGCCTGGAATGCTGTGCAAATTGCAGAAATTATCGTTTCCAACCGAAACGGCCGGGCTTAACAGCCGGCCGTTTCAGCCGCTCGGCGCCTGGTTTATCGTCTTGCGGTTCCTCAAACGGAGGAATCTTCATGCGCATCCTGGTTCAAAAGTTCGGTGGAACCTCGCTATCGACTCCGGAAGCAAGATCCAGAGTCATTCAGCACATCAGGCGGGAGCTGGAGCAGCAGCTTCATCTGGTAGTTGTAGTATCCGCTATGGGGCGGAAGGGAGATCCCTACGCTACAGATACTTTGCTGGAGCTTGCTTCGAGCAATAATGCCCTGCTTCCCGTAAGAGAGAGGGATCTGCTGCTCTGCTGCGGAGAACTTATATCAGCCGCAGTGCTGTGCGGCCAGCTATGTCGAGAAGGCATTGCTGCAACGGCGCTTACCGGCGCCCAGGCCGGTTTCATTACGGATGATCATCATGGCAATGCCCGTATTCTTTCGGTCAAGCCTGATCGTATATTACAGGAGCTTGAGGCTTCCAGGGTTGTTATCGTAACCGGGTTTCAGGGACAGAGCAAATCCGGAGAACTGACGACACTGGGAAGAGGCGGCAGTGATACCTCAGCGACGGCGCTGGGAGCCGCGCTCCACGCCGAGATGGTCGATATATATACCGATGTAAACGGAATTTTGACGGCAGATCCCCGGATTGTGGAGGATGCCCGGCCGTTAAAATACGTCAGCTATAGCGAGATTTGCAATATGGCTCAGCAGGGAGCGAAGGTGATACATCCACGGGCTGTGGAAATCGCAATGCAGTCGCAAGTCCCGCTGCGTGTCCGCTCTACGTTCTCTGACAATGAGGGCACATTGGTTACCCGGCCTGAGTCCTTCAAGGATGCTGCTGAGGCCGACATTGTGGATCGGTATGTAACCGGTGTAACCTACATGAGCCATATCACGCATATTTCAGTGGACTGTGCCTCGCTGCAGGATACGCCGCTTCGTATATTCCGAAGAATGGCGGAGCACGCCATTAGTGTAGACTTTATTAGCGTAACGCCGGAAGGCGTACGTTACACGGTGTTTGATGATGACGCACAGAAGGCGGAGCAAGCGCTCAAGGACTTAGGACTGAATCCTCACATTTCCAAGGGCTGCGCCAAGGTATCCATTATTGGCGGAGGAATCAATGGAGTGCCGGGGATCATGTCCCGCATTATAGAGGCACTGAGTGAGCATGGTATTCCAATTCTTCAATCCGCAGACTCCAACACGACGATCTGGCTGCTCGTCCGGAATGAAGATATGGGAAATGCACTTCGCTCGCTGCATAGCAAGTTTGAGCTTCACCGGTAATGTCAGCCTAGAGCTTTTGTGCCGGATAACAGTTAGGAGGAAACGATAGTGGACTTCGGAAGATTAATTACCGCCATGGTCACGCCCTTTGATGGAGATGGAAATATCCACTGGGACGAGACCGCCAGACTGATCAATTACCTGATTGAGGATCAGCTGTCCGACAGCCTAGTCATTGCAGGAACCACCGGGGAATCCCCGACCTTATCCGAGGATGAGAAGCTGAAGCTGTTCTCCTTCGCCGTGGAGAAAGCGGCTGGCCGGTGCAAGATCATTGCCGGCACGGGAAGCAACAACACCCATCATTCGATCGAGCTGACGAAGAAGGCAGAGCAGTGCGGTGTGGACGGCATTCTGCTGGTGGCGCCATATTATAACAAGCCTAGTCAGGAAGGGCTGTATCAGCATTTCCGGGCGATCGCCGAGAGCACAAGCCTACCTGTGATGCTTTACAATGTACCGGGACGTACGGGAATCAGCCTGGGAGTATCCACAACACTCCGTCTCGCAGAACTGGATAACATCGTCGCAACGAAGGATTGCGCGTCTCTGGACCAGCTGACCCAGATTGCATCCGCTGCACCTGCCGGATTTGCCGTATACTCCGGCGATGATTCCTCAGCGCTGCCGGCATTGTCTGTAGGAGCCTATGGGATCGTCAGCGTAGCGAGCCATGTTGCCGGAGCACTCATGAAGGATATGATTCAAGCGTATCTGGAAGGGCGCAACAGCGATGCTGCTGCCCTCCATCAGAAGCTGTTCCCGCTGTTCAAGGGATTGTTTGAGTGTCCTGAGCCGCTTCCAAATCCGTCTGCAGTGAAATTTGCGCTTGCGGAGCAAGGATTTCCAGTCGGCTCCGTGCGGCTCCCGCTGCTGAGCCCGAATGATCAGGAGGCCGAGTTCATCCGTAGTCTGCTGGCTTCCTTGTCCTCATAAATACAGCACTGACGGTGTAAGACAGCCGGCGCTTCTCCATTTGGAGAGCGCATCGGCTGTTTTTTTGTATTTTGCATGATCACACGCGATAAAAATTGAACTCAGCAGGGCATCCTATATCTCACTGGGTGGGCGACTTGTGTTTAACGTTTTTTTTCATGTATAATGGGTTCAAGAGACTGGGTGCGGTATATTTTAGTAAATTAATATAACATTGGTCGACGTCCAAAACCATAGGAGGGTTAGATACACTTGTCAAAAAAAAATAACAGCGATAAATTATCGATTTTTGCCCTGGGCGGCGTCGGTGAAATCGGGAAAAATATGTATGTCATTCAATATGCTAACGACATCGTTGTCGTGGATGCGGGATTGAAGTTTCCGGAAGAGGACATGCTGGGAATTGATATTGTCATTCCTGACATTTCTTATTTGACAGAGAATCGTGACAAGGTGAAAGGCATTGTGCTGACTCACGGACACGAGGATCACATCGGCGGCCTGCCATACGTGCTGAAGCACTTGAACGTTCCTGTTTACGGTACCAAGCTGACGCTTGGGCTGGTAGAGAACAAGCTGAAGGAAGCAAATCTTCTTGGCGAAACCAAAAGAGTGCTGATCCATGCCGATTCCGAGATCAAGCTCGGAGAAACACTGACAGCCACCTTCTTCAGAACCAATCACAGTATTCCGGATTCCGTCGGCGTATGTATTGATACACCAGAGGGAAGCGTGGTTCACACCGGTGACTTCAAGTTTGACCACACTCCGGTAAATAACCAATATGCAGACCTGCAGCGCATGGCGGAGATCGGCAGTAAGGGTGTACTCGCACTGCTGTCGGACAGCACCAACGCAGAGAAGCCAGGCTTTACGCCATCAGAGAAGAATGTAGGCGTGGTGCTGGAGGATATTTTCCGCAAGGCGGAGCAGCGCGTGGTAGTAGCCACCTTTGCTTCGAACGTTCACCGTATTCAACAGGTTGTGAATGCAGCCGAGGAGACGGGCCGCAAGGTAGCTGTAATTGGACGCAGTATGGTAAATGTTGTGTCTATCGCTTCGGAGCTTGGATACCTTCACGTGCCTGAAGGCATGCTGATTGAGCCGGAGGAAGTAAACCGCATGGCAGCAGACCGGGTCGTTGTGCTCTGTACCGGCAGCCAGGGTGAGCCAATGTCTGCGTTAACACGCATGGCCCGCTCGACTCACCGTAAAGTGGATATTCTGCCAGGCGACACTGTAATTATTGCAGCCACACCGGTGCCGGGAAATGAGAAGTACATCGGCCGGACCATTGATGAGCTGTTCCGTCTCGGGGCAGAGGTCATCTACAGCGGTTCCAATTCCGGCGTACACGTATCCGGCCACGGCAGCCAGGAAGAACTAAAGCTGATGCTGAATCTGATGAAGCCCCAGTTCTTTATTCCTATCCATGGTGAATACCGGATGCAGCGCAAGCATGCACTGCTGGCAGAGACCGTCGGTGTAGAGCCTGACAACATCTTCATCACGGATTTGGGAGAAGTGGTTGAGATTCAGAACGGCTCGGCTCGGAAGGCTGGTAAAGTGACAGCTGGCAATGTACTGATCGATGGACTCGGCGTCGGTGACGTCGGTAACATTGTCCTGAGAGACCGTAAGCTGCTGTCTCAAGACGGTATTCTGGTCGTTGTCGTGACTCTGAGCAAGCAGAATGGCTCCATTGTTTCTGGACCGGACATTATCTCTCGAGGGTTTGTATATGTTCGTGAATCCGAAGGGCTGCTGGAAGAAAGCAACCGCATCGTTTCCAGTACGCTGCAGAAGCTCATGAGTGAGAACGTAAACGAATGGGCTTCCTTGAAGACCAGCGTGAAGGATGCGCTGGGTCGCTTCCTGTACGAGCAGACTCGCCGCAGACCGATGATCCTTCCGATCATCATGGAGGTATAGCCGCGATACCGTTTCATTCATAAGGCACACAGTCGCCCTTTTCCGCGAGAACGTTGGACGGTTCTTGCGGAAAAGGGCTTTTTGCTGCGTTTAAGGATGCCAAGGATGATTCAGCATGCTTTCTGACATAATAGCTAGGAGGAAGGTAACCAAGCAGAAGGGCAGGGGACATGCATGAGTATGAAGCAAAACGAAATTGCACGCAAAACAGCCGGCAAGGGTGAGAGTATGCCGGAGGCTGATATGCCAAGTGAAGAGCACAAGAAGCAGGCATCTTTAGAAGCGGTTCAACAGCTTGGCCAGACGGGTGTGGCGACATCCGGAGAATCCAATATCTTCTGTATGACCATTATCGGCCAGATTGAAGGACATACCGTTTTACCACCGCAAAATAAGACGACCAAATACGAGCATATGATTCCACAGCTGGTGGCGGCGGAGCAAAATGCTAAAATTGAAGGACTTCTTATTATTCTCAATACGGTTGGCGGTGATGTTGAAGCTGGTCTGGCCATTGCAGAAATGATATCCTCATTGACTAAGCCGACGGTGACAGTGGTGATTGGCGGAGGTCACAGTATTGGTGTTCCGATCGCCGTTGCGGCGGATTACTCTTTTATTGCCGGCAGTGCGACCATGACCATACATCCCATTCGCATGAGCGGATTGGTGATCGGTGTTCCGCAAACCTTTGAATATATGGAGAAAATGCAGGAGCGGGTCGTCCGATTTGTAACTCAGCATTCCGGCATTACAGAAGCCCAGTTCAAGGATCTGATGTTCAAGACGGGAGAGCTGAACCGGGACATCGGGACCTCGGTGTCGGGAGCCGATGCGGTTAAATACGGCTTGATGAACGAGGTTGGCGGTATTGGCCAGGCACTGGCGAGACTAAACGGCATGATTGGAGAGCGTAAGACCCTGGGGGCAGGAGGGCTTACACAATGACCTTATATACAGTAATGCCACTGGAGATGGTGTTCTCTGGAGGAGAGCCTGCCGCAAAGGATTCACCGCTTGTGATCGAAATGCGGCTTAACGGCGTTCTGCTGGAGGCGGAGATCATCGACCATCAAAGCGCCAGGATCGTAAGGCTGCTGGATTGCCAGCTGTCGGATTATTTAAATCCGGCGTATATGCCTGGCAGCCAAATATCTTTTATTCCGGTCCTCCATGCATAAGGGGGGCCGTTTTTTTGACACCTGGCGAATGCCAGAGTGCACAGCTTTTTAGCGCCACCGCATTTATTTTTGCCCGCGAAACAGAACATAGGTACGCCATGGTAATGTATGCTATAATATGGCTTCGGGGGTGACATTATTGGCAAAGCGTAAGCGGAAGAAGAGGGCTGTATTTGCCTCGGTGCTGAAATATGAAATTTATGGAATTATATTGATGACCTTATCGGTTATCGCATTATCGGGAGAAGCACCGGTAGGACGTTCACTATCCAAGATGTCGGGCTACGTGCTTGGTAAATATTATTTTGTCATACCCTTGATCGGCATTTACTACGGATTAATGGTGATGATTCACCGAAAATGGCCCAAGGTCTGGAACAGCCGCCGAACCGGCGTGCTGCTGCTGCTGCTGGCACTTACACTTATGAGCACCATCAGCGCTATGGAAGCCAAGCTGGCACCGATTGGGCAGTTTACTTCCGGCAATGTGCTGTCTCAAATACATAATGATTTACAGGGTGAGCTGCTTTATGCAGAGAGTGATGGAAACCATCCTGTTCTGGGCAAGGATATCGGAGGCGGCTATGTGGGAGCTTTGCAGCTTTCAGCACTGCTGCTGTTCTTCGGAGCCGTTGGAGCACGCCTCATTATGATTGTTATGCTTATCATCAGCTTTATGCTGATCACCAACTTGTCATATGTTGAGCTGATGAGAATGCTCCGCACGAGAGCGGTAAGAGCAAGCGGCTTGCTTCAGAAAAGAATGCAGTCGTACAAGTCTGCCAAAGCCTCCGGCGTGCGTAAAGGAAATCCTCGGCTTCCTGATGATGACGATGATCTGGACGATTTGGAGGAGCCAGAGCTCGCTTCCCGTCCGGGGCGGCCCGTGTTCTTCCAGCTTTTTAATCGGGAGGGCAAGGATCAGCATTCCGGAAAAGGATCACAGACAGAGCTGCAGGATGAGGAAGCCTTCGGGCCCCAGGATATTTTGTACGGAGGGGATTCGCTGAATACTGACGATCAGGAAGCATTGCAGGAAGCATTGCAGGATGGGGCAGCCAGACACGAGACCGCAGAGGCGCCCGGCGGTGCACCGATCATCCGGGATTTCTTTGAGCATGTGAAGTATGAGGATGCCCGGGAAGAGGATGAGCTTCACGATCATGATCCATTGCCGATCCAAGACGCATTGACTCCGCTGCATGCGGAAGGCCAGTCCCAGGACGTAAGCCTGATGGATACCAAGGCGGATTCTATGGATAAGGACAGTAACGGGGAGGGTGCCGAGCCTGCGTTGTCTGCAGACGTAGAGGGTCAGCCCGAGGCGCCGCTGGCTCCGCCGAAGCCACCGCCGAAGCCTTACAGGCTGCCGCCGTTCCGCCTGCTCTCGAAGCCTGCCGGAAGCGGAAAGCCTGGAGATCAGAATGATTACAAGCAGACCGCCCGGAAGCTGGAAGCTACGATGGAGAGCTTTGGCGTTCGCGCCAAGGTGCTGGAGGTCGTTAGAGGGCCTTCTGTGACCCGCTACGAAATCCAGCCGGATATCGGAGTAAAGGTCAGCCGGATTGTCGGTCTTACGGATGATATCGCGTTAGCGCTTGCTGCGAAGGATATCCGTATGGAGGCACCCATTCCCGGAAAGTCAGCAATCGGCATTGAGGTGCCGAATCACGAGGTGTCCATTGTGACGATGCGAGAGGTGATGGAAACGCCGCTGTTCCAGGATGCGGAGTCCAAGCTGTCCATTGCCTTTGGCCGCGATATTTCAGGTCAATCCATTGTTGGAAATTTGGCGCGGATGCCCCATCTCCTCGTTGCCGGTGCAACCGGCTCCGGTAAATCCGTGTGTATTAACGGCATTATTACGAGCATTTTGTATAAGGCGAAGCCCGATGAGGTCAAGTTTCTCATGGTCGATCCCAAGATGGTGGAGCTTAACGTATACAACGGCATTCCTCATCTCATGGCTCCGGTAGTCACGGATCCTAAGCGAGCCTCATTGGCCCTGAAGAAAATTGTAGTGGAAATGGAAAAGCGATATGAGCTGTTCTCGAAATCCGGGACACGGAATATTGAAGGCTACAATACTCTGGTAAAGGATAATCCTTCCGCTGTACTGCCCTATATTGTAGTCATTGTGGATGAGCTGGCTGATCTAATGATGGTGGCCGCGAACGACGTGGAAGAGGCGATTACCCGTCTTGCGCAAATGGCCCGTGCGGCGGGCATCCATCTGATTATTGCGACTCAGCGCCCATCTGTAGACGTAATTACCGGCGTCATTAAAGCGAATATCCCATCCAGGATTGCGTTTGGTGTTTCGTCTCAGGTGGATTCAAGGACGATCCTCGATATGGCCGGCGCGGAGAAGCTGCTGGGACGCGGAGATATGCTGTTTATGCCGATGGGGGCGTCGAAGCCCATCCGTGTTCAGGGAGCTTTTATGAGTGATCAGGAAGTAGAGAACATCGTCAATTTTGTGCGGGATCAGGGTCAGGCGGAATATGATGATTCGCTTGTGCCGGAAGTGGAGGACACGATCTTAGGAGAGGATGATACCCTGGACGAGCTGTATGACCAGGCTGTATTGATTATTCTGGAAGCCAAGCAGGCTTCGGTCTCTCTGCTGCAGCGGCGAATGCGTGTTGGATATACGCGTGCGGCACGATTGATTGACTCGATGGAGGCGAGAGGCGTGATTGGTCCATATGAGGGCAGCAAGCCCCGCGAGGTCATCATGTCTCTGGAGCAGTATCAGCAAAGCAAGATCAGTTCATAATGCAGAAGAGGCTGTCCCACAAGATCTAGGATCTTGCGGGATGGCCTCGTTTGTTGTTGCGAGATGCTCGGCGTACGAAACGTTCCTCCCCTCGCTGTTGCTCCCAAATTTCTTTGAATGATTCTAGCAATGGACCGCCCTTTGGCAGAATGGAAGTGTCTAGCAGCCATCTAAAAAGGAGCGCTTCATGGCAGTGCTGGGATCGCGATCCATCGTTATTCCTCCTGCGGCAGTCGATACAGCTTGCGGTACTGGCTTGCGGTCATCTTGATCGTTTTCTTAAAGGTGCGGTCAAAATGGGTCAGGCTCTCAAAGCCGGTTTGCTCTGCGATATCAACGATCTTCGTGTCAGTCTCGCTGAGCCTTCTCTGCGCCTCCCGGATTCGGGTGAGATTGACATACGAGATGATGGTGAAGCCGGTCACTTCCTTGAACATCCGGCTTAAATAGTAAGGACTGATGTAGAAGGTATCGGACAGCAGCTCCAGCGTTATTTTGTTCTGAAAATGCTGATGAATGTACTGCACGATGTCCATCATCTTCTCATGCAGCGGATTGATCGGATAGGCTGCAGGCGCTGAAGGGCGCTGCTTGAAGCGAGAGATGAGCAGCAGCAGCTCGGTCAGCAGCAGCTGGAGATAATCCTGATAGCCGTCCTTTTGTAAGGTAGCCTCCTGAGACATTTTATTGAAAATCTGCAGGGTCTGTGCCTGCTCCTGGGGCTGCAGTGGAACGACCGGATCGCCCTGCGAGAACAGTGGCAAGGCAGTCTGCCCACCGGAAAGAGCAAACGACTCATCAAAATTGATGACTATCCGCTCATGCTCAGGTCCGCCGCTCATAAAGCTTTTATGCACATCGTATCTGTTAATCATAACCAGGCAGCCTGGCTGAATCCGATACAGCTTCTCCTTGATGAAGTAATTCCGTTCTCCGGACATGAGATAATATATCTCATACGTGCTGTGATAATGGTTATTCCGCTCGAACGGGAGCCGGCGCCTTATATGATCGAAATAGAATGAGGATTCCTCATCCCCGTAACTGGCGAGCGGCAGATCCTCTGGGTGAGCCATGGATGCTTCCTCCTCTGCGAAAAGCAAGATATGTCCTATTATAACGGAAATGAGCAATAAATGAGAAGAAAATAAACCAATGATGCTTTATGATAGAACCAAACTACAGAACTGGCGGTGAGCTTTTATGAAACCTTTTATGGATGAACATTTCTTGCTCAATAGTGAAAGTGCTAAAACGCTGTATCATGACTATGCCAAACCAATGCCCATTATCGACTACCATTGTCACCTGAGCCCGGCAATGATTCGCAGCAATCACCGGTTTCAGAACCTGACTGAGGCCTGGATTAACGGAGATCATTATAAATGGCGCGCGATGCGTGCAAACGGTGTGGAAGAAGCTTATATTACGGGCGGTGAAGGGGTCAGCGATTATGACCGTTTCCTGGCTTGGGCAAGAACGGTGCCTATGACGGTTGGCAATCCGCTCTTTCACTGGTCCCATCTGGAGCTGCGCCGGATATTCGGGATTCACCATCTGATCAATGAGCAAAATGCGGAGAAAATCTGGCAGGAGGCCAATGAGAAGCTGAAGGAAGACAGCTTTACAACCCGCGGGTTGATTCAAGCCAGCAACGTTGAGGTTGTGTGCACGACAGACGATCCGGTGGATTCCTTAGAGGATCACATTGCTTTGGCGAAGGAGCCGGGCGTTCCGTTCCAAATGCTCCCTTCCTTCCGTCCGGATAAAGCGCTGGAAATTAACCGAAATACGTTCCTTCCTTGGCTTGATAAGTTAGGGCAGGTTTGTGGAAGTGACATTCGCAGCTATGAGGATTTGCTTACAGGATTGAAAAAGCGCGTGGAATTTTTCCATCAGGCTGGCGGACGAGTGTCTGACCATGCACTGGATTATGTGCCATATCATAAAGCTACCCGGGAAGAGGCAGCGGCAATCTTTATGAAAGCGCTCAAGCAGGAGAAGGTGTCCCATACCGAAGAACAGCAATACAAGACCTATACACTGCTGTACCTGGGCAAGCTGTATGCCGAAAAGGGCTGGACGATGCAGTTCCATATGAATGCGAGCCGAAACAACAATGCTTTAATGATGCAGCAGCTGGGACCGGATACGGGCTATGACAGCATCGGTGACAGTCCGGTTGCGGCTCCATTGGCTTCCCTGCTGGATGAGCTGGAAACGGCAGGGGCCTTGCCGAAGACGATTTTGTATTCCTTGAATCCGAATGATAATGACATTCTTGCGGCGCTGATTGGAAGCTTCCAGGGCGGTGGTATTCCAGGCAAAATTCAATTTGGCTCGGCCTGGTGGTTTAATGATACGAAGGATGGCATGATTGCGCAGTTGAGCAGCCTGGGCAATATGGGACTGTTGAGCCGTTTCGTCGGAATGCTGACGGATTCGCGGAGCTTCTTGTCCTACACCCGGCACGAATACTTCCGCCGAATTCTATGTAATCTGCTCGGCGAGTGGGTAGAGCAGGGCGAAGCGCCGGCTGATATGCAGTGGCTTGGAGGAATTGTACAAGATATTTGCTACGGCAATGCAGAGCGCTACTTCCAATTCGGGGGAGCCAAGGGAGGGACTTCGCATGGATAATGTGAAGCAGGCAAGCCTCTTATCTCTGGAGCAGCTCCAGGATTCAGAAAAAAAGCAGGCCGAAGCGTTGAGAGAACAGCCGGTCAAGGTGCTTCAATTCGGTGAAGGAAACTTCCTTCGGGGCTTTGCAGACTGGATGCTGCAGCATTCCTTCAAGCAGGGACATTTTCGGGGCACGGTGGCTGTAACTCAGCCCCGCCCTACCGGACGTATGAAGCTTGAGCGGCTGCGAAGCCAGGACGGGCTGTATACACTGCTAACCCGGGGGGTACAGAATGGGGAGCAGGTTGATCAGCAGGAGGTTATATCGGTCATCAGCCGTATGATTGATCCTTATGAGGAGTGGAATGATTTTCTGGCGCTGGCAGAGCATCCGGAGCTGGATATCATTATCTCCAACACGACAGAAGCGGGACTGACTTACACACCGACTCCTTATTCCCTGAATGAGCCTATGCTGTCATTTCCGGCGAAGCTGACGCTGCTGATGTACTGCAGATATCAGTTTTTCGAAGGGGCAGGGGATAAGGGATGGATGCTGCTTCCCTGCGAGCTGATCGAGCGCAATGGAGAGCGGCTGCAGGAGATTGTGCTGATGCACGCCCGCGACTGGAAGCTGGAGGAAGGCTTTATCGCATGGGTGCAGGAGCATAATCTGTTCTTGAATTCACTAGTGGACCGGATTGTACCGGGCGCTCCTTCGGATGCCGCAAGCTGGCAGGCTCAGCTCGGCTATCAGGACCAGATGCTGAATACGGCTGAGCCGTATCATCTGTGGGTGATTCAGGGCCCTGCTTCTCTGGATGAACGCCTGCCGCTTCAGCGGGCAGGACTGAATGTACATTGGGTAGAGGATCTGGCACCTTATCAGCTCCGCAAAGTGCGTCTCCTGAATGGTACCCATACCTTGATGGCATCCATCGGATTGGTGCATGGCTGTCAGAGTGTCCGGGAAATCGCTGAGCATGCCGAATGGGGAGCAGAGGCCCGCAAGGCGATGCTGGAGGAAATGGTTCCCGCTGTGCCACTGCCCGCGCAAGAGATGCAGGTGTATGCAAGCGAAGTGTGGGAGCGGTTCCTGAATCCGTTCGTAGAGCACCGGCTGGGCGATATTTGCTTGAACAGCATGTCCAAATTTCGTGTTCGGCTGTTGCCGACCCTAAAGGCCTATCACGAGCAATTTGAGAAGCTGCCTGAAAAGGTTGTGAAGGCACTGGCATGCCTCATCTTTCTGTACGATGCACAGGAGCAGGACGGAGGATGGTCAGGCCGGACACTGGATGGCGCAAGGGTTAAGCTTTCGGATGATGAAGGCGCACTCCGCTTTATGCAGAGCAGCTGGGACGAATACCGAAACGGTGCGGTCAGCCGCTCCGGGCTCATCCAGCGTATTCTCGGCAATGAAGAGCTATGGGGTGAAGATCTAAATGAGATTTCAGGACTGCCTGAGGCCGTTTGGGCGGAACTGGAGGAATTGGAGCTGAGTCAGTCATGAGTCATGTCATACTACTACAGGACACCGATAATGTTGCAGTAGCACTTCATCCGCTGACTGCCGGCAGCGGTGCAAACTACCGTCTGGACGGCAAGGAGCATGGTCTGGAGGTGCTGAATGATATTCCGAAGGGACATAAGCTGGCTGTACGCCTTATCAAAGCGGGCGAGCCTGTAATGAAATATGGATACTCTATTGGCGTTGCTGTGTGCGATATTCCGGCAGGCACATGGGTTCATTCCCATAATTTAAAGACGGGACTGGGCGACGTTCTAGAATACCAATACGAGCCGTCAGCACCTGCACAATGCTCAGCCGAACCCGCAGCACCTCTATACTTTGAAGGGTACACACGTGAAAATGGCGAGGTCGGCATCCGCAATGAGATCTGGATTATTAATACGGTCGGCTGTATTAATAAATCCTGCGAATTGCTGGCCAAGCTGGCGCATGAACGCTACCGCGGTCAAGGGGTAGACGGGGTGTATCACTTTGCTCATCCTTACGGCTGTTCCCAGCTGGGCGATGACCTGTCTTATACGCAGACTCTGCTGGCCTCTCTGGCTCAGCATGGTAACGCTGGAGGGGTGCTCGTGGTCGGTCTCGGGTGTGAGAACAACCAGATCGAGTCCTTCAAGGAGCTGCTGGGAGATCTGGATCCCGATCGGGTGCGCTTTCTGAAATCGCAGGCGGTAGAGGATGAGATTGAAACCGGACTTGAGCTGATTGATCAGCTGGTGTCCCGTGCCTCGCGCTATCAACGGGAGCCGCTGCCGTTCAGCAAGCTGAAGATCGGCCTGAAATGCGGCGGATCGGACGGATTATCAGGAATTACAGCCAATCCGTTAGCGGGACGCATCGCGGATACGATTACGAATCAGGGAGGAACCGCTCTGATGACGGAGGTGCCGGAGATGTTTGGTGCCGAAACCATCTTTATGAACCGCGCAGTAAATAAAGAGCTGTTCCAGCAAGTATGTCATCTGGTAAATGATTTCAAGCAGTATTTCGTGGATCATAACCAGCCGATCTACGAAAATCCTTCACCCGGCAATAAGGACGGCGGGATAACGACACTGGAAGAGAAATCGCTTGGATGTACGCAAAAAGGCGGTCAAGCCCCCGTTACCGGGGTACTGAAATACGGAGAACGTGCGAGTCTGCCGGGCTTGAATCTGATTCAGGGTCCTGGCAACGATCTGGTATCCGTTACAGCATTGGCCGCTTCCGGGGCTCACCTGGTGCTGTTCACCACCGGCAGAGGCACCCCCTTTGGGGGCCCGGTCCCGACGGTGAAGATTTCCACCAATTCCGAGCTGGCCAAGCGCAAAAAGCACTGGATTGATTTCAATGCAGGCACGCTCCTGGAAGGTCAGAGCATGGATGAGCTTCATCAGGATCTGCAGGAATATATTGCAGCACTCTGTTCTGGCAAAGTGGCGGCTGCCAATGAAAATAACGGCTTCCGTGAAATCGCGATCTTCAAGGACGGAGTTACCTTGTAATACAGACCGTTTTGGTCGCCATGGATCAACGATGTGTCTATTCATTCATCATTGCACACGAAACACGAAGCCGGGCTTATGCTGCCCGGCTTCTTCCTGCTTCCTTGGCGGAGCTGCTTGAAATTGCCGTTTATGGTGCATAGGAACGCAGCGCCCTTGTCATAATAAGGTCAGCGAGCATTGCAAACCACCATAGAAAGGTAGAGTGCAGCATGAACAATACCAAGGTATGGCTGCTGATCGGCATTGCAGTCATTGTATCCGCCGCCGTATTCCGCACCGAGCCGGCAGACCAGCCTGCTCCTACTCCTATAGCGCAGGTCCCATCTATGCAGGAAGAGCAGGAGCTACTGCCTGTGTTTAGCCAGGAGGCTGTGAAATACGGCTCCACTGGTGAGGATGTCTATGAGCTGCAGGGCAGATTAAAGCATCTGGGTTTCTATAACGGCAAGATTGACAGTGTCTTTGGGCCTGACACCCTGAAATCGGTGAAATGGTTTCAGTCTAGGTTCGGCATGAAGGTTGATGGCATTGTAGGCCCGAAGGTCAAGCTGAAGCTGTACAATGCTACGAAGGACTTCCGTCCGACTGAGCCGAAGCTGCATGAGAACGACGGCAAGAGTGCAGGTGAGCAGGAGCAGGGTGGAGCCGCCAGCTTGGCCTCTGGCAATACAATGGGCCTTTCAGACAATGAGCTGAAGATTATGGCGAATGCTGTTTATGGAGAAGCCCGCGGCGAGCCCTTTGAGGGACAGGTTGCTGTCGCGGCAGTAATCCTGAATCGGGTCAAATCGCCCACCTTCCCGAATACGCCATCCGGCGTTATTTTCGAGCCCCGGGCCTTTACTGCGGTAGCAGACGGACAAATCTGGCTGGAGCCGAACGAGCAGGCCAAGAAGGCGGTGATCCAGGCGCTGAACGGCTGGGATCCTACGGGCGGCTGCACCTACTATTTCAACCCGGAAACGGCCACATCACCGTGGATCTGGACCCGGCCTCAAGTAAAAACCATAGGCCAGCACATCTTCTGCATGTAATGGTTTGAGTGAGAGCAGCCGAGGCTTGTCTTCGGTTGCTTCTTCTCTTTGAAGTGGGTTAGAATGGAAGTTAACGATATGCCAATGAAATAAGAAATCTACGTGGTAAGGGAGTTTTGGACGTTGACGACAATAACGGGATTTGAACACGGCCAGGTCGGCGGAATACGGATCCATGTGCTGCCCACCCGGCGCTTTAAGACTTTTGCCATCTCGCTGTATGCCGGTACTTCCCTATCGGAAGAAACTGTGACTTCCACTGCCTTGACTCCATTCGTGCTGCGCCGCGGGACGGTCAGCTATCCGGAAACCCGGGCTTTCCGTGAGCGTCTGGAGCAGCTGTACGGAGCCGGCTTCGGCTTTGACGTCTATAAACGGGGCGACCATCAGATTGTTCATTTTCGGATGGATACGATTAATGATTCATTCGTGCAGAGCGAGGAAGGCCTGCTGGAGTCTTCCTTCGCCTTTCTAGGGGAAGCATTGTCCTCTCCGGTGCTGGAGCAGGGAGTGTTTCGCAGCTCCTATGTGAAGACAGAGCGTGACACCGTGCGGAAGAAGCTGGAAGCGATTATTAACGACAAGATCCGTTATGCCGCTGAACGCTGCGTGGAAGTGATGTGCAGTGATGAGCCTTACCGCCTTCATCCTTTGGGTCAGCGGAGCGATCTGGACAGCATCACACCGGAGAGCTTGTACGCAGCATACACACAATGGCTGAAGAATGCTGTCTTTGATTTATACGTGGTTGGCGATACCGATCTATCGCAAGTAGAGAAGCTCGTTGCGGAGCATTTTCAGATAAATCGCACTGAGTCTTCCCAGTATGAGTCCTCGGTCGTGACGACAAGATCCCGGGAGCCGCAGACCGTGGTAGAGAAGCTGGATGTCAACCAGGGCAAGCTGAATCTCGGGCTGCGAAGCACAATCACATACCGCGATGAGGATTACGCTGCTGCACTCATGTATAACGGAATACTAGGCGGTTATCCGCACTCCAAGCTGTTTGTGAACGTCCGTGAGAAGGCTAGTCTGGCGTACTATGCATCCTCCCGTTACGACGGTCACAAAGGGATTGCTACGATTCAGTCCGGCATAGAGATTCCGAATTATGAGAAGGCTGTGGAGATTATTAAACAGCAGCTTCAGGATTTGGCCTCCGGGCAAATTACAGAGATGGAAATGACGCAGACCAAGGCGATGATCCGCAATGTCGTGAAGGAAATGCAGGATTCTGCATTTGAGATGATTGCTTATGATTTTAACCGGGTCATTTCCGGAAAAGAACGCACGGCCCAAGAGCTGCTGGAGCAGGTTGAGTCCATTTCTGTAGATGATGTTCAGCGCGCCGCGAGCTCTTTTCAGCTGGACACGATATATTTCCTGAAGGGTCAAAAGGAGGAGTAGCCGGTGGAACGCATACAATACGACAACCTGCAGGAGACACTGTATTACGAAGTGCTGGATAACGGATTGCATGTTTATGTGCTGCCGAAGCCCGGCTTCCAGAAGACCTATGCCACCTTTGCCACGAAATACGGATCGGTCGATAACCGATTCCAGGTGCAGGGCCAGGAAGAAACCTCGGTGCCGGATGGCATTGCACATTTCCTGGAGCACAAAATGTTTGAAGAGCCGGAAGGCGGTGACGTCTTCGCCAAGTTCGCATCCAAGGGCGCATCGGCGAATGCGTTTACGAGCTTTGATCAAACGGTTTATCTGTTCTCGGCTACCGAGCATGTCCTGGATAATCTGGAGACCTTGATTGACTTCGTGCAGACTCCGTACTTTACGGATGAAAATGTAGAGAAGGAGAAAGGTATCATTGGCCAGGAAATCAATATGTATCAGGATAATCCGGACTGGCGTTTATATTTCGGTTTAATTGAAGCGATGTACAAGGTGCATCCAGTTCATATTGATATTGCAGGAACGATTGAGTCGATCGGAACGATTACGAAGGAAGATCTGTATACCTGCTACAATGCCTTTTATCACCCTAGCAATATGCTCTTATTCGTCGTGGGCGGGGTAGACCCGGAGCAGACCATTGCGATGGTCAGAGAGAACCAGAGTCGGAAGTCGTACCCGCCGCAGGGTCAGATTCGGCGTATTTTTGACGAAGAGCCGCAGGCGCCGTTCCAGGAGCGGAAGGTAAGCAGATTGGCTGTCTCGCTGCCTAAATGCTTGTTTGGCTTCAAGGAGAAGGTCACGGGACTTGGGGCCGAGGAGCAGCTGCGAAGAGATCTGAGCAGCAAGCTGATGTTGGATCTACTATTCAGTCCCAGCACGGAGCTGTATCAGAAGCTGTATGATGAGGATTTAATTTCGGATAATTTCTCTCACGAATTCAGCAGCTCGGTACAGTATGCATTCTCTGCGGCCGGCGGGGACACGAGAGATCCGGAGCTTCTGCTGAGCCGGATTCGTCAAGAGCTGGAGTCTCTGAAGGCAAAGGGATTTCATGCTGAGGATTTTGAACGGGCCAAAAAGAAAAAAATGGGCGGGTACCTGCGCATGCTTAACTCGCCGGAGAACATTGCGCATGAGTTTACCCGCTACCAATTCCGGGGCGCAAACCTGTTTACTGTCTTGCCGATCTATGAATCCATTACACTTGAGGACGTTAACCAGCGGCTTCAGGAGCATGTGCAGTGGGATCAGCTGGCCGTATCTCTGGTACTCAGCCCGGAATGATCTCACGGGCAGAGGTGAAGCCGATCGGGGAGATGACGGTGCTGGTAACGGGGGCCAGCCGGGGCATCGGGGCTGCAATTGCGGAGCGGTTTGCTGCGGTCGGCATGAATATCGTCATCCATTATTCAGCCTCCCATGAAGCGGCCAATGAGGTCGCGCGCAAATGCATGGCGAGCGGTGCGAAGGTGCTGACGGTCTCTGCCGACCTAAAGGATAAAGAGCAGATTCTGCGAATGAAGGAGAAGCTGCTGGACCACGGGATGGAGCCGGATATTCTAGTGAATAATGCCGGCATTGCCCATTATGGCCTGCTGTCAGACGTTTCCGAAGAGGAATGGGATGAGCTGATGGCTGTCAATCTGAAGGGGCTGTTTCTGTGCGCTCAGGCTTTTATGGGCCGCATGGTTTCCCAGCGCTATGGACGCATTATTAATGTGTCCTCGGTCTGGGGACAGTCCGGGGCAGCCTGCGAGGTGCTGTACTCCACCAGTAAAGGCGGAGTGAATGCATTTACGAAAGCGCTGGCCAAGGAGCTGGCTCCTTCAGGTGTTACCGTGAATGCGGTGGCCCCGGGCGCAGTGGATACTTCAATGCTGGATCATCTTCAGGGAGACGATTTGAAGCTGCTGGAGGAGGAAATTCCTGTCGGGCGCCTGGCCCAGCCAGATGAAATCTCTTCGCTGGTGTACTTTCTGGCCCTGCCGGAATCCGGTTATATTACAGGGCAAGTCATTAGTCCGAACGGTGGCTGGATGACCTGATCCATCAAGGTGAAGCATGACTTGGATGCTGCGGGTGGCGGATTTACCCACGCATAGCTGAGGAAGAGGGCGGACATATTAGTATTGTTCATCCCTAACACCCAATGCGAAATCACAAGGAGGCTTACATCATGTCATCCGTACTCAAGAACTTCGATTCCTGGAAAAAGTTTCTCGGCGAGCGTGTCGTTCAGGCCGAAAAAGCAGGCATGGACGAGAACACCATTTCTCAGCTGGCCTATGAAATCGGTGATTTTCTAGACGAAAAGGTCGATCCCGGCAACCATTCCAACCGCGCTCTGAAGGAAATTTGGGATGTGGGCAACGAGGAAGAGCGCCGCACGATCGCGAAGCTGATGGTCAAGCTGGCCAAAAATAACGCCTAAATCACCGCTAAGACCGGTGCTTTGCAAAAGTCATGAAAAGCCCCCTTGCTTCAGGGGGTTTTTTTATCCCAGGTTACAGAGTTGTCCTTGCCTTTCATTTTCATTTTATATATCATTAACGTGACCCGTTTCTCGACTTTTTACCTTTGAAGTTTGTCGAAATGTGATGGGAAAGAAGCAATGATGAGGTGTAATTGTGGAACCTAAACAATGGTATATGGAGTACAAGATACATAAGAACCGGCCGGGCCTGCTGGGTGATATCGCATCCATGCTAGGGATGCTGGAGGTCAATATTCTGACCATTAACGGGGTTGAGGGACAGACCCGGGGCATGCTGCTCGAGACAAGTGATGATGAGAAAATCTCTCTGATGGGCCAGATGCTGAATAAAGTAAGCAACATTACAATTACTGCCCTGAGACCGCCTAAGCTGGTGGACATTCTGGCGGTTCGACACGGCCGCTACATTGACCGGGATTCGGACGATCGCAAAACGTTCCGTTTTACACGTGATGAATTAGGACTTTTGGTGGATTTTTTAGGAGAACTGTTTAAGAGAGAAGGCAATCAGGTGATTGGACTTCGGGGTATGCCCCGTGTCGGCAAAACAGAGTCTATTATCGCCGGCAGTGTCTGCGCGATGAAGCGCTGGACTTTTGTATCCTCTACGCTGCTGCGTCAAACGGTTCGCAGTCAGCTGTCGGAGGAAGAGCTGAATCCATCCAATGTTTTTATTATTGATGGGATTGTGAGCACGATTCGCTCGAATGAGCGGCACTATCAGCTGCTTCAGGATATTATGAGCGCCCCGAGCACGAAGGTGATTGAGCATCCGGATATTTTTATTCGGGAATCGGAATACAGCTATGATGATATTGATATTATTATTGAGCTTCGAAACAACCCGGGCGAGGAAATACTCTATGATACGTTTACCGGCACATATAGTGATGATCTATAGAGGGTGATCTAGCACCGTAAAATCCAAGGGGAGGTGATGGCATGTCCGAACTGGGACAACAATTGAGAGAAGCGCGTCTTCAAAAAGGAATGAGTCTGGATGACGTGCAGGAGATAACGAAAATACGCAAACGCTACCTGGAAGCCATCGAGGCTGGCGATTATAAGGTGCTTCCCGGCAGCTTCTATGTACGGGCCTTCATCAAAACCTACGCGGAGGCGGTGGGTCTGAATCCGGATGAGCTGATGGAGGGACATAAGCAGGATATGCCGAAGGCTGCACCGGAAGCCACGATGGAGCCCGTTATTCAGAAGCGCTCGAGCCGAGCTTCCTCGGATCGCAACACAAGCTGGCTTCCGACGGTATTGATGTGGACTTTTCCGGTATTAATCGTTGCAGTCATCGTATACTACGCTTTCCTCGCGAACAAAAGTGATCCGAATGAAGGCTATACAGCTGTGCCGCCTGCCCAAGAACAGCCAAGCGGCGAAGGCGCGTCCGGAGAGGGCGGCGGCGGGGAGCAGCCTGCCGAGCCATCGGATAACGGGGAAGCGGGAACAGATAATGCGCCTGTTGATGAGGAACCGGCTGAGGGCTCCGGAGAGGATGCTGAGGGCAACGGAGACGGTGCAGAGGACGGCAATTCGGAGGAAGAACCCGCCGAGGAGGAACCTGTGAATGTGTCTGTTACGCAGGACCGCTCGGAAGGAAAGTATACGATCTTTAAAGTGGCATCCCCTGCGGGTGCCGGTGTACCGGTTGAGATTACAGCCAGCGGAACGAGCTGGGTTGAAATTTACCGGGGCTATAATTCTCAGGGTGAGAATTTATATTATGGCAACATGAATGCGGGCGATGTTTTCACCGATGAGATGGATGCTCAGGGGCTGTACATCAAGTCAGCCTACTCTCCAGCGACAGTTATTAAAGTAGGAGGACAGGTCGTTACTGACGGCAAGTCCACCTCGAGACTGTTTTTTGAGCCTGTGGATGCTGAAGCTAGCGGTGAATGATCTCTCCGGTGATGATGGTGCTGGCAACGGGCTTGAATAAGGCTGGCATACACCGGGAAGAGTAATAGGTATAAGGTTTGCGATGCAGACCTGCCTGTACTCTCTTGGAAAAGGATGGCCTTGTTATGACTGTGAGCTGGATCGTTACGGGGCTGGGCTTCATTGTCAGCCTGTTAGGCTATTATCTGATCCCTTCGGATTGGGGCTACGGCATTCTGGGCTTCGGTCTTGCGCATATTGCGCTTGGTGTTCTGGATATGTTCCGTCAGCCTGCCCGCAGCGGCGAAAAGTCCTAAACTGCAGCAGCCCTGTTTCCGTTGAAGGAGACGGGGCTGCTGTTTATCTCTGTCCGTTCTGCTGTATATATTTAGGGGCATTAGACTTCATGCCTAAGAATCTCTTATAATAGATAAATATTATGTCGTTGAAAGGAATGGTCACAGCTAATGGCTTCAGAAAATTCGTTTGATATTGTATCCAAGATGGACATGCAGGAGCTGAACAATGCCGTCACTCAAACGGAGCGGGAGATTGAGAACCGCTTTGACTTCAAGGGCAGTAAGAGCAGCCTGAAGCTGGAGAAGGACGCATTGGTTATTGTTTCGGATGATGAGTATAAATTGAATGCGGTCATTGATATTTTACAGACCAAGATGGTCAAGCGCGGCTTGTCGCTGAAAAATGTCGAATACGGCAAGCTTGAGCCGGCCTCCATGGGCACGGTGCGTCAGCGTCTGTCCTTGAAGCAAGGAGTTGATCAGGAGAATGCGAAGAAAATTAACATTCTGATCCGTGATTCTAAGCTGAAGGTAAAGAGCCAGATTCAAGGGGACCAGATTCGTGTAACCGGCAAGAGCCGGGATGATCTGCAGGACGTTATGCAGCTACTGCGTAAGGCCGATCTGCCGCTGGACCTTCAATTTACGAACCTGAAATCATAATGTAGGCTCACACGGAAGAAACTCGTTCTCTTTTTGACACGGTGCAGTGCTTAATATTATACTGAAACTCGGCATTGAGGCATTCAGTAGGTTATGCATTTACATACAACTACGGCGCTGGAAGCCGATTCGCTTGAAGCTGACGGCACGGCTCGTTAGAAGAAGAACCCCATTGCAGGGAGGCTGTTTCATGAATTTACCGAATCGCATAACGATCGCGCGAATTTGCTTGATTCCCGTTATGATGATTTTTCTGCTCGTCGATTTTGATTTTTATCCGGAGCCGATTGTGTGGGAGGGCTTCTCGCTGCCCTTTAATCAGCTGATCGCAGCCTTGATATTTATTCTGGCTGCAAGCACGGACTGGATAGACGGGTACCTGGCCCGGAAGCACAATATGATTACCAACCTGGGAAAGCTGCTTGATCCGCTGGCTGACAAGCTGCTCGTTGCGGCGGTACTGATTTCTCTGGTCGAAATGGGCAAGGTAGAATCATGGATCGTGGTCGTCATCATCAGCCGGGAGTTTGCGGTTACAGGCCTGAGGCAGATTGCTTTGCTGGACGGCGCAGTAGTAGCTGCAGGAAATTCTGGAAAGCTGAAGACGATTGTTCAGATTGTGGCGATCTCGGCGCTGTTGATCAACAATTTTCCGTTCGTATTTGTCGGAATTCCGTTTGATCGCATTGCCATCTGGGCTGCAGCGATCATAACGATTTACTCCGGAGTCGAATACTTTGTAAAGAACAAGCATCTTTTGCGCGGTGTTGGCGCGTCATAGCAATAGGAGAAATCCTATTGCTTTTTTCTTCCATAAAGTGCCCATCGTATAGCTTTAAAATTTGAGATCACGACATACAGAGAGGCTGGGAGCTATGAAGGCTGAAATTATTGCTGTAGGTACAGAGCTGCTGCTGGGGCAGATCGTGAACACGAACGCACAATTTTTATCCAGAGAGCTGGCTGGAATGGGGATCGATGTGTATTATCAGACTGTTGTGGGCGACAACCTGTCACGTCTGAAGGAAGCGCTGCAGCTATCCAGCGCGAGAGCCGACATTGTCATTCTCTCCGGTGGACTGGGTCCGACCCAGGATGACTTGACGAAGGAAGCGGTGGCTGAATACTTGGGCACGAAGCTTCACTATGACCGTCTTGCGCTGGATAAGCTGGAGCGCTTTTTTCAGGATCGTAGCAAGCCGATGACGGAGAACAACAAGCGCCAAGCGCTAGCCATTGACGGCGGTACCCCGCTGGACAATGAAACCGGGCTTGCAGTAGGCAATGCGGTGTCTAAAGATGGCAGACATTATATAATGCTGCCGGGACCACCCAAAGAGCTGATCCCCATGTTTCAACAGGAGGTCAAGCCGTGGCTGCTGCAGCATGTTTTGACCGATGAGCTGCCTATTTACTCCAAGATGCTGAAATTCGCCGGCATTGGAGAGTCGGCATTGGATGACCGTCTTACAGACCTGATTACGGGCCAGAGTGACCCTACGATTGCGTTATACGCCAAAGATGGAGAGGTTACGGTTCGTATTTCCACGAAAGCAGACAGTGAATTGAAGGCGATGGAGAAGCTGGATCAGCTGCAGGCTGAGATTGAAGCCATCGTGCCGGATCACATGTATGCCAGCCAGGATGTGCCGATCGAGCAGGTGATCGTAGACCTGATGGCCGATCAGGGCCTGACACTGAGCGCTGCCGAAAGCTGTACCGGGGGGCTCGTTATGGAAACGCTGACGTCCATTCCGGGAAGTGCCACAATGCTGCGCGGAGGTGTGGTCTGCTACACGAACGAAATGAAGCATAAGCTGGTAAACGTACCGTTACATTTGCTGGAAGGGGAGAACGCGGCAGGAGCGGTCTCAGCGGAAACGGCCGAGGTGCTCTGTGAGCAAATCCGAATGATTACAGATAGTGATTTCGGTTTGTCGATCACAGGGGTGGCTGGTCCGGGATATGCGGAGCGCAAGCCGATCGGGCTTGTATATATCGGGATTGCCGAGCGCGGTAAGAAGACAGAGGTTCACGAGCTGCACATCAAGGGAAATCGGGAGACGATTCGGGTTCGGGCGACCAAAGCATTGCTGTATCGTTTGTGGAGACGCTTGAAAGCAACCGAGCAGTAAAATTTTAACATTTTACTTGCCGCATTCTCCTCAGACAGGTATAATGGAGATACGGAAGAACCGTGGCATTCTATAGAGGAAAGCCGCGGTTCTTATTTTTTTGTCACGTGCCGGGGCTCCTTGAGGGGGTAAACAGCGGCACACAAAAAAACGAATGTATGTTCGAAAAAAAGCTTGGCAAACGTATCAAAACAAGGTATTATTATGTTATCAACATTTGAAGGGTTGTGGATGAATTGTCAGATCGTCGTGCTGCGCTGGATATGGCGCTCCGCCAGATTGAGAAACAGTTCGGTAAAGGCTCCATCATGAAACTCGGTGAGTCTACTCATATGCAAGTTGAAATCGTGCCAAGCGGCTCCTTGGCGTTAGATATAGCTTTAGGTACAGGCGGACTTCCAAGAGGCCGTATTGTTGAGGTATACGGACCGGAATCCTCGGGTAAGACAACAGTGGCACTGCACGCCATCGCTGAGGTTCAGAAGGTGGGCGGACAGGCTGCATTCATTGATGCGGAGCATGCGCTGGATCCATCTTATGCAAACAAACTGGGCGTTAACATTGACGAACTGCTGCTTTCCCAGCCGGATACGGGAGAACAGGCTTTGGAAATTGCCGAAGCACTGGTTCGCAGTGGGGCGGTTGACATTATTGTCATTGACTCTGTAGCAGCACTGGTGCCGAAAGCGGAAATCGAAGGCGATATGGGTGATTCCCACGTGGGTCTGCAGGCGCGTCTGATGTCACAGGCTCTGCGTAAGCTTTCGGGTGCTATCAGCAAATCCAAGACCATTGCAATCTTTATCAACCAGCTGCGCGAGAAAGTTGGCGTCATGTTCGGTAACCCGGAAACGACGCCGGGCGGACGAGCTCTGAAGTTTTACTCTACGGTACGTCTGGACGTTCGCCGGATTGAGAGCATCAAGATGGGCAACGACGTGGTGGGTAACCGTACCCGTGTCAAGGTAGTCAAGAACAAGGTAGCGCCTCCGTTCAAGCAAGCGGAGCTGGATATTATGTACGGTGAAGGTATTTCCAGAGAGGGCAGCCTCATTGATATCGGCACGGAACTGGACATTGTGGACAAGAGCGGTGCATGGTACTCCTTCTCCGGTGATCGTCTGGGACAGGGCCGGGAGAATGCGAAGCAGTTTTTGAAGGAGCACCCGGAAATTGCTGAAGTGATCGAGAACAAGATTCGTGAGGCCAGTAACCTGACAACGAATGTTCCGGTGCAGAGCGATAGCGAGAAAGCACAGGAAGATATGGAAGAACAGGAATTGTTCAAGGCAGAATAATTGATCTCCTTTTCATGGTAGATCGTGTGAAAATCCCGCACCGTGTTGAAGAACACGGTGTTTTTTTTCATCTGTAACGTGGAGTCATGGTACAGCAAAGCTGGAAGGAGAGGACTCATGCATCGTTATCAACAGGAACAACAGCTGGAAGGAACGGATTTATCGGATTTTCCAGAGGGAGAGGACCTAATCATTACAGCTGTAGAAGCTCTTCGCAAGCCAAGACATCGCTATCTTATATGGTTTGGACCGTATAGTATGTCTGTGCATGAGGACGTGATGATCAAGTATGTGATGACGAAGGATGCTGTCTTCCATAAAGCAGAGCTATTGGACATCGTAATGGCTGACGAAGAACAGCGTGCCTATGTGGAATCATTAAAATTTCTGGAACGAAAGCCGAGAACGGCGAAGGAGATTCAGCAGCGGCTGATGCAGAAAGGAATGACCGAGGATGCCATTCAGAAATCACTGCAGCGGCTAAGCCAGGAAGGTCTCATTAATGATGCCTGGTATGCAAAGCAGTGGGCCGAGCAGCGGATATCCGGTCACAAGAAGGGCAAAATGTGGGTAAAGCAGGAGTTAAGACAAAAGGGCATTGACAGCGAGATCATTACGGAGGCCCTGGATGAAGTGGATGAAGAAGCAGAGCTGGAGAGCTGCTATATCATCGGACGAAAGAAGTGGCAGCAGAGTAAAGGGGAGATCTTTGAGCGCAAACGGAAGACTGGAGCCTTTCTGATGCGCCGGGGCTTCACGGGCGACCAGGTGCGCAAGACCGTGAATCGGCTGGTGCAGGAGGAAGGGCAGGATGAAGAACTGGAGGACGAGTCCTTTCATTGAGCAGCCGTTCGGGCAGCTGGAGGTTTCCCTGTGCTTTCCCTTGACAATATCTTTTCCTAAATACTAAAATAAATAGTGAATCGTTATCATTCATAAAGCCTTTTTCCTTCCCAAAAAGCGACTTTTATGAAAGATTCATATTCAACCAATTCATAGTGAAGTGCAATGCTGCCGCAAGGCAGGCTATGCACGGTGGTACGTCCGTGTGCTGCGTGGACGGCAGAGGCTTCTGCCGCAATTTTATGAATGAAGTTAAGGTGTTTTGACAACTGCACATTCCCAAGGAATGCCTTGGAGGAACCAACGAGGAGGTGACACAGATGCAGATGCCAGTATGGGGCTGGATCCTCGTTCTCTTGGTAGCCGCTATATTCTTTGGGTTCGGTTATTTTATTCGCAAATCCCTTGCAGAAGCTAAAATTTCCAGTGCGGAACATGCCGCCGTCCAGATCGTCGAAGATGCGAAGAAGGAAGCGGAAGCGCTGAAGAAAGAAACGGTTCTCGAAGCGAAAGATGAAGTGCACAAGATTCGAGCCGAAGCTGAAAAAGACACCCGCGAGCGCCGCAATGAAATACAGCGGCAGGAACGGAGATTGTTGCAAAAGGAAGAGTCGCTGGATAAAAAATTAGAATCTTTGGAACGTAAAGAAGAGCAAGTGGCGAACAAAGAGAAACGAATCGATGAAACCCAACAGCAGATTGATTTGATTTATAAGAATCAAGTCACAGAGCTGGAGCGGATCTCCAATCTGACGATGGAGGATGCTCGCAGCATTATTCTTAGCAATGTAGAACAGGAAGTTCGCCATGAAACGGCACAGATGATTAAAGAGATTGAGCAGCAAGCGAAGCAGGAAGCGGATAAGAAATCGCGTGAAATTATTACGCTGGCTATTCAGCGCTGTGCTGCCGATCATGTTGCAGAGACAACCGTTTCTGTAGTCACACTGCCGAATGAAGAGATGAAGGGCCGAATTATCGGTCGTGAAGGTCGGAATATTCGAGCACTGGAAACGCTGACGGGTATTGATCTTATTATTGATGATACGCCAGAGGCCGTGATTCTGTCTGGCTTTGATCCGATCCGGCGCGAAATTGCTCGCACCGCCTTGGAGAAGCTGGTCGCGGACGGACGTATCCATCCGGCCCGCATCGAAGAGATGGTGGAGAAATCCCGGAAGGAAGTGGATGAACGTATCCGGGAGTACGGGGAACAGGCCACCTTCGAGGTTGGCGTTCACGGATTGCATCCAGATCTGATCAAAATTCTCGGTCGCCTGAAATTCCGTACAAGCTACGGCCAGAACGTGCTGAAGCACTCCATGGAGGTCGCGTATCTCACAGGCCTGATGGCTGGCGAGCTGGGAGAAGATATTACTCTGGCGAAGCGGGCAGGCTTGCTGCATGACATTGGTAAGGCGCTGGATCACGAGGTGGAAGGATCACACGTGGAAATCGGTGTCGAGCTCGCGAAGAAGTACAAGGAGCATCCGGTGGTCATCAACAGTATCGCATCTCACCACGGTGATTGCGAAGCCACATCCGTGATTGCAATGCTCGTCGGAGCAGCAGATGCTTTATCTGCAGCGAGACCGGGCGCAAGACGAGAAACGCTGGAGACGTACATCAAGCGGCTGGAGAAGCTTGAAGGGATTACAGAATCCTTTGATGGCGTGGAGAAGTCCTACGCGATTCAAGCGGGCCGTGAGGTTCGCGTCATGGTTCAACCAGAGAAGATTGATGATGCGGAAGCATTCCGCCTGGCACGTGACATCACGAAGAAGATCGAGAATGAACTGGATTATCCAGGTCATATCAAGGTTACGGTCATTCGAGAGACGCGCGCGGTGGATTACGCTAAATAAGCAATGGACCCCTGAAGTGGCCGAGGAATTCGGCCACTTTTTTAAATGTCTGAGCTGAGACGTAAGAGATGAACCCACAAGGAGTGATTGGCATCAACGTATTATTTATCGGTGACATTGTAGGCAGCACAGGACGAAAAGCACTTCGAGCGACATTGCCGGCACTGAAATCCAAGTACAATCCGCATATTATTATCGTTAACGGTGAAAATGCAGCATCCGGCAGAGGGATTACCTCAGCCATTGCGAATGAGTTCTTCAATTGGGGCGTGCATGGCATTACGATGGGCAACCATACGTGGGATAATCGGGACATTTTTGAATTTATTGACGATGAGCCGCGTTTGATTCGCCCTGCTAACTTCCCGGCAGGCACTCCAGGTAGAGGCTACACGGTCGTTAAAGCTAACGGCAAGGAGCTGGCGATCATCAACGTGCAGGGAAGGACCTTTCTGCCGGCGATCGAATGTCCGTTTCGGACTACCGATGAGATTGTGGATGAACTGAAGCAGAAGCACAAGCATATCCTGGTGGATTTTCATGCCGAGGCGACTTCGGAAAAAATTGCTATGGGCTGGCATCTGGATGGACGGGCATCCATTGTCGTTGGAACTCATACGCATGTGCAAAGCAACGACGACACAATCCTGCCGGAAGGAACAGCTTATATTACAGACACCGGCATGGTTGGCTCCAAGGAAGGTGTGCTGGGAATGCAGCGGGACAGTGTGCTGTATAAATTCAAGACACAGCTTCCGGCACGCTTTGTGGTGGATGAAGGGAAATGGCATCTTCATGGTGTGTTCGTGAAGCTTGACGATGCAACCGGCCGTGCCATAAAAATTGAAAAAATCCGCCGTTACGAAGATGAATGGCAGATGGATTAAAATATTCTCCAGCGGTTAAAGAGTAAATAAGGGCAACTGGCAAAAAGAAGGAATTTTTTGGACATCCGCGAATAACATGGATATAAAATAAACTTTATTTTATATAAGCCATGAAGCCATGAAAGCCATGAAAGCAAACCATCACTCAACATTCCCAGGGGAGGTACTTACCATGGAAGTATTAAAAGTTTCAGCAAAATCCAATCCAAATTCAGTTGCAGGAGCGCTTGCAGGTGTGCTTCGTGAGCGTGGAGGTGCAGAGCTTCAGGCGATTGGAGCCGGAGCCCTGAATCAAGCCATTAAAGCCGTAGCGATTGCCCGGGGATTTGTAGCACCGAGCGGGGTGGATCTAATCTGTATCCCTGCTTTCACGGATATTGTTATTGATGGAGAAGACCGGACCGCGATTAAATTGATCGTCGAACCAAGATAAGGGACGGAATGTTGAGAGGATGAGCCTGTTTACATGAACTTGGTAAACAGGCTTTTTGCTATGACTAAAAGCTGTAAGGGGGGCGCATATGACAAAGGTTGTGGATTTTCACTGTGATGCACTGAGCAAGCTGTGGGAGAAGCCTGGATTGGCTTTTTTAGATGCTAAAGAGCTGGATGTATCCTTCAAAACGATGGAGCAGGGCGATGTAGCTCTGCAGGTGTTTGCGGTGTTTTTAGCCGAGCGGTTCGGCAGGCCCAGCTTTGAACGCGTTCTGGCTCAGCTGGACATATTCCGGAATAAGCTGGCCGCAGGACCTCTGGAGTGGCTGAAGTGGAAGGAACAGATTGCAGAAATCAGAAGCGGCAGGCAGCGCTTTGGCATGCTTTCGTTGGAAGGGCTGGACGGGCTGGAGGGAAATTTGTTTTATGTGCAGCTGTGCTATGAGCTCGGAGTGCGGTTTATGGGCTTGACGTGGAACCATGCAAACTGGGCTGCTGACGGGGTGATGGAACCGCGGGGCGGTGGACTGACACGCAAAGGCCAGGAGTTCGTTGAGCTCTGCCAGCAGCTAGGGATATTACTGGATGTGTCTCACCTTTCCCCTGCCGGCTTCTGGGAGCTGGCTGAGATGAGCCGGCGTCCGCTGATTGCCTCTCACTCCAACTGTATGTCGGTATGCAGCCACCCGCGGAATCTGAGTAATGAACAAATTCAAGCGTTAATCGCCATGGATGGCTTGATCGGACTGACCTTCGTACCCTGGTTTATCCGAAATGAGGCCAAGGTGGTTACTCCCGAGGATCTGCTTCCGCATATTGAGCATGTCTGCTCCTTAGGAGGCGCAAAGCACCTGATGTTCGGGTCGGATTTCGACGGAATTGATGAGTGGGTAAACGGGCTGGAGAATGCGTCTCGCTATCCGGAGTTTATCAACGTGCTGCTGAGGCATTATCCGGAGGAGCTTGTCAATGACTTCATTTCTGGCAACGCGCTGACCTTCCTGGAGAAGCATCTTCCATCACAAAATGGATAGCAGAACACAGCTAGAAAATATTTCTTGCCATTTTCACATTAAACCGATAAACTTTATCGTAATTAAAAAAAGCAATGGTGATATGACGCTTCAGAACTTATAATAGAACAAGTGCAGAACAGCTGCGACGCTGAGATGATGCATGGATTGGAAAAGGAGTGGAATTGTTTGATTAACCAGTTATCGTGGAAAATTGGCGGCCAGCAGGGTGAAGGTGTCGAGAGTACAGACCGGATTTTCTCAACAGCTTTGAATCGTCTGGGCTATTATCTTTACGGCTACCGTCATTTCTCATCCAGAATTAAAGGCGGTCATACGAATAATAAAATAAGAATCAGCACGGATCCCATTCGCTCAATCTCGGATGATCTGGATATTCTCGTGGCCTTTGACCAGGAAAGTATTGACCTCAATGCGCATGAGCTGCGTCCGGGCGGCGTAGTAGTAGCAGATTCCAAGTTCAATCCGACCGTGCCGGACGGTACCCAGATCCGCTTGTTCTCTGTACCCATTACGGCCATTGCTGAAGAGCTTGGAACGTCACTGATGAAGAACATGGTAGCTTCCGGAGCGTCGTGGGCGCTTCTGGGACTGCCGTTAGACGTATTTAACCGCGCGGTGGAAGAGGAATTTGGCAGAAAGGGCCCGGCTGTCGTAGAGAAGAACCTGGAGGCTGTGAAGCGAGGCTCAGACTATGTCCTGGAGCTGGCCGGAGGCCCGCTGGATGAATTTAAGCTGCTCCCAGCAGATGGTAAGCAGAAGCTGTTTATGATCGGCAACGATGCCATTGGACTTGGCGCGGTAGCAGCAGGCTGCCGTCTCATGAGCGCATACCCGATTACCCCGGCTTCTGAAATCATGGAATATTTGATTAAGCAGCTTCCTAAATTTGGAGGCACAGTCGTTCAAACCGAGGATGAAATTGCTGCGGTGACCATGGCGATCGGTGCCAATTACGCTGGCGTCCGGACGATGACAGCGTCCGCAGGCCCGGGCCTTTCGCTCATGATGGAAGGTATTGGTCTTGCAGGCATGACAGAGACACCGGTAGTTATTGTAGATACCCAGCGCGGCGGACCGAGTACAGGCCTTCCAACGAAGCAGGAGCAAAGTGATATCAATGCTATGATTCACGGAACACACGGTGAAATTCCGAAGATCGTGCTGGCGCCAAGCTCTATTGAAGAGTGTTTTTATGATACGATCGAGGCCTTTAATTTGTCGGAGAAATACCAGGTGCCGGTCATTCTGGTAACCGATCTGCAGCTGTCGCTGGGCAAGCAGTCCTGTGAGCCGCTGGATTACAGCCGGATTGTGATCGATAGAGGAAGCCTAGTAGCCCAGGCGCCGGAGCTGGAAGAGAAAGAGCTGTTCCCGCGCTATGCGCTGACTGAGAATGGAATTTCGCCACGGGTACTGCCAGGACAGAAGAACGGCATTCACCACGTGACCGGAGTCGAGCATGACGAAACCGGACGTCCGTCCGAATCAGCGATCAACCGAAAGAACATGATGGATAAGCGTCTTGGCAAGCTGTCGGGTCTTGAAGTCAGAGATCCGGTTCTGGTAGATGCGCCTTATGAGACACCGGACCTGCTCATTATTGGAATGGGTTCGACGGGAGGTACCATTGACCAGGGCAGAGAGCTGCTGGAGAAGGACGGCATCAGCACCAATCATTTGACGGTACGCCTGCTGCATCCGTTCCCGGTGGAGGAAGTGCTGCCCTATGTGGAACAAGCCCGACAGGTTATCGTGGTGGAGAACAACGCCACTGCACAGCTTGCCGGCCTGGTGAAGCTGCATTGCGGACATGGAGACAAGATCAAGAGCGTACTGAAATATGACGGGAATCCGTTCCTGCCATCCATTATTTATCATGAGTGCAAGCAGATCTGCACAGCAAGCAAGGAGCTGGTATAATGGCAACCTTTAAGGAATTTCGTAACAATGTGAAGCCGAACTGGTGCCCTGGCTGCGGAGATTTCTCCATTCAGGCTGCGATCCAGCGGGCCGCAGCGAACACAGGATTAACACCGGAGGAGCTGGCGGTAATTTCGGGCATTGGCTGCTCCGGACGGATCTCGGGCTACATTCATGCCTATGGCCTGCATGGTATTCACGGCCGTGCACTCCCGATTGCGCAGGGAGTCAAGCTCGCGAACCGAGACTTGACGGTTATCGCTTCCGGCGGTGACGGAGACGGCTTTGCGATCGGGATGGGTCACACCATTCATGCTATTCGCAGAAATATGAACATCACGTATATCGTAATGGACAATCAGATTTATGGCCTGACCAAGGGACAAACCTCTCCCCGCAGTGCAGAGGGCTTCGTGACCAAGAGCACGCCTAGCGGCTCGATCGAGACGACCTTGTCGCCATTGGAGCTGGCCTTGTCGGCTGGCGCTACGTTTGTGGCTCAATCCTTTTCCAGTGACATTAAGCAGTTAACGGCATTAATTGAAGAGGGCATCAAGCATGAAGGCTTCTCAATTATTAATGTATTCAGTCCATGTGTGACCTTCAACAAGGTGAATACCTACGAATGGTTTAAAGAGAATATTGTCAATCTGGACTCTTTCCCGGATTATGATCCGAGCAACCGGATCCAGGCAATGACGAAGCTGATGGAAACGGGTGGATTGCTGACCGGTCTGATCTATCAAGACCAATCACGCAAAAGCTATGAGAATCAGATTCAAGGCTTCAAAGAGACGCCTCTGGCCCAACAGGACCTGGCGTTAACCGAGGAGCAATTTGACCATTTGATGGCAGAATTCAGATAATTGTTTGAACAGGCAGTGCGGCTTCCGTGCTGCCTTTTTATTTTTGGGTAATAGAGAGTATAATGGACGTTGGCATGACAGCATATAGAGAAAAACAAGGAGTGAGACAGATGAGTAAAACTGTTCCGGTGGGGGTTTCCGCCCGCCACATTCATTTGAGTCAGGAGCACATCGAAGCATTATTTGGAGCCGGCTATCAGCTGACAGAATTCAAGCCGCTCTCGCAGCCGGGTCAATTTGCTGCCAATGAAACTGTAGCTGTGATCGGCACCAAGGGTCAATTTGACAAGGTTCGTATTTTGGGTCCTGCCCGCAAGGCATCCCAGCTCGAAATATCCCGTACCGATTCCTTCGCAATCGGTGTTAAGGCACCTGTTCGCGAATCTGGCTATATTGATGGTACGCCGGGGATTACAATCAAAGGTCCGGCCGGTGAGGTAACCCTGGAGCAGGGAGTCATCGTGGCCGCGCGCCATATTCATTTTCACACCTCAGATGCAGAAAAATGGGGGATACAGGATAAAGATCTGCTTAAAGTTCGCTTGGGTGGAGAGCGGGGCCTCGTTCTTGAACATGTAGTAGCCCGCGTATCCCCGGACTTTGCACTTGATATGCATATTGATACCGATGAAGCCAATGCTGCCGGTGCGTCCACTGGAGATACAGCAGAAATCATCGACTAGCGGTTCCCTGCGGTGCAGCCGCCTTGACCTAGAGCAAGCCTTCGGGCTTGCTGAGGCCGGGGCGGCTTTTTCATGTTAACGTGTGGAGTAAATAAGCAGCTGATGCTGTGGCGCAGCATGTTTGTCAGGGGCTCAAGAATAAGGACCCCGGCAGTAGCCGGATGGGGAAGATCATGATATAATCAGAGACAATGCCTTTATTGGCGGTAATGTCGTTTAAGGGACTTTTACGGATTTAAGGAGTGACCAGCTGAATGTCCAAGGAGAAGAAGGATTACTCCAAGTATTTTGATTTTTCCGATGCGAAAGTGCTCTCCGAGGATGAGCGCGGCAAAAGAATCCGCATTCGCGGCCGGGAGATTAACATACTATCGGAGCCTGATCATAGACAAGAGAAGCAGCGCGGGAAACAAGATGTACAGGTACTGTACAATACAGAGGTGCCTGAAGAGTTTAAACATATCGGCAAAGACAAGTACTATTTGGTATATACGTATGGCTGTCAGATGAACGAACACGATTCAGAGACGATCAAGGGGCTTCTGGAGCAAATGGGCTATATGCCGACAGAGGACCGCAAGCAGGCAGATATTATTCTGCTCAACACCTGTGCGATCCGCGAGAATGCGGAGGATAAGGTGTTTGGTGAGCTGGGGCATATGAAGCATCTGAAGGTGGAGAAGCCGGATCTGCTGCTGGGTGTCTGCGGCTGTATGGCGCAGGAGGAAGGCGTAGTCAAGCGGATTTTGCAAAAGCATGGCTTTGTGGATCTGGTCTTCGGCACACATAACATTCATCGCCTGCCACACCTCATTCAGGAGGCTCTGCTCAGCAAAGAGCTCGTTGTGGAGGTATGGTCCAAGGAAGGCGACATCGTCGAGAATCTGCCCAAGAAAAGAGAAGGTCTGCGCGGCTGGGTTAACATCATGTACGGCTGCGACAAATTCTGTACCTATTGCATCGTGCCTTACACCCGTGGTAAAGAACGGAGCCGCCGGCCGGATGATGTGATTGCCGAGGTGCGTGAGCTGGCCAGACAGGGCTTTAAGGAAATTACGCTGCTGGGCCAGAATGTGAACGCCTACGGGAAGGATTTTACGGATATTCAGTACGGTTTCGGAGACCTGATGGATGAAATCCGCAAAATTGATATACCTCGAGTGCGCTTTACGACCTCTCATCCGCGGGACTTTGACGATCATCTGATTGAGGTGCTGGCGAAGCGGGGCAATCTGGTGGAGCATATTCATCTCCCGGTTCAATCCGGCAGCAGTGAGATCCTGAAGAAGATGAGCCGCAAGTATTCGCGGGAGGTTTATCTGGAGCTGGTCGGAAAGATCAAGCGAGCCATTCCGGACGTTGTTCTGACTACAGATATCATTGTGGGCTTCCCGGGCGAAAGTGATGAGCAGTTCGAAGAGACGCTCTCCCTGGTCCGTGAAGTAGGCTTTGATTTCGCCTACACCTTTATCTATTCTCCGCGGGAAGGAACGCCTGCAGCGGTTATGGAGGATAATGTTCCGATGGCTGTCAAGAAGCAGCGTCTGCAGCTTTTGAACGATGCAATTCATGAATACAGCCGCAAGAGCAATGACCGGATGAAGGATGCCATTGTGGAGGTTCTGGTAGAAGGGGTCAGCAAGAACAAGGATCATATGCTGTCCGGGAGAACGCGCAGCAATAAGCTGGTCCATTTTGAAGGCACCGAGGATCTGATTGGCAGTTTGGTGCATGTTCGTATCACTGATCCAATGACCTGGTATATCAAGGGCGAGATGATGGAGCCTGTCATTCCTGCAAGCGATGCGGTTTAGGTTGTGCAAGTGTGGATTGATAATACTATGAATTGGAGCGATGAACGTGACTCAGGAACAGCGTGTAAATAATTACGGAATGGCTTCCTTTGACAGCCGCGACCTGGTAATCCGGGAAGATATTATGAAGAAAACGAAAGAGCTGGCAGAGCTCATTTCGACAAGTGAGGAAGTCAAAATGTTTCAGCAGGCGGAGGAGAAAATCCGCAGTCATGAGCATGTGCAGAAGCTGATTCAAACGATCAAGAAGAAGCAGAAGGAAATCGTGGCGTTTGAAACCTTCCAGAATCAGGACATGGTAACCAAAATCGAACGTGAAATTGATGAGCTTCAGGATGAAATTGACGCTATTCCTGTTGTGTCCGAGTTTCAACAGAGCCAAAGCGATATTAACTATTTGCTGCAGCTCGTGATGTCAGTCATTCATGATACCGTCTCGCAGAAGGTAAATGTCGAGACAGGTAAAGAAGCGCCACCGAGCAGCTGCGGCTAGAAAAGGTGCGGACCTGGGGTCCGCACCTTTTCTCTGTCTTTCCTTAACAACATGAAATGTAATGTCTAAGGGTATCGTAAGGAGCAAGGAATTCTCAGGAAGGGCTTGACAGTCCAGATTAGTATGTCATAATGATATTATCAAATTAAAAGTAATGGTGATCACATGACGCAAAATGCAGATCCATCTCAATCTACTACGAAGCGCTACCGGACTCCCGATGGCGTACCGGCCGATATTGTAATGTTTACCCTGACGAAGCGGGAGCGAAAGACCGTCACCAAGACCCTGCCGATTCGTGAGCTCAAGGTGATGCTGATCCGCCGTAAATCCTGGCCTTGTGCCGGCATGTGGGCGCTGCCTGGAGGATTTTGCCGGGAAAGCGAATCTATATATGATGCTGCGACACGAGAGCTTAAGGAAGAAACCGGAGTCGATGGCGGCCATCTGGAGTACCTTGGCGTATATAGTGACCCTGGGCGGGATCCACGCGGATGGATTATCAGCCATGCCTTTTACGCCTTAGTCGAGGAATGGATGCTGGAGCACCGGCAGGCTGCGGATGATGCGGAAGAGGTCGGACTTTTCACCGTGAGCCAGGCTCTGGATGAGCTGGAGCTCGCTTTTGACCACCGACGCATCATTCTGGATGCTTACCGCCAAATTCAGCAGCAAATGCTGCAGACGACGATTGCCAAGCAGTTCCTGCCGGAGGAGTTTACGTTAAGCGAGCTGTATCAGGTCATTCAGACGGTCGTGCCGGAATTTAAGGAGCCGAACTTTATTCGTAAGATCACATCTACACGCAGCCGCCAGGGAATTCTGGAGGAGGTGCGGAATGAGGACGGAAAGCCGGTGAGCTCCAATCAGTATTCCCAGCGTCCGGCACAGCTGTACCGATTCACAGACCATACACCACTGCTATCCATGTACACTTAATCTTTGGAAACTGAAACGTGCTGAGGTATCGCTATATCTTGTAGCGAGCCTGCGCAGAAGCAAAGTGCTTTTGAAATAAGGTGAATAAGGAGTGTGTATAGACATGAAGGCATTAATCGTAATTGATTTTACCCATGATTTCGTAGACGGCAAGCTCCCGGTAGGAGAAGCAGCTGTCGCGATCCAGCATACCGTGGCTGAGCTAACCCGCCGCTATGTGGAGCAGCAGGATTTTGTCGTCATGGCCGTAGATTTGCATGAAGAGAACGAAGCCTACCACCCTGAAGCCAAGCTGTTTCCGCCGCATAACCTTCGCGGGACCGAAGGCAGAAATCTCTTTGGTGCACTGGAATCGGCATATAAAGAGAACAAGGAACAGATCTACTGGATGGACAAGAGCCGGTACAGTGCTTTTTGCGGAACGGATCTGGATGTCAAGCTGAGAGAACGCGGCATTCGGGAAATCAGCCTGATCGGTGTCTGTACAGACATTTGTGTGCTGCACACGGCTGTGGATGCGTACAATCTGGGCTATAACATTACGGTATATAAGGATGCAGTAGCCAGCTTTAATGCTGCAGGACATGATTGGGCCTTAACACATTTTGAAGGAACTCTGGGCGCGAGGGTAATAAACAGCAACTAAAACCCGGGACCGGCTCTTGAACGAGGCACCGGGCAGCGGACGAAGGAGGAGCATCACATGAAGGCTGGACTGGCTTTGCATACGGATAAATATCAGATCAATATGATGTACGCACATTGGGTTAACGGCTCTCACGAGACTCGGGCCGTATTCGAGGCTTATTTCCGCAAGCTTCCCTTCGGCAACGGGTATGCTGTGTTTGCCGGCCTGGAGCGAATTGTTAACTATATTAATCAATTGCAATTCAGTGAAGAGGATATCGCTTACTTAGCCAAGCAGGAGGAGCAGTACGAGCCTGCCTTTCTGGAGGAGCTGCGTCATTTCCGGTTTCAAGGAACGATACACGCCATGAAGGAAGGCTCACTGGTCTTCGCCAACGAGCCTTTAATCCGGGTAGAGGGACGCATTATGGAAACGCAGCTGGTGGAGACAGCCATCTTGAACTTCATGAATTTTCAGACGCTGATTGCAACTAAAGCTTCCCGGATCCGCCAGGTTGCGAGCGGAGATACCCTGCTGGAGTTCGGAACCCGCCGTGCGCAGGAAGCAGATGCTGCCGTATGGGGAGCCAGGGCTGCATATATTTCGGGATTTCATGCTACCTCCAATATGCTGGCCGGTGAGCAGTTCGGCATTCCAACGAAGGGCACGCACGCGCATTCCTGGGTGCAGACGTTTCATAATGAGCAGGAGGCATTCGATATTTTTGCCCGGGTGATGCCAGATCAGGTGACGCTGCTGGTTGATACCTACGATACCTTGTCCAGCGGTGTGCCGAACGCAATCCGGACGGCGAAGAAGCTGGAGGCTCAAGGGAAACGAATGAACGCTATCCGCCTGGACAGCGGAGATCTTGCGTATCTATCCATCAAGGCGCGTCAAATGCTGGATGATGCGGGCCTATCTTATGTCAAGATTGTCGCCTCCAATGATCTGGATGAGAATACAATTCTGGATTTGAAGGCACAAGGTGCCAAGATTGATATTTGGGGCGTAGGCACCCAGCTGATAACGGCAGCGGATCAGCCTGCTCTGGGCGGCGTATACAAACTGGTGGAGCGGGAAGTAGATGGAGCCATGAAAGCCACCATTAAAATTTCTGCCAATCCGGAGAAGGTGTCCACCCCTGGCAAAAAGGAAGTGTACCGAATTATCTCCAAAGGGAGCGGGAAAGCCATTGCAGATTACATCTGCTTCCCTGAAGAGAGCATGCCGCCGGAGGGAGGCAAGCTGAAGCTGTTTAATCCGCTACATCCTTACATGCGCAAGAATGTCCGGGACTTTCAGGCGGTGCCGATGCTGACGCCTATATTTGACCAAGGCCAGCTCGTGTATGAGCTGCCGACACTGGAGGAGATCCGTGAGCATCATAATGGACAGCTGCAGCAGTTCTGGCCAGAATATCTCCGCAAGCTGAACCCCGAAATCTATCGTATTAATTTAAGCGAGCAGGTATGGGAGCTGAAGCAGCGCTTGATCGCGGAGTATATGGAGGAGCTGGGACAGGATCAACAGGATGAGGATTAAAGGTAGATGAGGAGGGACCTGCTGAGGCAGGTCTTTTTTTTGCGGCGTGCCCAGCTAAGCACGCATTCTCTAGCCGGTGAAAGTCCGGTCACAGGAGGGACCAAGCCCCTGTGTAGCTAGGATACCTGCGTATGGCGAAATCTGTGCGTAGAAGCGTATCGACATAAGTACCTGTCAGAGACAGGGCGAGCAACATACCAGGCTGTAACATAAAGTGAATCCTGCCGCGTCGTCAAAAAGGCCTCGCAAGAGGGGAAGAGGAAGCCGAGTCTCGCGCATATGGACGAAGGCCATGGAAGCTGTTCAGAACTTGGAACGACAGTGAAGAATCCTCCGGCGTAAGGGGATCGGCATGGTATGAAAGAGGATGCAGTGAACTGGGGAGGCCCTCCCCTGCACGTTTTTTTTTTGAAACCGTAAAGAGACGCTCTATAAGCCTAAAAGGTGAAGTGAACCGTCTGCAGGAAGGGAGTCCGAGGGGCTCATAGTACCGAAGAATGCAGGACAACACAACCTGCAGGAGGGAAGGAGCCCTGCTTTGTTCAAGTTTCTTAAGGAGGTACGAGTCAGTGAATGCCAAACGGCTAACAACACCAAAGGAAAACGTTCAACAACTCCAAGAGAAACTAGGTCATGCGGCCAAGGAAAACAAGAAGCGAAGGTTTCACGCGTTGTACGACAAGGTCTACCGGCTGGACATTCTTTGGGAAGCATGGCGAAGAGTACGAGCTAATAAGGGCTCGGCAGGAATAGACGGAGAGACACTGGCAGACATCGAGAAACAAGGAGAAACATGCTTTGTACACGAATGTCAACGGCTTCTTAAAGAAGGCGAGTATCATCCGCAACCCGTAAGGCGCTACTACATTCCGAAGAAGGATGGCAAAAAGCGACCGCTCGGCATTCCCACAGTGAGAGACCGCGTCATCCAGATGGCAGCGAAACTCGTCATGGAACCGATCTTCGAGGCGGATTTTCAGGAAACGTCATTCGGATTCAGGCCAAAACGAAGTGCAAAGCAAGCGTTAGATCGCATTCGGAAAGCATGCAACCGCAAAGGGAATTGGGTGGTCGACGTCGACATCCAAGGGTACTTCGACAACATTAATCAGGAGAAACTCATCAAGCTGGTAGAAATGCGAATCAGCGATAGACGAATTCTGAAGCTGTTGAGGAAGTGGCTAAGTGCGGGTGTCATGGAGGAAGGCAATGTCAGACGCTCAGATTTGGGTACACCACAAGGTGGGGTCATTTCACCACTGCTGGCGAATATCTACCTGAATTACTTTGATCTCCTGTGGGAACGGCATGGCAGTAAAATGGGGGAACTCACACGTTACGCGGACGATCTGGTGGTCATCTGCAAAACAAAGAAGGATGCAGATCGGGCGTACGAACTCATTAGAGTTATTATGGACCGCCTAGAGCTAACGTTACATCCAACCAAGACACGCATCGTTGGACTATGGACAGGAGAAGAAGGCTTTGATTTTCTAGGCATGCACCATCGAAAGACGAAAGCCGAGACATCCAAAGGCAAAGTATACTATACGACCCAGCAGTGGCTGTGTCGCAAGGCGGAAGAGCGAATCCGAGAGGTCGTGAAGGAGCGACTTGCTCCGCCGAATATGCGTCACAAGACTTTCCAGGACCACCTGGAATACTTAAACCCTAAAATACAGGGGTGGCGCAACTACTACTACACAGCTTACAGCCAAAAGAAGATGGCGAAACTGGACTGGTACATCCTCCAGCGACTAGCCAAATGGGTTGCCAAGAAACGTCAACGCACGCGATGGATGAGCTCATTACGCGAAGTGAAAGCACTGTCCTCACAATGTGGACTTAAAACGCTCTTGTGATCTGCATGCACATGAATGACGAACATCGGAAAGCCGTATGAGGGAAAACCTCACGTACGGTTTGATGAGGAGGGGCAGAATTTATCTGCCCTTTACTCTAGTAAAGGCTTTTAAAGCAGCAGCATGTAGATCATTATTTCTCGGGAAAGCGCAGAAGACGTCATTTCTCGGGAGCTTTACAGGCAATTCGACAGCTCACATTACCATCTTGAGAAGAACTGTACTACAATGGGTATATTAAAAATGAAAGCAAATGGTCAGGAGGAATTAGACATGGGGATACCTGAAGCTTTTCAAGCGTATGTGGTAAATAAGGATGAACAAGGATTTCGGGCTGGCGTGACACAGCTGGGTCCGGAGCAGCTGCCGGAGGGTGATGTATCGATCCAGGTCTCCTACAGCAGCGTCAATTACAAAGACGGCCTTGCTTCTATACCAGATGGAAGAATTGTGCGGCGCTATCCGTTCATTCCAGGCATTGATTTGGCGGGGACGGTGGTGCAGTCCAGTCATCCTGAATATGAAGCAGGCGATCATGTGCTTTGCACAGGCTATGACCTTGGAGTCAGCCATGAAGGAGGCTTCAGCGAATATGCGCGTCTGAACGGCGATTGGCTGGTGAAGCTGCCGGCCGGCTTGTCAGCGAAGGAAGCTATGGGCATCGGTACGGCGGGCTTCACTGCGGCACTGTCGGTTCATGCTCTGATTCATAATGGACTGAAGCCGGAGCATGGTCCGGTCCTAGTGACGGGTGCAACCGGGGGAGTAGGCAGCTTCGCAGTGTCTATCCTATCGCGGCTTGGTTATGAAATTGTGGCATCCACGGGTAAAAAAGAGAAGGAGGAGGCCTGGCTGAAAGCTCTCGGAGCGCATGAGGTCATCTCCAGAGACGAGCTTCCCCCGGAGAAACCAGGACCGATTTCCGCTGAACGATGGGCAGGTGCTATTGATCCGGTTGGCGGCGAGAGGCTGGCAGATACTTTGAAGCAGCTGAAGTATGGAGGCTCTGCAGCATTATCCGGCTTGACGGGAGGAACCGATTTCCCCGGTACGGTATATCCGTTCATCCTTCGAAATATCCGACTGCTCGGCATTGACTCGGTCTATTGCCCGATGTCTGTAAGAAAGGATGTCTGGTCTCTGCTGGCAGGACCATGGAAGCCGGAAAGTGTGCTGGCTGAGGGAATTCGCGAAGTAGGTCTTGCAGAGCTGCCAGCCACCCTGGGGCAGATTCTGCAGGGTCAGGCCGTCGGAAGAACGGTGGTTTCGATGTCATAGAAGGAGGATGCCTAAAATGATGAAATCTTGGGGTAAAGCGGCAGCGGCAGGTTTATTGGCCTTTGGAATTGCAGGCTGCAGCCAGGACGTTGTTGAGCGCGAGGTGGAGCAATATAACGGACAAGCCTTCGAGGAAGGAACGCAGGAAGCAGCGCAAGAAGGACGCGGATTGAATGGGAAGTTCCTGACGATCATGAAGGAGCGCTTTCAGGATGAAGGCATGGAGCTGACGAAAGAATCGTTTACTGAAGCTCAGGATGGAAGCATCCAGTATCAGTATCTGATTAAGGATGCAGAGGATCAGCAGATCAAGCTGTTCGTTTATCCGGATGAAGAGACACGTATGGCTCAGATGAAGGAGCTGTATGGCGGAGCTGTGGAAGAAGACGGTGAAGGCTTGGACGCCGTACTTGTCGAAGAGAAATCCTCAGCCTTCGTCTACTTGTCTTCCGGTGAGAATCAAGGCCAGTATGAGGAACAAATCAAAAGGATTGCGTCCGAGCTGTTGAAATCCAATGAGCTTCACGCAGGGGACCATATGAATGAGTCGGATGATAACAAATAATAACACCACAACAACGCTCCGGTATGCACCGGAGCGTTGTTGTGTTAAGTGAGAAATACAGGAATGCAGATATGCTTGGGTATTCAGCTTATGAGCTTATGATACCGGCTTTTTCAGCTCTCGCACAACGTGTCTGAGCTCGGGCAGCAAAATCTTGTCCATAGCGAGTCTAACGGCATTGACCGATCCCGGCATGGAGAAGATAGCCGTGTCCCCGATCGCCCCTCCCACAGCGCGGCTTAAAATCGCTGCGGAACCGATCTCCTGATAGCTGAGGAAACGAAAAACCTCCCCAAATCCGGCGAGCTCCTTACTCAGCATGGAAGCCACGGCTTCATACGTTGTATCTCTTCCGGAGATACCTGTACCGCCAGTAAGCAAGACGGCGTCAATGTCAGGACGGCTGGAAGCGTCATATAGAAGCTCGCGGACTTGTTCATAATCATCCTTTACGATTGTTCGTCCAGCCACGATATAACCTTGAGTCTCCAGGAGCTCACATATCAACCGACCGCTCTGATCTGTTTCTAATGTACGGGTGTCCGAGACGGTAATAACCATACAGCTGACCGAGGCCGGTGCCTCTTTACGATGTTCTTCTACTGAGTTCATGGTATGTACTCCTTTCTTGAATCAAACATTAAAAATATGAATCCTTGGTTGCTCTTCGTCTTTCACTTATAGTACACTCGCTAACAGAACGTGTGGAAAGGAAAGAGAACAATATGCGAAACAAGATGACTCCTGTATACATATTATCAGGTTTTCTAGGGAGCGGTAAAACGACTCTGCTGACTCGGCTGCTGCAGCATTGGAAGCAGGAGGGCCTAAAGCCTGCCGTCGTTATGAATGAGATTGGCGAGGTGAACATCGACAGCCTGGCGGCGGGGGCAGACGTCCCTACCTCTGAGCTGCTCAGCGGGTGTGTGTGCTGTACCATCCGGGCGGATTTTGCCGCGGAGCTCGGCATGCTGCTGCAGCGCGATCGTCCGGATGTCATCGTGGTGGAGGCGACCGGAGCCGCGAATCCGATGGAGATCCTAGACGGTGTCGCCGAGGCTTCCCTCTATTTAAATATTGAGCTTCAGCAGATGATTACGGTTGTAGATACTCCGCACCTTCTTCACCTTCACCGGGAGCAGCGGGCCAAAACCTATCGGCTGATGCAGGAACAAATTCGCTGCGCCAATGTGTTAATCCTGAACAAGACAGACCGGCTAAGCCAGGACGAATTGTCAGAGGTTACAGAGATTGTGGAGAAGTGGAACCGGTCTGCAGCCGCCTTCGAGGCTGTTCGATGTCATGTCGATCTGGAGCCGATGCTGAGTGCGGTTAGCCGTTCAGAACAAAGTGCCGCTGTACCTGAGGGAGCGGTGGATGATGAAATAATGAATACACCAGGCCGCAGCTTCAAAGGCGGAGCAGCTTCTCATGACACCCATGCTCATGTCATGTCCTATACCCATCATCTTCAAGGTCCGCTGGATAGCCGCAAATTCGAGGCATGGATTCGCGAGCTACCGCGTGATATATACCGGGCCAAGGGCATCCTGACGTTTCAGGATACGGCGAGCCGTTACCTGTTCCAATATGCCTTCCGCGAGACGGATTACACCCGGCTGCCACAGGAGGTGGAGCTGCGAGATGTGCTGGTCTTTATCGGGGAACAGTTTGATCGTACAGCATTGAAGCAGCAGCTGCAAAAACTGTCAGAGCCAACTTGATTCAGCGGCTTAGATTTTCGTTTAATACATTTTCATCAGACATTATCATGGGAGGTAAACATACATGAGTCAAGAATTACAGTATAAAGATTGTATTGAGGCTTGTTTTGAAGCCGTGAATGCCAGCAACGTCTGCTATGTTTCCTGCCTGAAGGAATATGATATTGCCATGCTGCGTGAATGTATTGAACTGACTCGGGAGTGTTCAGATATTTGTTCGTTTGCAGCGGATGCCATGAGCCGGATGAGCCCGTTTGCCTCGGACATTTGCAGCCTGACGATCCAGATTTGTGAAGCCTGCGCTGCAGAGTGTGAGAAGCATCCGCATCAGCATTGCCAGGACTGTGCAGCCGCTTGCCGTCGCTGCGTGGAGGTATGCCGCGAGATGTGCTGTGTCGCCTAATTTACAAATTAACTTCATCATCTAAAGCTTCACAACCTGAACTTGTCATGGCCAATGGACGGGTTTAGGTTTTTTTGTGATTGAAGGAGGGGGAATCTTCCTATACCATAGAAGGTGAACACGATAAACACGAAATAGCAGCGATGTATAGGAGGACTCTATGAATCAGACACGTTTGCTGGACAGCGAACACTCCAAAGAGCTGTTAACCTATTTCGGTTTGGCGGTCTATTATTCCCAGGCTCTGGAGCAGCAGTTGGCGAATTTGCTCATGCTGATCAAGCTGTCCAAGGGTCAGGTGCCTTCGGAAGAAGATTTTACGCAGCTGTATCAGCGTAAGCTAAGTAGCTCGCTAGGTCAGCTCGTTCAGGAAATACAGCACTATTTTCCTTTTTCCGAGGAAGAGACGGTTCAGCTGAAAGAAGTATGGAAACAGCGCAATTATATTGTCCATGATTATTTTAAAGAACGAATTCATGATACGTTTAGTCCGGCGGGCCGTTCCCGGATGATTCGAGAGCTGAATGCCTTCAAGGATCAGGCGCAGGCTCTGGAGCAGAAGCTTCAAGGCTATTCGGGAGAAATGTATATCAAGCTCGGTTTGGACGGGGATCGGCAGGATGAGTCAAGTCCGTCTTAGCTGCAGCCGGGAAACAAAAACGCGATAAACTGAAACATCTGGCTGCCCGATGGCGTCTGTAAGGTATAGGAGGTGCATATTATGAAAAAATCAACCAAGATGATCTCAGCGTTACTTATGTCATCCGCTCTGGTGGGCAGTATGTCAGCTTCTGCGTTTGCTTTTTCCGATGTGGAGGATAGCAGCCAGCTCGCCATCGTGAAGGATCTGCAGCGCGCCGGAGTGATTAATGGGATTTCAGAGGACCGATTTGCTCCGAACCAGTCTCTTACGGCCGCACAAGCGGTGCAAATGATCGTGAATGCGACAGAGCTTCAGGTATTTCCGAATTTCAGCGGTCAATCGTTCAGCTCAGTGCCGGACGGTGCCTGGTTCAGTGAAGCAGTGAACATTGCAGCGATGCACGGGCTGCCGGTCACGAACGAGATGGTGTGGAATAAGCCAATCAACCGGGAGACCTTTGCCGGATTGCTGCATGCCGCTGTACAGTCTACCGGTGATTATCCGATTATCGCGATCCATATAGAGGTTGCCGATGAGGAAAAGATCTCCGAGGAATTCCGGGGCGCGGTGCAATTTCTGCTCATTACGAACATGGCCGATTTGAATGACAAGGATGAGTTTCAGCCGAAGGAAACCTTAACGCGTATGGAAGCCGCCCAAATGGTGCATGCTGCAAGGGACTTTCTGAACGGCTTTCCGAATGAGAAGCCGCCTGTTGAAATTCCGCCTGTTGAGGGAGGAGATCAGGTCTCCAGCGATGTAATCAGGGTGGACGAGAATGTGAACAAGGTAGTCATTACGAAAAGCGATATGCCGCATCCTGGCTACGGCCTCATGGTATCCTCTATAGAGTTCGTAAGTGATTGGGAAGCGGTGGTGTATTACTCGGTCACTCCGCCGGATCCAGACAAAATGTATCTTCAGGTGATTTCAGAAGCGACGGCGGAAGCCTACGTTCCTGCACCGTATAAGGTTACCGTGAAAGAAGCACCGTCTTCACCGTAGATAACCACATCTAAATTGGAAAAGGGCTGTCCCAATAGGGACAGCCCTTTTCCGTTCAAACGAATTAGCTGTTTAGAGCTATTATAGCTTCACGGCTGCTTTTTTCATGATGGCCGGTACAGGTAGAGCTTCACGCTCACGCTGAATGCTGCCGCCCGCAGCCTCCGTTGAGCCTTGCTGCAGCTGATACATGTTAAAGTATTTGCCGCCCTGTGCCATCAGCTTATCATGGGAGCCCTGCTCCACAATTTCACCGCGATGCAGAACGAGGATCTGGTCTGCATTTCGAATGGTCGAGAGGCGATGGGCAATGATAAAGGTAGTTCGGCCCTGCTTCAGCACCTCCAGCGCCTGCTGAATGATCGCCTCGGTTTCGGTATCAATGTTGGCTGTGGCTTCATCCAGAATCAGGATCGCCGGATCGAAGGCGAGAGCGCGGGCGAATGAAATGAGCTGGCGTTGACCGGCAGAGAGCGTACTCCCTTTTTCGATGACGGGTTCGTCAAATCCGAGCGGGAGATGGCTCAGCAGCCGGTCGGCACCGACCGCCCTTAACGCCTGATCCACCTGTTCCCGGCTAATCCGCGGATCACCGAGACTAACATTGCTGGCAATAGTGCCTGTAAAGAGATAAGGGTCCTGCAGGACAATGCCCATATGCTGGCGGAGCCACTGCTTCGGAATTTCCGTGACCGGCTTTCCATCAATCGTAATGCTGCCCTTTTGCGGATCATAAAATCGGAACAACAGGTTAATAATCGAGCTTTTGCCGGAGCCGGTATGACCGACGAGCGCCACGGTTTGGCCCTTGGCTGCCTGGAAGGAAATATTCTTCAGCACGTAATCCTTTTTGTAGGCAAAGGAGACATCTTTGAATTCAACATCTCCCTGATATCTTGGCATGGAGCCATCCGTCACGGCTTCGCCGGGCTCATCCATGAGCTCGAAGGCTCTTTTGGCAGATACGATGGAGGAGTCCAGTGCAGCAAGCTGGTTGACCATTCCGGTAATCGGCTGGAACATCCGGCCCATCAGATCGACGAAGGCGTACAGCACCCCAATCGAAATGATTCCCGTTGACGACAAGGACGCAGACCCGAAATACCACAAGATGACGACGAGCGCGATGTTTCGTAAGACGTTAACCAGATTGTGCGTCGTCAAGGAGTTCAGATTCAGCATTTTATTCTGATGAGCCATATAATCGCGGTTGAGCTCCTCAAATTCCTCGCGGGTCGCTTTCTGGCGGCGGAAGACCCGAATGATCGGCATGCCTTGGATGGATTCATTAATGATGGCATTAATTTCACTTAAGCGCGAGCGAATTACCACATTGTAACGGGTGGCAAATTTCCGGTAAAGGACAATCCAGATGAGAAGCATCGGAATAATAAACAGGCTGATCAAGCCAAGACGCACATCCAGCAGGAACAAGGCAATGTACACACCGGTAATGTAGACGATGCCGGATGCAAAGTTAGACAGCACGGCAACGAACAGATCCTTCACGGCTTCAGTGTCATTGGTAACGCGGGATACGACCTTGCCGGCCGGCAGATTGTCGAAATAATGGACAGGCAGGCGCTGAATATGGGCATAAACGTCAGTGCGCAGCTTCTGAATGACACGGTTGGCTGCCGACTGCATCCAGAAGGTACGAGTAAAGACGGCCAGCATGGAAATGAATATGGCAATCATAAACAGTCCGACCAGCTTGTAAACGCCGGGCAGCTCCGGCTTGTAAAAGCTGAACAGCTCGCTTGTGCTCAGCTTGACGGCAGGATAGCTTTGTGTGGAATCGCCGTACGTAATGCTCATGATTCCGTCCTGAAAAGAGCGGCTGCCTTCGGCACGTTCTACAGGCTCGTTAATGAAATAAAAGCTCGTTCCGCTCTGCAGCAGCCGTACCTCTGCACCGCTGTTTTCTTCGGCGCTTAATCGGTCTGCTCTTTTATAGTAAGTGCCTTGATATAGTGCGGCTCCTTCCGGGGAGTCGGTTTCGTAATAGGGCTGTTCGATGCCGAGCACGTGCTCGTCGATCATCGTCTTGGCGATGAACGGTCCGGCCAGCTCGGCGGCGACACCGATTGCGAGCATGAGAAGCGCTGCGATAAACGTTGCCTTGGCTGTCAACGCGTAACGGAAGAGCCGTCTGGCTATTCCGGTCGTATTGGGTATGGATTGAGATTGGTTTCCGCTCAAGCAGAACACCTCCTAGGATGAAAGATGATTTTCGAGCTGCTGCCGTTCATATTGCTCCCGGTACCAGCCATTGGCTGCAAGCAGCATTTCATGCGTACCCTCTTCGGTAATGGCTCCGTCCTCCAGTACAACAATCCAGTCTGCATGTTGGATCGCAGAGAGGCGATGTGTGGAGATGAGAGTGGTTTTGCCGGAACGCTGGGTCCGGATATGTTCAATGATTTTGGCTTCCGTGCGGGCATCAACGGCGGATAAGGCATCGTCCAGAATGAGGATCTCCGGGTCTGCGATAAAAGCTCTGGCCAGAGACACGCGCTGCTTCTGACCGCCGGACAGCGCGACTCCTTTCTCGCCGACAAGCGTATCCAGCCCGTCGGATAAGGTGTGCAGATCCTGATCGAATGCTGCCGTTCGGATGGCTTCCATAATGGTTTCGTCATCGGCATCTTTTTTGCCAAATTGAATGTTCTGTCTCACGGTCTTGGAGAACAAGATCTGCTCCTGCGGGACATAGCCGATCCAGGCATGCAGCTGCTCCTTGGACAGATTCTCTACCGGTACGCCGGCAAACAGCAGCCTTCCCGTGCCAGCAGGATACTCATGCAGCAGCTGCTTGAGCAGGGTGGATTTACCACTGCCGGTCCGGCCGACAACGCCAAGGGTCTGCCCACGTTTCAGGGTCAGCGAGATGTCCTTCAAGTTATCCTCGCCAGAAGAAGGATAGCGGAAGCTGAGGTGGTCAAAGACGACGCTATCCGGTGTGCGGACATGCACAGGCTGCTCCGGCTCGGGCACGTCTGGCGGAACAGACAATGTGCTGTTCACACGGTCCAGGGAGGCGTTCCCCCGCTGCATAATGTTAATGAGCTCTCCGATGGCGAACATGGGCCAGATCATCATGCCCAGATACATGTTGAAGGATACCAGGCTGCCCAGCGTGATCTCGTTCTGGAAAACCATATAAACCCCGTAGGATAGACCGATCACATAGCTGAGTCCAATGGAGAAGTTAATCGTTGGCTCGAACAAGGCATCGACCTTGGCTACCGCCAGATTCTTACGGTAAACATCATCCGTAATGTCCTGAAATTTCTGCTGATCCTCACGCTCCTGCACATAGGCCCGGATCACGCGGACGCCGGCAACCGACTCCAGCACCTGATCATTCATCACGCCGAAGGCATCCTGGGCGGCAGTGTAGCGCTTGTGTATAGCTCTGCCATAGATAACCATACCGACGGCAATCAAAGGAAGCGGCAGAATGGCAGCTAACGTTAACTTCCAGCTGACCAGAAAGCCCATCGCAAACAGGATGACGACCAGGAAGAAGGTGGAGTCGGTCATGACGAGCATGCCAAAGCCCGCTGTAGCAGCGACAGAGCGCAAATCATTCGTGGCCTTGGCCATAAGATCCCCGGTCCGGTTCTTCTCGAAAAAGGGGGGCATCATGCCCAGCAAATGATTCATATAGCGGGTGCGCAGCAGGCGCTCCACCAGATTCGCTCCGCCAAAGATGCGGTGCATCCACACATATGTACAGAGATAAATGACGGCAACAAGACCGAGAATAAGCAGCAGATATTGAGTCAGCCCTCCCCAGGAAATGGAGCCTGTTACAATGTCATCAATGGCATTACCGAGCAGTAGAGGCGGCAGGAGCTCCAGGCCTCCGCACACAATGAGGAAAAACAATCCGACGAGATATCGTTTCTTCTCCAGCTGAAAAAACCAGCCTAAATTTTTTAAAACGGCAAACATATGATTGGTTCCATCCTTTCATCATCCAAATCAACAAGCTTCTGACGGGTATTTACAGCCAAAAAAAGCATATCCTCCGAAAACCGGATGATATGCTCGGTGTAAACCTATCATGACCACGGAAGTGTATCAACGTACCGCGGCGTCATCGTAGAAGGATACCAGGGCTAAACTGGCGACTTCCGAATGAGTGAAGCATGCAGCGGGGCGTTGTCAATATTCAATTGGTTCACTGTACGGCCAGGATGTGTATACATAACAATGACTGTGTTGAACACTTGGATCGCCCCTTTCTTTAAGATTTGACAATTATTTGAATTCATTTGGTTCGTCTGAATTTTATCACCATGTCTTTCAGAATGTCAAACTTATTTTTTAGCCGCATGACAGGGTCAGGCCTCCTCGCGGGTTCACAGCATGTCCTGAAGGCGCCAAAAACATTTGTAACCTCTACATAGAATGCGTTATGATAAACATTATATATGTCAGGTGAGATGGTCAAGGAGAGTGAAAGATATGAGGATCCAAGTCAGTCAAGAAGCCGCTTCCTGGTTTATTCGAGAGCTGGAGCTGCAGGCCGGAGCCAAGGTCCGATTCTTTCCGCGTTATAGTGCAAGCGGAGGGCTGCATCCCGGCTTTACATTGGGACTGGCTATAGAGGAGCCGCAGCATTCGGGCATCGACGCCAAAGTGAATGATGTTACGTTTTATATGGAAGAGCGGGACCTTTGGTACCTCCGCGGCTTTGACCTTGAGGTCAAATATGAGGAATCACAGGAGGACATTTCGTATACGTATACAGAAGAAGGCGCGGGGCATTAGAGAGCTGCTCTTACAATTCGCGCATTGAAGGGGCAGGGGAGGTTCCGGGTAATGAGCGTGTATAACCGAGATATTCGTCAATATATCGGCCGCAGTGTGGTGTTTAAGATCAAGGCAGCTGTCATGGCAAGGAATGAGGCTGGCGAGGTGTTGCTGCTGAAGAGGCCGGGGCGTGATGTGTGGGGCTTGCCGATCGGCGGGATTAAGCCGGGAGAGTCGATGGAAGAAGCGGCGGCCCGGGAGCTGTGGGAAGAGAGCGGACATCATGCCGGGGAACTGGAGCTGCTGGATCTGCTATCCGGACGGGATTATGTGAAGAAGCATGTCAATGGTGACGAGGAATATTACGTCATCGGGGTTTATGCTGCTCACGGGCTTAAGAGTGTCATCGATCTGCCGGAGGAAAGCGACACCTCGATGAAATATTTCGCGGGGGATGCGCTGCCCGTCACAGACGGCTTGACCACCCGTATTTTGCACAAGCTGTTAGGGCAGCCTGACGAAAGCTGAATGAAGGCATAAAAAAATCCCCGCAAGGGGAATTTTTTATGTGCTTGAACGCTTACACCTGAGCAGCATCGTCATCCAGGGCAAAGTCAAAATCGTCAATATCAAATACCTGTACAGGCACCTCGGCACTGATCATGCGCTGTATCAGCTCGTACTGATCGGTAAGCAGCGGCACAGAAAGCCGGGCAGCGGCGGCTAGCAGCTCGGTTTCCACCGGGTCAAACAATTCGCCGTAGGGTGCATGATCAATCGCATTCATGACGATCACGACCGTTCTTTCGCCGACAGGGATGGATGGACTCTTAGCCCAAGGCGTCTGCAGCGCTTTGTCTATTTTCTTCTTGTTCAGGGGCTCCTCAAAATAATGAATCAGTTCATTGATCTTGGTGCGCACATGCTGGTCATCAGCAGGCGTATGCATCAAAGGCTCATCGCTGCTGCTGAGCTCGTACAACTCCAAAATGGTGGTATAGGGTATGATATATTCTACCGGTCTGGGCGGGGTCAACAGCTGACCGTAAATGGCCAGCATCACCGCTTCCGTCACAAATATCGTGCTCATTCTCATCCTCCTGCGAAGCACAAGCCGTTTCCAACATGCTTTTTATGAAATACGTTTCCAAAATATCAAAGCATTGACGACGCCAAATGTCAACCTGTACAACCGGAATTCACAACCAGAAAGGGGCTGCCGACAGCATTTGAAAGCCTGGAAAATTTATTATCCCTTTGTAAAGCCTTATATCAAGTGGATTGTATTTACTTTGTTCATTGGCATGATCAAATTTACGATTCCGCTTCTGCTTCCCCTCATCATGAAGTATGTGGTGGATGACCTGCTCACCAATTCTGATATGACGCCGCAGCAAAAGATAGAGCAGCTTATGCTCATCCTGGCAGGTACACTCGTGCTGTTTATCGTCGTACGGGGACCCGTTGAATATGTAAGGCAGTATTTTGCTCAGTATATTACAAGCCGCATCCTGTTCGATATGCGTAATCGACTGTATGCCCATTTGCAGAAGCTGTCGCTGCGTTATTACCAGAATACCAAGGTCGGCGAGGCTATTTCCCGGTTCATTAATGATGTTGAGCAATCCAAGAACCTGGTTGAGGTCGGCATGATGAACATCTGGCTGGACATGTTTACACTGACGTTCGTGTTAATCGTGATGTTCTTTATGAACCCGGTGCTGACTCTCGTCTCCATTGCCGTGCTTCCACTGTATGCCATTGCAGTAAACCTGCTCTACAAGCGCTTGAAAAAGCTGACGAAAGACCGCTCGCAGGCACTCGCGGGCATCCAGGCGTACCTGCATGAACGTATTCAGGGGATCTCGGTCATTCGCAGCTTTACTTTGGAGCGTTATGACCAGCGCAAGTTCGAAGGCATCAACGGCAATTTTCTGAAAAAAGCAATGGCGCAGACGCGCATGAACGCCCTTACCTTCTCCATTATTAATACGTTAACCGACATCGCCCCGATCCTCGTCATCGGCTATGGCGGATACCGGGTTATTCAGGGAGATCTGACGCTCGGTACATTCGTCGCGTTCTTCGGTTATTTGGACCGTCTCTATGCACCGCTGCGCCGATTGATAAATTCCTCCACCGTGCTGACACAGGCTACCGCTTCTCTGGAACGGGTCAAGGAGCTGATGGACGAGCCTTACGATATTGTGGATCAGCCTCATGCGAAGACGCTTCGTACAGCCGGAGATATCCAGTTTGACCGGGTGTGCTTTAAATACAGCACCGGCACGGACTGGGTGCTGAAGGATATTAACCTGCACATTAAGCAGGGACAAACCGTTGCATTTGTCGGAATGAGCGGAGGCGGGAAGTCGTCGCTCATCGGGCTCATTCCCAGATTTTATGATGTACAGGAAGGCAGGGTGCTCGTCAGCGGGCAGGATATTCGGACGGTATCCCTGGAAAGCCTTCGAAGCTCGATCGGGATGGTGCTGCAGGATAATTTCCTGTTCAGCGGCTCGGTGCGGGAGAATATTATGCTTGGGAACCCGGAAGCCGATGAAGAGTCTGTCATGGCTGCTGCACAGGCTGCAAACGCCCATGAGTTCATCATGAGCCTGCCTTTAGGGTATGACACCGAGGTGGGAGAGCGGGGCGTCAAGCTGTCCGGCGGACAAAAGCAGCGGCTGGCGATCGCTCGGGTGTTTCTGAAGGATCCCGATATTCTGGTGCTGGATGAAGCGACCTCGGCGCTGGACCTGGAATCCGAGCATCTGATCCAGCAGGCACTGCAATCTCTGTCCAGTAACAGAACGACGCTGATCGTCGCTCACCGTCTGTCTACCATTACGCATGCCGATCAAATCGTCGTACTGGAGAACGGTCAAATTACAGAGCAGGGTACCCATTCCGAGCTCATGGAGCGCGAAGGCAGCTATGCCCGATTATATAATGTGCAGCATTTCGATACTGTAAGCTGATGTAAACCTGTTCATACGAAACAGCCTCCACCGCAGACATGATCGCAGGGTGGAGGCTGTTTTGTGATGCAGTATGATTCAGGATTTACCGAGAAACAGCGATAGCAGGCCGGCCGCAATGAGAGGACCTACCGGAACTCCGCGGAACAGCGCAACTCCCAGAACGGTACCGATCAGAAGACCGGCAACAATCGTGGGCTGCGTCCCCATCAGATGGGCTCCGCGCCCGCCCAAATAAGCAACGAGCATACCAATGCCGATGGCAAGCAGTGATTTCCAGCTCAGAAAGGATTGGAGGATGGTGTCCAGGCTGATCTTCCCGCTGGCTAACGGAGTCATGACGCCAATCGTGAGAATGATGATTCCGAGTGTCAAGCCATGCTTCTCCAGCCAGGGAAAGGCCTGCTGCAGGCCGCTTACCCGAAGCAGCAGCAGCACAATCATAGCGATCGTGATGGAGGTATTGCTGCTCATAATCCCGAGCGCCGCCAGTCCCAGCAAAATTAAAGCGGTCATGTCCATGAACCTTCAAGCTCCTCTCCTGGCCAAGGCCTCATGATTCCGCGGGATGGCCAGCAAGGTGCTCGGCGATGAGGCGGCCATGATATCGTCCGGTCTCAATGAATACTTCATTCGCGTTGCGACCTGAAGCAATGACGCCTGCCACGAACAAGCCCGGTACCGTCGTTTCCATCGTATCGGGATTGAACCGGGGCTTCTCCATTTCCTCGTCGAGTTTCACTCCGGAGGAGGCAAGCAGCTGCCGATCCGGCCGAAAGCCGGTTAGTGCCAGCACGAAGTCATTCTCAATGATCTGCTCTTTTCCTGACAGGGAAGAGATAGTCACCTGAGCCTCCTGGATGTCTGTTACGCTGGATTCCAGATGAAGCGCGATTTTCCCCTTATGCACCATGCCTTCAAATAACGGGCGTACCCAAGGCTTGATATTCGGCGAAATTTCACTGCCGCGGTAGACGACACTGACCTTGGCACCGACCCGGACGAGCTCCATAGCGGCATCGACGGCGGAGTTGCTGCCTCCGATAATGACCGTGTTCATGCCGGCATAAGGGTGTGCCTCTCTAAAATAGTGAGATACCTTGTCGAGGTCCTCCCCGGGGATTCCTATATAATTCGGGTGGTCAAAGTATCCCGTAGAGATGACGACATTTCGGGCCGTGCGGGTCCCCTCGGTGCCATTACGCTTGCGGGTGCTGACGATAAAGCTGTCGCCTTGCTTTTGGATAGAAAGAGCTTCTTCATACGGGGTGATCGCTAGCTGATAATGCTCGGCCACTCGGCGATAATATGCCAATGCCTCATCGCGGTAAGGCTTGTCATTCGATAGTGCGAACGGCACATCGCCAATCTCAAGCATTTCAGCGGTGCTGAAAAACTGCATATGCGTCGGATATAGATAGATGGAATGCACAAGATTATGTTTGTCAATAAGCTCTGCGGACAGTCCGCGCTTCTGACATTCGATCGCCGTAGACAGGCCGCAGGGCCCTGCCCCGATAATTAAAACGTCTAGCATATATGGCTGCGCCTCCTTATGTGGTTAGCTATGTGTGGAAACAGTATTATTTATCCTACCGCAAAAAGAGACCGAAATCCAACGGCATCCCTATAAAAATTTCAAGCAGTTTAAATTTTTTTGTCTTTCTATATATTGAACTGGGATTAGCTGGAATCAAATTGCATCACTAGATATGGATAAAGTTAGCACTATAAAGCATTTTTCACTGCGGATTGTTGCTCATTCGGGCCCGGTTTGTCCTGTTTCCAAGCGTTTAAGAGCCGGGAAGTACGGTTAAATAAAAAATACCCGCAGTCAGGAAATATTTTCCCTTCCTCCCCCGGTTGATGATCCTAATGTCGCTTTGAATGATGAATGAAAAAGTCAGGAGTGAGAGGCATGTCCATTGATCGTTTTATCTTAAGAAAATTGGGCACCTGTCAGGAAGCTAACACAACCTTCAACCTACTAAAGCTGTTTCAGATTCGTGTTCTTAAAGCTCAAGCCGAGGAGGAGCAGCGGATCCGCCATGCCTAGCACGGCGGTGACCGCCAGGTTCTTCTACACAAAAAAAGGCTATCTCTTAGAAAAGAGATAGCGCAAGAGAATCATTTTCGCTTTTGCTGTGAAGAATGGCCTCAGAGCCCTCGATCTCGATGCTGATCAGGGAGTTGAGGCATTTTTTCAGTGCCTTTTTCCCGTTATTGATTTTATCGTCCAGGGCGCTGGTCAACAGCTTTAGAACTTTTTGTACCGGCTGCTTATTATCCGTGGTGAAATATACAGGAACCGGTTTGTTTTGGAACATAATTAGCATTTTCATGTGATCACCTCACGAAAATATAGTTTCATGATAGTTGCATTATAAACGTCCAAACTTAAAATAACCTTAAAATGAGATATTTAATCACCAACCTATGGCTGTCCGTGACATTTTTGTGAATGAGCTGACAAGGAAGGAGCTGAATTTCAATAATATTGCATTTTTTTGCTATCTATATTGATTTATATAGTAAAATAAGGGTGAATGGATGAATATGGACTGGATTTCCCTGTTTCAATATCTGCGCTGGTGCTTTTGGACTAGGGTGTTCGAGGTCATATAGGGAGAAAGGAATATGACACAAATTGACAGGGTAGACTCACTGATGATATAGTTACAACAATGTAACCAATTAAATATAATGCAGAAGGGGTGGCATTCCTGCATGATTTTGACGGTAGTCAGCGGACGCAGAAGTGATGAGACCTTTGATATAGATGTACCTGACAGCTGTACCGTCCATCGTCTAAACGAGCTGCTCGGACTCCGGCTGTTCCAGGAGCTGCCCGAGCCGGGCGTACAATATATATTGGAAGCCAAATTTCCGGAGGGACTATGGTTTCAGGTTCAGGAAGGAAGTAGCCTCGTCGAGGCAGGCCTTCGGGAGGGCTCATACATCCGCCTGCAGCGGGCATTTTCAACAACGCTGGAAACCGCCCCGGTATACGGACGAAGAAGCTTGTTCCAGGAACCGTGAGGATGTAATGAAGCAGCTTACATAATGTGATATTGAGGAGGCGCCCCATGAACGTCTTGTATCAGAGATCTCCGCGGATTAAACCCGCTCTTCAGCAAGAGGATATGGAAATATTCAGGCCTCCCACAGAACCTAGCAAGCCATCATTTTCTATGATTTCGATCATCATTCCCGTCATTATGACTGCATTGATGATCGCATTTTATGTCTATATGAATATGTCAGGACGTATGGGCAGCGGCGGATTTATGATGTTTCAGATGATCATGATTCCGATGATGCTCATGTCCTATACCCTGCCCTTCTTTATGTATCTCAGCAATAAGAAGGTTTATCGGAAGCGGCTTGAAGAAAGAGACCGGATGTATCGCGCCCAGCTGGAGCTGCACCGGGAAGAGCTGAAGGAGCGTCAGCGGGAACAGGTAGAAACCATGTTTGAGATTCATGGTGATCCCGAGGTATGCAGCCAGATCGTCAAAAGCCGCAGCAGCAGGCTCTGGGAAAGATCTGTGGAGGATAGTGATTTTCTGGAGCTGCGGGCCGGAAAGGGTCAGGTCCCTTTCTTCGTCCACATCAAGCCGCCCAGATCAGATGGATACGAGAAAGATCCGCTTATTGAAGCGGCGGAAGTCCTGGCAGCTGATTTTGCGGTCGTTGAAGATGCTTCAATTACGCTGCCGCTGAATCAGTCCAAGGTGATCGGGGTGGTTGGTCAGCGGGAGCATGCTCTGAATGCCTTGCGCGTGCTTGTCGCTCAGATGACCGTGCGCCATTCGCCGGATGAGGTGAAGCTCGCGGCTTTTTACGAGGAAAAGGAAGCGGATGAATGGGACTGGATGAGATGGTTCCCGCACTGCTGGGATGATGACCGCTCTGCACGATATCTGGCAGATCGGCGCAGCACCGCTCATCAGCTGGCCGACGAGCTCTTCATGCAGCTCAATCGCCGCCGCCGAAGCGGCAGCGATTATGCCGCTCGCTCGATGAATATTCCGGCCTACATGATTCTGCTGTCATCCGCCCAGCTGATTGAGGAAGAGCCGCTGCTGCCGCTCCTCATGGAGGAAGCGGAGGCGGTGGACGCTATAACGATTGTGCTGTCTGACCGAAAGGAATCCCTGCCGATGCAGTGTCAGCTGATTTTGGAGGCGGGCAAAGACCGAGCCGTGGTTACGGTCAAGGAAGATGGAAAGGCGAGACAGCAGGGCTTTGATATCGATCATGTATCTCGGGACCAGATGGAGGCTTTGGCTCGATATATGGCTCCAATTCGACTGAAGCGCTCGTCCGCTTCAGACATTCCTTCCACCTTAACGCTATTTGAAATGATGGAGATTGAGACCATTGAAGAGCTGGATCTCCACCGCAGATGGCAGCAGAACCGTTACCCGGACTCACTGCCGGTAGCGATGGGTGTGCGGGCTGGCAGCAAGAGGATCAATCTGAATCTGCATGACAAAATTGAACGCGGCGGCCATGGCCCCCACGGGCTGATTGCCGGAACTACAGGCTCCGGCAAAAGTGAGGTTATCCAGTCCATAGTTGCTTCTCTGGCGGCAGAGTTTCATCCGCATGATCTGGCCTTTATGCTTATCGATTACAAGGGTGGAGGCATGTCGAACACCTTCCTTCACCTGCCTCATGTCGTTGGAACCATCACTAATCTGGATAACAACCTGATCGAGCGTGCAAAAGTGTCCTTAAAAGCAGAGCTGGTGCGCCGGCAGAAGCTGTTGAACGATGCTGGCAATCTCCAGCATATTGATGAATATTACAAGCTGCTCCGCAGCGGGCAGGGCGTACCCCTGCCGCATCTAGTCATTATTATTGACGAATTCGCACAGCTCAAGAAGGACCAGCCCGAATTTATGGATGAATTAATCAGTATTGCGGCAATCGGACGGACACTCGGCGTGCACTTGATTCTTGCTACGCAGAAGCCGGCCGGGGTTGTCGACGATAAGATCTGGAGTAATTCTCGCTTTCGAATCTGTCTGCGCGTCCAAAGTGAAGGCGACAGCCGGGACATGCTGAAAATCCCGAACGCTGCCTGGATCAATAAGCCGGGTCGCGGCTATTTTCAGGTCGGTAGTGATGAAGTGTTCGAAGAGATGCAGTTTGCCTGGAGCGGTGCGCCATATACAGTACATCAAGATGATCAGGATGCTGCTGTTCAGATCCGTGAGCTGCGCCTGAATGGGAAATATGAGCCGATGCTTGCGCCCTCGCAGGCATCGAAGGTGCATCAAGAAGAGCCCATGAAGCAGCTGCAGGTGTTCATTAACCAGGCAGCCGAGGCTGCAAGTGCTCATGGAATCTCACGGCTTCCGGGACCATGGCTCCCGCCGCTGCCGGAAACGCTGGAATTGGAGGAGGTCGAAGCCCTGGCTGCTCAGGAGGATCAGCTTGCTTCGGCAGGTAGTCTTCCTTTAACAGCTTCTGCGGGGCTTGTAGATGATCTGACTCAGCAATGCCAGCGGCCGCTCTTGCTAAATCTGGAACAGGGCCATTGGGTCATCTATGGCATGCCGGGACTCGGCAAGACCACGCTGATCCAAACGATGCTGATGTCCCTGGCCGCGCAATATCAACCTGACCAATGGCATGGATATATCGTGGATATGGGCCGGACGATGCGAGACTTTGCCGGACTGCCGCATATCGGTGCAGTGATGACGACGGAGGATGACGACCGGATCAAGCGGTTATTCCGTTTCCTGGCCCGGACCGCAGCCACTCGCAAGGAATGGATGGCCGAGGCCGGCGTCAAAACCGCGTCGTCTTACCGGCGTTCAATGTCAAGTGCTTTGCCGCAGCTGATCGTTGTGATTGATGGCTATCTTAATTTCAGAAATACGTATGCCGATGAAAATGATATGCTGGAGTATTTGCTTCGGGAGGGTGGAAGTCTCGGCATCACCTTTATCATCTCAGCGAACCGGATCTCCGATATATTTGAAAAGGTTCGCAGCAATATCTCGCATGCATTGAGTTTCGAGCTGGCAGATCCATCGGATTATTATTACGCAGTCGGACGTCCGACCAAAGCACCAAGTCAGCTGCCGCCGGGCCGCGGGCTGGTAAAGGGACAGGTGCCGCCGCTGGAATTCCAGTCAGCTCTTCCGGCCCCGGGCCGGGATGAGGGGGAGCGTTCGGCAGCGCTGCGTAAGCAAATTCAACAGCTAAGCCACTCCTGGAGTGGAGAGAAAGCACCCGCTATTTTGTCACTGCCGGAGAAGATCCAGCTGCATGAGCTGCTGGACATGGATCAGCCTTACAGTCAAGCCGCACATCAAGCGTCGCGTCAAGTGACGCTCGGTCTAACCACCGATGATTTGGATCCCTTTAACCTTTCGCTGGAGGAGGGCCCGCATTTCATCATTGGCAGTCCCATGGAGGGAGGAAAGACCTCCTTTATGCTGAGCTGGATGCTGTCTATGGCTCTTCATTCTTCTCCAGAGGAGCTGGAGCTATATACGGTAGATACCCGCTATGGGAGCCAGGGCCTTGCTTCTTTAAGTCAGCTGCCTCATGTCAAGGGGACTGCTTCAGATGAAGAGGAGCTGACGGCATTGATCTCCAAAATCTACGAAGCCGTTCAGCTGCGAACGAAGGAAGAAGAGCATAGACCCATTGTGCTTATGATTGATGATGCGGATGTGCTCAGTAAGCAGCTTAATGATTTCACAGTGAAGGATCAGCTGTCCTCCATTGTACGGCTGGGCAGAGACCGTAATGTTCATGTCATCATTTCCGGAGTGCCTGCTGATTTCCCGACATACGGCGTGGACTGGTTCTCGGATATTAAAGCAGCCCAAGCAGGATTTCTGTTTGGTACTTTGGACTCTAACGATTTGTCCTTCTTTAGAATTCCTTTTTCGGAATCCAACCATAGTGCTGGAGGACTAAAGCTCCTTCCTCCGGGACAAGGGTACTATATAAAACGTAAATTTTCCAGAATCAAAGGCGCAGTTCCTTTTACAGAGGTCTGGAATCCAGAAAAATGGGTCAAGGAAATTCGTGACCGATGGCATGTTGTAGTTTGAAGGGAGGTGACTCATAATGTTGACGATTCCTGCTTCTAAACAGGAGACGATTACACTTGATGATAAAGAGTTCTTTTTCCTAGCAGGTATTCTTGGCTCTGATCGCCTGCTCGGCGTCAAAGATCCTTTCAGTGGATACTTAACGGAAGAGATTGCGCTGGAATGGGAGTCAGCAAAAACCTCCTTGCTGGAGAAAAATTATTTAATATTAGAGGACACTGGAGAGCTTTCGATCCCTCCTGAGGTGTTTTCTAGGGTAGCTGTAGCCGGTCTTGCTGAAAGAGCGTGCTGGCTGAAATATGAACATCTGGGAACCAGCTTCGAAGGGTATCTCCATGTTGTCGGAGACCAGGTGATCCAGGTGTGTAAGTGCGGCGTAAACGACCAGCAATATGCCCTGACTGAGCTGGGCACCGTGGAAAGCACCTGCCAGAGACTGGTAAACGATTTAGCTCTCAGTGAGGCTCCTCTTGGTGAAATACCGGCCCTGCTTCTGAGCCGTAAAGAATTTAGTGATATATTCACATCCTCTGCGACGGCTTCCGGTGATGCGATTGCGGACCGGCTGGCCAAGCTTACAGATGATGCCGAAGGCTCATTGGCTCTCGCCAAGTGCATGAAGAACAAGGTCTCCTCGGGAGAGCTTCAATTGTCAGTTTGGAATGAATATCGCTGGGAGAGCCAGAATGCGGCCTTTATATCTGATGAATCCATGTGCTGGTTGCTGCGTATGAGTCTCCAGGGTGATCAGGACTGGCTGACGGCTGCGCCGGCAACCCGTGAACATTTTTATCAGATGCTAATGATGTGGTTAAAACAGTGAGTCAGCCCGAATGAAAGGTGAGGACCTATGCGTATTTCTGTCGAACCGGAACGGCTCCGGTCATTAAGCCGGCAGCTCCTGCACTCCGGTAGTCAATTTGCAGGGATGAGTAATCAGCTCGGTGAGGCCATGAATTCCCTCGTCTGGGAAACCTCGCTTAAGGCAGCAGTGATGGACGAGTGGCATCTCGCCCAGCGGTTGGGCATGCAAGTGGGTTCTCTGCTGGAAAGGCTGGGCCAGGAGCTGGCGGGAAAGGCCGATTTGTTTCAGGAGACGGATCATCAATACAATTCCGTGCTGAACCATGCCCTCGTAGGAGGAGTTTCGCCGGTTTCTCTTTTTGCAGCCTCCCGGCAGGAAATGTCCCGTTCCATTCTGGCTCCAGCGGGAAGCTCGCCCGATATTTCCAATCCAAGCTCTGTAGTTCAGGCGGTTGGCATGGCGACAGCGGAAGGCAAGGAATCGGCCAAGCAGGCGGCTCTTTCGGGACAGGGCTGGACCTTCGCAGATCCGTCACGCTTAGCGCCTGCTAATTAAATCATCCTGAACAGTTTCAAATATGGGTCATTGGTGGTAATTGGAAAATGGGTCGGATGACATTTTGATATTGAATGTGATCTGGGCTACGATGTTTTCAGCAGTTAAATATGCATTCATATTAAAGGAGGAAACATACATGGCAGGTCGTATTTTAATTACCCCGGAGCAAGTAGAGCAGGTAGCCAATCAATTTAAGCAGAGTGGTGATCAGAGCCAACAGATCGTCAACAGCCTGACGCAGTCCGTCAACAGCATGGAAGGTCAATGGGACGGTATGACGAAGCAGCGTTTCTTCCAGGAGTTCCAGGAGGCCAGCCGCCTTATGAACTCATTCGTTCAAACACTGGAAAGCATCAGCAGCGAGCTGAAGGCAATTGCGCAGAAGTTCCGTATGGCTGATCAGACACGCTAGTAGAAGTGAACCAAGCTATAGCATATCAGGATATGAAAGCAGAAACCGGGTGGTTATGGACTCCCGGTTTTTCTCTAATTTGATCTATGAAACAGAATCTTAATTTTGACAATAGAAAGGGGGAGCTGCAATGGGTTTTCAGCCTGCACCCGGAGATCAGATTACAATTAATAATACGGCGTACAGGGTAGGGCAGCATCCTGCGGCCCCGGGACTTGCATATGCACAGGCAGGAAGGCAGGGGATCGTTTACCAGCTGCTGCCTGTAAATGGCTCACCGTATGAAGCTAAAGCGCTGAAGGTGTTTTTTCCTAAATTTCGTATGCCGGCGATGGTCTATCAATCGGATCATATGGCTGGCTATAAAGAAATACCTGGTCTGCAGGTTTGCAGCCGAGAGGTGCTCACTCCCGAAAGAAACGGAGAACTGATAGCCCGGTATCCTGACCTGCTGTATGCTGTCATCATGCCCTGGATTCATGGGATGACCTGGTTTGATGTCATTAGCGACCAGCGAAGCCTGAGCCGGAGCGAAAGTCTGACGCTGGCCAAGGCACTGGCCGCGATCGGCTCCAGTATGGAGCAAAAGGGTCTTGCGCATTGTGACCTTTCCGCGCCTAATGTCATGCTTCCGTTTTTTTCGGAAGTGGAGCTTCCTGAAGGAGCCGCCGCTGTGGAGCTGGTGGATGTTGAGCAAATCTATAGTCCCAAGATGGACCGGCCAGACGTTCTGCTGGCAGGCTCGCCAGGGTATGCCGCGCATCGGGCGGTTCAGAGCGGTCTTTGGAGCTCTTACGCAGATCGCTTTGCAGGTGCTGTCATCGTTGCGGAGATGCTTGGCTGGAGCGATGTCGCTGTCGTAAGCAAGTCCTGGGGCGAAAGCTATTTCGACCAGCATGAGATGCAGACCGGCTGCGAGAGGTATTTCTTATTGAAGAAGTCGCTTGGCCAGCGGTGGGGGGCAGCCATTAGTGATCTGTTTACCCGAGCGTGGGACAGTCAGGATCTGAGCAGCTGCCCTACCTTTGGGGAATGGCTGGTTGCGTTATCCGCCGTTTCTGTTGAAGAGCCGGCTTCGGTGACGAAGCAAGACTCTGCCCACGAGGCGCCTGAGGCCGTTGCGGGAGCCGTTCGCAAGCCTGTCATTGATGAAGCGCTAGCGGCTCAGCATGCCCAGGATGCTGCTGCCAATCTGGGACTTCAGCCGGATACCGGCGAGGTGAATGATCATGTTGTCGCGCGGCTGTTTCATCAAGCCCGGGATCTGGAGGCCGCAGGCAATCTGACAGGAGCGCTGGAGATTTTCCGTTCGGCGTATCATTTTGTTCAAAAAGACAGTCCATTAGAGGTTGAGCTGGCGGCTGCTATTCATGATCTGGAGTCACAGCTCTATCCTCCACAGGAAGAGAAGAAGGGCTGGAGAGCCATCGCAAGCTCCAGGAAATTTATGATATCTACGGCTGCGGGCATTGCTGTCCTGGCTGGCTCTGTATTTACAGTGAACCAGATTCTGGCGGACCAATCAGAGGTCCGACAGCAGCAGGAAGCCTCAGCAGCCACGCAGCAAGAAGATGAAGAAAAGGAACGTGCAGCAGCAGAAGCCGCAGAAAAGGAAGAAGAGGCTGCCAGACTGGCTGCGCAAAAAAAAGCCGAGGACGCTGCTCGCCTGAAGGCAGAGGAAGAAGAGAAGGCGAAGCAGGAGGAAGCCGACAAGCTCGCTGCCGAGAAAGCAGCACTGCAGGAAAAGTATGACAAGCAGGCGAAATATGAAGCGTATCTCGCTCAGCTGGAGGCCAAAAAAGAAAAGCAGGCTCTGCAGGAAAAGTACGACAAGCAGGAGAAGTATGAACAGTATCTGGCTTTGCTTGAGGAGAAGAAGCAGCGGGAGGCTGAGGAGAAAGAGGCAGCAGCTGCCCGTGCCGCAGAAGAGTCGCGAGCAGCAGAGGCAGCCCGGACTGCAGAGGCAGAGCGCCAGGCGGCGGCCAAGCGGCAGGAGGAAGCTCGTAAGCAAGAGGCTGCTGCCAAGGCCGAGCAGCTCAAGAAGCAGAGAGCGGAAAATGTGGTGACTCTGATTGCTTACTATAACAAAGCTTATAACGCTCAAGTAACCGACAACTTACCGAGAGCAAGAAATTTCGCCCGGAGCTTTCAGACGATGTATCAGAAGGATGCGACCTATTACAATTCAGTCGGCTCCATGAAATCACGCAGCAGCAATATTAATTTATTCTTGAACAACAGCGGGTTCTGGCTGCCAAGCCTTTAACTTCAATGACATTGACGCAGGGGTGTATGAGGTGAATTATAGTATTCAGGCTTCACAGCGGACACCGGCACTCATCATTTATTTAATTGATATCAGTGCCTCTATGAATATGCTGATGGAGGGCAAGCGCCGCATTGATGTCGTCTATGACGCGCTGTCCCTGGCCATTCGGCAGATGGTATTTCGTTCTACCAAGGGAAATCGACTGACGCCTCGCTATCGCATTGCTATTCTGGCATACAGTGATGACGTCTATGATTTGCTGAACGGCATCAAGGGTATTGACGAAATTGCAGCGATTGGCTCGCTGCCAGACCTGACCCCGAAGCGGTTCTCGGATTCTGCCAAAGCCTTTCTGCAGGCCGAAAGAATCCTGAAGGCTGAAATTCCGAATATGCAGGACTGCCCGGCCCCTCTCGTTTGCCATATGACTGATGGTGTAGCCACGGGGGAGGATCCTGAGCCGATTGCGAAGCGGATCATGAGTATGAGTGTCCCGGATGGCAATGTTCTCGTCGAGAATATATGTATATCGGACCATTTGCTGAATCAGCCGGTAACAGAGCCGCGCCGCTGGAAAGGGATTCATTCCGACACTCCTCTTGAAGATGAGCATGCCCTGAAGCTCCGGGCTATGTCCTCCGTACTGCCGGACAGCTACCGGGAAATGCTGCTGGAGGCAGACTATCAGCTGGCGTCTGGTGCGCTTATGATGCTGCCTGGCACCTGTGCTGAGCTGGTGTCGATCGGATTCCAGATGTCAGCGGCGACCCCGGTTCGTTAACGCTATGCGATTATCACCAAACCGAAAGCTTGCCGGGAAACAAAAAACAGGGCCTGTTGATGGCTTCACGTATGTGAGTGGACAGCATGAGGAGCAGCCGGTCTCCAGCCTGAAAAGCAGGTTCAATTGCCGTTATGCCTATGGCCGAGCCTCGGAGACGGCTCAGCTGCAAGAGCAGGGTCAGGATTATATGGCCTTTGCCGTAGATGGAAGAACCTGCAGCTTCGTGCTGTGTGACGGTGTGAGCATGAGCTACCGCGGAGATTTCGCAGCTCGTTTTCTGGGAGAGGGTCTTCTATCCTGGCTGCGAACGGAGGCAGAGCCAAGCCGCCATCTGCTGCAAAAAAGGCTGGTGCAGCTGTCTCAAGCTGCCAGGCTGGAGGAGGAAGCTTTGTCTGTAGATCAGAATGCTCCGCTCTTGCTGAGAGACATCCTTCAGGAGAAGAAACAGAACGGCAGTGAAGCGATGTACTTATGCGGCCGGATTGAGCTCCCTGGCAAATTGGGGCGCAAAGGCCGGCTGTGGCTGGCATGGCAGGGCGATTCCCGGCTGCGTTTGTTTCAGCAGCAGGCCGAGGTGGCTTCACCCTTCTCGGGAACCTTTCGAACCGGTGATCGCTGGTCTACACGGACTGGACCGAAGGGCACACCGAATGTCTATGAATGCCGTCTTCACGCTGCAGGGGCTTATCGCTTGCTCTTGTACAGTGACGGACTCAGCGATCTCGATGGTATTTCCGAAGTGGTGCCTGATGAGGATCTTCAGGTGTTGATGGATGCGAGGCATACAGAAGGGCTGGAGGATGACGCTTCTTTTTTGGAAATATCATGGTAAGAGCTTACTGAACTGCAGATGCAAAATATAGGGACTTCTTTTCGGCTGCAAGCCGGAAGGGAGTTCTTTTGCTGTGGAATGATTATTACATCACGATTTGGGTAATCTTGTGACAGATGAAGCTTACTGCTCATTATATGAAAGGAGATGAATGGGATGAACCAGGAACCTAGTCGTTTTCAAGGAAAGACGGCCATTGTTACCGGAGCGGGCTCGGGGATTGGAAGGGCTACTGCGGTAAAGCTGGCCAAGCAAGGGGCCAATGTCGCATTATTTGATCTGGTGGATGAGCGGACACATGAGGCGGAAGTCGAGCTGAACGGGATTCGTGAAGGCTGTGCTAAATCCTATGATGTTGATACCTCGGATCCAAAGCGTGTGGAGCAGGCCGTGAAGGAAGCGGCAGAAGCGTTTGGAGGCATTGATATTGTGTTTGCAAATGCAGGCATTAACGGGGTGCTCTCACCAATTGATGAGCTAGAGCTTGAGGATTGGCAGAAGACGCTTCAGGTCAACCTGGACGGTACCTTCCTGACCATCAAGCATACCGTGCCCTATTTGAAAAAGCGCGGGAAAGGCAGCATCATCATTACCAGCTCAGTCAACGGCACCCGGGTATTCACAGGCTTCGGCATGATTGCCTACAGCACCACCAAAGCCGGACAGGTCGCTTTTGCCAAAATGGCAGCGCTGGAGCTGGCTCAATTCCAGATCCGCGTGAATGTCATTTGTCCCGGCGCGATTTCTACGAACATTGGACAAAGCACGAAGGTAAAAGGGCATGTGGATGAAATTACGATCCCGATCGAATACCCCGAAGGCGGTCAGCCGCTTCAGCACGGCTCGGGTGAGCCGGAGGATGTCGCTGATCTGGTAGCCTTTCTGGCCTCGGACGAGTCCCGGCACATTACCGGAGCACAAATCTTTATAGACGGCGCAGAGTCCCTGCTGCGCTAATCAGCCGAAACCATTCATGCAGAGAAGCGGACCTGACATCCGTGATCTCTGCATGATTTCGTTATAACAGGTTTAGCACATCCGGTGTCAGCATAACAGGCTCTTTAGGTACATGTTCCATGGAAAAAAGCGGAATCAGCTCTTGCGGGCTCAGCTCCTGAAGGCTGCCTATTAATCCGGTGATCCAGGCGAGCCAGCCGACAATTCGCCGGGGGCTCACCCCCCGCTGACGCAGCTCCCGTATACTGAGACCTTGTGTACGCTTAGCCAGGCGGTTGCCCTTTTCGTCCAGAAGCAAAGGAAAATGGGCAAAGCGTGGAGGTGTCAGTTCCAAAGCCTCATATAGCATAAGCTGCCTCGGCGTAGAATCCAGCAGATCAGCGCCCCGAAACACATCAGTGATGCCCATCGCGGCATCATCCACCACGACGGCCAGCTGATATGCGTAGATGCCGTCTGCCCGCCGAACCACAAAATCACTGCTTGCATAACCGTTGATCTCAATGGGTCCAAGAATATCATCCTGAAAGCCTGGAAATCTCTCCTTCACTTTGAAACGAAGAGAGGGCGTTTTGGTTCGGGCTTTAAGCTGCTGCTCGGATTGGCTTAAATGCCGGCAGGTTCCAGGGTAAAGAGGGCCTTCGGCACTCAAGCCATGAGGCGCGCTCGGGGCGGCCAGAATGTCTGCCCGGCTGCAATAGCAGGAATAAAGCAGCCCCTGTGCTTGCAGCTTATCCAGTGCTTCCCGATAAAGCTCCAGACGCTGGCTTTGAACATAGGGCCCGGCATGTCCGCCCGCGTCTGGACCTTCATCCCAATCCAGCCCGAGCCAGGTGAGGTCATGGACAATGCTGTCTGCAAAATGCTGCCGGGAGCGGCCAGTATCTACATCCTCCATTCGGAGCACAAAGGCTCCTCCTTGGCTGCGAAGCTGCAGCCATGACAGCAGGGCGGCCATGGCATTACCAACATGCATATGTCCCGAGGGGGTAGGGGCAAAGCGGCCCCTGGACAAGATATCTGATTCAGGCTGTAACACAAGCATCACCTACTCTAGCGAAATGATCTGTCATCCTTAAACCGATTCTTTGAAATTCATGCCTTCTATTGTAACGCAGACATTGTACAGAAGCTATTGATCAATAGTGATCCACCGTCTACAATATCTGCATGCCTGTTGTCAGCAGCATTACAAGCTTCCTCAGGCATGAATCTAATGAATAAAGTAAAGGAACAGGGACCACCTCATGAAATCGGAACAACTACCCATTGATCAAATACTGCCTACGCTGCTGCATCATTTCAGAGACAACACAAGCGGCGTTTTAATTGCAGAGCCAGGGGCGGGAAAGACGACACGCGTGCCCCTAGCTTTTCTTACGGAGACGTGGTCAAAAGGGCATAAAATTATCATGCTCGAGCCGCGGCGTCTGGCCGCCAGGTCTGCGGCTGCATTTATGGCGAATGCCCTTGGCGAGGCTGTCGGGGCCCGGATCGGATACCGGGTTCGAGCGGACTCCCGGGTCAGCCCGGAGACTGTTATCGAAGTCGTAACCGAAGGCGTGCTTACCCGTATGCTTCAGGAGGACCCGGAATTAACCGGTGTCGGGATGATTATCTTTGATGAATTTCACGAACGAAATCTTCATGGAGATCTGGGTCTGGCTCTGGCCCTGGAATGCCAGAGCGTGCTCCGCGAGGATCTGAGGCTGCTGGTGATGTCAGCTACGATGGAGGCTGAGCCGGTATCCAGGCTGCTGGGCGGGGCAGAAATCATAACTTGCTCCGGCAGGAGCTACCCGGTAGAAACGTTTTATATGCCTCCGCCTTCCGGTCAAGCGCTGGAGGTATCTGTCGCGGCCGCAATCATTCGCTCTTTGCACGAAACGTCTGGAGATATCCTCGTATTTCTGCCCGGCATGAAGGAAATTGAACGCACGGGCAGAGCATTGCGAAGTGCAGGGCTGCCTGAGCATGCTGTAGTGCGTCAGCTGCACAGCCGTCTGCGTCAGCCGGAGCAGGAGCTCGCGGTTGCACCGGACGCTGCTGGCCGCCGCAAGATCATTCTGTCCACCTCTATATCTGAGACGAGCCTGACAATACCGGGTGTAACAGCTGTTGTGGACAGCGGCTGGATGAGGACAGAGGAGTACTCCCGCCGTACCGGACTTCCGCAGCTCGTCACGCGCAGGGTATCCAGAGCATCTGCCGACCAGCGGCAGGGACGTGCCGGCCGTGTTCAGGCAGGAGCTTGCTACAGATTATGGAGTCCGGAGGAGCATGCTGCACTTCAAATTCATACGCCTGCCGAGATCCTGCGCAGTGATCTGTCCTCGTTGACGCTGGAGCTGGCTGTATGGGGAATTCAGGACCCGGCGGAGCTGCATTGGCTCGACGAGCCGCCTTCTGCTTCTATGGACGCTGGAAGAGAGCTGCTGTCTCTGCTGCAGGCCGTAGACGCCGCTGGCAAGGTGACACCGCATGGACGTAGTCTTGCAAAGCTCGGTCTTCATCCGAGGCTGGCTCATATGCTGATCAAGGGAAAGGAGCTTGGCCAAGGGTCACTGGCGTGCCTGCTGGCGGCTTTTTTGCAGGAAAAAGAGTCTGGTGCAGACACAGGCGGCAACCCGGATCTTGCCGTCAGGATAGAGCGGCTTATAGATCAGCTATCCAGGGATACGGCAGACTCCAGCCACAATGATGGAACTCCGTGGTCAGGAATCAGTCGGGAAATGAGACGTCTGATGAGCAAGCTGAACGTCAAGCCGGTGCTGCCCATGGATGCTGACGGAAGCAGCCTGCTGCTGGCGTTTGCCTACCCGGACCGGATTGCAGTACAGCGTGAACAGGGACATTTCGTGCTGCGAAGCGGCCGCGGTGCCGTGTTCCGAGGAGACACTCCGCTTGCGAGGCTTCCACTCATTACCGCCGCCGTTGTGGATGACCGGGGAACGACGGCCACCATTCAGGCTGCAGCGAGCCTGGAGCTCCATGTCCTGGAGCGGCATTTTAAGGAACAGCTGTACATGAAGAAAAGTGTTAACTGGCATGAAGAAGCAGGACGAATTAAAGCGGTTCAAGCTGTGATGCTGGGGCATCTAAAGCTGTCAGAGCGCATGGACCCGCATCCAGACGAAGCGGCTGTGATTCAAGCTGTGGTGGGCGCGGTTCGCAGGGAAGGCTTAGGACTTCTGTCCTGGAGCACGCAGTCATTGCAATGGAAGCAGCGTATGCAGTTTATGAGCAGTCATAACCCTGATTGGCCGAGCGTGGACGATGAAGCTTTACGGGATACGCTGGAGGAATGGCTGGCCCCATACTTAAGCGGTGTGCGAAGCAGGCAGGATCTCAAGAAACTGAAGGCGGGAGAACTGCTTGCCCATAAGCTGAGCTGGGACCAGCGGCAGAAGCTGGAGGAATGGGCGCCCACGCATATTCAAGTGCCGAGTGGATCCCGGATTCCGATTCAATATGAAGATCCGGCGGCACCCTATGTGGAGGTCAGGCTGCAAGAGGTATTCGGGCTGCAGCAGACGCCGCGTCTGGGAGCCTCCCGAACGCCGCTTACCTTTCATCTGTTATCTCCGGCACGGAGGCCGGTGCAGATTACGAAAGACCTGGAGAGCTTTTGGCAGCATGCCTATTTTGACATTAAAAAAGACTTGAAGGGTCGATACCCGAAGCACTACTGGCCGGAAAATCCGTTTGAGGCAGAGGCCACGAACAAAGTCAAGCCAAGAACGTCCCGTTAACGTTTGGCCAACTCCGGCGCGGGGTAATAGATGTCAGACTACACCCGAACAAGGAGGCGTTAACGATGGAAAAGCATGTCGTAGGGGTATTTGAAACCGAGCAAGAAGCGATCAAAGCCATTCAACAGCTGCAGGATCGAGGCGTTTCAGGGGAACGTATATCTGTATTATCGAAGGATAAGCAGGAGATGGAAACGGTATCGGAGGAAACCGGTACGAAGGCACCGGAGGGTGTTGCAGCGGGAGCAGCTACAGGCGGAATTCTGGGCGGCGTAACCGGCCTGCTGGCCGGAGCGGGAGCTCTTGCCATTCCGGGGATCGGCCCGATCCTGGCAGCGGGACCTATCGCGGCAACCTTAACAGGCGCTGCTGTTGGAGCCGGCGCAGGCGGCCTGGTGGGCGGCCTGATCGGCTTAGGTATTCCGGAAGAGGAAGCCAGGGAGTATGAGGGTTATATTAATGAGGGCCGGATCCTGGTATTGGTCGATGACGAGGAGCGGCATGACGATGTGCATGATATTTTTAACTCTAACCGCTCCCTTAATTCAGATCGGTATTCTCGTACAGATAGCCGGACTATTGACGGACTGCCCAATAACAACACTCTGCTGTAAAATAAGGCTTAACCCTAAAGAAGTGGCGGACGAAATCGTACCGCCGCTTCTTTTTTACTTCTGATAATACTATTTCAACATATGAAAAATTCACAAAAACAAACTCTAAAAATAATCGTGTTCATTTTACACGATGTAAATCCTTCTCCCGTTTCTAGAAGCAAGCAGGAGGTTTAAAAGGGAAAGTGAGGCGAGATTAGTCAAGCATAGGACAGATAGTATACAATATGAGACATATAGAGTGTGAAATGGGGGGAGGGGTCGAAAGATGGCCTTTATGATCGCTCAAAGGGCGTTTATCAAAGTGTATTTAATTACCATGGTAGAGCAGCAGCGGGGATACGGGTATCAAATGCTGGAAGAAATGCGGCAAGAGTTCAAAAGCCATGGCTATTCGCCGCCGCAGAGTGAAATCTATCGTGCCCTGCATGAGCTGGTTCAGGAGGGCGTTTTCTACCGGACCAAGCAGCTTAAGGGCAGTGATCCCAAAGTCGATTTTCAGGAGATCGTGCTGTATCACTTTACAAGTGATGGGGCGGAGAAGGCCAGGCTGTATAAGAAGCAGGTGAAGACGGATTTGGACCGCTGTCTGGGTATATTGAACAAAGCAGTAAGAGACAATTACTGACCTATAGCAAGGAGGTTTTTTTCCGTGAGCACGAAATTACGTTTTGGTATTATGAGTACAGCAAAAATTGCCCGGAATTCCATGATACCCGGCATCCTGAAATCGGATCGCTGTGAGGTCACTGCCATTGCCAGCCGGAATGCGGAGAAAGCCGCTGAGGTCGCTGAGCGTTTTGATATCCCGAGATCATACGGCTGCTATGATGAGCTGCTAAATGATCCCAATGTGGATGCTGTCTATATTCCGCTCCCGAACCATCTGCATAAGCCATGGTCTATTAAAGCCATGCAGGCGGGCAAGCATGTGCTGTGCGAGAAGCCGGCTGCCCTGAATGAGCTTGAAATTCGTCAGGTTGCGGAAGCGGCGCAGGAGCATAAGCGAGTATTTGCCGAGGCGTTCATGTATCGTTATCATCCGAAGCATGCCCGGGTACGGGAACTGATCGAAAGTGGAGAGATTGGTCAGATCCGCGGCATTCATGGAAGCTTCACCTTCAATAATGCCGGAGACAAAAGTAATGTGAGATACAGCCGGGAAATGGGCGGAGGCTCTGTGTACGACGTCGGCTGCTATCCGATCTCCGCCGCCCGCATGATCTACGGGATGGAGCCCAGAGCCGTCACTTGTCATGCGATGTTCTCCGAAGAGCATGATGGAGTCGATATGATGGCTCACGGCATGCTGGAGTTTGAAGAAGGGTTGGGCTTGACCTTTGAGTGCGGTATGTGGGCTTATTCAAGGTGCAGCCTCGAAATTGCCGGCACGGAAGGACGCATCGAGCTTCCATCTGCGTTCGGCTGGGAACGGATGGAAGACCAGGCTCAAATTCTGATTCATACGCCCCGGGGCACCCGGGAAGAAAAGCTGGGGGCGCATAATCACTTTGCGCTGCAGGCGGATGCTATGGCTGCAGCAGTGCTGGACGGAGTTCCGCTGCCCTACGGCATGGACGATGCCATTTATAACATGAGGGTCATTGATGCCTGTCAGCGGGCTATTCACACGTCAAGCCGGGTTCTTATTCCTTAACCTTCTTAGGGCTATGAAACATACGCAAACAGCCGGCAGATGGACTGCCGGCTGTTTGCAAGCCTTGAAATGTCATTATTTACGCCTTGCCTTCATTGTGGTAATCATCCTCACCGGGCTCGACATCCATCGCCGGCGAGGTCGCTGTTCCGTATTGCTCCACCGAATCCCAGGCCCCTGCATCATCGAATTTTCCTTCAGCCTGCTGGCGGTGAATACCTGCTCCGCCGGGAGGTGTCGTGATGACCTCTTCTTCGGCAGGGCGCCGGTCCGATCGATTCTGCTCCGGGGTATGCTCTACACAATAAGCGGTATATGGGATGGCTTCCAGCCGCTCATAAGGAATATCCTGTCCACATTCAGCACAAGTGCCGTACGTGCCTTCTTCCATACGCTCAAAAGCGTTCTCAATGTCATCCTGCTCCTGGGTCAAGCTTTCGTCGATCGCCAGATCCCGGCTGCGTTCAAAGGTTTCGGTACCGATATCCCCGGGATGATTATCAGCAGAGCTCAGTTCTCCTGTAGACTCTCTTAACGATTCATCAGACAGCCTCTCGTCCTGATCTCCTTCCTGCGGGCCGAAATGCTGCTCCAGCCGCTCTTTTTCTTCCTGAAGGCGCGCTTTTAACGTTTCCTGTTGTTTTTCGCTCAAATGGCTCATATCTATAACCTTCCCTTCCATATTATAATAAGAGGTGATGCCGGACTTTCATGTAGTCTCCTTACCCCGAGGAAGGGCAGTGCAATCATTCAGCGAAGAAAAGGCGTGGATACTCTATGAACGAGAGCAGATGGTCTACATAGAAAGCAAGCATGATTTTGATATGTTCTGGATCAGGTACAACAATGCTCGGGTACAGTCAGCAAGCTGTTCCCGAAAGTGGAGGGATTATTGATGGATGAACACATGAAACGAAGATTAGACAAGCAAAGAAAGCTGTTCCGTCAGCTGGGCATTCAGATGGATGCCCTGTCCATACACGAGAAGGAATTCAATACGAAGCTGAGAGGCTATGACGCTCAAGAGGTGGATACCTTTCTGGACGATGTCATTAAGGATTACGAACGCTTTTATGCAACCATCTCGGATTTGATGGATAAATGGCAGGAGCAGCAAATGATTATTCGTGATCTGAAAGCCGGGCTGCGTCCAGAGCAGGAGAAGCCGGGCATTGACCCGGCAGTGATGGAGGAGGCGGTGAGCCGCCTGGAGGCAGATCTTGCACTCCTCAAGAAAGTGATTCGACCCGAACCGAAATACTATATTGACTAAATGAGCAGATCGACATTACAGGGGGAGGCCAGTCCTTTGCCGCCGAATCGCCGTGCGTTTAATATCAGAGTAAAAATTATTATCGGCTATCTGCTGGTGATCGCCTGTCTGGGCGCATTCCTGTGGGTCGTCTCCGGCCGTATGGCCGTGCTGCATCAGGAGGCCGATTTTATCGGCCGCCATGACATTGAGGTGCACCGCCTCGCCCATGAAATCGAGAAAAGCCTGCTGGAGCTGGAGAATGGACAGCGTGGCTTCGTGATCACTGGAGATCCGGAATATCTGGAGCCTTATGAGGAAGCCTTGTCCACCTGGGAGTCGGATTATAACAAATTGATCCGGCTGATTGAGAACAATGACAATCAAATTAACGATCTTGCAGCGATCAAGAACAATATTGAGAAGTGGATTGAAACCGCAGGGCAGCCTGCCGTTCGGATCAAGCAGGCCGGACAGGATGAAGAAGCTCTGCAGTTCTTTATCAATGATCCCGGGAAGTCCACGATGGATGTGCTGCGAAATCAGTTTACCGTCTTTCGCACAGCTGAAAGAGAGCTGACGGCAGCAAGGGTGGATCAGATGAAGAGCCGCAACCTTGAGCTGCTGTGGACCATGTATGGCCTTTGGAGCGGGATCGCACTGGCTACCTTGGCCGGAGCTTTCATTATTTCCAGAACCATCGTGAAGCCGATCAACCAGGTGTCGGAGACGATCCGGGAGATCGCCAAGGGAGGCAATCTGTCCCGCAGAATTGTAGTTACGACCCGGGATGAGGTATACACGCTCGCCGAGGAAACCAATAAGCTGCTGGAAAGCGTAAGCCGTCAGGCCTGGATCAAGGATCAGGTGACCGCCATGACGACACTCCTTCAGAACGCCGACAAGCTGGACATGCTGACCCGGTTTTTTACGCACCGTGCAGCGAGAGTGCTTGGCGCGCCTTATGCCGCGCTTTTCCTGCAGCATGAGGATCAGCATCTCATGAAGGCGTCCGCGTTTGCCGATCCCGACGGCGAGCCCTGGAATAAAGTGAGAGACCGGTTCCAGCCGGGTGAGGGACTGGTAGGACAGTGCGCGGTGGAGAAGAGGATATTAACCTTTGAGGACGTACCGTCCAACTATGTCCGGATTGAATCCGGACTGGGGGATGCTGAGCCAAGCTGTTTGATCGTAGCGCCGATTATGACGGATGACGATGTGGAAGCCGTGCTGGAGCTTGCCTTGTTCAAGCCATTAGATGCCGCCTGCATGCAGCTTCTGGAGCAGCTGCTGCATGTGTTTGGACAAGCGCTGGGATCCATGAAGAGCAAGCTGGAGATTCAGAAGCTTTACCGCGAATCCCAGGCCCTGAACGAGGAGCTGCAGCTGAAATCGGAAGAGCTGCAGGCTCAAACCGAAGAGCTGCAGAGCCAAACCGAGGAGCTGCAGGTTCAGTCGGCCGAGACGCGTCAGCTGAACCATGAGCTGGAAGCGCAGAAGAACGCTGCCCTGTTTGCTGCCAGCGAAATTGAACGCTATGCGGAGCAGGTGGAGCAAGGGTCTAAATACAAATCGCAATTTTTGACAAACATGTCCCATGAGCTCCGCACTCCGCTGAACAGCATGATGATTCTGTCACAGATTCTGTCCGAGAACAAGAACGGCAATTTGTCGGAGGAGGAGCAGAACTATGCTTCGGTCATTCATAAATCAGGTACGGAGCTGCTGAATCTGATCAATGACATTCTGGACTTATCGAAGGTGGAGGCCGGCAAGCTGCAAATCGAGATGGATATGGTTAATGTAACGGAGCTGCCGGAAATGGTCGTGAACCAGTTCGGCAAGCAGGCAGAGGAGAAGAATTTGCAGCTGAGCGTGCATATTGAGCCTGATGTTCCCGATGCCTTTTGCTCGGATGGACTGCGGCTTCATCAAATTCTGCGGAATTTGCTGTCTAACGCCATTAAGTTTACAGAGTCCGGCGGGGTTGCGTTATCCATCGCAATGCTGGAAGAAACGGCAGCAGAAGGGTCGATGCCGCAGGGCAGGATGATCGCGTTCAAGGTTACGGATACCGGCATCGGAATTGCGGAGGAGAATCTGGCTCCGGTGTTCGAGGCGTTTCGTCAGGGAGATGAATCCACGGCCCGGAAATACGGCGGCACAGGGCTCGGGCTGACCATATCGCTTCAGCTGGCCCGAATGCTGGGTGGTCATCTCGAGGCGCAGAGCAAGGTAGGCGAAGGCAGTACATTTACGCTGCTCCTCCCGGCAAGGCCGCCGGCTCTGCTGGATCAGCAGATGTTCTCGCAGCCGGAGGCTGCAACGAGCCTGGAGAGCGGCAGTCCTCCTTCAGATTCTGAAGGGTCGGGGGATGAAGACGGAGAAGAAGGCTTCTCCGATGAGCCTGTAAATTACAGGTTTGAGGGACAAACCGTACTGATTGTGGATGATGACATTCGTAATGTATACGGGCTCGCGAACGCGCTGGAAAAGGCCAATTTGAACGTGCTTACTGCTCAGCATGGGGATGAAGGTCTGGACATTTTAGCCTCCGGCGAGCAGGTGGACATTGTTCTGATGGATCGAATGATGCCGAAGCTGGACGGATTACAGGCCTTAACGCGCCTCCGCCAGGTAGAAGCCTATGAACAGCTTCCTGTTATTATGCTGTCAGCGCGGGCAAATGATGAGGATGAGGCGCAGTGCAGGGCTGCCGGCGCGGATGCATACATTATGAAGCCGATTCAGCTGAGCGAGATTTTTGCAGAGATGCATACTCTCATGAAGCGTGCGGATTCCGAGATGCCTGGATTGGCAGATGGGTGACCATGTGGCGATCACCTTGGTGAGTGGCGTTGGACTTTATGAATCTCTTTCAGCCGATGGATGCTGCATAAATGAGCAGTACAATCAGTCCGGCACCGGCAATAATTAGATGAATCCAGCCCAGTGAACGCACGGCGGCTTTATCTCCCTGACTCTTGGTCGAGAGCAAATGTCTGTCAAACATAAATAACAATAAAGCACTGATCACAAGAATACCGACAATGTACCAGGGGTAATGTGTCTGGCTCATAAGAGGCCCATCCTTTCTTTGCAATACAGGTTCTATGAGCCAGTGTTTGTCGTTTTCCTTGATTTTATGTAGTTCTATGATATTCCGGAAATTCAGCGTCAGAAGGAGCGCTGGTTTCCGGTTTTTTTGCAGATTAGCCTTACTTGCCTAAAGACATAATAAGCTTCACAAGCCGTTACACTTTAGGCAGGAGGAATGAGCAGGATGAGCAACACAAAAGCAGCAGCAAAGCCCGGCGTCAAGGAAGACAAGCAAACCTTAAAGTGGTGGCAGCTTTCACTGCTTGGTGTTGCTTCTACGATTGGCACTGGATATTTCTTGGGCTCGAGCCTCGGCATCAAGCTTGGCGGACCATCCATCTTGATTGCTTTTCTGCTCGCGGCAGCCGGAACGTTTATTGTATTTGATGTGCTGGCCAGGATGACCGCAGAGGACCCGCAGGAGGGCTCCTTCCGATCCTATGCCAAAAAAGCATACGGCCGCTGGGCCGGCTTCTCTACAGGCTGGATGTACTGGTGCTCCGAGGTGTTAATTATGGGAAGCCAGATGACGGCGCTTGCGCTGTTCACAAGCTTCTGGCTGCCGCAGGTGCCGATGTGGATGTTCGCGTCCGGCTATGCGGTGCTGGGACTGCTCGTCATCTGGATCGGAAACAAGGTCTTTGATCGATTGGAAAATGTGCTGGCGGTGCTCAAGGTCGCTGCGATCGTCATGTTTATTGTGATCGGTGTTATTGCGCTCCTGGGCTGGCTATCGGGCGGCATCAAGCCTAATGTCCCGTTGTCAACAGCCGAGCTGTTTCCGACCGGAGGTCTCGGGCTGTGGTCCTCGCTTATTTTTGCCTTTTACGCCTTTGGAGGGATTGAGGTTATGGGCGTAATGGCGATCCGGCTGAAGGATCCTAAGGAGGCACCTAAATCCGGGCGTGTTATGATTATCGTGCTGACGATCATCTATATTTTCTCTTTGGGGCTGGCCTTAACATTGCTGCCGTGGAACCAGTTCTCCACCACCAAGAGCCCGTTCATCGTCGCTCTAGGGTCTTACCAGCTGCCCTTTGTCCCCCACGTCTTTAATGCGGTGCTGATTGTGGCCGGCTTCTCAACGATGGTGGCTTCTCTGTATGCAGTTACGACGATGCTCGTCACGTTGTCGGAGGATCATGATGCCCCTGGGCTGTTCAGCAAAAAAATGTTTAAGCAAAAAACGCCGCTCTATGCACTTAGTCTGACGGCTGGCGGACTCCTTCTGTCCATCGTGCTCTCTTTGCTGATGCCCGGCAAAATTTATGAGTACCTGACGACGGCTGCCGGATTAATGCTGCTGTACAACTGGTTCTTCATTCTGGTGTCGGCAGGCCGCAACTTGAAGCTGACCAAGTGGGGACAGGTCAAAAGATATACGGGCATGCTGCTCATACTGCTCGCTGTGAGCGGCTCTATTTTTCATCACACCAGCCGGCCGGGCTTCTGGATCAGCCTGGGCTTTATTCTGCTAATCCTGGCCGTTGTGCTTATCATGCAATCGGTATGGCGCAAGGCAGAGAAGCTCCAAGGGAAGGGGAAAGCAGCCTCGAAGCTGCGGGCCAAGCCGGTTCGATAGCCTTACCCAAACAGTGCTGCAGCTGCCCGCCAGCCGAAATACAGGCCAAAGCCGATAAGGGATAAACCTGAAAGCACTGAAATCCAGGTAATGGCCCGGTCACTTAGCATCTTGCGGAAGGAGCTGGCGATTGCGGCCATGACCACATCCCAGATCAATACGCCGAGGATGATGGCACCGCTGAAGAGCAGCAGGTCGCCGGTACCATGATCTGCAGCGGTCTTGACCATGACCGAGCCGTAGATGCCGAGCCAGAACAGAATGGTCATAGGATTAGACAGGGACATGATGAAGCCAGAGCGCACGGAGGCAAGCAGCGAATCGTCCTGATGATGGGCGCTGATGGATACCTTGCCGTCAGACAGAACACTTTCAATGCCGGTATACACCAGCACGAAGGCGCCGAAGGCCCATAAGAACGTCTGCACAAACGGCGTGCTTACAAAGTGAACGACACCCATATAGACCAGCACCATATACACAATATCTGCGAGAACGGCACCAACGCCGAGCAGCCAGGAATGCAGAAATCCTTTCTTCAGCCCTTTATCCAGCTGTGCGGCATTGATCGGACCAATCGGAGCGGACAAGGACAATCCAAGAAAAATATAGCTGAGCAACACACTCATGCGCTTCTCTCCTTCGCATTGACTAGAATAGGCTTGCCATTGACAGCCTGTACTCAATATATTCAGGATGCTGGCCACTCATTCTAGATTTGAAATGAAGAGAAATGCGTGCACGGTTTAGGAGGCTGATATTCATGATCTTTCGTATCGGGGTCGTGGCGGACACACATATGCCAAGAATGGCGAAGCAGCTGCCGAGCAGGCTGACAGAAGAGCTCTCCGCCTGCGACCTGATTATTCATGCGGGTGACTGGAGCCATCCTGACGTCTTTCAAGCATTATCCATGCTCGCTCCTGTGGAGGGCGTGATTGGCAACGCAGATCCCGAAGAGCTTAAGCAACAGCTGGGGCTCACCAAAGTAATTGAAGTGCAAGGTGTCGTGATCGGAATCGTTCATGGTCACGGCTCCAAAGGAACGACCGAGCAGCGTGCGCTGCAGGCCTTTAAGAATATGGATAACATTCAGTGCATTATCTATGGTCACTCCCATATTCCGGTTTTACGGGAAGAAAGGGGGATCCTGTTGATGAATCCCGGTTCGCCGACAGACAAGCGAAGACAGCCGCAGTATTCATGGGGGATCCTGGAGATTGAGGAGGGGGTGCTGTCCGGCAGGCTTGTTTTTCATGGGGACAAAAATTAACTCAGGCTGCTGTTCATTTTACATAGCGCTAATGCTGTGGTAACAGCCCTCCTGTATCGTACTGGTTAGATGCAAGTCTTAACCGTAGGGGGAATCAGGATGGCGGCTGAAGCCATAAAGGAGCTGGAAGACTTTCTGGAGCTGGTCAGCAGGCATGAGCGAAAAATCCGGGACCTGCTGGAGCGTTCCTACTTAACCGAACAGGAAATCCGGTTTATACTGGATCATACATTGGTCATTCCTGGGAATGGCGATAGTCTTTAAATGCATATGATGTGTCTAGCATGCCCGGGACCGGGCATGCTTTTTATTTGCTTGAGAAGTGAGGGCACAGTCAGCAGCTTTTGAAGTGACTGTAAAACGGTTAATATAAAATGAATTAGGACAAGGCAGGGAGTGAGGACCATGGAACAAGCTTCTCCGAGCCATATTCATATTGGCTTGTCCGGCTGGGGAGATCATGATGATCTGTACGAGGCGGGTACAAAGGCAGGAGAGAAGCTGGCTGTGTATGCCCGGCATTTCGACCTCCTCGAGATGGATAATTCTTTCTATGCAATCCCTTCACGGGAGCGAATGCAGAAGTGGAGCGCACTAACGCCGGACACATTCGGATTTATCGTCAAGGCTTACCAGGGCATGACCGGTCATGAGCGTGGAAAACATGACTACGATGATTCCAGATCCATGTTCACAGCCTTTCAGAACTCCGTAAACGTGCTGAAGGAGGAAGGTAAGCTTCGAACGGTCCTGTTTCAGTATCCGCCGTGGTTTGACTGTGATAAGAAAAATGTGGATATTCTAAAAAAAACCCGAGAATGGATGCAGGACTATCCGGTAGCGCTCGAGTTTCGGCATCAGAGCTGGTTTGCGCCGGAATTTCGCGAGAAGACACTTGACTTTATGAGGTCTGAGGGCTGGATTCATAGCATTGCAGATGAGCCGCAGGCCGGAACAGGCTCCGTACCGCTCGTGCTTCAACCGACTCAGGAGCATGCGGTCATGGTTCGGCTTCACGGCAGAGATCCTTCCGGCTGGCATTCCAGCGGGCAGGATAACTGGAGGGAGACCCGGTATCTATACCGTTACAGTCAAGAAGAGCTGGAGGAATGGAAGGCGCATGTGGAGCAGCTTCTGGGCAGCACCAAGGCCTGCTGGATTATTTTTAATAACAATTCCGGCGGAGACGCTGCTGCCAATGCCAAGCAGCTTCAGAAGCTGCTTCGGTTGCCTACAGGTCCTGCAAAGCTGGAGCAAATGCAATGGAATGTGTAAGAAGCCGTTATGGATTCATCTGTTTCCGAGATCAATATTATATAAAAGCGCTATTTTCGGACGGGATGCTATTTAGAGTATAATGTGAATGTAAAATGTTTAGGAAATTCCGTCCATAACCATCAAAATAATCTGACGGAGGGAGTCAGCAATGAAGACCCTTGACCGAACAGCAGAGGGACCCTGGGAGAAGTACCACGGTCCGAATTTAGGGTACATCCAAGAGCAGTATGAGAAATTTTTGGAGGATGCGGAGTCTGTAGATCCTGCTTACCGCGAGCTATTCGCGAACTGGGGACCGCCGCCATCCTTTGCAAAAGGTGAAAAGAAAGCGGATTCGCAGGCAACGGCAGCCGGCTTTAACCGTGAAATGCTGAAGAAAAGTGTAAATGCCGGGAAATTGGTGTGGAATATCAGAACGTATGGTCATCTGGCCGCAGACATTGATCCTATCGGGATCTCAGCCGAAGCGGATACTCGTCTTCTGCAGCCTGAAACCTATGGACTCAGTCAGCAGGACCTGACAGCACTGCCTGCGGAGGTGGTGTGGGAAGAAGCTCCAGAGGATGTTAAGAACGGCTGGGAAGCGATTCAGAGACTTCATCAAATATATACAGGCACCATCGCTTATGAATTCAGTCATGTGCATGAGGAAGAAGAGCGGAACTGGCTGAACAGCCATGCTGAATCCGTGGTGCATCAGATTGTCCTGAGCAAGGAAGAACGTCATCACCTGCTCAAGCGTCTGTTTGAAGCGGAGCAGTTCGAGGATTTCCTTCATCGTAATTTCGTAGGTGCTAAGCGCTTCTCTGTAGAGGGCAATGATGCTTTGGTTCCAATGCTGGATGAGATCGTTCGGGAAATGGCCCATGAGCATGTCGATTCTGTATTGATCGGTATGGCTCACCGGGGACGCCTGAACGTGCTTGCTCATGTTCTGAAGAAGGAATACAGCAAGATTTTCTCGGAGTTCATGCATGCTCCTACGAACAAGCATTTAGTGCCTTCTGAAGGCACAATGGGCATTAATTATGGCTGGACCGGCGACGTGAAGTACCATTTGGGAGCAGACCGCTTCGTGAAGGAAGGGGAAGCGCATGAAATGCGTGTTACCCTCGCGAACAACCCAAGTCACCTGGAATATGTGAATCCGGTCGTTGAGGGCTTCACCCGCGCTGCACAAGAAGACCGCACACAGCCTGGATATCCGAAGCAGGATGAGAACAAGGCCGTTACGATTATTCTTCACGGGGATTCTGCGTTCCCAGGCGAAGGCGTCGTTGCGGAAACATTGAACTTTAACAAGCTGCCGGGCTTCCGTAACGGGGGAACCATTCACGTCATCGTGAACAACCGGATCGGCTTTACGACAGAAGGCCGGGACTCCCGTTCGACTTACTATGCGAGTGATCTGGCTAAAGGCTACGAGATTCCGATTATCCATGTCAATGCGGATGATCCGGAGGCTTGTATTTCTGCTGCCCGTCTCGCAAGCGAATACCGCAACCGATTCAAGAAGGACATTCTGATCGACCTCGTGGGCTATAGAAAATACGGCCACAACGAGACCGATGATCCGGAAACGACGCAGCCTCTCATCTATCAGAAGGTGAAGAATCATGCCAGCGTCTCCAATCTTTATGTAGATACACTGATCCAGCAGCAAATGATTACTGCGGAGGAAGTCGATCAGCTGAAGGCTAAGGTTCAGAGCAGCCTGAAAGAGGCGTACGATATCGTGAAGAACAGCGAGTCTTCTGATCACGTGCTGCTGAACATCAAGCCGAGCGGAGACAAGAAGAAGCCGAAGGCGAAGACGGGCGTGGCTCTGGAGCAGCTGCGGGAGATCAACCGGGAGCTGCTGAACTGGCCGGAGGGTTTCACGGTCTATCCGAAGCTTAAGCGTATTTTGGAGCGCCGCAGCACGGCGCTGAATGAAGGCGAGAAGGTAGATTGGGGCCATGCGGAAACCTTGGCTTTTGCCTCTATTATTGCCGATGGCAATCCGATCCGGATTACCGGTCAGGACGCTGAACGGGCAACCTTTGCACACCGTAACCTGGTGCTTCACGATTCCGTGAACGGCTCAACATTCTGTCCGCTGCACCGCCTGCCGCAGGCGAAAGCATCGTTCGCTATTCATAACAGTCCACTCTCTGAGGAATCTGTACTGGGATTTGAATATGGCTACAACGTATATTCACCTGAAACGCTCGTCATCTGGGAAGCTCAGTATGGTGATTTCACAAACTGTGCCCAGGTCATTATTGACCAATTCATTACTTCCGGCAGCTCCAAATGGAGACAGAAGTCAAGCCTCGTTATGCTGCTGCCTCATGGCTATGAAGGTCAGGGTCCAGAGCATTCCAGTGCAAGACTGGAGCGTTTCCTGCAGCTGAGCGGTGAAGATAACTGGATGGTCGCTAATCTGACTACGGCAGCACAGTATTTCCATCTGCTGCGCCGTCAAGCCAGTCTGCTGAACACAGAGGATGCGAAGCCGCTCGTATTGATGGCTCCGAAGAGCTTGATTCGGAACCCGCGTGCAACCTCTGCTATCACAGACTTTAGCGAAGGCTCCTTCCAGGAAGTCATTCCGCAGCCGGGTCTCGGACAAACTCCGAAGAAGGTAGAGCGTCTGATCCTGTGCTCGGGTAAGGTAGCGATTGATCTGGAAGAAGCACTTGATAAGCAAGAGGGAGAAGATTTCTCCTGGCTGCACATTGTACGTGTAGAACAGCTGTATCCGTTCCCGAAGGAAGAGATTGCAGCCATGCTGAAGCCGTTGACGAGCCTGAAGGAAGTACTGTGGGTTCAAGAGGAGCCGCAGAACATGGGAGGCTGGAGCTATATGGAGCCGCGCATCCGTGAAGTTGCCGGCAAAGAAGTAGAAGTACGCTATAATGGACGTCCGGAGCGCTCAAGTCCTGCCAGTGGATACCAAGATGTGCATGCTTATGAGCAACAAAGCATCACGTCCTTTGCTCTGAATCGTAAAACTATCAATCATCAGATCTCATTGGGGAGGTAACGGCTGTGAGCGAAATTACTGTACCGGCTATGGGCGAATCAATCACTGAAGGAACAATTTTTAAATGGCATGTTAAAGAAGGGGATCAGGTTCAGGTAGGCGACGTGCTGCTGGAGCTGGAGACGGATAAGGTAAACCTTGAAATCAGCGCAGAAGACCAGGGCGTCATCGAGCAAATCCTCCGCCAGGAGGGTGACAATGTGACAATAGGCGAGGTCATTGGCCGCATTTCAGCGCAAAGCAATGACGCTGTGGCGCCATCCAAGCCTGCCGAGACCCAGGCTGCGCCTGAGGGTGCAGTGACGAAGGAAGCGGTAGAGAAGCCGGTTCAGCCGGCTGCTGCTGCTGAGCCTGCAGACAATAGCGGTTTGACCGCTTCTCCTTCAGCCCGCAAGCTTGCGAGAGAGCGCGGCATTGATCTGAACCAGGTTCAGGGACGCGATCCGAACGGCCGGATTTACCATGAGGATGTCAAGAACCACAATGAGTCCAGCAGCAAGCCGTCTGCATCTGCACCTAAACAGGAAAGCAACCCGGCTGCAGCTGCTCCAGCAGCTTCAGAGTTTGGCGGCAAGCCGGTCGAGCGCAAGCGGATGTCCCGCCGCCGTCAGACGATTGCGAATCGTCTGGTGCAGGCACAGCAGACCGCAGCAATGCTGACAACCTTTAACGAAGTGGATATGACTGCGATCATGGACGTCCGTAAGCGCCGGAAGGATGCTTTCAAGGATAAGCATGACGTGAACCTGGGCTTTATGTCCTTCTTCACAAAAGCAGTGGTTGGCGCCTTGAAGCGTTACCCTCTGCTGAATGCTGAAATTGATGGGGATGACATCGTAGAGAAGAAGTTCTATGATATCGGCATTGCCGTATCTGCTAAGGAAGGTCTTGTAGTTCCGGTTGTTCGCGATGCGGATCGGATGGGCTTCGCTGCCATCGAGAAGGAAATTGTGAATCTCGCGAATAAAGCGCGCAGCAACACCCTGTCCTTGTCCGAGCTTCAGGGAGGCACCTTTACCATCACGAATGGCGGCGTGTTCGGCTCTCTGCTGTCCACTCCAATCCTGAATGCTCCACAGGTCGGTATTCTGGGCATGCATAAAATCCAGCTTCGTCCGGTAGCCATTGATGCCGAGCGTTCCGAGAACCGCCCAATGATGTATATCGCTCTTTCCTACGATCACCGGATCGTAGATGGAGCAGAAGCGGTAGGCTTCCTCGTAACGGTGAAAGAGCTACTGGAGGATCCGGAATCTTTGCTTCTGGAAGGCTAAGATTTGAACTCATAAATATTCAATTTTTAAATACAGCCTAAATAAAGACCGTCCATGGCCATCCACTCCCTTTCTGTAACAAATCAGGGGAGTGGATAGCGGGACGGTCTTCTCTTTAAGATTACATAGCTCACGCCCCGAGAAATGTTCTCGGGGCGTGACAGGAACTTTATTCGTTGGTTGGGGAACTGGAGGTGTTCTCTTCGCTGCGCGGATTCCAGTTTTCTGCCTGCGGCTCGATGTCACTTCCGTTCTTCACTTTGTTGCGCTGCTCCTGGGAGTCGGTTTCCGTGCTTTGTTCATTTCTGACTTCTTCTCCAGATGGCTGATTCATGGAAAATTCCTCCTTCAAGGGTTATGATAACGTATGTCTGTACAGTCTGGTCAGTTTGATCCGATTCGATCCGAACCCAAAGTGTCCAGCCTGTATAGATGTACATACCCTGTCTGATCTCGCGGCAAACAGCAGCTGCATTGATTTTGAACGACGATGAAGTGTAACATAACATGAGAACAAGGAACGCGGTGAAGCCATAGCTTACGCGAAAGCTGAAAGGAGAACTTAACGATGATGAGAAATACAAGCAATGAAGGCAAGGTATTGGTGTTTACAGGTGCTTATGCTGAAAGCCATGAGACGGGAATATGCGTGTATGCGTTTCATCCTGAAAGCGGGGATTTAGAGCTGTTGGATCAGCAAGCAGGCATCAAGAATCCTACCTTTTTAAATGTAGATCCGAAGCGAAGACTGCTGTATGCCATTGGTGAGACGGAGCAGGATGGACAGAAGCGCGGCGAAGTGGTGACCTTTGCCATTGATGTCGACGCAGGTACATTGAAGCTGCTATCGCGCAGCAATTTCAGCGGCAGCTCCACCTGCCACATCCAACGAGATGAGAAGGGACAATACCTGCTGCTTTCCAGCTATCATGGAGGCTTTGTCGATCTGGTATCTCTGGATGAGAACGGAATTCCATCACAGCTATTGGAGGAGTATAGTCACACCGCTTTTCAAGCGACAGAGAATGACAAGCCTAAAGCTCACTCTGTCTTCTTCAGCCCGGACGAGCAGTACATTATGGCTCAGGATTTAGGGCTAGACAAAATCATGGTATCTCAGATTGATGCAGAGGCTGGTAAGCTGAGCAATCGTCATGTGGTTGATCTGAAGCAGGGAGCCGGTCCGCGTCATTTGGCATTTCATCCTGACGGGCAATATGCATACGTCATTAATGAGCTGAATTCTACAATCACAGCGTTCAGCTACAAGGCAGCAACCGGTGAGCTGACAGAACAGCAGACCGTTTCTACATTGCCTGCAGGGTTTGAAGGAGAGAATGGGTGTGCAGAAATTGCGGTGTCGAAGGATGGTCGCACCCTGTACGGCTCAAACCGCGGACATGACAGCCTGGCCGTTTATAGAATACACCCGGAAAACGGCAAGCTGGAGCTTCTTCAGCATATTTCTACGGAAGGTGGCCACCCGCGCCATTTCTGTATGCTGCCAGGTGAGAGCTTCTTGACCGTGGCGAATCGGGACGGCAATAACCTGGTTATGTACCAGGTGAATCAGGAGGATGGCACGCTTACCTATACTGGAAAGACTGTTGCTCAATCCAAGCCTGTATGTGTGAAGCCTGCGGTCTTTGAATGATCTGGACTATGAGAGTGATAGAGATTCTGAAATTGAAATGGTTTATGACCTAAATTATTAATTTTGATGGTCATTATTACAATTATTGTAAGATGACAGATTCAGAGAGCAAGCCCTTAGGGTATGTAATAACATGCTGTTGAAATGTTATGACTATCCAAGGAGGGTGTTGTACTCATGTCGTCAGAGAAACGTTTGGAAGGTAAGGTTGCCGTCATCACCGGCGCTGGCTCAGGAATCGGACGTGCAGCTGCCCTTCTCATGGCCAAGCATGGGGCTAAGGTATTGTTAATCGACATTAATTCAGATTCCGTAAAAGAGGTCAGAGAAAAGATCGTCTCTGAGGGTGGTGAAGCTCTGAGCGGAAATTGTGATATTTCGAAGCCGGAGTCCCTGGTGGAATGCTATAAGCAGGCCATTGAACAGTGGGGCGGCATTGATATTGTGTTCGCCAATGCAGGGATTAACGGAACCAAGAGCCCGATCGAATCATTGGAGCTGGATGAATGGGATCAGACCATTAACACGAACCTGAGGGGCACCTTTGCCACCGTTAAATATGCGATTCCTCATCTGAAAGATCAAGGCGGCAGCATCATTATTACGAGCTCCATCAACGGAAACCGGACCTTCACGAGCTTTGGCATGTCTGCCTATAGTACGACGAAGGCCGGGCAGGTTGCTTTTATGAAGATGGCTGCGCTGGAGCTGGCTCAATTCAAGATTCGGGTTAACGCGATCTGTCCGGGTGCGATCTCCACCAACATTGACGAATCGATGGAAGAGAAGCCCGAGGTTGAAGAGGTTCGAATTCCGATTGAGTATCATCAGCCGTTGGCGGAAGGTCCTGGTCAGCCGGAGCAGGTTGCGAAGCTGGTTCTGTTCCTGGCCTCCGATGACGCCTCCCATATTACCGGTACAGAAGTCTACATTGACGGAGCAGAATCGCTGCTTCACTAATGCTCTCTACACAAGCCTCCCCTTGCAGGAGGCTTTACCATTTCTAGATTTGACATTAAAAATCCCCCTACCTATAATGGGGGTGGTGATGTTATGGGAATTGTCATTGTAGAAATCTGTGATAGTAATCTGATGAGTGCTCTGGAGCTGGAACGGCTGGAAGAGCTGTACCCCGAAATCGCCGTCATGCGTGCAGACTGTATGAATCTGTGTGGACTATGCAAGCTCCGTCCTTATGCATTGGTCAATGGCAAAAGAGTCATTGGTGCAACCACGGAGGAATGTGTAGAGAACATCAAGCGTGCGATTGAGGGAGAGCTAGCCCTCTATCTGGAGCCATAAAAGAACAGGGATGTCGACCCGATCCGGGCTGACATCCCTGTTTTGAATGTATGTCCAGTGAATGAACCAGATTAGCCTGCGGCTACGGTTTCCTCACAGGATGTACTGCAGAAGCCATGATGCTGCTCTTCGCAGGCTTCACAGCAAATGTGCTGCAGATGGCAGGCATCGTTGGCACAGTTGATAAAGGTATCAGCAGGCTTGCCGCAGTGATGGCACTTGCCGACCACAACATCCTCATCCGTGTTATTAATGCGTACCGAAATTCGCTCATCAAATACATAGCATTTACCGTCAAACAGCTTGCCCTGGACCTCGGGGTCTTTGCCGTACGTTACAATGCCACCCTCCAGCTGAGCAACATCCTGGAAGCCCTCCTTCATCATGAAGCCCGTCAGCTTCTCGCAGCGGATGCCGCCGGTGCAATACGTAAGAATCGTCTTGTCTTTGAATTGCCCCATATTCTCGCGGATCCATTCCGGGAATTCACGGAAGGAGTCTACATCAGGCCGGATTGCGTTACGGAAATGACCCAGGTCATATTCGTAATCAGTGCGGCCATCGAGTACGATAACATCCTCGCGCTGCAAAGTCTCATAGAACTCCTTCGGGGACAGACGTTTACCGCTAACTACGTTAGGATCCAGCTCTTCATCGACACGGAAGGTAACGAGCTCTTCCCGGTGACGAACGAAAATTTTGCGGAAGGCGTGCTCCTCGGCAGGATCAACCTTGAATACCATATCGGCAAACAGCGGATTTGCCTTCATATGGCGCATATAAGCTTCGGTCTGCTCTACAGTTCCGGAGATTGTTCCGTTAATGCCTTCTGATGCGATCAGAATCCGGCCCTTGACGCCCAGCTCCTTGCAGTACTGAAGATGCTCATCCTTAAAGGACTCCGGATCCGGAATCGTTACAAACTTATAATACAGCAAAATCTGATACGGAGGCTGATGGCTTTGAGATTGTTCGTTATTCATCTATATCACCTGTTCTATGGTAGATTTCCTTCTTCTTGGCTTCGGTCTGACAGGCATGAAACATGCTCATAAAATTGTAGTGAAAATCCTGGTCTTAGTCAACTTTAATGTATAGAAACTTTGGGAGGGGATGCCTTTGAATCCCGCGGCTCAGCTTAGAAGCCGAAGTTACCCCCGTTTGAAAATCACATTGACGGAATCGGCGTTAAACCTTTAAAATGACTTAATAAACCGTTGTTCAAAACTTTTTTACGCGCCAATGCTTTGATTGATAAAAGCGTCTCAGCGGTGTCGCTTTTTGTCTTTCATGAAACAGGATAATGTAGAAGAGAGAGGGGTTCATTCACAATGAAAAAGAACAAGTTATGGTTATCTTTAAGCTTATCGGCTCTGCTGCTGACTGCAGTAGGCTGCGGTGACAAGCCGGATACAAGCAGCGGGTCCACTGATGAAGGCTCAAATGAGCAATCTTACAGCATCGCAATTTCCCAGTATGTAGAGCATCCGTCACTGGATGCAACCAGAGAAGGAATTCTGGCGGCGCTGAAAGACAATGGCATCACCGAAGACGATAACCTGAAGGTCGATATGAACAATGCGCAGGCGGACCCGACGAATAATCTGTCCATTGGTCAGAAGCTGAAGAATACGGACGCTGATCTTGTGCTTGCGATCGCTACACCATCTGCAATTGTCGTAAAGAAGAATGTTACCGACAAGCCGGTCCTGTTCGCAGCGGTTACTGATCCCGTGGATGCGAAGCTGGTTTCCGATCTGAAGCAGCCGGGCGGCAATGTTTCGGGCGCATCGGACACGAACCCGGAAGCAACAAAGCAGCTGATGACCTTTATCCATGATCATTTTCCAGAAATCAAAACGGTCGGCTTGATCATTAATGAGGGCGAGGCTAACGCGGTAGTCATGTCCAAGACTGCGGAGGAAGCCCTTTCGGAACTCGGCATGACCCTGATCAAGGCCCCGGTAACGAACACCTCGGAGGTGAAGCAGGCAGCCGAGTCGCTCGTAGGGAAGGCAGACGCCTTCTTCATTACACTGGATAACAATGTCGTCAGCGGTGTGGATACAATCATCCAAACTGCGAAGGAGAACCAGATTCCGTTCTTTTCCAGTGACCGCGATACCGTTGAGAAGGGCGCCATTGCTACGGTAGGCTTCAAATATTTTGACCACGGCTACCAAGTGGGATTAATGGCCGTTGAGGTGCTGAAAAATGGCAAGCAGCCGGCAGAGATGGAGGTTACCTTCCCGGATAAGCTGGACTTGATCCTGAACGTCAAGGCAGCAGCGGACTACGGAATTACGATTTCGGATGACATGAAGCAGGAAGTGAAGGATCCGGAGAATAACATTATTGAGTAAATAGTGAGGCGCGGGAGCTGAAACTGCCCGCGCCTTCCTTAATCCTGAAGGAGGTTTCCACATTTGTTTGACTTCATCTTTGATTTTATAAGCAACCTGGATGGTCCGATTGAATTGGGATTGCTGTATGCGCTTATGGCACTTGGCGTGTATATTACGTTCCGCATTCTTGACTTTCCGGACCTGACGGTAGACGGGAGCTTCACGACAGGCGCGGCCATCGCGGCGGTGATGATTACTCACGGTGTGAATCCCTGGATTTCGACGCTCGCGGCATTCGGCGGCGGCATGCTCGCCGGTGTCTGCACAGGGCTGCTTCATACGAAGGGTAAGATTAATGGACTGCTGTCCGGTATTATTATGATGATTGCCCTGTACTCCATTAATATGCGTATTCTGGGCAAGCCGCTGATTTCTTTAAGCGGCAGTGACGACATCTTTTCCACATGGGATCCGCTTTGGCTGATGCTGATCATTGTCGTCGCGGGCAAGCTTTTGCTGGATGTTTTTTTTCGGACGGATCTGGGCCTTGCGCTTCGCGCGACCGGGGACAATGCCCGGATGATCCGCAGCTTCGGCGTTAACACTGACATGACCAAGATTCTGGGCCTAAGCCTCTCCAATGGTCTGGTGGCGCTGTCGGGCGCGGTGGTTGCGCAGCAGTCAAGCTTTGCTGATATTTCGTCCGGCATTGGCATGATCGTGATCGGACTCGCCTCCGTCATCATCGGTGAAGCCATCCTGGGGACGGGATCGATCTTTCGCACTACGCTGGCGGTTGTGGTCGGCTCTGTGATTTACCGAATTGTGGTCGCTCTGGCCTATGAAATTGATTGGCTGGAATCGTCCGATCTGAAGCTGATCACCGCTTTGATCGTTATTATCGCGCTGGTAGTTCCAACCGTTCGCCGATCAATGAGGCAGCGCTCAATGGCGCGCAGGCGATCAGAAGAAATTCTGTCGGGTTCCGGCAATGGAGGTGCTTGATTGTGCTGAAGATGAATCATGTATCCAAGCTGTTTAATCCCGGCACTGTTGATGAAAAGGTGGCTCTGATGGACATCCGCCTGGACATGAAGCCTGGCGATTTTGTAACGGTCATTGGCAGTAATGGGGCGGGTAAATCAACGCTCATGAATATCATCTCGGGCGTGATGAAGCCGGATGCCGGTGAAGTAAGCATCGACGGACATTCAATCTCCCATCTTCCCGAGCACCGCCGAAGCCGCTGGATCGGCCGGGTGTTTCAGGATCCGATGGCGGGAACGGCGCCCAATATGACCATTGAGGAGAATCTGGCGATGGCCTACCGCCGCGGAGCCTCCCGGGGCTTCAGCGTAGGCGTTACCTCTTCCCGGCGAGCCATGTTCAAGCAGGAGCTGGAACGGCTTGGCATCGGGTTGGAGCATCGCTTGCGGGCCCGTGTCGGACTCTTGTCCGGCGGCGAGCGTCAGGCGCTCAGCCTGTTGATGGCTACCTTTACAAGACCTCAGATTCTGCTGCTGGATGAGCATACAGCGGCACTGGATCCTGCGAGAGCCGAGCTGATCACAAAGCTGACGAATGAAATTGTGCGAGATATGAACCTCACAACATTAATGGTGACGCACAACATGGAGCAGGCCATTCGTCTCGGAAACCGTCTGATCATGATGAACAAAGGAGAAATCATTCTGGATGTGGATGAAGAACGGAAGAAGGGATTAACGGTAGAGCAGCTCCTCGGCGAATTCGAGAATATTAGCGGCCACAAGCTCGCTGATGACCGCATCATGCTGGGAACCCAATAAGCACGCTCTAATCGTGGCCGGACTGGATCGTTTGGTCGGCACCTGGAAAATCCCGAGGATCGTTTTCGTGCAGCTCCCGGTTCTCATAATCAAAACGGTTCGGCGGCCGCTGCTCCTCACGCCAAGGCGTGCTTTTACCCATGGAAGGCTCAAGTGAAGATCCGTAAGGACCATCCGGAAACTCTTCAGCCACCGTATCATTGCGCTGGGATTCCACAGTAGAAAGATCGACATCGTAATGGGAGGATGTGTCTGGAATCTTTTTCATCATGTACCTCCTGTATTAAGCAGAGTTGTAGAAAGTATAGCCGGTATCCGGCATATTATTCAGAGGCTCTGCAGCAATCTGCTATGAGCTGTTGAAACCGCTCCTTGTCTTTGAGGGTCCCACACGACACTGCCCTCATATTGACAGGGGCGGTTTTTGGCGCTTTACCGACGATCTATGGTGTCCGGAGTAAAACATCTTCTTTTGGTTTAATGTATTAGGTAAAAAGTAGCGAAGGAGATGGAGATCAGAGATGAAGGACTGCATCATTGTTGGTGGCGGAATCGCAGGCCTCCAGGCTGCAATTCAGTTAGGGAGATATGTGGATTATGATGTTTTGGTCATTGATCAGGGACAGGGCCGTTCGACGCTCTGTAAGAAATATAACAATATATTGGGCTGGACTGAGGGGATTTCCGGTGAAGAGCTGCGCCGGCGGGGACGTGAGCAGGCGAAATCCTTCGGGGTATCGTTCGCGGAGGACTCTATTGAATCCGCTCAATCTACGTCAGACGGCTTTATCTTGACGGGAGCGCAGGGTTCACGATATGAAGCCAGAACGCTGCTGCTAGCGACCGGCTTGAGTGACCGGATTCCGGAAATCGAGGATCTGTATCCAACGCTGGGAGAGAGTGTCTATGTGTGTCCAGACTGTGATGGCTATGAGATTCAGGACCGGAGGACGGTTGTGCTGGGCTCCGGCTCATCCGGGGCGGGCATGACACTCTTGCTGCGGGAGCGGACGAAGGACCTGATCTATATCAATCACGAGCAGACTCCGGTAGATCAGGAATTGCTCTCGTCCATGGAAGCTTACGGCATACAATATATGGAGCAGCCTGCTGCGAAAATCCTGCAGGAGCAGGGGAGGCTGAAGGGGGTTCAGCTCCAATCGGGAGAAATGATAGAGGCCGAGCGCGGCTTCGTCTCTTTTGGCGGCAATCAGGTGCATTCCGGACTTGCGAAGCAGCTCGGGGCAGAGCTGGCGCATAACCGCCATGTCATCACAGACCCCCGCACCAAAATGACGACAGCTGAGCATGTATGGGCTGCCGGGGATCTCGCCGTACATTCCGAGCTGGCTACAGCTGCGATGGGAGACGGGGTTATCTCTGCCATATGGATTCACAAAGCGCTGAAGAAGCTCAAAGCCTCTTCGTAAAAGGTACGTTTTCAAGAAAAAAGCCTATAAAACTATTAAATCCGATAAATAACATCGGAAAAGTAAAAAATAGATTGCCATTTTCTTGGATGTGTATTATGATGTTCTAAATTGTAGCCCGCTATAATTGAACTCTACAACTTTATATGAGAGAAACAGGTGCGAAAGAGAGTACTCTTTTGCTTAAAAGGGAAGACCGGTGTAAATCCGGCGCGGTCCCGCCACTGTAACGGAGAAGCAGCCTGGCCATTAAAGTCACTGATCGGCATCCTTGTCGATTGGGAAGACGGCCAGATTGCGATGATCCCGAGAGCCAGGAGACCTGCCTGTTTCGAAAACACTGCAATACCTACGGGAGATAGGGAGGTGTAAGAAGCACGCAGCTTTCATTTCAGGCGGGCATCTTTACCTATGTCTTTAGGTGAGGATGCCCTTTTCTTGTTTTTTTTTTACACAAAGCAGTTACATTGGGTTGATATTTGGGGAGGGGAAACTATGACAAACGTACAAAGTGCAAGCTTGGGGTATCCAAGAATCGGAGAGAACCGGGAGTGGAAGAAAGCATTGGAGGCATTCTGGGCCGGAAAGCTGGAGGAGCAGGAGTTCCTGCAAACGATGAAGTCTATTCGCCTGAAGCATCTGAAACTGCAGCAGGAGAAAGGGATTGACTGGATTCCGGTCAATGATTTCTCCATGTACGATCATGTGCTGGATGTGTCGTTTATGTTCGGACTCATTCCACAGCGCTTTGACAGCCTGGGCGATAAGCCGTCCCTGAAGCATTACTTCGCGATGGCTCGGGGCAGCGATAATGCCACAGCCTGTGAAATGACGAAGTGGTTTAATACCAATTATCACTATATTGTGCCGGAGCTCGGAGAGAAGCAGCCGGTGCTGGTTCACAACCGTCCGCTGGAGGCATATCTGGAAGCGAAGCAGGAGCTTGGCATTGAAGGCAGACCGGTGCTTGTCGGGCCTTATACTTTTGTCCAGCTGTCCAAGGGGTATCAGCCGGAGCAGCGTCAGCAGGTTCTGGATGGGATTCTTCCACTGTACGTTCAAGTGCTCGCAGAGCTGCAGGCTGCCGGCGTGCAATGGGTTCAGCTGGATGAGCCTGCCCTGGTGACGACGCTGCCGGAAGAGGATCTGGCCAGCTTGAACCTAATTTATAGCGAGCTGCGCTCGGCTGCTCCACAGCTGAAGCTGATGCTGCAAACGTATTTTGATGCGGTAGAGTACTATCCTGCGGTGACTCAGCTTCCGGTTGACGGCATCGGCCTGGATTTTGTTCATGGCAAAGCAGACAATGTCCGCGCGCTGGAGCAGCATGGCTTTCCGCAAGACAAGGTGCTGGGAGCGGGGATCATTGACGGACGGGGTATCTGGAGAGCGGATCTTAATAGCGAGCTGAATCTTCTGGAGACCATTGCCAAGCAGGTGGCTCTGGACCGTGTCTTGATTCAGCCGTCGAGCAGCCTGCTCCACGTGCCAGTGAGCACAAAAGGGGAAAGCAAGCTAGAGCCTGTTCTTCTGGACGCCCTTGCGTTCGCAGAGGAGAAGCTGGACGAAATTAGGATTCTAAAGCAGGCGTTGCAGCAAGGAAGAGAAGCCCTGCAGCAAGAGATTGATATCGCTGAAGCGGCCGTGAAGACCTTAAATCAATCACTGCATCGCCAGAAGACCCATGTGCAGCAGCTTGTCGCGAACCGGCATGAGGAGCCGTCCAGCCGTACTTCGCCGTTTGAGATTCGTTTTGACAAGCAGCAGGAGAAATGGCAGCTCCCCTTGCTTCCGACGACGACCATTGGCAGCTTCCCGCAAACAACGGAGGTTCGTAAAGCGCGTCAAAGCTGGAGAAAGGGTGAATGGTCTCAAGAGCGGTACCAGACGTTCATTCAGGAGGAGATTGCCAAGTGGATCAAGATCCAGGAGGACATCGGGCTCGATGTGCTGGTGCACGGCGAATTTGAGCGTACAGATATGGTTGAGTTTTTCGGAGAGAAGCTGGGCGGGTTCGCCTTTACCTCCGGCGGCTGGGTGCAATCCTATGGCTCGCGCTGCGTGAAGCCTCCGGTCATTTATGGCGATGTGGAATTTCTGAAGCCGATGACGACGGAAGAAACCGTGTATGCCCAATCTCTGACCACGAAGCCCGTTAAAGGCATGCTTACCGGTCCGCTGACCATTCTGAACTGGTCCTTTGTGCGCAACGATATTCCCCGTGAGGAGACGGCATTCCAGATTGCATTTGCACTGCGTCAAGAGGTTGAAGCCTTGGAACAGGCAGGGATTGAAATGATTCAGGTTGATGAGCCGGCGCTCCGAGAAGGTCTTCCTTTGAAAAAGAGCCGTCACCAGCACTATCTGGAGGAGGCTGTTCTGGCCTTCAAGCTGTCCACCTCCACCGTGAGTGATACGACTCAAATTCATACTCATATGTGCTACTGCGAATTTCACGATATTATTGATTCCATCCGGGCTCTGGATGCGGATGTCATCTCGATTGAAACCTCACGTTCCCATGGCGAGCTGATCTCTCATTTTGAAGAGCATACGTATGATCTCGGGATCGGACTCGGCATGTATGATATTCACAGCCCGCGGGTGCCATCCGTGGAAGAAATGGTATCCATGATGGACCGGGCGTTATCTGTTCTGGACCATAAGCTGTTCTGGATTAATCCGGACTGCGGACTGAAGACGAGAGGACTTGCGGAGACCGTGGCGTCGTTGGACAATATGGTGAAGGCCGCACAAATCTACCGTAAAAAAAGCGCAGCTGTCCTGAGCTAGTCCAGCTTAAAGCGGTGCAGCTGATCCTCTTGTCCGGCCTGCCGAAGAATCTCTCTCTGCCTGGGTCCGATCAGATCAAAATGCGGATAGGGCATTCTTCGGTGGATATACGCCGGATCCAGGTCATGTGCGAGGCACCACTCTGCAAGCCGGTTCAGGTCACTGCAGCCGACCTTTGTCACCGTAGTGAACTGCGGAAACCTGGGATCATACCAGTAATGGGTCAGGAAGGATATGACTCCGGCTGCGGTCTGCTGCTGCCAAGCTCTTAATTCTTGTCTCGTAATGCCGAAGGCCATGTGTGTATCATCCTTTGCAAGCTGTATATTTCCCCATTATACCAGCATATATATAGAACCGTACAAGTTGCTGGACCTGCTGACGAACCGAGACTAGATAAAAGGTCCATGGCAGATAAGGGGGGAACGTCAATGCTGCTGCAAAAGCTGGTGCTGCACGTCAGCCCGGAAAATCACAATGATTTTGAAAGCGCGGTTCGCTCCATGTTTGAGCATATTGCCGGGATGCGCGGCTACATGGGTCATGAGCTGTACAAATGTGTGGAGAACGAGCATGAATATATGATTATGCTTCGTTTGGGATCTATTCAGAATTATGCTGACGGCCTCCATCGCTCTCAGGAGCTGGGTGATTGGCTGAAGGCCCTGCAGCCTTTTTTCAAAGTGAATCCTGCACAGTCCTGCTACATTGATATTCGTGTCGAAAGCAGAGCTCAGCTGGAGCAATCCTTGCTTCAGGAAGCTCCGCCTCCATCGACATAGCCCATGCTGCACATCAACAGGCTTGTCCTGCGGCTCCTCTACACAGAGGAGCTTTTTTTCGTGAGAAAAAGGATTGCAGTAACCCCATGGCGAATGAGGGGAGAACGACTTCACCAGAAGGGGTGCATCATCATTCATCATATGGATATACAATCACTGTCGGAATCCATCCGCTCAAACGTTTCCAGCGTCATTGTGGGCAAGGATGACCTGATTGATAAGCTGTTCATCGCTCTGGTTACGTCCGGTCACGTTCTGCTGCAGGATGTGCCGGGCACCGGCAAAACAATGCTGGCTAAAGCTTTGGCAAAATCGGTGGAATGTGAGTTTAAAAGAGTCCAGTTTACACCGGATCTGCTGCCCTCGGACGTAAGCGGCATTTCGTACTTTAATCCCAAATCCTCGGAGTTTGTGTTCCGTCCGGGACCGTTATTTACGAATATTTTACTGGGCGATGAAATCAACCGTGCATCACCCAGAACACAATCAAGCCTGCTGGAATGCATGGAGGAGCGGCAGATTACGATTGATGGCATTACGCATACGCTGGAGGAGCCCTTTATGGTCATTGCCACCCAGAATCCACTGGAGCAGCAAGGCACCTTCCCATTGCCTGAGGCGCAGCTGGATCGTTTTCTGTTTCAGCTTTCGATGGGATATCCTGAGACGGACGAGAGCATCCAGATCCTAAGGCGCTTTATAGAAGGGAAGCCGCTTCAGGAGCTGCAAGCCGTCGTTACGGTGAAGCAGCTGATCGATGCCAGGGAAACGGCACAGGGTGTGCATGTCAGCGATCCGATGCTGGAGTATATCACGCAGCTGGCCGAACGAACGAGAGGGGATGAGGCAGTTGTGATCGGCATTAGCCCACGGGGCTGTCAAGCCCTGCTAAAAGCAGCTCAGGTGCAGGCGATTCTAGGAGGCCGGGGCTACGTCATTCCGGATGATGTGAAGACACTGGCTATTCCGGTATGGGCACATCGTCTCGTACTAAAAGGGACATATCTGAGCCGATCCAGCTCCTCGGCATCAGAAGTGATTTCCCGCATTCTGCAGGAGGTCCCGGTGCCTACAGAAGATCCGGAAGCCCTATAGGAGCAGAGCTATGGGAGCTTACTGGGTTCTGTTCATTGCCGCTTTGCTTCTGCTGCTGCAGGCTTATTTATTTCGCAGATTTGCGTTATCCCGGCTTCAGTATTCCCGTATTTTTCAGGTGACCACCTGCTATGCCGGGGATGCTGTGGAGCTCATCGAAAGAATCGAAAACAAGAAAGCGCTGCCTGTTCCCTGGCTGCGAGTAGAATCACAATTCAGGAGCGGACTGTATTTCAAGGGACAGCCCAATCTGGATGTCAGTGAAGGGGAGTATCATCAAAATCACAAAAGCTTTTTCAGCCTGATGCCCTGGACTCGAATCATTAGACGACATCAGGTGATAGCCCGGCAGCGCGGAGTCTATGTACTGGGCACCGTATCCATGACGGCTGGAGATTTGATCGGTATGTCCAAGGTGGTCAGAAGTCATCAGTTGAACGGCGTGCTGTATGTCTACCCCGTACCACTGGATATTTCGCAGATGGAGCTGCCGGTGAAGACGTGGATAGGAGACATGCTGGTCAAGCGGTGGCTGCTTCCGGACCCGTTTCAAACCTCCGGTATTCGGGAATACCGGGAAGGCGATGACGTCAAGGATATTCACTGGAAAGCCAGTGCCCGCAGCGGAGAGCTTCAAGTGTACCGTAAAGAAGCTACGGCTGACAGCAGGATCATGATCTATCTCAATGTGGAGGACCATGAGCATATGTGGAGCCGAGCTACCCATACCGAAGCGCTGGAATACGGGGTTTCTCTGGCTGCAGGCATTGCCGTCCATCTGCTGTCACAGGGCATGGTTGTGGGCTTTGGCAGTAATGGAACGACGGACCGTGACTCCAAGCTAACGACCTTGATTCCCGCTGGCGGCGGTCCTGCACAGTGCGAGGATATTCTGGCAGTGCTTGCTGCCCTGGACTTTCGCCGTGCCGGATCATTCCATGATTATCTGGAGCTGGAGCTGCCACAGTCCGGCTGCGGGCATGATATTGTGCTGCTGACCTCGTATAAGAATGAAAAGCTGGAACGTTTAATGGATCAATACCGTCAGGATGGATATACCATACAGCTTCTTACACTGGACAATCACAGCATCACGAAGCAGGAGGTGCAGCGATGAGAATTCGTGCCGGACGAGCTCTGCTTCGCGTACTGACTCAAGGAGCAGTGGAATGTCTGTTGTTCTTTCCGCTGCTCTGTATACCGGGTATGCTTGGGAAGCAACAGATCTCCTTTACGTTTCTGTTTGCTCTCTTGCTGGTTATTGGATATGGCGCGGGCTGGGGTATTCATCAAGGAATCAAGCAGAATCACCGTTGGAAGAGGGCTGCAGGCGCCTTGCTCTGGACGCTCAGCGTCTCCAGCCTGACCTTCGGAATGACATGGGTGTCGATGGCCGCAGCTCCTTTCATATGTATTTCGTTTTACCGGGGGGGACGCATGGGGTCTGAGAAATGGTCCGTGATGTTTCCAGGCAGCTATTTTTTGAGTGGCTTGATCTTGTACGGATTGACAAGCCTCTGGATCCAGTTCTCCCCGCCATTTCAACAATATCAGGCCCTGCTGACCTGGATGGGCGCAGTGGCATTAACGATTACATTGCTGTGGTCTAACCGAAGCTATGTGGAGGAAAATACGCTATCAGATCAGGAGCAACCGGTCTTGGAGAAAAAAGTGCTGCTGCACAACCAGATCTGGGTCTGGCTGCTTCTGGTGCTCATTGCAGCCGTTGTGCTGCTGCCTCAGCTTAGAAGCCTCGCGGAAGGGGCATGGCACAGCCTCTTATCCTGGCTTGCTTCTTGGCTGAAGCAGCCGGAGCAGGTCCCTCCAGCAGAACCGCGTCCTCTGCCTGAAGGACCTCCGCCAATGCTGCCCGGCGAAGAGGAAGCTTCACAGCCTCCGGCCTGGATGCGTTGGGCAGAGCGTTTTTTTATGAACGCTGTATTGGCTATAGCCGGGATCGGGGCACTTTATATCCTGTATAAGCTGATGCGAAATATGAATGGGTGGCTGTCCCGGCTGTCAAGATGGCTGCAGCAGCTGCAGCAGCGTTCCCGAGAGCACGGTCTTGCTGAAGGGTATGAGGATACGGTGGAGGTAATTAAGCCAGAGCGCAAGGTGACAAGGCACCGCCGGCGTTCCAGGCCAGAGCGGAAGAAGGCGGCCGGCGCATGGGCGAAGGACCACAGAATGGCAGTGCGGCAGTTGTATCAGCAACTTTTGCTGAAAAGTATGTCCAGGGGTTACCGGTTCAAGCGCTATATGACGCCTCGGGAGACCCTGGAGGATCTACGAAACTTTGAGTCTGCCAAAGTGAATGCCCCGGAGGAGCTGACTGCTCTGTACGAGAAGGCGAGATATGGAAATGAACCTATAAATCAGGAGCATATTCAGCATTTGAAGCAACTACTGAAGAAGACGAAGAAGCAGGAGAAGCAGGAGTGAGCAACAACCATGTCCGTTCTTTGGGATCCGCCGTACAGCGCATTATCTTTTGACTAAATCTAAATGAATTCAGGGTGGATAGATTCACCCTGAATTCTATGGGGAGGAATTTATGCGTAAAATGTTACTAATCCCTGATATTAAAGCAAATTGTAACGACAGAACAAAAAGTAATTTCCCAAGATTTGAACTTTATTACTTATCAATTTAAGGTTTCAATCCCTGAGGATTATCTTGATAAACATAACATTTCTGGATTCAACTTTTCTCTTCATGCAGATCAAGTTAATTCAACATCCAGAAAAACTATTTTTAGGGCTTTTATTCCTTTAATATTAGTTGATTTTAACATCAAGCCAGTTGATTAATCAAAATATGTAACTGCAATCATTCATACTCAATGGTCATCAGACGTTGTATGCTTATCATCGATTTAACTGGGAGTCTATCCAAAAGCAACAAGCGAGCATAACGAATAAATAACGTGAGAATATTTAAAAGTCTTTTGGTGACCGCTAATGAGGTTTAGTGGACATCGGGGTAAAGTAAAAGAATCTCATTTTCAAGCTGCATAGAGTCCTTAGCGTATATTTTCGTTAAAATGGTTTGCTGGACCCCTACATCGAGATTACCACATCTAAACGTAAGTGGAGAGGGCTGGTATATAATAATGAAAAGAACGAGAAAAATTATTTGGGTTCTATCTCTTATTCTACTTTTTGGTTTTTTTATCTTTGTTTTTTTTGGAAACCCCATAAAATACTACACTCTCAAAGGAGAATTCGAAAAATTCTTAGAAGAAAAACACGACCAAGAATTTATTGTGGGTAGGATTAGCTTTGATATCATGCACAGAACCTATCATTCCTACGCAACTCCCAAGAATGATCGGAAACTAAAGTTCTATATAGGACAAAACAATATAACCAGAGAAATTGATGAAGCATATGAATATGAAAAAAATAGACTTTATGAGAGTAATAAAGGAGCCATTCCTGCAATTAAATGAATGGTCATGGAATGGGACACATTCACTGCCCGAATACAAGGAGGACGCCGGGCCATCGACTTTCGTGAAATTGAGTCGGCAAGCTATATACCTGGAAAAAATAACGTGAGGTCCCGGATTTCACCTAATGAGATCGTGGGCTTCTTTTGTTGTCCACGGTCGATCAGGCCGTTTACATACACATTCACAACTGCATATTTGGCGCTCCGGATCTCGAAAAAAATGAGAGGCTGAGGACTTATTTTTTTGTCTAAATAGGCGGGCCAACGTGGAGAGCAGTGAGCACTAGGCAAAAACCGCTCAAGGCGAAGTTGGAATCCGATGTAGAGCACGTAGTGCCGCCGAACCGTAAATACCAGACGGACCCACGTATACTCGTTAAGGGGTAGTACCAGCGTAGCTGATACCATCCGCGAACGTATGGATTAAATAGGAAATTTGTTAATAGCCTCGTTATATTCTAATTGTGCATCAGCAATTGCCAATTTCGAATACACTTCCAACGATTTTCTACTTTCGTGCCCAGAATACGGTTGAATCAGAGCGTCGTCGATCCCTTGCCAGACAGATTATGAGATAACTTGGCCTCCTTCGAGTATTTGGTTAAATTCTTACGAATGCCTCTATCCGTGTATTTCTTTTTCTAAGACGACTCGAATAAATAGACAGCTTGCTTCTTTTTCATTGAATCTGTGTGCATGGCCAACAACTCTTTGAATGATTCGGGGAACGGGATAATGCGGTCTTTACTGTCCTTTCCTTTGTTAATCCGTATCTGGCAGTAATGAAAGTCGATGTCGGCCAACTTAATATAGATTGACTCACTGACCCGGACGCCGGTACATCAGAGTCTTTACGATCATCATTTCCTGAAAATCTTTGGCTTTTCAAACTACTTCATAGTAACGTTTCAGTTCTTTTTCTGTCGGTACATAGGGCGGTTTTTTAGAAGGCTTGGGAACCTCGATTTCAAGTTCACTCCTCAAATGCTGAAAAAGACTCTTCAAATAAGCATACTCTGACCGTTCTGCGCGAAAATATTTCGCCAGTTCACGTGCTTTCTTTTTCGCGGATACGCGTTTTTTAATCATGGGAGTTCACCTTCCAATTGCAGTCTTTCCTTCATGTCTAATCGGAATGTACCATATGGATTAACATGTGTATAGAATAAGGGCGTTACCGCACGTAAATCTTCCAATATCATTAGATCAAACCACTTCTTCTCTGATAAGACGTTCTGAAACATGATGGTATTAATGTTAGACCAGACAATTTTGCAACAGATGAAGAGATAAATCGGCCATCTCTTGATTTTCCATAGGATTAGTGGTGATTTCTCCAACCTTGTCATAGAAGATAAACCTATTCGTTAATTTGAGCTAATGTGAAAAAGACTGCTATACACTAAAACGTAATATCAGTACCGCACGCGGCTAAATATTAGCTTCATAATTCGACAAAATATTTCGAGTCTGATTGAGTATTTGTGACCATTCATAGAAATATTGAAAAATGATAGGATAGACCTAGAAATGAAAGGGGTTGTTATCAAGTAAGTTGAACTTCTTCTGTGAACTAAATTCTAAATTCAAAGTTAAGTGTTGTTCTAAGACTATGGATGTGTTTTTCATGTTGAAAAATTTGTGTAAATTGTCGCGCTAGACAAGGTTTTAAAAATTTGATGTATTCAACTCCGAGACTTACACAACCACACCAATATCAAAAGATTTCCCCCTGTCATACTCAGCATCTCAATAACATCTGTAGTTTTTTGAAATTATAATCGAATATACTAAATAGAGCCGGGGATCATAATCTCCGGCTTTTGGCTTAAAACATTAATCGTGCCCGGTTCGTTTAGAAAGTGAGGGACAGGAGAGGTGAATTAATAGATGAAAATCAATAAATTAAATTCCATTATTCTGCTACTTGCAGTTGCATTAGGTTTTATACTTGGGTGGCTCTTGATGCCTAGTGTTGTAAATGATAAATGGACTCCGGATAAGATCAGTCTTTACTATAATGAAGAACAAAGCCAAGTTACAAAAGTAGAGCAGCCACAAATTTTCGATCAGATCATTCATTTAATTATATTTGAAAAAGGAGATATGATGTCAGGAGGAAATCCTCCATTATCTGAAGAAGAGATCAATGAGATGAAAAAATCTGCAGTAGAATACTTCTATAATAAACCGATCTCCATACAGATCAATAACGGAGATGGTAAATCCGAAAAAATAAAATTCAAATCTATTCTTTTTCCAATAGATGAAAAATGGAACGGTGCGGCATATATACAAACAACCGATTCAACTTATTTGTATTTCGTATCAAGGCCGAATTTAGATTTCATATTAAGGCATATCTAATATTGACTCTTACGGTTCATTTTTTTATTGCGGTGTAGTCTTAAAGGTGGTTAGTACAGATACTTAAAATGAAACTATTCTAGACAATAAAAATATCCAATATAATCCATGTGTTTGCGGGTGGTGTCAGCTACGCTGGTACTACCCCATTAAGGCGTAACCATGCCTGAGCAAGAGTGATGGATTTTTGTTTTTTTTCAGAAAAGACTAATCTTTTATTCGACAAAATCCGATATAAGAATTACATATTTTTCATCAAAGTGTAGACGTAAGGTGGAAAATATTATAATATGAACACTTGTAACGTGAATTTTATAGTAAAGGCGGTGCTAAACCACTTCAAAAGTGTCATTTTATTAATCTAATTATGACAATATCGTAACTGTCTCGTCCTGTCGTACTGTTTATCTTAACCCTACATCGGAGGCGACATTTTGAAAATAAAATATTTAGTATCCAGTGCTCTCGTCGTAACGCTCACCATGACGGCTACCTTTACCGGAGCATTCGGGAAAGCCCAAGCGCAGTCCGGGACTCAGAGCTACAGCGCATCAGCCGGTTACAGCAGTACAGCGGGCCAAGATCCATGGAGATATCAGAAGCTGTCCGGCACCGTGTTCTCAGACCTGGGCTATAATTCAGCCACTCGTCGCTGGGATCATAGTGGCTCTTATCCATGGGTATCGTCCAATGCGGGGCATCCTGGCAAGGATTTTGATTCTGTTCGAACATGGGTAGCGCCGGCAGACGGCAAGATTTCGATCAGCGGCACGGTGGCCAAGGGGGATTCGCTGGGAGATGGTATCCGAGCCATCATACAAAAGGACTCGGTAAAGCTATGGAGTGCTCATGTGACGTCTAAGGCGGAGGTAACCCCTAGCGGAGTATCGGAGGTTCCGGTGAAGCAGGGAGCGAAGATACATTTTATTATCAACAGGGTGAATTCGATCAACAATGACCATACCTTATGGAATCCCCGCGTTGACTTTACTCCGGCACAGTCGCCAGCAGCAGGCATATCTGATTCAAGCGGAGCTACGGCAGAGACCCCACCTGTTAATCATCTAAATGTTGAGGGATTTGGCGCAGTTGCCAATGACAACAAAGATGATTATGCAGCTTTTGTAGCTGCATTGGATCAAGCGAAGAAAGAGGGCAAGAGCGTGTATGTTCCGGCCGGAAGCTTTCACTTAAGCCGGATTCTCACACTGGATGGTGTTAGCTTGAAGGGCGCAGGGCCTCAGGTGACTACGTTGATATCAACGAATCCCGAGAACGGGTCCATTGATATGAAAGGCGTCGGGGTTCAGCTAAGAGATCTCAAGCATACGTACAGCACCGTCGTTCCTCGCGGTAATGGTGCCAATGAGAAGAACAGCATTACAGTTCGCGGTGCGTCTCAATTTCTAATTGACAATGTTTATGTATACAAAGCAAGCACTGCCGGCATTCTTGTGCAGGGGCAGGCGAAGCAGGGTGTCATCTCGAACAGCAGAGTAGAAGCAACAAATGCGGATGGCATTCATGTCACCGATGGCAGCAGCTATATTACAGTCTCGGGGAATACTGTGAAAGGTGTAGGAGATGATACGATCGCTGTCGTCAGCTATCTGCAGGATGGAGCAGCGGTTCATCATGTGACCATCAAGGACAATGATACAGGATATGGCTCGAAGGCGCGCGGAATTGCGGTTGTCGGTGGATTCCATGTAGATATTCAAGGCAATAGTGTCAAGGATACGAACATGGCAGGCATTTATATTGCCGTGGAGGGCAGCTATAATACGGCTAACGTAAACCATATCCATATTAATAATAACGTGGTGGACCATACAGGAATTAGTGCACCGCAGAAGCATCCTAATGCGTTGGTATATGCTTCCCAAGGCAGCATCGACAACGTTACCTTCAGTAACAATATGTTCCGGAATGCCGCCCATCGGGGCCTTGGCGTATGGGGCGACGGAAACATCAAGAACATTTACTTTACCAAAAATACGCTCATCAACAGCGTAGGTGCCAATACAACATTCAGCAATGGAATCATCCATTTGATGCAAAATATCGGGTTTTAACCAGGCTGCCAAGGCCGATGTAAAGCTTCTCTTGAAAAATAGTACAGAAAATGTCGGGATCAGGTAGCGCTGATGCCGGCATTTTTTATTTTTCAAGAAAACGTCGTAACGTTATTAACCGAGAGTACTCATTGTGAAACAGAAAATGACGATAATTGTCGAATTGATTTAAATTCGTTTACAGTGCTCCAGAGTCAGGTAAAAGTATAGGGACTAAAGTCATCATCGACAAAGGAGGCGCTGCATGCGTATTAGTAAACCCCAAAGAAGACTCTGGCTCACGGGCCTGGGGGTCGTTGTGCTGATCTCGGTGATTCTGGTGAGTGTCAGGATATTGGGCAGCCAGACCCTGTCCATTGAGGACTGTGGTGCGGTCGCGGATGACGGCCAGGATGATGTCGAGGCGATTCAGGCATGTATTGATCAGGCTCAAGACCAAAGAAAGCCGCTGCTCATTCCCGAAGGACAGTATGAAATGAGCAGGAGCATCACGTTAACCGGAATGATCATGAAGGGAGAAGGAGCCGGGTCGATCCTGGTTTCCACAAATCCTGCTCAAGGCTCAATCATCCTGAGGGGCGAGGGCGTCGAGCTGCGTGATCTGACACACCGCTACGCATCGATCGTGGCGCGGGGAGATGGTGCGAATGAGAAGAACAGTATTACGGTGACGCAAGCGGAGAAGTTCGGGATCCATCAGGTTACGGTACATAAAGCGAGTACAGCCGGAATTTTGGTGACAGGAGGGTCCCGGAATGGACAAGTTATGAACAATGTGATCCAGGATACCGGGGCAGATGGAATTCACATTACAGGCGAGAGCAGTAACATTACCGTGGAAGGCAACAAGGTCTCCGGAACAGGCGATGATGCCATTGCTGTCGTTAGCTACAAAAAGGACAAGGAGGCCGTACGCGACATTCAGATCCGCAAGAACAATGTCGGTTACGGCTCCAATGCCCGGGGAATTTCTGTTGTCGGCGGGAAGCAGGTGGTCATTGATTCCAACACAGTACAGGATACAAGTATGGCTGGAATCTATCTCGCTTCGGAGAAAAACTGGAATACCGCAGATACGCTTGATATTACAGTGACTCACAATAAAATTCACCACACGGGCACTCGAGCAGGAAGTGGACACCCCAATCTGTTGATTTATGCTTCACATGGGAAGGTGGACCGGATCAGGGTAGAGGACAATATCTTGAGAGATGCGGAGCATGACGGCATCGGAATCTGGGGCGAGGGGGAGATCGGAGAGATTCAATTCAGCCGTAATCAGGTGGAGGGCTCCCGGCTTTCTCCAACAAAATTCATGAAAGGAACGGTATCCAGCGATCATAACCTGGGCTTTTAAAAAAAAAATTGCGTGCTGATGACCTTCCTCTGCTGAAAAAGAGGGGGGTCTTTTTATTTGTATTTGCTTGTCTGCTTGCTTATAAAAAACCTTCTATATATATCGTGCTCAATAAATAGCCATATTGTTAATTTAAAGCGCTTACATCAATTTTCCATATCCTTCACCACATCCACTTAATAGTTCTTAAGTTGTTAAATATTTGAATGTTTCAGGGACTTAAGAGGGGGTTAAACCTAAAACTATCGCAGGACATAAGAGGTAAAAAGTCCTTGCAAATCCTAGAAATATAGGATTAGAGGTATACGCTCCGGCATCCTCATGTACGGCCGCTCCCGGTCGTAGATGTGACCATACATAGATGCATTTTGAGAACAGCAACACCAAATTCAGATGACGGAGGGAAAGCGATGGAGTTAAAGGAGTATTTCAGGGTGATCACCCGGAAATGGTGGATTCCTGTGATTACCGTATTCTGCTGTCTGGCGCTGGTGTATGTGTACACCACGTTTTATGACAAGCCTGTGTATGAGGCTTCAGCAGATCTGATTGTGAACCAGCCTGCAGGTGCCGATGCAGGGGAGTCGCTGGTAAATCCGAATTCGATCAACACCAACCTGATGCTGATCAATACGTACAGGCAGATCATGACCTCAGAAGCGATTACGAAATACGTATCACAGCAGCATCCGGAGCTGGGATTAAGTCCTCAGGAGCTCAGCAGCAAGGTCACCATCAATACGATGAAGGATACCCAGGTCATTAATCTTTCGGCCAGGGATGCATCGTACGAACGTGCGGCTGTCATCGTCAACGCGGTATCGCAGGTGTTCATTGAGCGAGTGTCCACCATCATGAACGTGGATAATGTCAGCATTTTAAACGAAGCGAATCTTAACGCTTCTCCAGACCCGGTAAATAACCGGGCAGTCATTCTTTATCTGTTCGCAGCGATGCTGGGACTTGCGCTTGGTTACGGCATTCTATTCCTGATCAGCTATCTGGACGACTCCATTTCTTCCGAGCAGGAAATCGAGCAGGTGCTGGGATTGACCGTGCTGGCTAAGACACGGAAAGCCAAAAAGCGCGATTGGGTGCAGCAGAACAAGCAGGATGCCAAGCCGGCAGCCTCCCCAGCAGCCGCCAAAACCATGAACAAAGCGAACGCAAGGCATCTATAACCAGAGCGGAGGGAATGGAGCGTTGGAAGCCAGAAGAAGCATTCTGATCTATCGAGATCATCTGTTGCCCCCTTCAGAAACGTTCATTCGGGCACAGGCTGAAGGTCTTGTAACCTATCGTCCCTACTACATGGGCTCCCGGCTGGTCCAAGGGATTGAGATCGAGGAGGAGGCGCGTTTTGTTGTCAATCGCGGCGGCGCTCTCGGGCGGTTCAAAGAAATCGGCTTCAAGCTGACTGGCTTGAATTGGGGGCTTGCCAGAGAGCTAAGGAAGCTGCAGCCGCAGCTCATTCATGCCCATTTCGGAACGGATGCCGCACTTGCACTGCCGCTGGCCGACCAATTGAGGGTTCCGCTGATTTCAACCTTCCACGGGTATGATGCCACAACGAGGGATGAGTACGCCAAGAAATCATATTATACCCATCGAAATTATCTGAAAAAAAGATCCCGCCTTCAGCAGGAAGGAGCTCTGTTTATCGCCGTTTCTGACTTTATCAGGCGCAAGCTGATGGATCAGGGGTATCCTGCCCACAAAATTGTAAAGCATTACACCGGCATTGATCCTGCCCGTTTCTGTCCCGATCCGGCTATCCAGAGAAAGCCCATTGTTCTCTTCGTAGGGAGACTGGTAGAGGTAAAGGGCTGCAACTACCTGCTTCAGGCGATGAAGACCGTGCAGGAGCAGCTGCCGCATGTGCAGCTGGTAGTGATCGGGGATGGCCCGCTGCGCTCAGAGCTGGAGCAGACTGCGAAGCAATCGCTTAGAGATTATCAATTTCTCGGCTTGCAAAGCCCGGCTGAAATCAAGCGCTGGATGAATCAAGCGCAGGTGTTCTGTGCCCCGAGTGTGTCTGTAGAGAGCGGTGCAGAAGAGGGGCTGGGTACCGTCTTTCTGGAAGCAAGCGCAATGGGGCTGCCTGTAGCCAGCTTTGCAACAGGAGGCATTCCTGAAGCGGTGAAGCATGGTGAAACAGGACTGCTGGCGCCAGAGAAAGATATCAAAGCGCTGAGTGAGAACATTCTTTCGATGTTGACCAATGAACTGCAGCGCAAGCGGTTCAGTGAGCAGGGACGTCAATGGGTCAGCGAGCAATTTGATTTATTGCGGCAGAACCGAAAGCTGGAGGAAATTTATCAGTCTGTGTTTCTGTAATTGTCCGCTCTATCATGCTATGAAACGATCAAATATGGGAGGCGAACATCTATGGCCACAGCTGCCGTGGAGCAGGGCCTGATTACAAGCGTGAATCCGAATTCTTCGCTGTCTGAGGCTTACAAAATGCTCCGAACCAACATTCGATACTCTTCCGCGGAGAAAGCGTATAAGGTGCTGCTGATCACCTCCGCTGTAAGCGGAGAAGGGAAGACGACAACGGCGGCCAATCTGGCCGTGACCTATGCCCAGGAAGGACATAAGGTGCTGCTGCTGGAGGGAGATCTGAGGCAGCCTTCGCTGCAGCAGTTCTTTCGGAAGCCACTGGGTCGTCAAGGGCTGACCGATCTGCTGACCGGGCACCACCCCCTGAGCGAATGTATCTCGGAATCCGAGATTCCTGATCTGGATGTGCTTCCCTCAGGAACTGCTACGCCCAAGCCCTCTGAGCTCTTGGGATCGGAACGATTGAAGAGAATCCTCAGTGAGCTGTCTCAGACCTATGACCTGATCATTATGGACTCTCCGCCGTCGATTGCCTATGCCGATGCCCAGATTCTCGCAACCTTATCGGATGGGGTCGTCCTTGTCATTGGAGACGGGATGGCTTCCAAAGCCCAGGTGAAACGGGTCAAGCACAGCATGGAGCATGTGCATGCAGAAATTATCGGAGCTGTATTCAACCAAACCTGACATTTCAAGACACAAGATCGGAGGCTATGACGCAATGAACATGATCAACAATGAAGCCAAGTCGATGGAGTACACCCGCACAGCGTCTTCTAAGCTGGCCTGGGATAAAGGCATTCTGTTTCACTTCACCAAACGAAGCATGGATCTGATCCTCGCGCTTGTAGGCTTGATAGTGCTTCTGCCTGTATTCATCCTGCTGGCCATTATTATCAAGGCGAAGGAGCCTTCCGGCCCTGTTTTTTTCAAGCAGCCCCGTGTCAGTAAGGATTTCAAGCTGTTTCATATTTACAAATTTCGTTCCATGGTGACCGATGCAGAAGTCAAATTAAAGCAAAACCCGGCGTTGTATGAGAAGTATCTTGCCAACAATTACAAGCTGGAGCCTGAAGAAGATCCGCGGATCACGAAGCTGGGACGGTTCTTGCGAAAGAGCAGTCTGGACGAGCTGCCTCAGCTGATCAATGTAATCAAAGGCGAGATGAGTCTTGTCGGACCGCGCCCGGTCGTCGCGAACGAGCTGGTTGAATACAAGGAGAAGAAAGCGGATCTTCTCTCCGTCAAGCCCGGGATTACCGGTTACTGGCAGGTGAGCGGACGCAGCAGTGTCGGTTATCCGGAGCGGGTTCATCTGGAGCTGTATTACGTCTATAACAAGTCAATTCTGCTGGACATTAAGATTTTATTTGCAACCGTATGGAATGTGCTGCTGAAAAAGGGAGCTTACTGAGGTGCAGATAAGACAAGGGAAAGGAGACACAGCATGAAGGTTGCAATTGTACATGATTGGCTGACCACTTATGCAGGCTCGGAAAAGGTGCTGGAGCAGATGCTGGAGCTTTTCCCGGAAGCAGATCTCTTCAGTACGGTTGATTTCCTGAGCGGCTCAGAGCGGCAGTTTCTGCGGGGCAAGGAAGTGCATACCTCTTTTATTCAGAAGCTGCCGCTTGCCAAAAAGAAATATCGGCAATATCTTCCGCTTATGCCCATGGCTGTTGAGCAGTTTGACTTATCTCCGTACGACCTGATTCTGTCGAGCTCTCACGCGGTGTCGAAGGGGGTCATCACCGGGCCGAATCAGCTTCATATTTCTTACGTGCATTCACCAATCCGCTATGCCTGGGACCTGCAGCACCAATACCTGAAGGAATCCGGACTTCAAAAGGGCCTGAAGGGAATGGCTGCCAAATGGATGCTTAGCAAAATAAGAATGTGGGATTACCGCACCTCCAATGGAGTGGATTATTTCATCGCGAACTCCGGATTCATCTCCAGCCGGATCTGGAAGGTCTATCGCCGTGAATCCCAGGTGATCTATCCGCCGGCTAACGTCTCGGCCTTCGCTTATCAGGAAGAGAAGGACGATTTCTATCTGACCGCCTCGCGAATGGTTCCATATAAGAAGATGGATCTCATCGTGGAAGCATTCTCGAAGATGCCGGATAAACAGCTGGTCGTGATCGGAGACGGACCGGAAATGGAAAAGGTTCGGCAGCGGGCTGGCAGCAACGTTCAGATCTTGGGCTACCAGGAGGATGAGGTGCTCATTGAGCGGATGCAGCGGGCGAAGGCGTTTGTGTTCGCTGCCGAAGAGGATTTCGGTATTACGGTCGTGGAGGCCCAGGCTTGCGGAACCCCAGTCATTGCTTATGGAAAAGGCGGCTCTCTGGAAACGATCCAGGGGCTGGATTCGCCGAATCCAACCGGCGTGTTCTTCGAGGAGCAAAGTGTTGGCTCTATCATTGCAGGCGTACAGCGGTTTGAAGCAGAAGGCCGCAGAATCTCACCGGAACAATGCCGGAGAAACGCAATGTCCTTCACTCCGGATGCCTTCAAGCGGAATTTGAAGGATTTCATTGACGCCAAGCTGGCTGTAAAGAGTGCGTCCCGCTTGCGGAGCACAGACCTTGAAATACCACAAGTACTATAAAGAAAAGGAGAAGATCAGATGAACTTGACGTTTATTGGAACGGGTTATGTAGGGCTGGTATCCGGCGTGTGCTTCTCCGAGATTGGCAATCAGGTGACCTGTGTGGACAGTAATCAGGACAAAATAAAGCAGCTGAACCGGGGGCATGTCCCGATCTATGAGCCGGGACTGAAGGAGTTAATCCAGAAGAATCAATCCCAGGGCCGACTGAAATTTACAAGCCGGCTGTCAGAGGCGGTGCAGGAGGCAGACATCATATTTATCTGCGTAGGAACCCCGCCCCTTGCAAGCGGTGAGGCTGACCTGACCTATATCAAGCAGGCGGCTCAGGACATTGCACTGGAGATGAATGGCTACAAAATCATTGTCACCAAGAGCACCGTTCCTGTCGGCACGAATGACTTGATCTCATCCATCATGCAGCAGCTGTCCCAGCATCCCTTCGATGTCGTATCTACACCGGAATTTCTGCGGGAAGGGACGGCCGTGCAGGACACTCTTCATCCTGATCGGGTCATTATCGGGACGGAGGACGAGCGCGTCGCCGCGAAGATGGCAGAGCTGCACCGGCCCTTGAGCAGCAATATTATGATCACGGATATCCGCAGTGCAGAGATGATCAAGTATGCGTCCAATGCTTTTTTGGCCACGAAAATCTCATTCATTAATGAAATTGCGAACATCTGTGAAAAGGTGGGGGCCGATGTGACCGAGGTCGCGGCAGGCATGGGACAGGACCGGCGGATTGGCTCTTCCTTCCTGCAAGCCGGCATCGGCTATGGCGGCTCTTGCTTCCCTAAGGACACAGATGCATTGATTCAAATTGCCGGAAACGTAGACTATGAGTTCAAGCTGTTGAAATCAGTCGTTGAGGTCAATAAGGATCAGCGCTTCAATGTCATTGCGAAGCTCAAGCACTGCCTTGGTGATTTGAAGGACAAGCAGATCGGAATCTGGGGGCTGGCTTTTAAGCCGAATACGGACGATGTGCGAGAGACGCCAGCCATGGAGATAATGGAGGAGCTGCTGCAGGAAGGCGCCATCGTGAAAGCCTATGATCCCATCGCGGCAGACAATTTCCGCAAAAGCTTCCGTCATGAGGATTTAGTAATATGGAGCCCTGATGCGAAGGCGGCTGCTGCCGAATGTGATGCCCTGTGTCTCCTGACCGATTGGGCGGAGTTTCAGGATCAGGATCTGAAGGAGCTGCAGCAGCTCATGAAGCAGCCTATCCTGATTGACGGCCGGAATGTCTATTCCCGCGAGCAGGTCAGCCAGACAGACTTTCAATACTATTCGATCGGCCGGCCAGACATCGGAGGATTATATCCTTACAAGGAAGAGAGCATGATGCTCAGCTAATCTAGCCGCTGTGCACCAAGGGAGCGATGTCATGAAAGCAAGAAGCTTATCCATCTGGTGGATGAACCCGACGTACTTGTTCCTGCTGCTGATAAGCATCGTCGTGGCAGGAGCCTACCTGATTCCAGGAGACAGCTATATTACCTTTTATCGGGTAGACAAATATATCCATGATGGCAACCTAGAGTTCCTGATTCTGCCGGCAGTCTGCTTTATCGCGGGAAGCGTAATTGCTTCCCTGACTGCTGGAGCAAGAAGGCCTGCGCGGGAGCAAGTGTTCTCAAGCATGCTGAAGCATCAGGAAGGATACATAAAGGCCTGGATCAAGCTGCTATTCACCTTGACCCTGTTCGGATACGCAGCCTGGTTCCTGATTATGCTGCAGAACGGCTTCACGCTGTCCCTTTTTCTCAATGTAGTGAAGGGCGAGCCGGGCGCAATTTATGATATTACCGAGAACTTCAAGAGCATCACCGGCGTGACCTCTTTTACGAATTTCGGAATTCCGTTTGTCATCCTGGCCGTGTATTACCAGGTCTCAAACGGCAAGAGAACTTTTAACGGGATGCTGGCCATTGTCGTGCTGCTGACGCTGGTCCGGGCCATCTTCTTCTCCGAGCGTCTCGCGCTCATGGAGATTCTGCTTCCGGCGATTATCATTATGCTGGCGGTAAAGCAGAAACAAGGTAAAAAGCTGCGGCTGGTGCATTACTATCCCTTGATCGGTCTGGCTGCACTGATCGGATTTTTTGGAATTAGCGAGTATTTCAGATCCTGGCTCAGCTTCTATGTGAATGTGTATCCCTCCTTCTGGGAGTTCATTGTCACTCGCTTCTTCGGCTATTACGTAACGGCGCTGAACACAGGGACACTGTATCTGGAGCAGCTTGGATTCCAATCCGTTCCCTTTCCGTATTTCACGCTGGAGTGGATCTGGAAATTTCCCGGAATGAGCGGAGATGCCTACTTCTCTGCATTCGGCATTAATCCTGAGGCGGGAATCAATACCACGCTGGAGAGCTGGGGCAACCCCGAATTTAACAATCCGTCCGGCTTGATGCTTCCTTATCAGGATTACAGTCTGGGCGAGGCGCTGCTGTTCTGGGGTCTGATCGGCTATGTCAGCGGCATGCTGTATGCAGGATTTAAACATGGAGGGACCCTGGGCATGGTCCTGTATCCGATCTGGATGGTCGGAATCCTGGAGATTCCACGATATTTGTATTTCAGCAGCGGCCGGTTTTTCCCATGCTGGATTGTCCTTCTGACGTTTACATTCATGCTTCACTATAATGCCAAAAAGCTGGTCAGCTGGCAGCCAGCCGGAAGGAGAGCATAGCCTGTGACTCAAACCATCTACATCAACGGCCGTTTTCTAACTCACCCCGTGACGGGAGTTCAGCGTTACGGACTGGAGCTCATTCAAGCCCTGGATGATCTGTCCTCTCGCAAGGCAGAAGGCTTTGAGCATTATGAGTTTATTGTTTTGACTCCTAAAGTGGAGCTGCCGGCATTGAACCTGTCCGTCATTCGGATCAAGCAGGTGGGGGCGCTCAAAGGGCATCTGTGGGAGCAGCTGGAGCTGCCCGTGCATGCCTTCCGTCATCTGCTGCTTAATCCGTGCAACACCGCACCTTTGTTCAAAAGAAAGCAGGCGGTCACCTTGCATGACGCTGCTGTGTATGCCGTACCGGACACGTATTCCCGCTTGTTCCGTCTTTGGTACAAGATCATGTTTCCGGCTTTAGGGCTTCTGTCCCAGCAGATCTTAACCTGTTCCACCTTCTCCAAGGATCAGCTGATTCGCTATTGCGGGATCCCTTCGAGCAAGATGAGGGTCATTCCGCACGGCCGGGAGCATGTGCTGCGAGCCGCTGCTGATCACGAGGTACTGAAGAAGCATGGGCTGGACAAGCCCTTTGTGCTAGCTGTCAGCAGCATGAGCCCAAACAAAAATTTCGGCTCTATTGTCAAAGCCATTCAGCATTTGAATGTGGAGAATGTGGATTTCGTCATCGCCGGCGGGAGTAACCCGAAGCTGTTTCAGGAGCAAGGAGAGCTGCCCGACAGCGTGAAATACCTCGGCTATGTCGAAGAGGAGGAGCTCAGGGCGCTTTATGAGCATGCCGCCTGCTTCGTATTTCCTTCCTTCTACGAAGGCTTTGGCTTTCCGCCACTGGAAGCCATGACCTGCGGCTGTCCGGTCATCGCATCACACACGGCCTCGATTCCGGAAGTGTGCGGAGAGGCTGCGATTTACTGTGATCCTTATGACTGGAGGGATATAGCGAGCAAGATTCAAAGGGTGCTGGAGGATCCCGATTTGCAGGATCAGATGAGAGCCAGAGGGTTCGAGCAGTCCAGCAAGTTCTCTTGGGAACGCTGTGCCAAAGAAACGTTCGCGGCCATCACGGCCGATCCCCGGACCCATGAAATCCCTATCAACAATGCCAGCCGAAGTGAAACCGGATAGGAAAGGAGGAGTGTCACGTGAATATCATGTTCGCTAGTCATACTTATATGGGCGGAGACTTCGTGGTTGGCTCCCATCATCTCGCCCGGGAAATGAACAAATTAGGACATCGCGTCATGCATGTCAGCACACCGCTCAGTCCCTTCCATGCCCTGAAATGGAACAATCGTGATATACAGAACCGCTTCAGGCTGTGGAGAGGACGTGCCCGGAGCTTGGAGGAAGGGCCTGTGAACGCGGTGCCGATGTCCTTGCTTCCTTGGGAGATCGCAGGTCCTTTTTACAAAAAAACAAAACGGAACTGGATGCTTCCCTCCCTGCGCGGCTTGATGAAGCAGCACGGGATGGAAAATATTGATCTGCTGCTTATGGATCAGCCGCGATTCGTCGGGCTGGACCAGCTGCTGCAGCCGAAAAGAACGGTATACCGGCCAACGGATATTTACAGCAAAATGACTGGCGATCCCGTTGTGGCCCAGGCAGAGGCGGAGCTGTTAGGCCGCGTATCTGCGCTGGTATCCACTTCCGCGCCAGTCCATGACGAGCTGATTGCCTATAATCCCCAGCTTCCTTCCATGATTCTGGAGAATGGCGTGGAGTATGAGCATTTCTCCACCCCGGCGGACGAACCGGAGGAGCTGAAGTCTATTGCGGGTCCACGCGCGATTTATGTGGGAGCGATTGATGAACGATTGGATGTGGAAGGTCTTGCAAGACTGGCACAGAACAAGCCGCACATCAGCTTCGTCATTGTCGGCCCCTGCCCGGAAGCAGCGGCCCGTGCATTTCAAGGATTAACTAATTTGCATCTTCTCGGGGCCAAGCCTTACTCGCGAATCCCGGCCTTCCTGCAGCACTCAGATGTGGCGCTGCTGCCGCTCAGTCACCATCCGGCGAACGCCGGCCGAAGTCCGATGAAGCTGTACGAGTATATGGCAGCAGGTCTCCCGGCAGTCGTGACGAAGACGCCAGAGCTGTCGCGCAGAGATGAACAGCATCTGTATTTCTATCATGACTTGGATGATATGGCTGCCCAGCTTGAGAGGGCGTTAAGTGAGAGAAGCTCCAGGGAAGAGGTTCAGCGACGTGCGGCTTCTCAGGCCTGGCATTCCAAAGCAGCGCAGCTGCTTGCTTTTATCGACAACCTATAACAGTAACGAGGAGTAGTGACTTGCATGTCTTTAAAGGCTAAAGGGATTCATGCTATGAAATGGTCCAGCCTCGGTACGGTGGTGTCGATTATCGTGCAGCTGCTGCAGCTGATCATGGTGTCCCATTTGCTCTCGCCGAAGGATTATGGACTCATGGGAATGATTATGGTGATTGTCGCTGCCGCCGTAAATTTAACGGACATGGGCATCTCCAATGCCATAATTCACCGGCAGGATGTCACCCGGAATCATCTGTCCAGCCTGTATCTTTTGAATCTGGGCATGAGTGCTCTTATTTCCTTGCTCATCTGGTTATCTGCCCCTTATGTGGCTGCCTTCTACGAGGAACCGGCGCTCATCAATCCGATAAGGTGGATGTCGCTGCTCTGCCTCATTCCGGCCTTTGGCCAGCAGTTTGAGGTGCTGTGCCGCAAGGAGCTGGAGTTTGACAACATTTCAAAAATTCAGATCGCGGCTTACGTAGGCGGGTTTATCATTGCCCTGGCCGGTGCCTATTTCGGATTTGGCGTATATGCGCTGGTCGGCTCCTATTTAGGCAATGCATTGATTAAATCGGTTGGACTTCTGTTTCTGGGCTGGCGCCGATGGACGCCAAGATTACATTTTGCGAGAAAAGATTTGAAGGGCTATCTCCGGTTTGGTGTCTATCAAATGTTCTCCAATCTGCTGCAGTCCCTGATCTACAATCTGGATTATATGATCATCGGACGGATGTTCGGAGCCCAGACCCTGGGATATTACAGCTTTGCGTTTCAGCTATGCAATATGCCCATTCAGAAGCTGTCGCCGCTAATTAACACCGTCAGCCTGCCGATCTTTGCCAAGATGCAGATGCAGCAGGAGCTGCTTCGAAACGGATATGTGAAGGTCATGAGCTATGTCAGCTACTTGAATGCGCCGATCTATATGGGGATTCTGGTCACCGCTCCCGCTCTCGTTCCTTTCGTGTTCGGAGAGCAATGGATTCCAAGTGTCCTTATTATTCAGATTCTGTCGGCGACACTCCTGGTACGCACATTGACGCTGCCGGTGCAGCCGCTCCTTCAGTCTAAGGGCCGCACCGATGTCTATTTTCAGTTCACCCTGATCAGCATGGTCATTCAGGCACCGGGCCTGTTCATCGGAGCGTATCTGGGCGGTGTAATTGGCGTGGCTGTCGCTTATTTACTCGTTCAAACCGCCCTGGTCGTAGTGCAGTACCTGTTCGCTGTCAAGCGAATGCTGGGACCGTGCGGAGCCGACTATGTCAAAAGCATGCTGCCCGGATTAAGCTTTGGAGCCGTCATGGTGGCCGGGGTACTGCTGCTCAACCGGCTAGCCGATTGGCTTTTTGCAAGTGAGGTTCATTTCATCATCCAGGTGGCTTGTGGAGTGCTCTTCTACGGTGCCTCCATTCTCCTATTTAATCCCGGCCTGATCGCCAGTGCGCGGCAAATCATTCATCGCAAGAGTATTCCATAACCCCAGAGGAGGGCTTTTCAATGACAAAGGTAACGAAAGCAATCATTCCCGCTGCAGGACTAGGAACCCGTTTTTTACCGGCCACCAAAGCAATGCCCAAGGAAATGCTGCCGATCGTGGACAAGCCAACGATTCAGTATATCGTCGAGGAAGCCATCTCTTCAGGGATTGAGGATATTATTATCGTGACAGGACGGAGTAAGCGGGCGATTGAGGATCATTTTGACAAAAATATCGAGCTGGAGGCTGATCTGGAGGAGAAGAACAAGGATGAGCTTCTGGAAATTGTCCGCAGCGTCTCCAATCTGGTAGAGATCCATTGTGTTCGTCAGAAAGAACCGCTCGGTCTGGGACATGCCATCTGGTGTGCGCGTAAATTTATTAACCACGAGCCCTTTGCAGTTCTACTAGGGGATATGATAATCGACCATGAGGTGCCTTGCCTGAAGCAGATGATCGATGTCTATGACCAGCACGAGTCCAGCATCGTCGCGGTAGAGAGTGTGCCCTGGAAGGATGTGAGCAGCTATGGCGTCATTGAAGGGGAAGCTGTGAATGGTAAAATGCAGCGGATCACAAACCTGGTCGAAAAACCGAAGGTGAACCCTCCCTCCAACCTGGCCATGATCGGCAGATATATTCTCCATCCGGAAATTATGGATCTCCTGGAGCATCAGGAGGCCGGTGTAGGCGGCGAAATTCAGCTGACAGACGCATTGAAGGCGCTGGCGCAGCAGCAGGAGATGTATAGCTTCTGTTACGAAGGCAAGCTGTATGATGTCGGCAGCAAGCTCGGATATTTGAAGGCCAATATTGACTTCGCGCTGAAGCGGGACGGGATCGGACTGCCGCTCAAAAATTACTTGCTGGAAACCATTGTTGAATCAGAGCAGTCCAAGGTAGAGGCGCAGAGCAGTCTGAAGATCGTATGATGGATCATACTTACACGATGGAGGGATGGAAATGAAATTAGTATTGCTGTCCGGAGGCTCCGGTAAACGGCTGTGGCCATTGTCGAACGATGCCAGATCCAAGCAATTCCTGAAGGTGCTGGAGAATGAAGACCTGGAAATGGAGTCCATGGTCCAGCGAGTCTGGGGACAAATCAAGGCGGCCGGCCTGGATCAATCGACGCTGATTGCTACCAGCAGCAAGCAGGTGGAAATTTTGCAGAATCAGCTTGGCCCGGTGCCCATTATCGCTGAGCCGGAACGCCGAGATACGTTTCCGGCGATTGCCCTGGCAGCCTCTTATCTGTATTCCTTGAAAGGGGTATCGCTGGACGAAACGGTATGCATATTGCCGGTGGATCCTTATGTGGAGGACCATTTTTTCGAGAAAATCAAAGAGCTGGAACAGGTGCTGGAGAATACTGATGCCGGGATTGCCCTCATGGGCGTGACTCCGACCTATCCGTCCTCGAAATACGGCTATATTATTCCTGAGAAAACCTCCACGGCCAATGGTGTCATGCGCGCAGCAGGCTTTACGGAGAAGCCGACAGAGGAGAGAGCGGAGGAGCTGATGGCGGAGCAGGCGCTCTGGAATTGCGGCGTGTTTGCTTTCAAGCTCGGCTATATGATTGACAAGCTGTTTCAATCCAAGATTCCGGTTCAATATGAGGAGCTGAATAAGAAATACAGCCAGCTGCCGAAGATCAGCTTCGATTATGAGGTGGTGGAGAAAGAGAAGCATATTGCTGTGCTGCCTTATGAAGGCTGCTGGAAGGATCTTGGCACCTGGAACACGCTGACGGAAAATATGGGCGTCCAGCAGATCGGAGAAGGAAGAATCAGTGAGGACTGCGACAACACGCATCTAATCAATGAGCTGGATATTCCGGTGACTGTTATTGGCCTCTCCAATGCTGTGGTTGCGGTAAGCCCGGACGGCATTCTAGTGTCTGACAAAAGCGCAAGCCCGCGCGTCAAGGATATGGTAGCGCCGGATCAGCAGCCGATGTATGAAGAGCGAAGCTGGGGCTGGTACCGGGTGCTGGATTATACGAAATATGAGCAGGAGGAGGAGGTCCTCACCCGGCGCATTTGTCTCTGGGAAGGGAAATGCCTGAGCTATCAGAAGCACTGCCAGCGGAGCACCACACTGAACATTGTTAGCGGAGAAGGTGTGCTGGTCTTCAATGATGAGGTGTTTGACATCAAGAGCGGCGATGTCTTTACGATCCCTTCTCACGTCTATTATGGAATTAAGGCGGATAGTGATGTGGAGTTTATCGAGGTCCAGAAGGGCTCCGTGCTGCAGGAGGATGATATTATCGAGATGTATAGCACCTGGGAGGAAGTTGAAGCGCACTGCTCTGCCAGGAAGATTCCCTCATGAAGCGCTGGAAGAAGCTGATTCTCATAATCAGCGCAATTATATTGATAGGAGGCTGTGTATACAGCCTCTATTTATATCAAGCTGTAAAGGGCACCATGAGTGCGATCTATGAGCCGCTGGATTTGGAAACGCCGGTAACCTCCAGTCCCTCTGTAATGGAATCGGTGACGACAGTGCCGCCATCCCAGCCTTCCATGCCTGCTGCGCAGAAGAACAGGACTGCTGCAGAGGTGCAGCCTGCTGCTGAAGCCGCCGGATCTGTCCGGCAGGGCCCGCCAGAGCTCAGCAAGAGAGACCCCTTTACGCTGGCCATTCTCGGCGTGGATGAGCGGGAGAATGATGTGGGACGATCAGATGTGATCGTGGTGCTGGCCGTGAATCCGGATAAGCACTCCGTGAAGATGATTCATATTCCCAGGGATACTCGTACCGAGATCGTGGGCCGTGGCACCGTGGATAAAATCAATCATGCCTACGCCTTTGGCGGTGTCTCTATGTCAATCCGAAGCATTGAGCAGTTTCTGGATGTTCCTATGGATTACTATGTAAAAGTGAATATGGAGGGCTTTGCGCAAATCATTGATCTTCTGGGCGGCATTGTGGTGGACAATCCCTTTGCCTTCTCCATAGATGGTGTGGATTATCCGGCAGGCACGCTGTCCTTAAACGGTGAGGAGGCGTTGCTATTCTCAAGAATGCGTTACGGTGATCCCCGCGGTGATCTCGGTCGGAATGCCAGACAGCAACAGGTTCTCGCCGCCATTATGGATCAGGCCAAGCGGCTGTCGAGCGTGACTAAAGTGACAGACATTTTGGAAGAAGTGAAGGTCAGCACCAAAACGAATGTAACCCTGGAGGATATAAAGTGGTTGTTTACTGAATACAGGCCTGATCTCGACACCATTGAGAGGGACGAAATCCAGGGGGACGGAGCCATCATAAACAATATCTACTATTATATAGTGAGTCCGGGAGAACGACAGCGAATAACGACTTCAATTTTGCAGCAGCTGCAATCTTCAAGCTGAAGTCTTGGCATGAGAGGAAGGAGAAGCATATGGCCGTAAATTTATTTTTTGTCCCCCATCAGGATGATGAAGCCCTGACGTTTGGTGCGGGCATCCGCAATCATCTGGATCAGCATGATGAATGTCACGTCATTTTATATACAGATGGAGCGTCCTCCGGCGTTAGAAGGCAGCTGAACGGGGAAGAGAAGAGCTCGCTGCTCAAGAAAAAGCTTGACCCCCATAACGAAGGCTATGCGATACTCGATGAAGCTGCCTTTTCCGTCTGCCGAAATGTCGAATTTGAGCGCTCCTGTAAAGCGCTGGGTCTTCCGCCGCAGTGGATTCACTATTCCTCCTATCTGATGCAGGACGGGACTACCACCGTGGAAGGCTGCAAGCAGGTCATCATGGAGTTTCTGGATCGTTATCCGCAGGCCAGAGTAAAGACCTTCACGTATGCCGGCGGAAATCACCGGGATCACGCCAATATGGGCTTGGCGGCTCAAGGCCTATATGAGCAGGGCGTGATTCAGGATCTGAGGTTCTATGTGGAGCCTTACAATCTAAGAAAAGCTTTAAAGGAAAAGGGCAGGCGTCACATTTTGAAAGAAACGACGGTGAAGAGCAGTCACCTGGTTGTAGCTTCCCTGAAGGAATATACGATATGGGAGCCTACTGAGGGACGCTTTGCCATTGGCTATCATTCGGTCAAGAAGTGTATTGACACCGTTATGAAAAAACCGGTCTCCTATTATCACAAGCCCTGAGCACAAGCTCGGGGCTATTTGCAATTACCAATAACTACACAGTGCGTCCTCTTTCATTTCTTTGATATGGTAGTAGGATCAGAGTGATGAACATAGAAGAGAGGCGTTACTATTTGAAAAAGATCATGATGCTTCTGCTGGCAGGGATGCTTCTATTTACGAGTGTGGTCCACGAAGCTGCTGCATCTGTAAAATTTACAGATTTGGAAGGGAGCTATGCCCAAGCTGATATACACAGCCTGGCTGCAAGGGGCATAGTGTCGGGGGATGGCCACGGACATTTTTTTCCGAAAAAGCCGGTTACAAGGGCTGAATTTACGGCCATGCTGGTCCGGCTGTTAGCATTGGAGCCGGTCTACAGCAGCATCCGTGCCTTTGATGATGTCACCCCTCAGTCCTGGTCATACGGATGGATTCATGCTGCTGTTAACCTGTCCATGGTGAAGGGCAAGGAAGAGCGGAGATTTGATCCTACCAGCCGGATTACACGGGAAGAGGCAGCCGCACTTGCGGCAAGAGCGATGAAGCAGCCCTCAGATCCGGCAGCCGGGCAAGGCAACCTGACTCTCCGCTATAAGGATATGGACGACATCTCCGGCTGGGCCCGGGAAGAGGTGAACACCGTTACATCCTTGGGCTGGATGCAGGGCAGTCAAGGCTATTTCCGGCCAGGGGCTGCAATCACGCGACAAGAGGCTGTCATGCTGCTGAGTAATATCCTTCAATCCGGGAGCGTGAAGAGAGCACTGGATTCATATGGTCAGACTGCAGCTTCAGACATCTCCATGGGCTGGTTTTATCAGGGTACGGCAGCACAATATATGGCCTACGCAGAGCGGGCAGGGCTGAATACGGTGTCCCCGAGATGGTACTTTCTCAATGAGGACGGATCAGTTTCCAATCATACGAATGATCAGATTCTGCAGTGGAGCCGCCAAAAACGTGTGGCCGTGTGGGCAATGCTGGGGAATCGGTTCAACAAAGAGTCCACCCACCGAATGCTTCAAGATGCTGCTCAGCGCAAAAGTGTCATTCAATCTGTTGCCGGATATGTGTCGCGGTACCAGCTCGCCGGCATTAATCTGGATTTTGAGAATGTATCTCCGCAGGATCGGGAGCTGATGACCCTGTTCGTGTCGGAGCTGTCGGCTGCGCTGCATCCAATAGGAGCCGTCTTGTCGGTGGATGTCTCTCCCGATCTCGGCACGGACTGGACAGCAGCCTTTGATATGGAGGCTATTGGCTATGCCGCCGATTATACCGTCCTTATGGCTTATGAAGAGCACTGGAGCGGTTCTCAGAAGGCGGGATCCGTTGCCTCTCTTCCCTGGGTTACCTCTGCGGTAGATCAGTTATTAACGCAGATGCCAGCTTCTAAGATTATTCTTGCGCTGCCGCTATATACAAGGGCCTGGAATAGAAGTGACCCGGCTTTATCACGGGATATTACGTTAACCGAGCAGCAGCAGCTGTCGGCGCTCCCTTCTGCACGTCTGCGCTGGGACGCCCTTGCCGGGCAGTATATCGCTGACTACACCCAGAAGGGTACCGCCTACAGCATATGGACGGAAGAAGAAAGATCTCTTACGCTCAAGCATCTTCTTGCAGCAGATCGAGGACTCGCGGGAATCGCTTATTGGTACTCCGGTGCTGAAAATAAAGAGCTATGGAGCGCCGTCCGAAATGCGCGGAAATATCAGAGCTATGATTTCAAGTTCTAATGTAACAACTGTTTATTAGCAGGAAAATATTACAACTTGCCAAGCAGATAGTAATCATGATACATTAATGTCTCAGGTTCATTACATCTGTTATGGCGGTCGTGGCGAAGGGGTTAACGCACCGGTCTGTGGCTCCGGCATTCGTGGGTTCAAGTCCCATCGATCGCCCTTTAAAGTGGAAATGGAGAGCGGAAGCTCTCCATTTTGCTATACTCATTTCCTGATGATAAGGGGATAACCATCATGGTTTCAGCATTAATTGGAAGCTTTATCTCGGCGATGGCTACGGTTCTAGGAGCCATTCCGCTTCTGTTTGTCCGGACACTTTCGGAGAAATGGAAGGATGTGCTGGTCGCCTTTACAGCGGGAATTATGGTTTCGGCGTCCACGTTTGGCCTGATGCCTCAGGCATTGGATGAAGGCGGGATGATCTCCCTGACCCTGGGCCTACTGGCAGGTATTTTTGTGCTGGATCTGATCAGTGAGAAAATACCGAATCCGGAGACTGCCAGTTCAAAGCGCTGGGCAGAATTTGATCCCTCATCGTTACTGGTCATCATTGCATTATTTATTCATAACATTCCGGAAGGGCTGAGCACAGGCTTCAGCTATGCCAGTGAGAATGAAGGCCTGGGGTTAATGGTAGCCATTTCCATTGGGGCTCAGAATATGCCGGAGGGCCTGATTCTCGCCGTGTTCCTGATTAACAGTCAGGTGAGCCGTATGCGGGCGCTTCTGATCGTATTTATGACCGGGATTATGGAGCTGATCTCTGCGGTTGCCGGCTACTTTGCTGCGAGCTATATCGACTGGATGATCGGGTATGGTCTGGCCTTTGCTGCCGGAGCCATGATGTTTATTGTATATAAAGAGCTGATTCCGGAGAGTCACGGACACGGCTATGAGCGGCCCTCGACGTACTCTTTTATCGCGGGCCTGCTGGTAATGGTGTACATCAGCTTCTTTTTTGGCTAAGGACAACGGTTCATAAGAAATGGAGAGGATTGACATGGCTGCAAAGCATAACAGAAGGCGGACAGAAGCCGCCCCGAATAGAAATGAAGATAAGCCCGCAACCTTGAAGGATTTACTGAATCCGGAACTGCTGGAGCAATTAAAGAAGACCTCCGCCGAGCTCAAGGCGTCGGAAGCGCAGCAGCGGGAGCAGGAGCGTCTGGAGCGCGAAGCGGCGAAGAAGGCGGAGCAGAAGCGCCTGGACAATGATTTTGAGCATTTGCTCAATAACAGCAAGATGGATTGGCATAAATATAAATAGGCGGGCGGCTCTTTAGAGCCGTCCTTTTTCATGCTCATATGTTTGTTATCATATATAAAGCATGTTACAATTAGTAAGTTATAAATGCAGAAACAGCTATGGAGGGGTGCAATATGAAAATTGAAGTATGGTCGGACGTGGTATGTCCTTTTTGTTATATTGGCAAGCGTCATCTGGAGAAGGCACTAGAGAATTTTCCTGGCAGAGAGCAGGTGGAGGTTGTATTCCGCAGCTTTGAGCTGAGCCCGGGTGCGTCCTTTGAGCCTGGCGTGTCCATGACCGAGCTGCTGGCAGCGAAATATGGCATGACCCTGCAGCAGGCGGAGGACGCGAATCGGAGTGTGACGGAGCAAGCGGCACGTGCAGGCTTGACCTACCATCTGGACCGCGTTATTCCTGCGAATACGTTTAATGCGCACCGTCTGGCGCAATATGCGGACAAGGAAGGCAAGCTGGACGAGATGACAGAGGTGCTGTTCAAGGCATACTTCACCGATTTGAAGGATCTGAACGATGCAGAGCAGCTTGCAGACCTTGCCGTACAGGCCGGCTTGAATCGGGATCAAGCAGTCTCTGTGCTGGAAAGTGAGGAGTTCTCCTCCGAAGTGCTCGCAGATGAGCAGGCGGCTCGTGAAATCGGCGTCCGTGGAGTTCCGTTCTTCGTACTGGACCATAAGTTCGCTGTATCCGGCGCACAGCCGGTCGAGGTGTTCACCCAGGCACTGCAGAAGGCGGCGGCTGAAGCATCTCCGCTGGTGTTCGTTGAGGATGCCAACGCGGCTCCAGGCGGCAGCTGCAATGATGATGCCTGCTCCTGATTGAATCACGGCTGGCTTCCATAAAAAAATGTTGTGAAAACATCTCTAAAATCCGTTACACTATTCTTATTGAAGATTGGTAAGAAGGTGAACCTGCTTTGAATGAGATGGCTGCGGCAGACGGAATCATGTCACTGCTGAGTGAAGAATCCCTTGCCTTATTTTTAGATACCTTTCGGGAGCTTGGACCACTTCCGGGTGTTCTGCTAACCTTTATGAAGTCTTTTGTGCCCCCCTTGCCCACGGCTCTGATTGTAGGCTTGAATGCGGCGGTCTACGGGCTTTGGGCCGGATTCCTGTACTCCTGGATCGGGATTGTCAGCGGCTGTGTGCTTACCTTTTATCTCGTGCAGAAAGCCGGCAGCATCCCGCTGATCCGGAAATGGGCAGCCAAGCCCAAGGTACTCAAGGGTCAGGCCTGGATCCAGCGAAACGGCTTCAGCTACGTATTTCTTCTCAGCATTTTACCGATAGGGCCTTTTGTGGCAATTAACATCGCTGCCGGCCTGGGGGGGATGAAAATGGGCTCCTATCTGACAGCATTGATCCCCGGGAAGGGCTTGATGGTGCTGCTCGTTTCCTTGATCGGCGCCAATGTGGAGAGCTTTATCCAGCAGCCGCTGTGGGTTCTGGTGGTGCTGGCTGCGGTGCTGTTCCTGTTATGGGTGAGCAAGAAGGTGGAGGCCATCGTTCTGGGGAAGCAGAAGAGCATGATCGGCTGAGTGAACAGGGTGCTGAAGAAATTCGTTTCAAAACAACGCAAAAAGGTCGAGGACGGCTCCGGTCGGAGCTGCTCTTCGGCCTTTTTGTGTACCTGGCGTTATGCTAAAGTGCTTGAGCTTTCTTCTCTCTGAACATGAAATAGTACATGAACGATGCAGCAATATATAATACGCCGGTGATACAGAATGTAATAGCATATCCCCAATAGCTTCCGTAGTGGGTCACGAGCGCCGCCTGTACGGGTCCCATCGTTGCCCAGCCCATCATGAAGGCGGTTTGGGTGAAGGAATTTGCAATGCCCCGCCGGTGATCCGGTACACGTTCCACGAGAATAGACGCCTGAATCGGATTGGCTGCGTTCATAAGAGCCTGACGAAATAGAAACCCGATGGCGGCTACGGCAAATATATTAGTGAAGCCTGTGATCAGCAAAAATGGAAGCGACAGCAGCTGAAAGCACAGTACGGAAGTCACAGCTCCTAGTCTTCGGACGAGCCACGGTCCAATGAGCATCGAGAAAATGGTCATGATCTGTCCCAGTGAGATCAGGATGCCAACGGCGGACAACGAAACCTCGAAACGGTTGGTAAAATACAGATTGAGATAAGGAACCACCAGCCCAGAGCCGAGGCCAATGAGGAGCTGGGCAATCGTAAATTGGCCAATAACCTTGAGATCCTGACGATCGCTTTGACGCCTTTGTGCTTCAGTTTGTACGGGCGCAGGAGCTTCCTGCGGTTCCTTCTCAGCCACAGCCGAGACTTCCTGCGTAAACAGCAATGGAAGGAACGCGGCCAGGGCGCTGACGCCGCCGATCATAAGCACGATGCTGAGGCTCGTCACGCGGCTAATGCCGGTGAATTGAAGCAAATCAGCCAGAAACCCGCCGCCCATTCCCCCGAGCACTTGAGCTCCCAGCATGAGAGAAGCATGGTAGCTGAAAATTCTCATTCGTTCGGACTTCTTTGTGTTCTCAGCCAGAAACGGAATGGCGAGCACCTGAAACACAGAGGAAAAGATGCCGGTTACAACCGCTAATCCGAGCAGACCGGTAGATTGCTCTGTCCAGGCGCGGACGATCAGGCTGATTCCGCTGAGCATAGCTCCAATCACAAGCAGCTGTTTCCGGCTGCCGCGGTCACCCAGAAAACCAATCGGAATAAACATAAGGGCAGTCGCCAAGGATTGGACACTGACAACCGTGCCGTTCATCGCATCGGAATATCCAATATCCCGGATGTACAGGTTATACAACACTCCAAACATCCCGGTTCCAATCTGATAAAGAACATTGGCGAGAAAGAACAAGCGAATATTAATGGGAAGATTCATAAAACGTGATGCCGGCCTCTGAAAAATGCGCAAGATGCAACCTCCTACCTGATTCGACAGCTTTATTATTCTATCAGGTTCTTGGAGTTCAAGAAAGTATGAACTAAAAATTATATCTTTTCCGCACGCAGGCCAGTTCATATAAAAAGGCTTCACCGAGGAGAGTCATCGGTGAAGCCTTGTGTAAATCTATGCAATTGCGGCAATCTGATTTAAGAAGTTGTTGAACGCTGGAGAGAATTTCCGGATGCGCTCGATGTGTTCATCACGGAGCTGCCTTGGCTCACGGATGATTGGCTTGATTCGGCATTAGAGAAATACTTACCCTTCAGATCCTGAAACTGGTTCATGAGCTTCTGACGGCTGTCCTTGTTACGCAGCAAGTATGCTGCTCCTGCACCAACGGCGGTCCACAATGCTGTTTTTCTCATATCGTAATTCCTCCTTCATTTCATTTCAATTTTGTATATGCTGTGATTCAACTGCTGTACAAGAAATTACCCGCTCTTCACATGATTAAACAGCCATATTTATGAAATCGTTCCCATTTGCGCGCTGGCTTAGCATCATATATTATTTATTCTAATAGAAGACAGTATCTAACAGATGAAAGCGAGTTGTATCATGCCTATGAGATCATTAGCCTGGGTAACCGACAGCACCAGTACCTTAGATCCCAGCTTTATGGAACAAAACCATATTTATATGGTGCCTCTCCGCCTGATTTTGGGCAATCAGGAATTTCGGGAGCAGGTTGATATTTCAGCAGAGCAATTTTATAAGAAAATGCTGAACGAGCCAAAGGTAGGCAGCTCGCAGCCGCCAATCGGCGAATTTATTGAGCTGTATGAATCCCTGAAGGAGCGCTACGATGATATTATAGCTGTGCATTGCTCCTCCGGTCTGAGCGGAACCTTGAATACCTCGATCCAAGCGGCAGAAATTGCTGAGGCAGACGTGATTGCCATTGACTCCAAATTCGGCGCGTTTCCAGTCCGGGAGATGATCCAATCCGGGGTCCAGTGGCATCAGGACGGATGCTCGGCTGAGGAGATCGCAGAGCGCATCCGCAAAATGAGAGAGATGACGAAATTTTATCTCATCCCGTTTAGCCTCCAGCGACTGCATGCGGGCGGGAGAATGTCAGGCACAAAGCTCGTATTCAGCCAGCTGCTAAAGATTCATCTGCTCTTGCGGTTTGATGACGGAAAAGTCATTGTTGACGAGAAGATCCGTACGTACAAAAAAGCACGGCAGCGTATGCTGGATTACCTATCCAATGATATTGCTTCAACAAGCAAGATATGTATTATGCATGCCGGTAATCTGGAGGAGGCGCTGTCCGTACAGCGGGAGCTGGGTGAGCTCTACCCCGAGGTCCCCAGCGAGATTATGACCTTTATTCCTGTAGCCGGAATTTATGCAGGAGAAGGGACCATTGCGCTGTCCTGGATTTTGAAATCTTAATCACACACATCCTAACCGCCTGGGGCTATTGCCCGGGCGGTTTCCCTATACAGCGCGATCATTTCAAATAACTCAATTTTGTAACATAAGTTTCTAAGTCTCCGCTTTGGTTGTAATAATATTAACGTGTAGAGCCTTAAGGTTTACATCAAGCTTCCATGAGAGACGTATCTTATGTAAAGAAGCTGCCGGATCAAGCTGAACAGGAGGTCGATATCATGAAGATCATCATCACGCAAAAAGAAGCGCTGGATCGACATATTTGGGACAAGCTGATCCTCATGTTTGGTCTGCAGGACAAAGAGGATGACGTGTGGGAGAACGAGCAATTTATTCTCACGGAAGAGCAGGCGAGAGAGCTTGGTCTGATCTAGTCCTGATCCTCTAATTATATTTGAAAGGTAAGAAGTCATGAAGCGTACCTTACATATCTGTTTGTTTATGTTGGTGTTGCTGCTGGGGGTCGCTGGCTGCGATTCCTCCACCGAGGTACAGCCGGCTTCTTCGCCCTCGAAGCAAGCCGGGAACGTCTCGCCACCTGATCATAACGCTGCAGGCGATGAAGCCGGAACGTCCGGTGGAGCCCCGCCAGTTTCTCCTCCGAAGAGCGGTCTCACCGATGAGCCGGGATCAGACACTGCGAACGCTCCTCCAGCTGTGAAGCAGGGTCTAAGCCATGTAGAGCAGTGGATGCAAGAGCTCACCCTGGAAGAAAAGGTAGGCCAGCTCGTTGTAATCGGGCTGGAGGGTACAGTTCCTGATGCAACGGCGCAAAGGCTGCTAGAGCAGTATTATGTGGGTGGATTTATTTTTTTCGGGGATAATATTGAATCCGTTGACCAGACGCTGGAGCTGACCGGCAGGCTAAAGCAGCTAAACGGTGATCATCCTGTTCCTTTATGGCTCAGCCTGGATGAAGAAGGCGGAAGAGTGTCCCGGCTGCCTCCAGAGCTGGGCAGGCTGCCTTCCAGCGGAAAGCTGGGACAAACGGAGGATCCAAAGCTGGCTGCGGATGCCGGTACTCATATTGCGAGGCTGATGAAGGCGCTGGGGATGAATCTGGTCTATACTCCCGTGCTGGATATAAACAGTAATCCCGATAATCCGGTCATTGGAGACCGCTCTTTCGGCAGTGAAAGCGAGCGGGTGTCGCAGCTTGGGCTGGCACAAATGAAAGCGATTCGGGAAGAGGGCGTCGTTCCTGTCGTCAAGCATTTTCCTGGACATGGAGACACGGGTGTCGATTCTCATTCCGGACTTCCGGTGATCTCTCATCCTTGGGAACGCTTGAAATCTAAAGAGCTGGTCCCGTTTCAAGAAGCGATTGAGCAGGGTGCTGAGGTCGTCATGGTAGCCCATTTATTAATGACGAGTATTGATCCGGATACTCCTGCTTCTCTTTCCAAACGTGTCATTCAGAATCTGCTTCGAGAGGACATGAAGTATGACGGCGTGATTATCACGGATGACTTGACCATGGGGGCTATATCTGAAGCTGGCTATGATATTGGTGATGCCGCTGTTCAATCAATCCTCGCTGGTTGTAATATCGTGCTTGTGGGTCATGATTATAAGCTGGAGGAGGCTGTTCTGAAATCCCTGCTGGAAGCTGTGCAGCAAGGCGAGATTTCAGAGGAAGTTCTGGATGAGCGCGTCAAAGCCGTGCTTCAGCTGAAGCATGCCGCAAATCTTGGAGCCATGGATGAGGAATTACAAGATCTATCTACATTAAATCAAGAAACCAAGCGGATCTGGAATGCAGTGAAGCCATAATACTAATCTTTTCAGATCGGACCGAACGGAGGTGTTGGCCATGTCAAACCTATATATTGAACCACTCTCTTATGTGGAGCACTCCCGTCATGGTGAGTCCTTTAATAGTTCTTCAGATCTGTTTCATTTTCAGCAGTCGGAGCACCCAAATCCGGTTAATCCGGCTTCTCTATTTCCACGAGATGCATCGAGCTTAGGCAGAAAAAGGGAGCAAGTGACAGAGAGCGGGCCGCGTATGCTGAACATTTTGGTAGCTGAGGATAATGTGACCAATCAGCTGGTCATTACCAAGATGCTGGAAAGACTCGGGCATATGGTAACGATCGCAGAAAACGGAAAAGAAGCATTAAGCAAGGCACAGAGTAGCCATTATGATCTCATATTCATGGATATCCAAATGCCCGAAATGGACGGCGTGGAGGCGGTCCGGCAAATGCGGCTGCAGCTGCCCGCCGATCGAATACCTATCATTGTGGCTGTAACAGCTAACGCGCTGATGGGTGACCGAGAGCATTGCCTGACAGCAGGTATGGATGACTATCTTACAAAGCCTTTAAAAACCTCCATGCTATCAGAAGTCATCAAGCGTTATTTCGGTGAAGATGAATAAAGCAATAGGAACGTAAAAAAAACCGGCCTATGCATAGGCCGGTTTCAATCAGATCAAAAGTTGATAACTCACTCAAAATATGATAGAATGAAGGATAACTAATTAGTAAAGTTATGTAGTCACACATATCTAGATTAGCATATTCTATCAGAAATGTCAACAGGGGGGCATAGAATGGAAAACCGTAGCAGTGCGGATTTTGCACTGGATCGTGAGACCGTGGAGCCGGACAAGGCGGCCAGTTCTCCAAGTGAGGATTTTTCGGTGCACGATGATCTTTCGCTTCCGCCTGGCATCAAGATTAGCGATCCGGTTCGTATGTATCTTAAGGAAATTGGCAGGGTTCCTCTTCTGTCTGCAGAAGAGGAAGTCGAGCTGGCTAAGAGAATTAACGAGGGGGACGAGGAAGCCAAGCGTCGTTTGGCCGAAGCGAACCTCCGTCTCGTAGTCAGTATCGCACGCCGTTATGCAGGCAGAGGTATGCAATTCCTGGATCTGATTCAGGAGGGGAATATGGGGCTAATCAAGGCTGTTGAGAAATTTGATTACTCTAAAGGCTTCAAGTTTAGTACGTATGCCACCTGGTGGATCCGCCAGGCCATTACGCGATCCATTGCGGATCAAGCCCGCACAATAAGGATTCCGGTTCATATGGTGGAAACCATTAATAAGCTGGTTCGGATCTCGAGACAGCTGCTGCAGGATTTAGGCCGCGAGCCGACACCGGAGGAGATTGGCAAGGAAATGGACATCAGTCCGGAGAAGGTGCGTGAAATTCTGAAGGTGGCGCAGGAGCCCGTTTCTCTGGAAACACCGGTCGGAGAAGAGAGCGATTCAAATCTGGGGGATTTTATTGAGGATCAGGATGCTCTTGCTCCGTCGGATGCTGCAGCTTTCGAGCTGCTCAAGGAGCAGCTGGAGGAAGTGCTGGATACGTTGACAGAGCGGGAGGAGAACGTGCTCCGTCTGCGCTTTGGACTGGAGGACGGCAGAACTCGAACCCTGGAGGAGGTTGGCCAGGTGTTCGGTGTGACCCGGGAGCGTATTCGCCAGATTGAAGCTAAAGCGCTCCGCAAGCTTCGTCATCCTAGCCGAAGCAAGCGATTGAAGGATTTTCTGGAATAAAGAGTATGGCTTTGCTTAGTAATTTAAAGGTTCCCTGCCTTGCTCGGTGCAGCATGGCGGGGGCTTTTTCATTTTGGTCATAAATGGTCATGGATAGTCATGGATGTCTTCAAATTGACACCCGCGTCTGCGTTCTATCATAATATTGAAGGAAAGCCTACCAAAGGATGTGACTCTCACCTATGAACCTGCAATCATCCGTTATTGAGCAGCTGTGCAGACGGCAAACTCCTCTTGCACCCTATTCTACCTATGCCATCGGAGGGGAGGCCGGTTTTCTGGCAGAGCCGGAAACGACAGAAGAGCTCATTACCCTGTACGAGGCCGCTTTTGCCAGTGGACTGCCCTGGTACTCCTTTGGCATGGGATCCAATCTATTATTTCCGGATGCTCCTGATCCGGACCTGTTATTTATTTCTCTGAAGCGCCATTGCGAAATCCGGGAGCAGGACGGTAAATGGTATGTATCAGCCGGCACTCCGATGTCTCTGCTCTCTCTGATCGGGCTGCGGGGTGGGGATTCCCGTATGGAGCTCAGCTTTCTTCTTCCGGGCTGTCTGGGAGCAGGAATCTATATGAATGCGAAGTACAATCAGCTTCAAATAAGTGAACTGCTGGACACGGTTTATTACGTGGATACCAGCACTGAAGGATTATCGGTTCAGTCTATTCATGCGTCGGCGTGCGGGTTTGGCTATAAGCAGTCTATTTTTCAGCAGAAGCCGTGGATCATTGTCGGTGCCAAGCTCAATGTAGATATTGCAGCAGAGGAGCAGCTGCTTTATGCCTCGCAATTGGTACATTCGTGGAAGACAAGAGGCTGCCATTCCTCCTCATTGCCTCAATGGTTCTCTTACATATTGGGGGAAGTTCATGCCCTGGCCGGAATCGGAATTCCAACGCCGCCAGCGATGCTGGACATCATTAAATACCGCACCAGCCGGCATCATTTCGATGCTCCTTCCTGCGGATCGGTGTTTAAGAATAATTATGATTATGGCGTTGCTGTCGGCTCTCTCGTAGAACAGTTGCAGCTGAAAGGCTTGAGCCGCGGAGGGGCTGTGATATCACCGTATCATGGCAATATGATTTTGAATCACAATCACGCCAGTGCCTCCGATATTTTATACTTGATGGATGTTATTTCAGAAGGTATAGAGCGGAAATTCGGCTTTCTGCCCGAGCCAGAAATCGTTATCGTTTAAAGTTTCAAATGAAAATCATGGTAAAGTAATTGGAATAAGGTGAATTTACAGTTATAATCGTTAGAGAATGAACAAGCTTCGCCATTTCGGTGGCACATACACAACACTATATGAACTTTAATTGGAGGGCTTAGAACATGAGTAATATTCTCGTATTTGGTCACAAGAACCCGGACACGGATACCATTTGCTCCGCGATCGCCTATGCAGAGCTGAAGAAGGAGCTGGGTATTGGGGCTGAGGCTGTACGTCTAGGTGAGGTTAACGGAGAAACCAGCTATGCACTGAACACGTTCCATGTTGATGCACCTCGTCTGGTTGAGACGGTTGCCGGTGAAGCGAAGGACGTCATTCTGGTCGATCACAATGAACGCCAGCAAAGCGCGGCTGACATCGATCAGGTTCGAGTACTTGAGGTTATTGACCATCACCGTATTGCGAACTTTGAGACAAGCCACCCGCTGTACTACCGTGCTGAGCCGGTCGGCTGCACCGCAACGATCCTGAACAAGCTGTACAAGGAGAACGGTGTGGCGATTCGCAAGGAAATTGCCGGACTGATGCTGTCGGCGATTATTTCCGATTCATTGCTATTTAAATCTCCAACCTGCACCGAAGAAGATATTGCTGCAGCCAAGGAACTGGCGGAGATTGCAGGCGTTGATGCACAGAGCTATGGTCTCGAAATGCTGAAGGCAGGTGCGGATCTGAGCGACAAGACAATTCCTCAGCTGATCTCTCTGGATGCGAAGGAATTCAGTATGGGTAACGCCAAGGTGGAAATCGCCCAGGTAAATGCCGTGGACACGAATGATGTGCTCTCCCGTCAAGCGGAGCTGGAAGAAGCCATTTCTGCCATTATTGCGAATAAGGGACTGGATTTGTTCGTATTTGTAGTGACAGATATTTTGAACAATGATTCCGTTGCACTGGCACTAGGCAAGGAAGCTGCAGCTGTAGAAAGAGCGTATCAAGTACAGCTGGAGAACAATACCGCTCTCCTCAAAGGGGTCGTTTCCCGGAAGTCGCAGATCGTTCCTGTGCTGACCGAAGCCTTCCAGTCTTAATCTCAAGGTGGAGCTAAAGGTGTGGCATTATTGTCATTAAATTCAGAAGCTTTTGAAATTCATTTCACCTCCAATCGGCATATACTTAGTGTTGTTGATTATTCTGTTTGAGGCCGATGGCCTTCGGGTAATGAAGCGTATATGTCACTTGCCTCCAATTCTAAAGGTAGGGAGAGGGCTTGAATGAAATCAAGAGCGGTAAAATGGTTCCTGCTGTGCGGGTTAATTCTGATGATGACAACGACAGTCGGAGCTGCGTCTGGCAGCTCGCAATATACACCGGTAGAGCATTCAGAGCATCAACGTGCTGTATTTATGCAGTCATTCACCATGATGAACGGACAGCTATACGCCGTGGTAGATCGAATTGAATGGTATGAGGGTGAAGAAGCAAACGAGATCTTCCGTCAACGGGAAGGTGATTCAGATCTGACTGAAGCGCCAGACGGGTATTACATTGTGAATGATCAAGAGGAACAGATTACTCTTCCTGTCAGCGACTCTGCACGAGTATTCTTGCAGCTGTATGATCATACCGGGTCTTGGGAGGATGCCCAGATTATCTGGAATCAGGAAGTGAGTGTTACCAAATTCCATTCCATTTTCCAAAACGACAAGCTGATTGATATGGGTTGGTTTCCATACCATCTCACTGTTGAGAACGGTGAGGTGACTCAAATCATTCAGCAATATATACCTTAAATTTGAAGTGCCGGGCGGCTGGAATAGCCCGGTGCTTTTTTATGCTGCTTAGAGCGCGGAGATGGCCAGCCGCCTTGGCGATCCATAAACAGCTCGGCTGCCTGCTCAAAATCTGCTCCCCCGCCTAAAGGAACAGGGGCGTGTAGTGACCGTTCTTCCATAAGGGCAATTAATTTCAGCTTTAAGGCTTCTCGCGGAATGCCCTTAGACTGTGCAATTTCAGCAAGAGTGGAGGTCTGTAACGCCTCGCGAAGCTCATACGGCTTCATGTTCAGATAGGTGGCAAGCTGTTTGAACAGCCCTTCCTTCTGAGATGGCTGGGCAGGAGAGGCAGCTTGAGGGTCTGATGCCGAATCGAAGAGCTCTATAACAGTAAAAGGCGCAGTAGCATTTACCATAGTGGATGTATGCATGATATGCTCCTCAGCAGCTAAGCTAAGAGTACCAGCAAGCACACCGAGCTGGATGCAGAGGAGTAACGGGATGGACATGGAAGCAAAGCACCGCCTTTATAAGTGGAAATCATGCTATTTATAATGGATTGAGATCCATAAAATTATGCTCCTTCCAGCGCAGACTGGAGGAAGGCAAGGTTTGAAATAGGAAGAAGGAAGAAAGGAGCATCGTCATGGAATTAGAGTATTTTGGAGCGCAGGACCCTGCTGATCTATCGGAAGAACAGCTGGAGCAATCGTACGAAGCCCTGTATCAAAATATCGGACACTGGGTAAAGCAGTCCAAGTGTATCACCCGGGTTCCTTGCAGGAGCGAATTCTCAGATGATGAAGATTGTGAAGTTCAACATGATTTCTAATCCGGAGTGAGTATTCTTTGAGATCCTAGAGGACAGCAGCGGATAACGAGGACAGCCCCTTGCGAATACACTGGAATCAATCCAGCAGGGGGAGGTGCAACAAATATGCAATGTATCAATCCATTGTCACCGGACGGCTGTCGTCCATATATTGGCCAGCAGGTCTGTGCCGTGCTTCATGATGGTACAGAATGGATGGGAACGCTGAAGAGCGTTGATCACAACGGAATTGTATTAGAGCCGCCGGGACAGGCGCATATTCTATCTCATAAGCCCGGTAAATCCGGAAAATCCAACAAGCCGGTAAAAGCCTCCGCATACGGATATTATCCATATTATAATCCTTATGCGGGTTTAGCATGGGCTAGCTTGGCCTTTCTCTTCCTCGTTCCTCTCTTTTTCATCTAATTCAGAGTACTGCGAATGCCTGGGGCTATTCTTAGCTCCGGGCTTTTCGCTGTAGAGGACTTGTGATTTAATGGTTTATGAAAAAGGGTAATAGACAAGGAATCCACTGCAATGCCCAGACATAAACAGATTGTTTTTTAGGAATGACATGAAAGGAGCGTTAATAATGTCCAATCGTATTTTGGTCACTCCGGAGCAGCTGGATGACATCTCTTCCCGGTTCTCACTGGCAAGCCAGCAGGGCGGAGAGCTCGTGCGGCGTCTGGAGTCCAGTATCCATCAGATGGAGAGTCAATGGGAAGGCATGACGAGGGAACGATTCTTCGGAGATTATCAGCAGGCCAGGAGCACGATGAATCAGTTTGTAGCATGCTTACATAATGTTTCAACCGAGCTGAAACAGATCTCTCATCGTTTTCGATCCACAGATCTATCGAGTACGGGTACCGCTGCAGGAATAGGAGCCGTTGGAGTCAGTGCTGCTGCAGGAACGCTGGGAGCGGCTTCTTTGGCGGGAGCCGCGGGCCCTGCTGCTGCGTCTCCAGCTATGAGCAGCGAAAAGCTAAGCAAGCTGCTTCTGGATGGCGCTGAGGCTGAGGGCAGTGTGGTGGAGCGACGGGAAAGCGGCTGGTATGGCAAAGGAATTACGGGCTCGGCATCGGCCGGGTTAACAACCGGGGTGAGTGCAGAAGGCGCCATGGTTGAGGCAGGATATGAGAATGACTATGTTCAGGGCTCCGTCAGTCTTGCCAAAGCGGAGGTCGAGGCCCAGGTGAAGAACGGAAATCTGGAGATTGGTGCCGAGGCGACTCTGAACAAGTATGAAGGCGGATTTAATATTCCGCTGCCGTTTACAGATAAGGAGCTCAATATCGGCGGCTCGGCATCGCTGGGAGTCGTTGGCGGCTCTGCCGAGGTCGGAAAAAGCGGCTTGAAATTTCATATCCCTCTTGGCCCTGGAGTCAGCCTTGTCGGCGTAGGTGGCAACGTGACCGTCGAATAAGGAAGATCCACAGCAAGGGATGGAAGGGAGAGGCCAGGCCGTGCATAGCCGGTTTAAAGTAATTATGATCAGCATCGCTGTCGTCGGCGTACTGGGCACCATCATTCCCAATTTGGCTGATCCAGCGCTGCAGGTTAGAGAAAAGGCCGTAATTTGCATTTCCTTGGGGGTCTTCATTCCCCTTGTGGCTGCCGCGGTATACAAAGTAGGAACAATGCTCATGAAGGAGAAATGAACATGGAAGCTGTACAAGAGAAGCTGCTGCCGATCGGGTCGGTGGTCAAATTTAAGGACTGGGATCAGAATCTCATGATCTACGGGCGAATGCAGAACGACTCCAAGAGCGGAAAACGTTGGGATTATGTCGCCTGCTTTTATCCGCATGGAAATTTAACGGCGGATTCCAATGTATTTTTTAATCATAAGGATATATCTGAGATCGTCTTTCAAGGCTATGTCAATGAAGAGGAGCAGCAGTTCCGGGAGGCTCTGCTGGAGGGCATTGCGAAGGCGGATCAATCCAGCTCGGTGCAATAACTATTGAACATCACTTAGATTATGGTGTCATGAAAAAAGCTTATATTGGTGTTATCTGTGTGAACCAAGCACAGCACCAATATGAGCTTTTTATTTATTTTTAATTCATTCCGTAAAAACTTTAAAACAAACATAAACAAGTATATTCAAAATTATACGGGCGTGTTATGATGAGATAAATCCGAATATTGAGGTGGAGAGGAGATCGTCAATGAGTAATATTGATAATTCAAATGTTTTCAAAGATATTCAAAACAACAGCCAGCTTGAAAAGCTGGTAAGGCGCTCTAACCAAATTGGCTCAGACCGTACGGTTTGCAACTGGGGAGGAGGGAATACCTCCAGCAAAATGGTTATTCAAGATTTCCGGGGGCGGGACGTTGAGGTCATGTACGTCAAGGGAAGCGGGTCGGATCTAGCTAGTATGAAGGCTTCCAACTTTACAGGTCTTCGTATGGAGGATATTAAACCGCTCATGGAGCGGGACAGCATGACAGATGAAGAAATGGTGTCTTATCTCGCGCAATGTATGGTAGATGCCAAAGCTCCAAGAGCGTCCATTGAAACGCTGCTGCATGCATTCCTTCCCTTTCAGCATATTGATCATACCCATCCCGACTCCATTATCAGCTTATGCTGTGCAGATCGAGGCAAGGAGCTCGCCCAAGAAATTTTCGGAGATCGATTTGTTTGGGTTTCCTATATTAGACCGGGCTTTACTCTCTCCAAAATGATTGCAGAGGGTGTAGCTGGAAACCCGAACGCTGAGCTTGTACTTATGGAAAAGCATGGACTGGTCACTTGGGGAGATACCTCGGAAGAATGCTATGCCCAGACGATCAAGGTTATCAAAGAGGCAGAGGCTTTTATTGAAGCTCATGTGGAGCAGGAGCAGCTGTTTGGAGGCGAGAAATATAAGGCACTGCCTGCCGAAGAGCGGAAGCGAGTTGCTGCAGCTATTATGCCTGTAATTCGCGGTGCAGTATGCGATAGCAAAAAAATGATTCTTACATTCGACGATGCAGAGGATGTGCTGACATTCGTCGGTGGGAAAAATTCTGCAGAGCTGTCTCAGGTCGGCGCAGCCTGTCCAGATCATCTCGTTCATACCAAGGTCGTTCCTCTGTTTGTGGACTGGACACCTGACACTGAAGATGTAGAAGGACTGAAGTCCAGGCTAATTGAAGAAATAGAAGCCTACAAGCAGCGCTATGCCGACTATTTTGAGCGTAATCATAACGATGGGGATGTCATGTTCGAGGCCGCACCGCGCGTAATTCTAATCCCAGGCGTCGGCATGATTAACACAGGAAAAAGCTGGGCAAATTCACGGGTAAGTGGTGCATTATATCATCGTGCAATTGCAGTTATGCGCGGTGCTACCACGCTTGGGAATTTTGTATCCTTGACTGAGAATGAGTCCTATAACGTGGAATATTGGCCACTCGAGCTTTACAAGCTTTCTTTAGCTCCTGCGGAAGCGGAATTTTCTCGAAAGGTTGCTTTTATAACGGGGGGAGCTGGCGGGATCGGCAGTGAGACAGCTAGACGTCTGGTACAAGAAGGGGCACATGTGGTGCTGGCGGATCTGAATGCAGAAGGTGCCAAGCAGGTTGCTGAAGAAATTAATGCAGTGTATGGAGAGAACATGGCTTATGCTGTGAAGATGGATGTGACGGATGAAGAAGCGGTTCGCCAGGCTTACACGGAGGCTGCGATACAATACGGCGGCGTGGATATCCTTGTCAACAATGCGGGCTTGGCGACATCCAATGCATTTGAGGAAACCTCGCTCAAGGAATGGAACCTGAATATGAACGTACTCGGAACAGGTTATTTCCTGGTCGCACGGGAAGGTTTCAAAATGATGAAGGCTCAAAATACTGGGGGCAGCATGGTATTTGTCGGCTCTAAAAACTCTATATATGCCGGCAAGAATGCCAGTGCATACAGCTCTGCGAAAGCGCTTGAAGCGCATCTGGCTCGCTGCATTGCTGCCGAAGGGGGACCCTACGGTATACGAGTGAACACCGTTCTCCCGGATGCGATCCTGCAAGGTTCTGCCATCTGGAATTCCAGCTGGCGAAATGAACGTGCAGCGGCGTATGGTATTGAACCGCATGAGCTCGAAGAATATTACCGGAAGCGCACCACGTTATTGGTCAATATTTACCCCCGGGACATTGCAGAGGGCATTGCATTTTTCGCCTCCTCCAAAGCCGAGAAGACGACGGGCTGCATGCTGACCATCGACGGCGGTGTACCCGCTGCGTTCACTCGGTAAATACCGTTATTGGGAGGGACTAAAGTTGAGGAAAGAAACTGCTCAAAGCTATGATTATGCCAAGCAATTGTATGCAGCCCATGGAATTGATACGGAGAAGGTGCTCCAGGAGCTTGAAAAGGTCAAAATCTCGATCCATTGCTGGCAGGGCGATGATGTGCGTGGATTTTTATTCCGAGATAAAGAACTCACCGGAGGCATATCCGTTACTGGACAATATCCTGGAGCCGCCCAGACGGCAGTGCAGCTTCGTCAGGATTTGGAGAAAGCGTTATCTTTAATTCCGGGAAAGCATAAAATCAATCTTCATGCGATTTATGCCGACACAGAGGAAGAGGTTGATCTGGATTCCTTGGAGCCTAAGCATTTTCAAAATTGGGTGAACTGGGCAAAAGAACAGGGGCTGGGCCTGGATTTCAATCCAACCTGCTTCTCCCACAAAAATTCCAGTGATGGATTTACCCTTAGCCACAGCGATCCGAAGATTCGCAGATTCTGGATTGAGCATTGTCAGGCTGCGCGTAGAATTGGTGCCCATTTTGGAGAGCAGCTGGGGCAGACCTGTGTGACAAATATATGGATTCCAGACGGCTATAAGGATGTTCCCGCAGATCGTCTGGCTCCTCGCCAGCGGCTGAAAGCATCGTTGGATGAAATATTCAAGGAGGAGCTTGACCCGCAATACAATCTTGACGCGGTAGAGAGTAAGCTGTTTGGAATTGGCTCAGAGGCCTATGTTGTCGGGTCCCATGAATTTTATATGGGCTATGGAATACTGAACAAGAAGCTGATTTGTCTGGATTCCGGTCATTTTCACCCTACAGAAGGCATTGCCGGTAAGCTTTCTTCGCTTTCATTGTTTACAGAGGGGATTCTGCTGCATGTCAGCCGTCCGATGCGTTGGGACAGCGACCATGTCGTGACGATGGATGACGAGCTTGTAGAGATCGGAAGAGAGCTGGTTCGTGGGAACCTTCTGGATAAAACGCATGTGGGTCTGGATTTTTTTGATGCCAGTATTAACCGGATTGCAGCCTGGGTGATCGGGACACGCAATACATTGAAAGGCATACTTAGAGCCATGCTGGAGCCTATCGAGTTACTGAAGGCTGCAGAGCATGAGGGAGATTATACGACACGCTTGACACTTCTGGAAGAGTTCAAGGCCTACCCTTTTGGTGCCGTGTGGGATTATTATTGTGAATCGCATGGAGTGCCCGTCCGGGAAGAGTGGCTGACAGAAGTAAAGACTTATGAGAAAAATGTTCTGCTGCCACGGAATTCGTGATGTAGCTCATTCTATGGAAGCGTTAGAGAGGGATGACAAGCATGAGTACGGCATTGGCATTTGATCTGGGCGCGAGCAGTGGCAGAGCACTGCTGGGTCGATTGGACGACGGTAGATTGTTCGTTGAAGAGCTGCATCGGTTTCCCAACGATCCAGTCCATGTTTCCGGAAGGCTGCACTGGGATATTCTCAGGCTGTACCATGAAATAAAGCAAGGCCTGCTGGCGGCTAAGGAGCACCTAAGCGCACCGAGCTCGGTTGCCATTGATTCTTGGGCTGTCGATTTCGGATTCATCGGAACAGACGGAGAACTACTGCGCAATCCATACCATTACCGCAATTTTCATAGCCCAGAAATGATGGAAGAAGTTCTAGGCATGGTCTCCAAATCAGAGATTTACAGCAAGACCGGCATTCAGTTTCTGCCCTTTAATACGATCTATCAGCTGTACTCTATAAGAAAACATCAGCCCGAGCTGCTTGCCGGTGCAAAAAAGCTGCTCATGATTCCTGATTTGTTACGTTATTTCTTGACGGGTGAAATGTACAGTGAGTTTAGTAACGCCTCGACGACACAAATGTATAACCCGCTTCTGGGAAACTGGGATCAGGAGCTGATCAGCAAGATTCAGCTTCCATTGAATATTTATCCTCCGGTACTTCAATCCGGAGAGAACGCGGGGAATATTCGGGCTTCAGTTATTCAGGAGCTTGGCCTCAACGGCATGACACTTTATACTGCAGCGGAGCATGATACAGGCTCTGCTGCAGTATCTGTACCTGCTCTGCAGAACCAATTCGCTTATCTAAGCTGCGGAACCTGGTCCCTAATCGGAACAGAAATTGACCATCCTATGATGACTCCCGAGGCGCTGGAGCTAAACTTCACCAATGAAGGAGGGGCTTGTGGAACATACCGTCTCCTCAAAAATATTATGGGCTTGTGGATCCTGCAAGAAAGCAGACGTGTCTGGGCGAACAAAGGGGCTTTGTATTCCTTTCCGGAATTAGTTAAGATGGCAGAAGAAGCGGAGCCTTTTGTTACCGTTATCGACCCCGATCATGATCTTTTTCTAACCCCGGGAGATATGCCGTCACGCATTCAAGAATTAGCTAAGCGAACGGCACAGCCGGTACCAATAACGCCGGGCGAAATCACACGCTGCATTTTAGAGAGCCTGGCCCTGAAATACCGCTTGACACTGGACGAAACGGAGCGGGTGTCTGGACGTGTGTTTGATGGACTCCATATGGTAGGCGGAGGCATTTACAATGAGCTGCTGTGTCAATGGACAGCGAATGCCATCGGCCGACCCGTATGGGCAGGCCCCGCTGAAGGCAGCGCGATCGGGAATCTTGCGGTCCAGTTTATTGCACGAGGCGAGTTCTCCGGTATGATGGAAGCGAGAAGAGTGATCCGTAATTCTGTTGAAGTCAAGGAATATGAGCCTCAGCAAATACAGAGGTGGGAGGAAGCTTACCAAGCATTTCGACAGAACGCTGGAATTTCTAAATAAATTTATTGATAAAGGGATGGAACGGGATGTTGGTTGTAGAGCGATACGAAAAAATAGTGCAGCTTGTCAATGAGCGGGGCAGCATTCGAGTGAGCGAATTAAGTGAGATTTGTGGAGTGACAGAGGAGACGATCCGGCGTGATCTGGACCGACTTGAAGGATCCGGTCAGCTGCGCCGTTCTCATGGAGGCGCGGTCAGCGTTCATAGTCATTCTGCTCCCGGACGATCCCAGCCAGAGACGCCATTTTTCGAAAGGGAAGTCGCGAATGCAGCGGAGAAACAGCGGATCGCTGAAGCGGCAGTCAAGCTGATACAGCCACATCAGAAAATACTGTTAGATGCCAGCTCTACTGCGTGGTACGTTGCTCAACTTATCCCGGATATTCCGCTTACAGTGTTGACCAATTCAATGAAGGCCGCAGCTGAATTAGGAGGCAAGGAAAAGATTGAAGTCATATCCGTTGGAGGGATTATGGCACATCATTCTCTTTCTTTTGTGGGGCCTCTAGCTGAGCGGGCGCTCGATTCCTATTACGTAGATTTGGCGTTTATGTCTTTCAAAGGAGTGCATTTAGAGCGTGGGTTAAGCGAATCCAATGAGCTTCAAGCCAGAGTCAAGCACAAGATGATCGGAATTGCCGAGAAGGTTGTATTGCTGGCTGATTCAAGCAAGTTTGGCATTCTTGCATTTAAGCAGGTGGCAGATCTGAAAAGCGTGGATACGATCATTACAGATGAGCGGGTGCAGCCCGAGAGCCTGCAAGCCTGCAAAGAGCTTGGGATTACAGTGATTCCGGTATAAATTAAAGTGGAGGTGCTCCGCATGAAAATATCGATTTTTGCGACCTGCTTGAGCGACACTCTTTTTCCACATGTCACGACGTCCATGGTGCGCCTGCTCGCGCGCTATGGGCTTGATTTGAATTTCCCGGAGAGTCAGACCTGCTGCGGACAGCCGGCGTACAACAGCGGTTATTGGGATGACGCGAAGAAAAGCGCGCGTTCCATTTTGGATGCGTTTACAGACAGTGATTTTGTGATTTCTCCCTCCGGCTCGTGCACGTATATGATCCATCATTACAGCAGTCTGTTCAAGGATGAACCGGAATATCTTCACAAAGCCAAGCTCCTTCAAGACAAAACGTATGAATTTACGCAATTTTTAGTCAACGTTCTCGGTATTACAGATGTAGGTGCGATCTTTCCTCATAAGGTAACGTATCATCCATCCTGTCATGGCAGCCGCCTGCTTGGCGTAAAAGAAGAGCCTGTACAACTTATGAGCCAGGTCGCGGGTCTTGAGCTGGTACCTCTGCCGTTCGCGGAGGACTGCTGCGGGTTCGGGGGCACATTCGCGGTCAAGATGGCCGATATTTCCGGAGCCATGGTCACGGAAAAAGGAGATCATGTCATTGAAACCGAGGCCGAGGTGCTGGTCGGTCTGGACATGGCCTGTCTGATGAACATCGCTGGACACCTTCGCTTCAGAGGGGAGAAGATTCGGGTGATGCACCTCGCTGAGCTGCTATACGAGGGGCTTGAGAAGCAGGAGGTGAAGCAGGCATGAGTTCAGCGCCTAAGGGTAGTGTGAAAAAGCGCTCGCGACTTGCCCTGGATAACGATTTCCTCCGCAGTGCCGTAAGGTTTACGACGGAGCGGCTGCGCAGCGGCAAGATTAAAGCCTCTGAAGAGCATGGCAATTGGGATGCATGGCGGGAGCGCGGCAGGCAGATCCGGCTGCACACCATTGCTCACCTGGATTATTACTTGACCCAGTTCGCAGACAATGCCCGAGCGAACGGGGTGCATGTGCATTTTGCAGACAATGCGCAAGAGGCGGTGGAGCTCTCGCTTAGCATTGCGAAGCAAACCGCTGCGAGGTCAGTGGTTAAATCGAAATCGATGGTGTCTGAGGAGCTGCATTTGAATCGGGAACTGGAGTCCATCGGTGTAGAAGCGATCGAGACAGATCTGGGAGAGTACATTATCCAGCTGGCTAATGAAGCTCCATCTCACATTATTATTCCTGCCATTCATAAGAACCGATATCAGATCGCAGAGCTTCTATCCAAAGAAGCAGGTGAGACTCTTCCCCCTGAAACCTCTATTCTGGCCGGATTTGTCCGGAGCAAGCTGCGGGAAAGGTTTCTTGAGGCTGATATTGGCATGACAGGGTGTAATTTTGCCATCGCCGAGACCGGTTCCATTGTGCTGTTTGAGAATGAAGGCAATGCGCGTATGGTAACTACGGTTCCGAAGACTCAGATCACCCTGATGGGAATGGAGCGGATTATTCCTTCCTGGAATGATCTTGAAGTCATGGCTACGCTTCTGCCCAGATCCGCGACCGGGCAGAAGCTGACGGTTTACATGTCAGGAATTACAGGTCCTAAACGCGCAGAAGATGGAGATGGACCGGATGAAATGCATATTATTATTCTGGATAATGGCCGCTCTCTGCAGCTCGGAGATCCGGAATTTCAGGAGCTGCTGAATTGTATCCGCTGCGGCGCCTGCCTGAATGCATGTCCGGTGTATCGCCAGATTGGTGGTCATGCTTATGGAGGCACTTACAGCGGCCCCATCGGAGCGGTTCTGACCCCTGCACTGAAAAAAAACGTCGCAGAGTGGGATGATATTGCGAATGCGTCCAGTCTCTGCGGTGCCTGCTACGAGGCTTGTCCTGTCAAGATTCCATTGCATGACATGCTTGTCTATTTACGAAGGCGCAAGGTAGAGGCGGGACGTGGCAGCAAGCTGGAGGCGATCGGAATGAAGGGCTTTGCCGCCGTCATGAACAATTCCAGGCGCTACCGTGCTGCAGTCCGGCTGGGACGGGTCGGGCAGAAGCTGGTGGCACGCTCAGGCGAGATTACTATTCAAGCGGGGCCTTTGAAAGGGTGGAACACATACCGTGTCACGCCGGCGATTCCGGACCAATCGTTCAGGCAGCAGTGGCCCAATCTGAAGCAGGAGCTAGAGTCAGAGCAACAGAACATGCCGCAAGAGCTGGAGCAAAGACTTGCTTCAGAGCTGAAGAAGCGGCAGCGCGGAGGTGATGAGTCTTGAAGCAGAATCGATCCAGCTCGCACAATGTGAATGCCGATCAATCTGGTGCCGGGAGTCCGAATTCCCGAGAAGCTTGGCTAGCCGAGCTTCAGGCTGCCTCTCTTCTGAAACAGAAGTCATTTATGGAAGGCATTGCAGCCAGACTGAACAGACCGCGTATTCAATCCAAGCCGGAGCAGCCCTTTCGCGGAGCACCTGAATTCTGGAACTCCTTTCAATGGACCACGGAAGAACAGCTGCAGCAATTTACAGCCAATTTTCAGGCTGCAGGCGGACAGGCTGTACATCTAGCAACCTCGGCGGAAGCTGCGAATTTCATCGTAGGCCTTGCAGAAGAAATGAAGGCTACCCGCATATTAATGCATCATCAGCCTGGTCTTGATCGGTTAAGGCTCGCACAGCAGCTGCAGCATGCACAGGTTTCAGTCTGGAATGACGAAGTGGACATCAATGGGATCGAGCATGCGGCGCGGGCTGAGATTGGGGTAATCGAAGCCGATCATGCCGTAGCCTATACAGGCTCGCTCGTTACTAAATCCTCGGCGCACCAGGGTCGATCCGTCAGTTTGCTGCCCGCAGTGCTGATTGCGATTATCCCTGTAAGCCGGCTCGTGACCAGGCTGGGCGAAGTTCTTGCGGAGCTGGACAGTGCGGGACGAGAGAAACTTCCGGCAGGTATTCATTTCATATCCGGGCCAAGCCGGTCGGCAGACATTGAGAACGATCTCACCATTGGTGTTCATGGTCCAGGCATTGTGTATGCCCTGCTCGTTGATCAGTGGTAAATAGTTGCTTCAATTATACCGATATATTCATCGTGCCACATTTTTTAGGTGCAAAGAGCGAATTTTTGGGTAATGACCAGATATGCTCTTTTCTTGTTGTGAACCTGCAGGGCGGCTGCCGGGTATAGGCAGGTCCGAAATAGGGTAAACATACAAAGACCATCATCCTAGTTCCTAGTGAGGTTACGCCATGAAATTATCACGTATGATTGATCAGCTGAAGCTAAAGCGCATAACTGGGGACCTTGAGATTGATATCAGCCAGATTGAGATCGATTCACGAAAAATAGAGCCGGGCGGCATGTTTATTTGCATTACCGGTTTTCAGCAGGACGGACATCAGTACGCGGAGGAGGCTATCCGCAACGGAGCGGCAGCCATTATGGCGGAGCGCTTCATTCCCGGTGTACCACCGGAAGTGAGTCTCGTCATCGTGCCTGACACCCGGCGTGCGCTGCCGATCATCGCCAATGCTTTTTATGACAATCCATCCTGTGGACTTCGCCTGATCGGCATTACCGGGACGAACGGCAAAACAACCACCGCCCATATGGTGGAGCATCTCCTTAATGCATCCGGCCGCAATGCGGGTAGTGTTGGCACCTTGAGTATGACCTATAAAGACATTCAGGAAGAAGCCGTGAACACAACGCCGGATCCATTGCGACTTCAGAAATTCTTAAGAACGATTGCGAATGCCGGTGCCGAGTACGCGGTCGTAGAGGTATCCTCTCATGGTCTGGATATGGGGAGAGTGCTGGGCTGTGGTTTTCAAACCGCTGCATTTACAAATCTCGCCCACGATCATCTGGACTATCATCATCATATGGACGAGTATCGAGGCTCTAAGGAGCTGCTGTTCTCAAGACTTGGCAATAGCGTAGACGATATGCAGAAAACCGCGGTGCTGAACGGAGACGATGCTGCATCCGCATACTATGCCAAAAGAACGGCCGCACAGGTGGTTACTTATGGCCTCGGTGAAGACTGTCATCTTCGCGGCATTCAGGTCGAAAGAGCCGAGCAAGGCACCAGGTTCACAATTCAGACCTACACGGGGGATCAGTACCCTGTAGTATTGAAGGTTCCAGGACTTCATAATGTGTACAATGCTCTTGCAGCGGCTGCGATCTGTTCATGCGAAGGGCTGTCCTGGGATGAGATTACCCGAGGGCTGCAATCCTTTACAGGAATATCCGGAAGATTTGAGGATGTATCGACGGGCCAAGACTTTAATATCACCATAGATTATGCCCACAATCCGGAAGGGCTGAAGGCTGCGCTGCTAACGGCTCGAGAGTGCACTTCAGGCAAAATTATTTGCGTCATGGGCTGTCGAGGTGAAAGAGACCGATTGAAGCGTCCCGTCATGGCCGGTATTGCGGCTGATTTGGCAGATGGTGTTGTGTTCACTTCAGACAATGTATACTCAGAGCAGATTGAAGATATTTTTCTCGATATGAGGCAGGGGCTGTCGGAGCAGCATTTGTCTAAGAGTGAATTTGTCGCGAACCGTCAGGATGCGATTCTCCAAGCCATTCATTCGGCGAATGCAGGCGATCGGATTCTGATTACCGGGCGCGGACACGAGAAATTCCTCTACACTTCTGACGGGTTGCAGCAGATGAGTGATGCCGACATTGTTCAGTCTCATATGGTGCGGGTGTAAATGTTAAATACTGCCGGAAATCCGGCAGTATTTTTATTTATCGAAACAGAGGAGGTTCAGCACATGAAAAAATCCTGGATATGGTTACTGTCCGCGGCGTTATTGTCCTCGTGCTCATCCAGTCCGGTACAGGATGAGTCATCCGGGGACCAGGAAGCCCCTGTGGATCAGCATTCTTCCGGCAGCCAAGCGCCGAAGCAGAATAGTGAGCAGGAAAGCTCCGACGGGTCGTACACGTACAGCGTAGTCGCAGAAGAATTGCAGATTCCATGGTCCATTGCGATCTCCGGGAAGGATATTTACATCAGTGAACGGGAAGGACAGATTGTATCGCTGAAGGATGGTCATCGGGAGCGTCTTCCGGTGGATACGAAGCAGCCTGTTAAGGCGCAGGGTGAAGGAGGGCTATTGGGCCTTGTGCTGGCCCCGGACTTTGCTAGCAGCCGATTAGCTTACGCTTATCACACGTACGAGGAAGGCGGCGAAATGAAGAATCGCGTCATACTCATTCGACAAGAGGAAGAGGCTTGGCAGGAGGTCGAGGCGTTCATTGAGGACATCCCGGGCTCTAATGTGCATAATGGCGGACGCATGAAATGGGGGCCCGATAAGAAGCTGTATTTGACTACCGGGGATGCAGGTGAAGGAGAGATGGCACAGAATGTCGAGAGCCTGGGCGGCAAAATATTACGTATGAACCCGGATGGCTCGATCCCGGAAGACAATCCTTTTCCGAACTCCTATGTGTATTCTTACGGACACCGCAATTCTCAAGGTCTTGCCTGGGATGCGGCAGGGCGCATGTTCAATTCCGAGCATGGTCCCAGCGGCCGTGTTGGCGGGCATGATGAGATAAACAGCATTGAGCCGGGCAGTAATTATGGCTGGCCGGATAACATCGGGGATGAGCAGCAGGAAGGGATGGTGCCTCCTTTGCTTCATACCGGCGAGGAAGCCATTGCCCCTTCGGGAACTCTTTATGAACAAGAGGATATGCTTCTGATTGCGGGTCTGAGGGGAGAAGCATTATACCGCTTTGATCTTGAAAAGAAGAAGCTGAACACTGTACTGGACGGTGTCGGCAGAATTCGCGATGTACAGATGAGTGAGGATGGAGTCTACCTCATTACGAACAATACTGACGGACGCGGGACACCATCTCCAGGAGATGACCGCCTGCTGCTGCTTCAGCCAAAGCAAGAGCAGAAATGATTAAATTTGCAGGATCTGTTTAATGATAAAGGAGACCTGTCCAGGGCAGAATAAATCTTTTACAGGAAAGGAGCACATCTTATGTCAACCATATCACCTGAAAAGCTTCAGCAATGTATTGACGAGTGCCTGCGCTGCATGCAGGCATGCAATCGCTGCTACAGTGCCTGCCTGGAGGAAGAAGACCTGCAAATGATGAAGGAATGTATCCGAATGGATCGGGAATGTGCAGAGCTCTGCGCTTTTGCAGCTCAAGCAATGTCGATGAATAGCAGCTATATGAAGCAAATTTGTGAGGCCTGTGCTGAAATGTGCGAGGCTTGCGGAAACGAGTGCAGCAAGCACGAGCATGAGCACTGCCGTCAATGTGCGGAGGCCTGCTTCTCATGTGCCAAGGCTTGCCGGGAGATGGCGGCCTAACTAATACGCTATTATGAAGTCCTATAAACAGCCCTGAACACTTCCTATTGAATGTGTTTGGGGCTGTTTTTGTCATGCTCCAAGCCCTGACTTCAACCCATGACAAATTAGTTACAAAAATGATTGACAGCTTGTCCTTTGATGTACTACATTAAGGGAGAGAGTTACAAAAAATTCATTAATATGCCGAATTTCGATATAGAAAACGGGGGAACCACTGCCGGGTGAATTATTCTTGTTTGAGAGGGAATATAGGGGACCCTTAACCGAACCCTTAGCTAACTCCGTAGGCACCGAAGGGAGCACTATCTTTTGAAGAAGCTGCTATTGTCTGTACTAGGTTCTGCTTTAATCTTTTCATCGGGTGCGGTTACGGCATTCGCAGATCAGGGGCCGAAGCTTCAAGCTGAAGTGACTAAGCTTGTCGGAACCCCTTATAAGTGGGGCGGCACGACCGTAAGTGGATTTGACTGCTCCGGATTCATTTTGTACATATTCAGCAAGTATAATGTAGACCTGCCACGTACCTCCGCAGCCCAGGCTACCGTAGGTGTGAAGGTAGAGCGTGATGATTTAAGGCTTGGTGATCTGGTATTCTTCAATACGTCGGGCAGAGGCGTATCTCATGCCGGAGTCTACATTGGTAACGGTCAATTTGCGCATGCTTCCACCAGTAAAGGTGTAAGAATCAGCAAGCTGAGCGAATCTTACTATGACAGCAAGTACGTGACTGCACGCCGGGTGATCGACCAGAAGGATTACATCCAGATGGTGGGCGAAATCAGCTAAGCAAGAGGTATTATGATTGGAATCAGGGGCCTGCGATGAACTTCGCAGGCTTTTTGTGTATCATGGAGATATGAAGAGGGGGTGATTCCATGCTCAAGCGACTGAAGTCATATCTGAATCAACGCCGGAAGTCCGCTTCTAACCTTGAGCCGGAGCTCGTGATCACAACGGAGCGGGACGAAGAGCGCACCCTGCTTCTCATTAAATCCGGTGTGCAGAGGTCGGTAGAGCCGATCATCGGGGAGACCGTTCTTCAGATCGCGGAGATGCATCAGGTTGAATGGAACTCCTTTTGCAAACGTGGAACCTGTGCGCGATGCCGCTGCATCATACTGGAAGGAGAGGAGCTGCTCTCCTCTCCGAACGAGGCTGAGGAGGCTCGGCTCGATCCGGAGGAGCTGGAGGAAGGCTACCGGTTAGGCTGCCAAGTCAAGGTGAAGCAGCCCGGAGATATGACGATTCGGCACGCGCCTTATTTCTAGGAATAAGGAGAGCGCCAGATGCCGCATGCTATCTTGTATAACGGTTAGGAGGGAATGTGTATGACTCGAAACCTGCAAAAGGTGCCCTATGGATATGTCCCCCCTGTGGAGACAACCAAAGGCACACTGATCTATTATGATCCTTTTGAAGAAATCGGCAGAGAGCAAGGGCTGTCTCAAGCGGTACAGGTGAAGAGCGAGCAGGCATTTCAGCGGCTCGTGCTTTATCCACTCCATGAACAGACGATGAAACGAATGTATAAACGGGAGGGGACCTCCTTTTATAAAAGAGAAAACGCATTACAGGACTGGATTCAGGAGCATAGCGTAGGTGATATCGAGCTGGACGCCTGGGAAGGCAAACGGAAAAAATACGTCCCGATCGAAGCCGCCCTCCGCCACCTGACCGAGAAGAATCCAGCTCCGTATTTTCTGCTGGTGTCTGGAGAAACAGCCAATGCCTTCGCCTCTTATCATGTGTTTCAGGAGTGGATTGTCAAGATCCGCTTGCTGCTTCTGGACGAGCCCGCTTCACTTCATCCTCGGCTGCAGCAGTATGACAGCCGATGGAGCAGGATCACTTTATAATATCTAATGCCAAAAGTGATCGTTAGGCCGATTTCCGCGGAATTAGCCGGGTAGAAAGCATGATCGTTTCCACCGGTGCCCCCGGGCGATGCAGGCGCCGTTCCAGCGCTTCAATGGCCCGGGCACCCAGCTCTTCCTTGCTCAGCTGAATCGTTGTAAGTGTCGGAGAGGAGAGTGAAGCCCCCCACACATTATCTATGCCGATGACCCGGCAGTCCTCCGGAATGGAGTAGCCGTGTTTTTGCAAAGTCTCCATCCACTCCAGCGCGATATCATCGTTCGCCCCAATCCATCCGTCAGGACGCTCGTCCTCCGGGATCTGCTCCAGAGACTTCAGCACTTCATCTCCCCAATGACCTCTTTCGTAGGGCACCTGCCATTCCAGCAGAGTCGTGCCTTGCTGCAAAAAGTCACCACCCACACCTAATTGCACACCGATCCTTCGCTGCAAAAAGCTCGCCGAGCGTCCATCGTCGGTAATGAAGCCAATACGCCGACAATGCTGTGACTGGAGAAACGTAGAAGCTGTGGCTCCGGCATTCACATCGTCATGGCGAACCGTATCACACTGCAGCAGCGGCTCCTGATGATCCACAAGGACTAAGGGAAGCTGGATATCTGCCATTCGCTGCAGCAGCGGATATGGAAAAGCCCCCATAACAATGATGCCAATGCATTGATCCCAATGGACATGAGGGGCAATGAGCTGCTCTGCCGGAACGTCTGCAGGCGACAGCTCCTGCGGCGGAGATACGATTGCATGCAGCCATCCTCGCTCCTCACAGGCTGCAAGCATGCCTGAAAGCACCCGCTCCCAATAGTTCGGCTCGCCGCGGTTCTGCTGCTTCATGCAGATCAGCACGAAGGAAGACTCCCGGCTGTCATCCGGCGATTCCTGGTTGTCAGGCTTAGCTATAGCTATTGAAGTGCGATAGCCTGATGCTCTGGCTAGCTCCAGCACCCGGCTGCGTGTCGCTTCACTGACGCCTGACTTTCCGCTCAATGCTCTGGAAACGGCATATTTGGACAGGCCAAGCTGGTCGGCCAAGGTTTGAATCGATACTTTTCGTGACATATTCATTTCTCCTCTATGTTGATTCCAATTCTTCATGAAATCGCATTGACGTTTAATACGCTCCGAAGTACACTAAAGGCTAATAACGTTATGATAGTTGATGATAACAAAAATAACAATATATAAAGAAGGCATTATATGCTTTATACTCACTTCTTCAAGTCACGAAAGGACGGCAGCCTATGATTTACATCCAGCGGTTTATTCAGTTTTTGTCAGATAAGCAGTGGAGAGAAGGCATTGAGATTACGGAATGGACTATGCAAAAGGCTAAATACATCATGCCCGGGGTGTATGAAAGGTTGACGGAGCAGCCGGAGCTGACCTCCGTGAATCCGTTGAACAGCCAGCATGGGATTACGTATTTTCTAAGCAAGCAGGTGGAAATTCCATCTCACTGGCAAGGTGCAGAGGCTGCTCTTGTATTTGAGGCGGGTGGCGAAGGTCTGTTGAAGGTGAATGGAGAGCCGTATCATGGCCTGGATCGTAACCATTGGTTTGTACCGCTGCCTGCGGCGAGGGTAGGGACTGCACCACAGCTGGACATCGAGCTGTATGATCCCATACCGGAGCCCGTAGATCCTTTAAATCAGCAGGCGGTGATTCAGCCTGTCATTTCAGGCATTACGAGCCGGCTGGTCTGGGTTAATGAACCAGTTCAGAACCTCCTGCATTCCGTAAAAGTTGCGTATGAAGCCTGCCGCTATCTCCCAGAGGAGGATTTACGGCGTCTTCGCATTCACAAGCAGTTGACGCAGGTGATGGATGAATTGTATGGCGCTGCAGATGCAGTGCTGGCTGACGGGCAGCGCATCTCGGCGATTGAGTCCAAGCTCATGGACAAGGTACGTCAAGAGAAGCCGGATGAGGGCTTGAATGGCGTCATGCATATGGTAGGACAATCCCATATTGATATTGCCTGGCTATGGCCGGTCCGGGAAACGGTACGCAAGGTCAGCCGGACCTTTTCCACGGTTACCACGCTGATGGAGAAATATCCGGACTTTAAATACAGTCAGAGCCAGCCTATTTTATACGCTTTTGTCAAAGAGCATTACCCGGAGCTGTATAGCAAAATCAAGCCGCTCATCGCGGAAGGCCGATGGGAGCTCGTCGGCGGGATGTGGGTTGAGCCGGATCTCAATATTCCAAACGGCGAGTCATTGGTGCGTCAAATGCTGCACGGCCAGCTATTTTATGAACAAGAGTTCGGGAAGCGTTCCGATATTGAGTGGCTGCCGGATACTTTCGGGTACTGTGCTTCACTTCCACAGCTGCTGAAGCAGGCGGGAGTACGCTACTTCATGACGACGAAGCTGGGCTGGAATGATACGAACAAATTTCCGTATGACTTGTTTTATTGGGTCGGTATAGATGGAACAGAGCTGCTTTCCTATCAGAATCATGGCGTGAATGAGCATACACTGCCCAAGGATATTCACGAGCACTGGCAGTCCTTTGGTCACAAGGATCAGCAGGATGAGCTGATGCTTCTGTATGGACATGGTGATGGCGGCGGCGGTGTGACTCATGAGATGGTAGAGTATGTGCGGCGCGGTGATCTGATGCCGGGGCAGCCGAAGGTGCGCTTTGCGACGGCGGCAGATTTCTTCCAGAGTATCGAACAGAAGCAGCCTCAGCTGCCGAAGTGGCATGGCGATCTGTATTTGGAGCTGCACCGGGGCACATATACTACTCATGCCAAGAACAAGCGCTATAACCGTTATGCTGAGCGGCTGTATCGGGATGCCGAGCTCTGGGGAACCATGGCTTCACTGGATGTGTCTTCAGCCCTTCCCGCCCAGAACCTGGAGGAAGGATGGAAGCTGATTCTGCTGAATCAATTCCATGATATTATTCCGGGAACAGCTATACCGGAGGCGTATGAAACGTCAACGGCGGAGTACGGGCGTATTTTTGAAATTGGAGAAGGGTCTTTGAAAAACTCGCTTGCGGCGATTACCGCTCAGGTAGATGTCTCTTCACGGGATGGAGGGGCATATGTCATCTATAACAGCCTGGGCTGGAGCCGTAACGAGACGATCGAAATTCAAGGCGGCAAAGAGCTGCGCCATGCTGCCGTTTATGATGCGCAGGGTCCCCTTATGTTTGATGTGAGCCAGGGTACGGGAGCGGGCGTAACCTTAACGATCCAGGTCAAAGAAATTCCGGGATTTGGATATAAGACAATCTGGGTCCAGCCGGCCGCTGCATCGGGCTCTGACCCGGCAATCGAAGCTGCTGCAATCCATGAGGATTTGGGAGAGGGGATAGATACCCCGTTTTACAAGCTGATCTTTAATGAACTAGGTGAAATTACCAGCTGGTATGATAAGCTCAGTAACCGGGAGCTTATCTCTGCAGGCTGCGTTGCAAATGAGCTGCAGCTATTCCATGACCGTCCAACCTACTGGGACGCGTGGGACATCGATCCCCGTTATGAGACGAAGCGGGCAGATCAAGTGACGCTGATTCAGAAAAAGGTATTGCTGAGAGGACGGGTCAAGCAAGTGCTCAGCTTCACCTGGAAATTGGGACAATCAATCATCACCCAAGAAATGACCTTCTATGAAGATCGCAGACGGGTGGATTTTAAGACGCATGTGGATTGGAAAGAGGATCATAAGCTGCTGAAGGTCGCTTTTCCCGTAGATCTGGTGGCGTCCAAAGCAAGCTATGAGATTCCGTTCGGCGCACTGGAGCGGCCGACCCATCGCAACACCAGCTGGGAGCAGGCGCAATTCGAGGTGTGCGGCTACCGCTGGGCAGATGTGTCGGAGAACGGATTTGGAGTCAGCCTGCTGAACGACTGCAAATACGGCTATGACATCAAGGATGGGGTGATGCGCCTGTCCTTGCTGCGCGCGCCATCCTGGCCGGATGTCGCGGCTGACCGCGGAGAGCACGAGTTCACATACGCGCTGTACCCGCATGAAGGAAGCTGGAGTCAGGCTCATACAGTCCGAGAGGCTGCTGAGCTGAACACGCCGGTTCACATCGTTGAAGCCCTAAAAGAAGCCGCGGCTTCGACACCAGCACGGCCTGCTGAGCTATCCTGGCTGAAGCTGAGCAGCCGCCATGTGATCCTCGATACCGTAAAGCCGGCCGAGAAGGGCGGAGGCACCATCGTGCGGCTTTACGAATCCTCAGGAGGCCGGGAAACCGTGACCTTGAGCTGGCCTTACCCAGGCATCAGAGTCACTTCTGTCAATTTGCTGGAGGATGAGCTGGATCAACAGGCGCTGAAGGTGGAGGATGGCAGCATTACTCTGGATTTCAAGCCTTTTGAAGTAAAATCGATCAAAATATAATAAGATGCTCAAAAGACCCATGAAGATGTGCTTCATGGGTCTTTTGCTGTACTTGCCAGCTCATCCGCCGATTATCAATGCCTTTCATTTCGCTTGTCGTACGTGATTCGCGCTATCGCATCATGAAGGTGGATCGATTCCTCGTTCCTACACTCAACGGTAAAGGCTTGTACCTCTTCAATCTCATATAAATCGGCAGCCACAAGGCGAACCATATCTTCTACGAAGCGGGGATTCTCATAGGCGTGCTCCGTTACTTTTTTCTCGTCCGGACGCTTTAAAATGGGGTGCAGGGCACTGCTGGCATTAGATTCCGCAGCATGCAGAAGCACGGTTTTCCAGTCAAAGCCAGGAGCCATCAAGGGGTCCACGACCACCGATAGGGTGACAACACCGCGCTGATTATGGGCGCTGTATTCACTAATTTCTTTGGAGCACGGACACAGTGTTGTAACAGCAACGCTCAAGCCCATGTTAGCGGTGAAAGGCTTTCCTTCCTCATAAATCACCTTCATGCTCACATCAGCATGACTTAATCCGCTCAAACCCGACACAGGCGCAGTCCGCTCGAAAAACCACGGAAAAGTCACCGTGATCTCGGCATGATGGGCCTCCATATATTGGGACAGCTCTTCTGTAAACCTACATAGCAGCGAGAGGTCAGCCGTCAGGCCTTTATGGCGATAGGCCTCCAAATGCTCTGTCAATCGGCTCATATTAATTCCTTTGGATTCCAGCTTGAGGCTTGTTGTTAATTCAAGAGTCGCAATGCTTGTCTGTACAAAGGGGGCCAGGCTTGACTGGATTTGTATGGGATGGCGCACTCGACTGATGCCAACCTGATCGAGAGGAAACAAGTAATTATCTTTTTGATTCTGTAAATCAATCATATCCTCTTTAGTAGTAGGCTTATGACCTGGAGTAGGGTCTACCGAACCGAAAATAGTATGCCTCCGGCTCTTGTCCGGTAAAACAAAAGGGTGATTTGAGTTCATGGGCTTCTCCTTAGTATGATCTGTAGTGATCGTAATACTTACGAATTAATTTTTATTATAAATGAGAGTAGAAATAGATGTCAAAGCACCTTGCCATTGACGCGGAGGAGTGGAGTTGTTAAAATATTATTCGTAATTGTTACTATTAATAATCGTAATGTTTACGTATGAAATATAGCTGCTAGGATGTAGTTCGTAAGGCTCGTAAGGGGAAAGGTGGTTTCAAAGAGATGGCAACGATCATATCGATGAATAATGTGGAGTTTGGCTACGAAGATGTTCCTTGTCTGGAGGAAGTCAGTGTACATATTGATGAGGGTGAATTTATAGCTGTTACCGGACAGAATGGAGCTGCCAAATCGACTTTACTCAAGCTGATGCTGGGCTTGCTGAGGCCTTGGAACGGAAAGGTACAGCTGGCGAAACGTAAAGAGGATGGGACCAAGCTTAGAATCGGCTATGTTTCCCAGCAGGTGGCTGCCTTTAATTCGGCCTTCCCCAGCACTGTGGCTGAATTTGTGCGCTCCGGCCGGCATGTGCACGGCTCCTGGATCCGCAGATTGAACACCAAGGATCATGAGATGGTGGAAGACGCGCTCAAGCAGATGGGGATGTGGGAGCTTCGACAAAAGAGAATCGGGGAGCTGTCCGGAGGACAGAAGCAAAAGATTTGTATTGCCCGCGCGCTCGCTTTGGAGCCCGACTTGCTTCTGCTGGATGAGCCGACGACTGGAATGGATTCCGAGAGCCGGGAAGATCTTTATCGGTGCTTGCAGAATCAGGTCGTAGGACAGGGAAGAACAGTTGTAATGGTCACCCACGCATTGCAGGAGATGGAGCAGTATGTGCATCGTATTGTGAAGCTGGAGCGAAAGGAGGACCGGGGATGGAAATGCTGCACTACGACTTCATGCAGCGGGCATTTTGTGCCGGCGGCATCATTGCAATAGTAGCATCTGTACTCGGCGTTTATCTGATGCTTCGGAGACAAGCGCTGATGGCGGATATGCTGGCACATGTGTCTCTTGCCGGTGTAGCGGGCGGAGTGTACCTGGGGCTTAACCCGACAATAACAGGAATCGTCATCGTTGTGATCGGGGCCGTCGTTGTGGAATATGTCCGCAAAGCCTATAACACGTACAGCGAAATCTCGATCGCCATTATTATGATCGGAGGTCTTTCGTCCGCTGTGATCTTGATGAGCCTGAGCAAAAATGTAAGTACCGGATTTACATCCTACTTGTTTGGGTCTGTCGTTGCCATTAATCAGATGGAGCTGTTTATTATGAGTGCGGCCGCCGTCATCGGCGGGATCTTTTTCTTCCTGATGCGAAGGCCGCTGTATCAAATAATCGTTGATGAAGAAGCAGCTACAGCGAATGGATTACCTGTTCAATGGATCTCGCTCGGTTTTAGTATCGTCACCGGAATGATCGTTGCGGCTGCCATGCCAATTGTTGGAGTTCTTCTCGTTTCCTCGCTCATTGTGCTGCCGGCATCCCTTGCGATACGGATTGCGTCTAGCTTTGCGGCTGCCCTGGTCATTTCCATGCTGGTAGGTGTATCCGGCGTTTTCCTGGGTTTGACTGCATCATACGAGCTGAGCACGCCGCCGGGAGGCACCATTGCTTTTGTATTGCTGTTGATGCTTATTCTCAGCACGGGAATGAAGCGGCTGGTATCGGCGTGGAAGAAAGGAACTCAACGGAAAGAAAGAGGAATGGAGAACGAGAAGGAGCAGCCGGCGCGGCATACGGACCGTGCTGCAGTAACGGATCAATAAGAATTAAATTTTGAATTGTAATTGGGTAGAACAAAGGAGAGTTTATGATGAATAGATGGAGCAAATGGTTGAGCAAAACAGCATTCGTCTCGTTAGGTCTTGTTGTGATGCTGACAGGGTGTGGGAATGAAGAGAAGGAAACGGTCACCGGTGAAAACGGCGAAGCTGAGAGATTAAATGTGGTGACGACCTTTTATCCGATGTATGAATTCAGCAAGCAGATCGCAGGTGAACATGCAGACGTTGTTGCGCTCGTGCCTGCAGGAGTGGAGCCCCATGACTGGGAGCCCAGCCCGCAGGATATGGCCAAAATTAAGGAAGCAGATATTTTTGTATATAACGGCGGCGTAGAAGGCTGGGTAGAAGATGCATTATCCAGTGCATCGAGCGAAAAGCGAATTGTTGTCAAAGCCAGTGAAGGCATCGAGCTGATGGAAGGGGAAAATGACGGTCACAATCACGGGCATCATCATGGTCATGAGGAAGGGCATGAAGGCCATGAGGAAGGTCACGGCGAAGGCCATGAAGAAGGCCACGAGGGTCATGATGAAGGTCATGATCACGAAGGTGAGTCCGCGGGTGAGCATGAAGAGGAGCACGACCATACAGCCGAGGATAAGCACGACCATGAAGAGGGTGATACCATCTTAGATCCCCATGTATGGCTGGATCCATCACTTGCCCAGAAGCAGGTTGCCACCATTCTGGAGGCCTACGAGCAAGCCGATCCCGCTCATGCTGCAAGCTACGCAAGCAACGCAGAAGCTTACATCGCCAAGCTGCAAGAGCTGGATCAATCTTTTGAGGAGGCCTTGAAAGCTGCCAAGCGAACCGAGTTTATTACGCAGCACGCAGCGTTTGGATATCTCGCGAAAAGGTATGGCTTGACACAGATTGCGATTGCCGGTCTTTCTCCAGATCAGGAGCCTTCTCCGGATCGAATGGCGGAAATTATTACGTTTGCGAAGGAGCATGACGTAAAAACGATATTTTTCGAGAAGCTGGTTCAGCCCAAGGTGGCCCAGACCATTGCCAATGAAATTGGAGCCAGGACCGATGTGCTGAATCCGCTGGAAGGCTTAACAGAAGAGGATTTGAAGCAAAATCTCGATTATATCGGCGCTATGGAAATGAACAGAGATGCTTTAAAGAAAGCTTTGGTGGAATAGAGAGGACAGTATATGCGGAAGTGAGGTAGACAGGGATGGAACCAGCAGATGAAATGAAGGAAATGCTTCAGCTTCTGTCTAACAACGGGTATCGAATCACAGAACAACGCCAGAAATTGCTAGCCATTTTGATGGAGGAACAGGGTTTCCTGTCACCGAAAGATGTTTACGCTCGCATGCTTGTCGATTTTCCAGGCGTTAGCTTTGATACCGTATATCGCAATTTGCGTATTCTTCACCAGTTAGGAATGGTAGAGCCCTTTAATTTTATGGAGAATGGGGTCAAGTTCAAAATCAGCTATAGCAAAAACCAGCACCATCATCATCTGGTATGTTTAGCTTGTGATAAAATTGTTCCCTTTGACTACTGTCCCTTAGATCGACCTATACATTTTCCGGAAAAAATGAAAGTGATGTATCATCGCTTCGAGGTTTACGGCTTATGTGAATACTGTCAGTAGATCCACCCCGGAAGGAGCACCAATAATGACAACAAAAGTGCCGATCGTCATTCTGTCAGGCTTTTTAGGAAGCGGGAAGACGACCTTACTTACCAAAATGCTTCAATTTTATACCAGCCGGCAGCTTACTCCAGCCGTCATCATGAATGAGGTAGGCGATGTGAACTTAGATGGCTTGCTGGTCGGTGAAGACATTGCTATGCGGGAGATGCTGAGCGGATGTATTTGCTGTAGTATCAGCGGCGATCTGGGATTAGAGATTAGAGATCTCATACAGGAAGCTTCTCCGGACTTAATCTTGGTCGAAGCGACAGGGGTAGCTAATCCCATGGAGACGTTTGATGCCGTTACAGATGCTGCGATACTCATACCGATTGAAATGCATGCCATGGTTTCTGTGGTGGATGCTAACCACTTTCTACATTGGCATCGAAAAGGAAAAGGAAGAACATACCATCTCATGATGGATCAAATACGTTGTGCTTCGATCCTGCTCCTTAACAAATCCGACTTGATCAGCCCGGCTGAGCTGGATGAAACGAGGCAGCTGCTGGTCAAGCTGAACCCGCATGCAGCTGTGCATGTCACAACATACTGTCAAATTGAGGATGAGCTATTGGAGCAAGTGCTGGAGATTCCTACGCGCCCAATTGCATATGAGGATATACAAAAGAACGATCACGCTGCTACGAGCTCTGATCATGATCACCACTCTTCACCAGAGCAGCCTGGTCACCACCACACTCATAGTCATGTGATGGCTTACACGTATTATTTTGAACAGCCGATTGACCAGGAAAGCTTTACGAATATGATCACTCAGTTACCAGAGCATATTTACAGAGCCAAAGGCGTGTACACCGCAGCAGATACAGGGGAGCGGATGCTGTTCCAATATGCTTATCAAAAGGTGGACACCTTCCGCATCAATCCTCAGGGAAAGGTTGAGGATGTGGCAGCCTTTATCGGCGAACAATTTTCTAAAGACAGCTTGAAAAAGCAGCTCGACGAAATCACAAGCTACCGTAAAATGTAATGTTAAATATTCCTCCTGAAGAGGGTTCCCGAGTTCATGATGGGAATCCTCTTTATTTATGTATCGACAGCCACAGGGCTTGTTCGTTACATATATTTACAGGGGGTGAGAGTTCCCGTAATATGGAAGGGGGGCGCGTTTATTTCTCAATACTTGTAATCCCGTCTTGTTATAGAATAATGCGTTGGATGCTCATAATTGGAGATAAACATATACAGAGAAAGTTAAGGTGACTTTAAATGGGAGTTAAATATCAGGTTGTTGAAGCTTGCCCAGTTGAAGAAGTCATTGACGTTTTCCGTTCTTCGGGGATTCGAAGACCTATTAATGACTCGGAACGCATTGCTACAATGATTAAAAACTCTGATGTTATGGTTACCGCGAGAGAGAACCAGCAGCTTATTGGGTTTTTAAGAGCGATTACAGATTATTCCTATTGCTGCTACATTTCTGATCTTGCAGTGTCTAAGAGCTCGCAAGAAAAAGGTGTCGGAAAACAACTGATTGAGACACTAAAAAAACATTTAGGTGAGGTGGATGTTCAATATATCTTACTGTCAGCACCTAGTGCATTAGGATTTTATGGCAAAATAGGTTTTGAAAGAGCAGATAAAGCTTTTGTTATTAGGAGAAAAAGCAACTGATCTATGAAACTTATAAAAGTTAACATGCAGTACAAAAAAATTACAGGAGGCATTTCAATGATTCCGGAACGAGTAAGCTTAATCACAATCGGGGCGAAGCAGCTTCCGCAATTGAGACAGTTCTATCAGCGGTTAGGTTGGCGTGAGCTGGAATTTAGCTCAGACAGCTATTGTGTTTTTAGAACGGCAGGCGTGCTGCTTTCCTTGTTTCCATTGACGGAATTGCTGAAGGATGCAGGGCTTAGTCAAGATTACAGTATAGAGGGCTTCAAAGGGATTACGTTAGCAATCAATGTGGATCAACCGGGCGAGGTGGACACATATATGGAAGAAGTTCGAGCTGCGGGTGGAACGGTGATACGCGAGGCAAGTGATGCGTTTTGGGGAGGCAGAACCGCTTATTTCTTAGATCCTGAGAGTAATGCTTGGGAAATCGCGTGGAATCCAGACTCCGTCTTTGATGAAAAAGGGGCTATGATCAGCTTTTAACCCGTCAAATGACATGGCAGATGTCATGAGCTTGCAAGGGAGCGTACAGTATGAAATTTTTAACGAAAGAATGGTATGAACTGATGCAGAAGACGAGCTATCATCTAGGATTGGAAGAAGAACCTAGAGCAGAGAAGTATTCGGAGCGCTTGTATGAGGAGGTTTACAGTCAAGAGCTAGAAAAATGGCTGGAGCTGCATCAGCAGATTGATTTGTTATCTCAGGCTGACGAAATCAGCCAGCCATTACACGCCGATCAGGAAGCCGTGCGTTTTCGTGAAATTCAGCTTTACAAACAAGAAATGTTTAGACGTTCCCTGCCATCCGCCATTCTGAATCAGATTGCAGACCTTAGAGTATTTGCACTTGAAAAAGCATCCGCAAGCGTAATTTCTGCGCTGACTCAATTTTGTGAAGAGAATCATCAACTGGTGCAAAAAGCAAGCGAACAGTATATAGCTTTTCTGCACTCGCTTTCCACCGCTATAGAACGAGAACTGCTGCAAAACTTCAGCTTCCATGATTGCGTAATTACCGGCGTGGAACAAAATGAACAAGCTTTCACCATTCATTTAGATCCCACCGGTGGATTCACTGACATATGCAAGGTGACATTCGAGGATTACGTGATTTTGGAGCTGGATGGTAATATTCAAGGGGCGTGGTGGCTGTATGAAGAAGTATACCCGGTAAATGACAGCTATGAATTTCACGCATTATTGCAATCACCCCATGCCGGATTAACATATCTCACGATATCAGCTAAGAACGCAAATTTCACATCAAATTAAATCGCTTTAACGTGGTTGAGCAAGACAGGGACAGGTTATTATTAAATGAGTTCGCTGACATAGTGATCCATTTTAGAGGACAACACGTATCCTTTATAAACACATCAAAGATGCTTCGGTATCTAGAGGAGGGAGGTGAAACTCTTTCATGCAGAGACTGAAGGGTTCTTCTAACTGGCAAAGGTTATCCGCAGTCCTGATTCTGATCTGTGCCAGCTTCTGGATTCAGTCGGTAACCGCACCCACGGCCTCGGCGCTGCTTAAGGAAATCGTTGAACCTGTCTTGAAACCGGTAAGACCCGCTCCAGACCCATCAGAGCCAGCCGCGTCAAATGCAGAGAATGCGGAACAGAAGGGAATTCCATTAAAGGTACCCTCTATTCAGCTGGATACACCCATTGTAAAGGTAAAGACACCTGAGGTCGTCATTGAGGCAGAAATAAGTCAACCGGCGGTGAGGATCAATACCTCAACGACGACGGTGGAAGCGCCTCTAGTGACAACCCAGCTGGGTGAGATTTCTGCGGACGTGAAGCCTGAGGGACGGCTTTTGCCGCAAGTGAAGGTGGAGGCTCCCTCGGTTCAAGTCGAGACGCTCGGCATTCAAGCTGAAGCTTCCAAAGCGACGGTTGCAGTGAAGCCTGATGAGGGGATCGTGCCTTCGGTTCAGATTCAATCTCCAGCCATTAAAGCGGTGACACCTGAGCTGAAGGCGAGTGTTCCAAGTGTGGATGTCAAGGCAGAAGAGCCGCGGTCCAAGAGCAACCCGCCGGCTCAGTCTGTTCCAACGCCTGCAGATTCTGCGGTTCCTGTAGCATCTCTACAGAAAGATACTTCTTTTAGCCCGCAGACGTCGAGCAAAGCTCAAGAGGACGAAGTGGAAATCTCTGACACGGAAAATGAGGAGCGTAATGAACTCCCTAACCCGATCACAGAGGCTCCAGTACTTGTAAACGTTACGGATCAAAGTGATTCAGATCTTAACGTAGGCGAACCTGAAGCTGCTGTAAATGAGCAAGCGTTGGTGAGTGAGACCAGGTCGACTCCTTATCGTGGTAATGCTCGGGCTGGTGAGAACCAATCCAATGAGCCTGTGGCTTCAGAGGAAAAAATATCTTTGGCTGAGGAGACAAGTGGAAATACTTCCACCGATCCAACTCAGAAAAACACACGTCCGAGCGTTGCGCTGGTGCCTTTGAATACGTCCACCGGCTCGGCAGGCTCCAACACTGCTTCCAATTCTCTTGGAAACAGCGGTTCATCTTATCCCATAACTAACTTAACAGATAAGATTAGTGGAGTTTATAACGTAACCTCCGTTGTGCTTCAACAGCAGTATCTCCTTGGCAGTGACCAGTGGTCTCAACCACCGCCGGGTCAACCGCCGCAACAGCATACATTTCTCTCACCAATTGAAACCCAAACATTCAATTAAAAATGAGAAGGAGTGTATGTTAAATGAAAAAGGTACCGCAATGGGCGAAAATGTCGGTGTTGTCTGCAACTTTTGTACTTGGTGTCATGGGTGTTTCTCAGGAAGGCTATGCTTCATCCTATAGCAAGGGGAATTCTTCATTGGGGCTGGGTCTTGATACTAAGATTGGAATTCAGGTGGGCTCCCAGCATCATTCAAAGACCAGTCACGACAGTTCTGGATATGCGTCCAAGAACCAGAGTGGTTTAGGTCTGGGGCTGGATCTGAATGCAGATCTTCAACTTCAGGCAGAGAGCGATGCCTCTCGCAGCCATCATGAGGAAGGACATTCTCAGCACTCAAAGACTACCAGCAAAGCAGGCTTGGACGTGAACCTTGCGGCAGACGCTTCAGCACATCAATCTAGCTGGAGCCAGAGTGAGTATGGCAATAGCCATCATCATACCTCGGAATCTATGCAAAAGCAGCAATCCCAAAGTCAGCTCGGACTGGACATCAATGCCAGCAAGCAGCTGGAGTCCTCATCCAGTTATTCCACTGTAAACAATGAGGATACTGGTCATCGGGAGATCCATCGGGAAACGAAGCGTCAATCCAGTCAAGATGTCGGGTTGAGCTTAAATGCTGCAAAAGAGCAGGAATCTATGTCTCGCACCAACACGAGCTCAGAAACTAACGCAGAACAAGCTCGCCGTGAATCCAGCACCGAGACGTATACCAAGAGCTCGCGCAATTTGGGCCTCGACTTGAACGCTTCTAGCGAGAAAGAAACGGCTAGCAAGACGACGAAACGCGAGAGTGTAGAAGGCCGCAACGGTCAGGCTGAGCGTGAAGCAACTAGCGAGACGTACAGCCGCACTGACAAGGACTTCGATCTGGCGCTGAACAACGAGAAGGAATCGGAAAAGATGACGTCTTGGACGAAACGCGAGAGTACAGAAGGCCGCAACGGTCAGGCTGAGCGTGAAGCATCTAGCGAAACGTACAGCCGCACTGACAAGGACTTCGATCTGGCGCTGAACAACGAGAAGGAATCGGAAAAGATGACGTCTTGGATGAAACGCGAGAGTGTAGAAGCCCGCAACGGTCAGGCTGAGCGTGAAGCATCTAGCGAAACGTACAGCCGCACTATGAAGGACTTCGACCTGGCGCTGAACAACGAGAAGGAATCGGAGAAGATGACGTCTTGGACGAAGCGTGAGAGTACAGAAGGCCGCAACGGTCAGGCTGAGCGTGAAGCATCTAGCGAAACGTACAGCCGCACTGACAAGGACTTCGATCTGGCGCTGAACAACGAGAAGGAATCGGAAAAGATGACGTCTTGGACGAAACGCGAGAGTACAGAAGGCCGCAACGGTCAGGCTGAGCGTGAAGCATCTAGCGAAACGTACAGCCGCACTATGAAGGACTTCGATCTGGCGCTGAACAACGAGAAGGAATCGGAGAAGATGACGTCTTGGACGAAGCGCGAGAGTGTAGAAGGCCGCAACGGTCAGGCTGAGCGTGAAGCATCTAGCGAAACGTACAGCCGCACTGACAAGGACTTCGATCTGGCGCTGAACAACAAGAAGGAATCGGAGAAGATGACGTCTTGGATGAAGCGCGAGAGTGTAGAAGGCCGCAACGGTCAGGCTGAGCGTGAAGCAACTAGCGAGACGTACAGCCGCACTGACAAGGACTTCGATCTGGCGCTGAACAACAAGAAGGAATCAGAGAAGATGACGTCTTGGATGAAGCGCGAGAGTGTTGTTAGATTCTAACAGATAGTTTCACGAGACAGCTCACTTGACTGTAATATGAAGTAATGAAATAAAGACATGGTGGAGTCTGGGAGTTAAGCCCAGTACCGCCATGTCTTTATTTTGGTGTATTGCCGCCTTTTTCAACACGTCGCCTCACAGTTGTATCACGGTCTATTTAAAGCTACGGCTTTAAAACAACCTTGATGCATTCATCCTCATGATCATTAAAGACCTTATAGGCTTCGCTGGCTTGATCAAGAGGGACTCGATGGGTAATGATCTCAGTGGGGTCCAGCTTGCCTTGATTAATCATATCGAACAGCATCGGCATCAGATGAATGACAGGGGCTTGTCCCATTTTCAGCGTTAAATTCCGCTCAAACATATTTCCTAGCGGGAACATGTTATATTTAGAGCCATATACCCCGGTTAACTGAATGGTGCCGAATTTACGAACAGCGACCATAGCCATCTCCAGTGCGCTGATTGTGCCGCCCTGCAGCTTCAGCCTTTGGCCTACGGCTTCAAGCGCACTCTTTTTACCATCCATTCCGACACAATCAATGACGATGTCTGCGCCGCCTTTTGTGATCTCGCGTAAATATTTACCGGTATCGTCGTATTCCTCAAAATTAATGGTTTCCACCTTATTCATTTTTTCAGCATGACGTAAGCGATAGGGAACATGATCGACCGCAATAACCCGCTTTGCGCCTTTCATCCAAGCGAATTTCTGAGCCATCAATCCCACTGGACCGCAGCCCAGCACAATCACGGTGTCGCCTGGCTTCATACCGGAATGCTCGACACTCCAGTACGCAGTGGGCAGTACATCTGACATAAACAGTACCGCCTCGTCCTCAAGCTCACTGGATTCAGGAATGACAAAGGGCATGAAATTTCCGTAAGGCACCCGCAGTAACTCGGCTTGTCCTCCCGCGTAGTCTCCATACCGGTCCGTATATCCAAAGTATGCCCCTGTATCAAACTCCGGATTTCCATTCGCACGGTCGCACTGGCTCTCCATTTCATGGGTACAGTAGAAGCAGGAGCCGCAGGAAACGTTAAAAGGCAGCACGATCCGGTCTCCTTTTTTCACCTTGCTAACCTCGGGACCTACCTCCTCCACAATGCCCATCGGCTCATGTCCAATTACAAAATCCTTCTCGGTCGGAATAGCACCTTTATAAATGTGAAGATCAGATCCGCAAATGGCGGTAGACGTAATCCGGACAATAATATCATCGGCTTGCTGAAGAACGGGGTCCTGCACTTCTTTAACCTTTACATCATGTGCGCCTTGAAACGTCACTGCTTTCACGTGAAATCCCTCCTATTCAATTCAAAAGCCTACCTGTGATATACCCAATTCTTCAAAAAATATGTTATTAGATTCCACTTTTATAGCTTTACACAATCCTTGATTCTTGGTTATTGAGCCCTAAAAAATTATTTTTATGTAAAATCAAGCTTCTATACAAAATATTTTTGACAAAAATGTGGCTCATATGTGTCTAAATTATGTACAATGGGGGTATATATAATGTAGAATAGGATGTAAGCACTTGCACTAATGGAGATCATTACACACTTGAAATGGAGTTGACTACATGATGAAGTATGAAATCAAATATGCCACGCGAATGAAAGAAGTTATCTTTATGTCTTTTCTGTTTAGCGTTGTCATGTTTCAGATCGGGGTATGGACGAAATCCTCGTACCCGATTTTCTTTTACGCTCAAATTGCCGTGAATTTGGTGCTTGTGGGGGCTTTATTGATTGAAATGTATGCCCGCTTTGTAAGAAGAGGTGTTATGATCCAGAGCGATCAGAAGAGTATTGTCATTAACGGCGAAGTGATCCGTGCTGAAGATCTGGAAGAGATTCGCATTTCCGGCTGCCGCAGTGCAGCATTCGGCCTCAAGCTTAAGGAAAGCAAGCGCATGCGTTATACATTTAAATTTCTGGATTCCAAATGTGAAGGTGTCCGCGAAATCGTGAAATTTGCGGAAATGAACGGGGTTAACGTCATCAAGACTGGACCACAATCCCCGCTGATCGAAGCGATGTAGCATCAAACCCTCTAAGAAGAGAAAGACTTCGACTGAATATTCGGCCGAAGTCTTTTTTTATGGAAGCTATTCCTGCTTGATATGTGTTACAAACCAGTTCACGATATGTGATAAACGCTGCACCCGAAGCGCAGGATGTCCGCTTCGAGACAGGTTATGGTCAGCACCCGGGAAGCGAACCAGCGAGGTCGTCTTGCCGAGCCGCTTCAGGGCGATAAATAGCTGTTCACCCTGTTCGATGGGACAACGCAGATCCTGCTCTCCATGCAAAATAAGCAGCGGGGTATTGACATGCTGTACATACGCGAGAGGAGAATGCTCCCAGAGCTTGCTCAGATCTTGCCAAGGGTTGCCCTGAATCATGTCCTCCGTGAAGAAATACCCGATATCACTGACACCATAAAAGGATATCCAGTTTGAGATCGATCTCTGCGTCACCGCCGCCTGGAATCGATCTGTATGGCCGACGATCCAGTTAGTCATGAACCCGCCGTAGCTCCCACCGGTAACCCCAAGGCGGGAAGGATCAACACAATCATAGGCTTCAATGACGTAGTCTACCAGCTCCATCAAATCCTGATAATCCCGGCCGCCATAATCGCCTCGCACCGTATTGACATGTACCTGGCCGTAGCCGTGACCGCCGCGTGGGTTGCTGTAAATGACGGCGTATCCGGCCGCCGCAAGCAGCTGGAATTCAAGCATGAAGGTATGTCCATACATCGCCTGGGGACCGCCGTGAATTTCAAGCACAGCAGGTGCTTTTTGCCCCTCTTTCAAATGGGTCGGCTTCATGATCCAGCCTTGAAGGCTCCATTCATCCTGTGTCTTAAACGTAAACGACTCCGGCAAGCTGAACTGCAGCTCTGACCATAGCTCGTTATTGACATTCGTTAATGAGATTTCTTCGGAATGTGAATTCTGGAGCACATATAAATCACCCGGATGAAGCGGATCGGCGGAGGCCAGTATCAATCGACCGTCGTGTGCGACACCGAATTCATATACTTCCCGCTCGCCAGTGGTTACTACGTTCATGCCAGAGCCATCAAGCTGGTATGCGGCAACGTGAACACTTCCCTGTTGACTGATCTGGACATATACAGTGCCGCCATCGGTGCTGAATTGTGGCTTGGAGCCGGCACCCGCTCTCATATCACTGACACCGCTGTGCCCGATCTGAATATCCAGCTCACTGTACATAGCTGTACACGATCCACCCTGCAAGGGAAGCAGGTGAATCCGGTTGAGTGTCGCCAGGCCGCAGCTCAGATCATCGGCTAACAGCAGGAGCTGACTGCCATCCGGAGTGAAGGAGACGGAGTGAATAGAGAGGCTGCTGTCAGTCATCTTTTGTGTAGATAAATCCTGCAGCTGGACTGTAAATACATCATCTATACGTGAGAGATCTGCATCACGGCAAGCCTCTGAAGAGACAGAGGTCACATAGGCAACACTAGAGCCGTCGGGTGCCCAAGCATAATCCGTGACATCAAAATCTCCTGAGGTGATACACCGGGTCTCCCGTGTTCCTGACAAAGATACCAGGACCAGATGTGACCTTCGGTTATTCCATAAGCCGCTTCCGTCCGATTTATATTTGATCCGATTGAATACCTGTGCCTCTGGCAGCTTGACTTGATCGTCGGCTGCAGGATCATCCTCTTCGCCAGATGCAATCTGACTCTTCACGAGCAGTGCGGTCCCGTCTGGCGACCATTGAAAAGAGCTGGCCCCGTGCTTCAATGATGTTACACATTCGGCTTCGCCTCCACTCATGGGCAGCATGAACACCTGTCGGTTTGATCCGCTCTTGCGAAGAAATGCAAGCTGGCTGCCGTCCGGGGACCAGGCAGGGGAAGAGTCCTGTTCTCCTTGTGTAAGCACCCGTTCCTCCGCACCATCATGGGAAATCAGACGGATGTGCGAGGTATAGCCTTCTCTGCTTTCTGATACTTCCTTATACACATAAGCGGTTAGATCCTGAACAGGAGAAACCGCCGGTTCACTAACCCATTTCATGCGGTATAAGTCCTCGGGGGTAATCATTCTCTTGGTCGTCATGTCATTCTCCTCTCAGACAAGCGTGATGTTTTACAGACATAGCCACATTATTACAGAAAAATATATGAATTACTACTCCACATCCTTTATAAACAAAGAAAAACCAGCCCATTAATCATCAGCTGGTCAAATCTTTTGTATAAAATTAGCTGCTGCAGCCTCCGCCGCAGCTGCTGCAGGAAGAGCCGCCGCTATCCGAGCCGGAGGAGCCGCTGTCGCTTGATTCTGAAGAAGAGGAGCCATTGTCATTGCCGCTGTCACGATCTCTGCTGTCATTGGAGCTGCAAGCGACGCCTGTGCTGCACGACGAATGACTCTGGGCTCCTTTACGGGCTTCTTCCTCCATCATCATGAAGCTGCTGTATTGTTCCGGCTCATGCCAGGAGAAATATACGGCAGATGCCAGCAGGAGCTCTGGCTGGTTCAGACTGAGCCTTTCTTTGCCAGGCTGCCAGTTCTGCTGATCGGCCTGAACAAGACGCTGATGCAGTCTCTGGACAACAGCTTCTATAGCTGTTCTTGCTTCAGGCATATGATCATACTGCAGCTGATTGAACCTCCCAGGGGGAGATGACATGTCTTCGAGGTGGAGATAAGACTCCAGCTCTTTCTTAGGCAGTGGATTCTTGAAAAAGCTTCCCCAAATGCTTTGACTGTAAGCATTTAATCCGAACAGCTCTGTGTAGACGGTATCGAACCATGCCCGCTCGTCCGGTATAGGGGCAGATGGTGCTGCACTTGGCGCATGGTGAAGCATATCACCGAGATATTGCTGCGAGAATGCCTGATAATCCCGGGTAAACATCAGCATCTCGTGCCATATTTCATCGACCTTGGAGCTAAACATCGGCACCTGCTTCAGCACAGCACAGAGGATAAAGAAACGCTGAAGCTCTACCCAGCGCCACTCGTATTCCTGATCGGAAAGGGCCGGGTGGTCATTCATGACCCTGTGCTTGACACGATCTATGTAATCTTGCGGCAGGGACTGACTGAGCTTGACGCTTAACCAATAAGCGGGGCTGTCCCGATCGGCCACGGGTGGAGGGGCCGGCGCATTTTTCCACAGAATCTCGTGAGAGGCAGCTGAACGGCGGGAGAAGGAGGAATTGTTTTTTTTCTGACGCATGCCATATACAATCATGATCACGCATACCACAATAATGATAAGGACAATGGTAAAATCATTCATGAGCACAAGCTCCTTTCAAGGGGTCTTGCTAACATTATCCCAGAATGAGAATTGTACTGTAAAGCTGAAATGAGGAGGGTAAGCGGAAGTCTGCAGTGTGCCGTGCTTGAAAAGCTGTGATCTAATGTGGGTATAATGGAGGTATAAACAGTCTTGTCGGGAAGAGAAGGCGGCAACTACAAGAGGGGGGTGTAAGCATGAATAAGCCATGGCTGGCAGTTCAGCCGTATTACAAGGTTGTCAGACGCGTAGAGGCTACAGAGCAGATTGTACAAGAGGAGGACCGGGAGCTGCTGATGTCCCCCCAGTGCATTGAAAGCCAGAATCGGACCTTTAACATGAAAGACGTGTTTGATATTTCGTATCGGAATCTGGGAGCGTCAGGGGGCATGCTGTATTTACATACCCGCTTTGGTGTGTATTCTTATCTCGTCAGAGAAGATCCAAGCCCCTTCATCAAGGAATTCAAGGAATTGCCTACGGCTTCTGAATAATACGAATGTATTCCCGAGGCTGAAAAGGAACGTCATGGTCCTGAAACGATTCGCTGCGGGGAAAAGAGGTTATAGTGTAATCAGGATCTTCAGATTCTCTATGTGCTGGTAATGAAAGCTGCTCATGCATCCAGGCAGCCCCGGCAAACAGCAGTATAAAAAGAAAACCGCAGATTATGGCCTTTTTCTTCATATTATGAATCACTCCTTCATATAGAGTGATGTCCAGCCACATGACTTTTCATTCATGCGCTTTGACAAAGCTATGATTTATAGGCTATACTGGTCTTCGGTTTAAACTTAGCGTTCATGTACAAATACATATGCTAGTCCCGGAGGAGCCTGCCAAACGTGGGCTCTTTTTGTGTTTTTTAGGGTTTTTATGGATTGAAGTGGAAATACTTTGGAAAGACATTCATTTCTTAAGGAGGAATCATCTTGTCGCTTCTTCACATTGCCATTTTGGCACCCCTTTTGTATGCCGCTGTGGCTGGCATGTTCGGCTTAAAGGTGAAAAGACTGCACACCGGCTGGATTGTCCTGCCGCTGCCCGTTGTCATATTTGCCTATTTCCTGAGCCGGATTCCGGTCGTTCAGCAGAAAGGAGGGGAACTGTACGAAATTCCTTGGATTCCGTCTCTGAACATTCAATTTTCTGTCGTATTGGATGGGCTTAGCCTGCTCTTTTCCCTGCTGATCTCCGGAATCGGGATGCTGGTGGTTCTATACTCCATCTATTATATGGATAAAAAGAAAGAGGCAGTGCACCGCTTCTACGTCTATCTGCTTCTGTTTATGGGAGCCATGCTCGGTGTCGTACTCTCGGACAACATGATGGTGCTGTACGGGTTCTGGGAATTAACGAGCATTTCCTCCTTCCTCCTGATCGCGTTCTGGTACCACCGGGAGCGGTCCAGATATGGAGCTATGAAATCCATGCTCATCACGGTGTTCGGGGGACTCGCGATGTTCACCGGCTTCCTCATGCTCTCGATCATGGCGGATACGATGAGCGTGAGAGAGCTGATCAGCCAATCGGCTGAGATCATGAACCATAGCCTCTTTATACCGGCCATGCTGCTGCTCCTTCTCGGCGCATTTACCAAATCGGCTCAGTTTCCGTTTCACATCTGGCTGCCGGATGCGATGGAAGCCCCGACGCCGGTCAGTGCATATCTTCACTCGGCTACGATGGTAAAGGCCGGCATCTATCTAGTGGCACGGTTTACACCCGTGTTTGCCGGACAGCAAGTGTGGTTCTGGCTGGTCTCCGGAGCAGGTCTGTGCACCTTGATCTATGGCTCAGTGAAAGCCGTCAAGCAGACAGACCTGAAGGCGCTGCTGGCGTTCTCTACCATTAGCCAGTTAGGACTGATCATGTCGCTGTTCGGACTGGGCTCGGTATCCGCTTATTACAGCGGCACGCCGGAAGCACTGTATTACACGAAGGCGACCACAGCGGCGATCTTCCATCTGATTAACCACGCCACCTTTAAGGGAGCGTTGTTTATGGTTGTCGGGATCGTCGATCATGAAACCGGCACGCGGGATATCCGCAAGCTCGGCGGCTTGATGGCACTCATGCCGATTACATTTACGATCGCGGTCATTGGAGCCTTTTCCATGGCGGGCCTGCCTCCGTTCAATGGCTTCCTCAGCAAAGAGATGTTCTTTACCTCTGTCCTGAATGCAGCGAAGCTGGATTTCTGGAGCCTGGACACCTGGGGCGTGCTCATTCCTGTCGTGGCCTGGGTAGCGAGTATTTTCACATTCGTATACAGCATGATGCTGGTATTCAAAACCTTCAGAGGCACGTATAAGCCTAAGGAGCTGATGAAAACCCCGCATGAAGCGCCGCTTGGCATGCTGATCCCGCCGGTTGTGCTAGCTTCTCTGGTCGTGATCCTGGGCTTCTTCCCGGGCCTGGTTTCCCATTCCCTGATCGAGCCGGCGATGGCTGCGGTTATGCCAAGCCTGCTGTCAGAGGGAGAGCAGTTTGATGTTCATATTACATTCTGGCATGGCTGGAATCTGGAGATTATGATGACGCTCGGAGTCATTGTGTTCGGCTTTATCATCTATCAGCTGCTGGGCAGATTCCGGCTGTTAAGCACACCGCTTTCGGACCGCTTCACGCTGAATCGGCTGTATGACCGGTCGCTTGAAGCTTACAACCGCGGCAGCCGCCGAATTACGAAGATCTATATGACCGGATCGATTCGGCATTATGTTATCTACATTTTCGCTGCCTTTGTGCTGCTGCTGGCCTATTCAATCGTCCAGTCCGGCGGCCTGTCGGTGGATGTATCAGGCTTTGCCCCGATTTCTTTTTATGAGGCTGTTGTGATCATCGCGCTGATCGGCTCTGTGCTGGTGCTGCCGTTTGTGCAGAACCGGTTGATTGCCATTATTCTCACAGGGATGTCCGGGTATATGGTGACCCTGTTCTTCGTTCTGTTCCGTGCGCCGGATCTGGCGTTAACCCAGATGATTGTGGAGACGGTCTCTGTCATGCTGTTCCTGCTCTGCTTCTATCATTTGCCGAAGCTGAGCAAGGAGCAGGTGAAACCCAGCTTCAAGTGGGTCAATGCGGTGATCTCGGTTGCGGTAGGCATCATGGTTACAATGCTGGCACTGGGCGCAGCCAGCAATCCGATGTTTACAGCCATTTCCGATTATTATTTGGAGCAGAGCAAGCCGCTGGCCGGAGGCAAGAATGTCGTGAACGTCATCCTGGTGGACTTCCGGGGCTTTGATACGCTGCTTGAAATCATGGTGCTTGGCATCGCGGCACTCGGCATTTATGGACTGATCAAGATCGATTCCGGAGACGAGATTTTGGGCTTCGGGGCAAGACGGGTGGATACGCTGCTGCCAGGCAGCAATGATGTAATTCTGCGCACGATTTCGAAGCTGGTCGTGTTTATTATTTTGACGTTTGCACTTTATCTGTTCCTGTCCGGGCATAACAGCACCGGCGGCGGCTTTATTGGCGGCTTGATGACGGCGGCAGCGCTCGTGCTTCTGTCCATGGCCTTTGGCCTGAACATCAGCCAGAAGATCATTCCCGTGAATTACCGCACATTGATCGGAGCGGGCCTGCTCATTGCGCTGCTGACGGGGATCGGGTCATTCCTGTTTGATGCTCCGTTCCTCAGTCATACCTTTGATCACTTTATGCTTCCGCTCCTGGGAGATACCGAGCTTGCGACGGCCGTGCTGTTCGATCTGGGTGTATACCTCGCGGTTGTAGGCGTCACGATGACGATCATCTATTCCATCGGGAGGGACAATTAGTTATGGAATTATATATGGCAATAGCGATCGGCGTTCTGTTCGCCGTGGGATTGTACCTGATTCTGTCCAAGAGCCTGCTGCGCATCATTCTGGGCACTTCACTGCTAACGCATGGCATTCACCTGCTGCTGCTGACGACGGCGAAGCTGAAGACGGGAGCGGCCCCGCTGCTGGGCGAGAAAGCAGAAGCTTATGTAGATCCACTACCCCAGGCACTGATTCTGACTTCCATCGTGATCAGCTTTGGAGTAACCTCCTTCTTCTTCGTGCTGGCCTACAAAGCATACCAGCGCCTGGGCACGGATGATATGGAAGAGCTGAGGGGGAACGAGGATGAATAATTGGGTTGTGCTTCCACTGCTGCTTCCGCTCGTTACAGCAGTGATTCTGATCTTTCTGTCCAAAAAGGTTCGGCTTCAGCGCGGAATCAGCCTCGTCAGTGTGCTGATCAATCTGGCTGTCACTGTCCTGCTCGTAGGTCAGATCAGCCGAGACGGCATTCAGACCTTGTATATGGGCGGGTGGCTTCCGCCATACGGAATTGTTTTTGTCGCTGATATGTTTGCAGCACTTCTGGTACTCATTACACTGGCAGCGGCTGCAGCATCCCTGTTGTTCGCGTTTCGAACCATCGGAGAGAAGAGGGAGCAATACTACTTTTACCCCTTTGTACAGTTTTTGCTGGCCGGAGTGATTGGCTCTTTTCTGACGGGAGATTTGTTTAATCTGTTTGTCTGCTTTGAGGTTATGCTGATCTCGTCCTACGCTCTCATTGTGCTGGGCGGAACCAAACGGCAGCTGCGCGAAACGCTGAAATATATACTGATCAATATTTTATCTTCCACCCTGTTCGTCGCTGCTATGGCTTATCTGTATGGAGCGGTAGGCACGCTGAATATGGCTCACTTGTCGGAAAGGGTGGCAGAAGCGCAGCAAGGAGGCATGCTGAACAGCATTGCAGTCATGTTCCTCATCGTCTTTGCACTGAAAGCCGGACTGTTTCTATTCTTCTGGCTTCCCGGGTCTTACAGTGTACCGCCAACCGCGGTAATTGCCCTGTTCGGTGCATTATTAACCAAGGTCGGCCTATACGCGCTGATTCGCACCTTCTCGCTCATTTTTTATCATGATCAGGGCTTCACCCATTCGCTGATTGGCTGGCTGGCTGCTGCCACCATGCTGCTGGGTGGCCTTGGCGCAGCGGCATACAAGGATATTCACCGCGTGCTGAATTATAATGTGATTATCAGTGTTGGTTTTATCGCGTTCGGCTTGTCTGTCGGTACCCGTGAAGCCTTTGACGGAACGGTGCTGTATCTGCTGCATGACATGATTGCTAAAGCCTTGCTGTTCTTGCTGGGAGGAATGATCATTTCGGCAGCGGGGAGCAGCAGTCTGAATCAGATGGGAGGGCTGATCAAGACTTATCCGGCAGCAGGATGGATGTTCTTTATCACCGCTCTGGCGCTGGTCGGTATTCCTCCGTTAAGCGGCTTTGCAGGGAAGCTGCTCATCGTCTCCGGCGGAATCTCCGCTACGGATTACTGGCTGACGGGGATTGCCGTGTTCTCCAGCCTTATGGTGCTGTACTCCCTCATGAACGTCTTCATTGGAGCTTTCTGGAGAGATGATCCTATGCTGCCGGCCGTAGAGCGCAAGAAATGGCCCGCACCCGTATATGTTTCAGTTACTGCGTTATTAATTATTGTCCTCGGCTTCGGACTAGGAGCGGAATGGGTGTATTCTTTTGCCGGGCAAGCGGGTGAAGTGCTCTCCAATCCGTCACTTTATATCGATGCCGTGCTAAAGGAGTAATGCTGATGGGTCATCAAATCCTGCTCAATATTATTATTGCTGTTGTCTGGATGTTCTTGTATTCCGATTTATCCGCTGCCCGCTTTATACTAGGCTATATCATCGGTGCCATTCTCATTGGGATGCTGAACCGCTTTTGGACTCAGGATTTCTATTTGAAAAAGCTATGGTCTCTATTCAAGCTGCTCCTGCTCTTCCTCTCCGAGCTGTTAAAATCCAGCTTCGCGGTCATTGCGCAGGTGCTTCGCCCCCGGCTTGATATTCGCCCCGGCATTTTTGCTTATGATACGGAGCTGAAATCGGACTGGGAGGTGACCGTGCTGTCACTGCTGATCTGCCTGACGCCGGGCACGCTGACAATGGAGGTATCGCCGGATAAGAAAACCTTATACATTCACGCTATGGATATTGATGATGTGGATCAGGTGTCCAGCCAAATCCGGAACACGTTTGAAAAAGCCATTATGGAGGTGACCCGCCGATGATGGACGTACTGCTGATGGCCTCACTTGCCGTGCTTTCTCTGGCTGTACTGGGCTGCGTATACCGCCTTATTGCCGGTCCCTCGATGAATGATCGGATTATTGCCCTGGACACGATCGGAATCATTCTGCTGTCCATCGTGGCGGTTCTTTCGATGCTGCTGGAGACGATGTATTATTTCGATATTATTCTGCTGATCGGCATTCTGACCTTTATCGGCACGACGGCTCTGGCGAGATATATAGAGAGGGGGGACGTCATTGAACGCGACAATGATTAAAGAAGTCGGGGAGCTCTTGATCGGCTTGATTGTGCTGGCAGGTGCTTTGCTTAGCGCGGTCAGTGCCTTCGGGCTGATTCGTCTGCCGGATGTGTATCTCCGTTCCCATGCCGCGACCAAGAGCGCCACACTTGGCGTGCTCCTGATTCTTACGGGAGCCTTCCTGTACTTTATGGTTTATGTCGATCATATTAGCGCGAAGCTGATCCTCGGGATCATATTTGTATTTATTACATCCCCGGTGGCTGGTCATCTTAACGGCAGGGCTGCGTACCGCTCGGGAATTCCGCTGTGGGAGAAGAGCCAGCATGATGAGCTCGGTCCGGTAATCCGCAAGCAATATCAGGATCAGGCCGATGCTTCCCCCAAGAAGCGGACCACTCGCAATGACGTGACCAGAGGTTAATGTCAACTTATCATTAGTGAATAAGCCCGTTAGAGCCTTCCGCCGCACGGATGGTTCTAACGGGCTTATTTGTAAGCTGATCCATGTTAAGCGTGATGATAACGGTTCTCCAGTTTCTTGCCGCCAAGCCAGAGTAAGCCCAACACAGCAACGGCGACTAGAATACGCCACGGCTGTTGAATAAACCCCTGCCAATCATGGCCGATAAAGGCAACCATGAAGATCATAACAGCCTTGCCGGAGAGAACTGCAATCATAAACGTCGTCACGGGAACTGAGCTGATGCCGGCTGCAATGTTAACCAGCGAGGACGGAGTGAAGGGGAAGCAGTACAGGATAAAGATGGGGGTGAAGCCCTTATCCTCAATCCAGTGAAAAAAACGCTGAGCTCCCGGCATCCGTCGCTGTATCCATTCCCCCAGCCGGCCCCCGACCTTGCGCACAAGCCAGAATACAGCCAGCGCTCCCAGGGACACGCCGATCCAGGAATACAGAAAGCCCAGCCACAGGCCGTATGCGGCAGCATTGCCCATGACGATAACAATCAAGGGAAGGAAAGGCAGGAAGGCCTCGAAGAAAGAAATAAGAATGCCGGGGAGCGGGCCCAGGCGGGAATACTCTTGCAGCCAGGCCTCAATTTGACCCATATTCAAGTGTTTAAGTGTTCGTAGTGCTTCCTGTAACCAATCCAGCATGATGAATCTGATCGCTCCTGTTCTTGTCCGATAAATTCATGTCTTTAATCCAAACATACCCTGAGTGTTAAGCCTTGAAGCTGCTGCTTACACGGGGAGATCCAGCGGCGGGCGGGCGTGGCATTTCCGGCATACCGGTACATACGATTCATTGCCGCCAATTTCAATCTGTTCACCGGAATATATAGGCTGACCGTTTTTTAATCGCAGATTCATGATCGCTTTGCGCTCGCAAAACCAGCAGATCGTCTTCATCTCTTCAATCTTGTCAGCATAGACGAGCATCCAGCGGCTGCCTTCGAACAGCTCGTTGCGGAAATCATTCTTCAGTCCGAAGCCCATCACGGGAACATGTAGCTCATCCACAATCCGAACGAGCTGCAGGATGCTATCCTTGGACAGGAACTGGCATTCATCAACCAGCACACAGAAGGGCTTTGGAGAATGCTGGGAGACGATTTCATAAACATCTGTCTGCTCTGAGATCGGAGTGGCCTTTCGTCTGAGGCCGATTCGAGAGGACACAAAACCCACCTCATCCCGGTCATCTAACGCAGAGGTGAAGATCAGCACAGGCTTGTTCTGCTCCTCGTAATTATGGGCGACCTTCAAAATTTCGATCGATTTTCCGCTATTCATGCTGCCATATTTAAAAAATAACTGAGCCATGTGACAATCCTTTCTTTAAACCGCCTAATTTCTTCATACCAGCTTATGTAAATGCTTAAGGCAGGGACTATTGTACCTGTATGCTTACCCTAAAGTCAAAGATAGAAATGAAATTGAGTCCCTGGGCGTAGACAAAGGTTTGCATTTGCTGTTCAAAGCCATGCCCGAAATGAAGTAAGCTGGTCCCTGGGATTTGGAATTCATGAACGCTGCAGGGACAAAGGGGTTTGAAGTCCTGATGCTGAATACCTATTCACTCTAGCTAGAAGCTGTTTCGAAGCTTACACATGATAACAGGAATGTTTTTTTCTATCCATTTCCCGATGAATTTGTTATAACTGATAATGGAAAAGCTTGTGCAATGACAAACAACTTCTATGGAGTGAGTCTGTTGTCCATTCATAAATTCAAATTAATGTTTATCCCGCCGATCGTGCTATTTATCATTATAGCTTCTTCGGTGCTGGATCTGGAGAGCAGCCTGCCGCTAATGCTTCTCTCCTCGGTGCTGCTGACCGGCAGTATGTGGCTGGAGAAAAGATTTCCTCATATCCTGCTGCTTCAATTCGGCCTGCTCGGCATTTTTCATTATGCCAGTCAATTAAACTGGTGTCTGCTGCTTTATTACATTCAGATTACCGGCGTCATCCAGTACAACTGGAGATTCAAGCATATGCTGCCCTGTGCGGCCCTCATTACGATTCAATATACGGCCATTCGATTAACTTACTCGCCTCTCACCACGTATTCCTTACTGGTATCGGTATTCGATATTATTTCATCACTAGTCATCATATCTACTTTCCATAACATCATTCGCATTGAAACCGAGAAAAAAACATTAGCAAAGCAAAACAACTATCTCATGAATCACGATCCGCTCACCGGCTTCCTCAATTATGAAGGCTATATGAAAAGAGTGCAGCAGCTTACACTGAGCCGCACCGCGTTTCGTATCGTTCTGCTGGACATTAACAATTTCCAGTCCCTGAACGCCAAGGATATGACGTCGGCTAATGACATCCTGGTCCGCTTCTCGGTGCATATTCGCCGCCATTTCGCCGAGATGCTTGCCGCGGCGCGTTATGCCGGAGACCGATTTGCAATCTTAATTCCGGCATACAGTGAGGTGAATGGCCTGGACTCCTTTGAGGATTTAGGAGTTCAGATCACCTACAGTGTAACCACGTACCCGGAGGAAGCAGGGACGTTTCAGGAGGTTATCAGTAAAGCCGAGGATCGAATATTTCAAATGCGGCGCGAGACCTGGCTGAAGAGCCAGGAGGAATTTATCCGTTCTGCCAAAATGAAAACCGTCGGCGAGCTGGCTGCCGGCATGGCCCACGAAATCCGGAATCCGCTGACAGCAATCCGTGGCTTTGTCCAGCTCTCCAAGGTGCAGAATTATAATATTCAGCCTTGGTACAACGTTATCATGGGGGAAATCACACGGGTTGGGGAGCTGACCGCCGAGTTCCTGCAATTTTCCAAGCCGCATATGAGTAATATGAAGCTGGACAGCTTGAGCGGCTGTATGAGCAGAGTGTTCTCGCTTTGTGAATCCGAAGCCGCTTCAAGAGGCCACGCCTTTACGATGGAGCAGGTGGAGGGTGAGGTGACGGTTTATATGGATCGTGACAAGATCATCCAGGTCCTCATCAATTTGATTCGCAATGCGTTTCAGGCCATGGAAAATACGGGTCACGTCCATCTCTCGTTACTCACGGGGGATGAGCCCTGGGCTCTAATCTCCGTCAGGGATAATGGCACCGGGATTCCATCTGAAGTGCTGGACCGGATATTCGATCCTTTTTTCACGACGAAGGAGGAGGGAACAGGGCTCGGATTATCCCTGTGTCAAAAAATCGTTGAAGATCACGGAGGCTACATCACGGTTGAAAGCACACCTGGGGCGGGCACCACGTTTACCGTGAAGCTGCCTGTATCCTCCAGAGGCGGGGATGGCGGGCACGTCAGCTCTGAAGCATCTAATGAATATTGAAAAAAACCAGCCCATTCAGGGCTGGTCCATAGGATACAATCCGCACGTGATTTAAAGCTCCACTTCAACCATCCAGCCGAACGGATCTGGCACGAGGCCTCTTTGGATGCCGGTCAGCGTAACGTACAGTTTGCCAGAGATCTCTCCGGTTACGCCTCCACCAATAACCGCCTTCTCATCCTTCCAGTTCAGCTCACCGATCGGGGAGATTACGGCTGCCGTGCCGGTTCCAAAAGCTTCTTCAAGCGCTCCGCTTTGCGCGGCGGCAAACAGCTCTTCAATGGAGATCGCAGTCTCTTCTACCGTCAGCCCCCAGTCTCTTAACAGCTGAATGATGGAGCTGCGGGTGATGCCGTTCAGAATGCTGCCATTCAAAGCCGGGGTGTACACAACACCGTTAATTTTGAAAAATACGTTCATGCTGCCGACTTCCTCAACATATTTGCGGTGTACTCCGTCAAGCCAGAGCACCTGGGAGTAGCCCTTCTGCTTGGCGATCTCCTGCGCCTTCAGACTGGCTGCATAGTTGCCCGCAGTCTTGGCTTCGCCAACACCGCCGCGTACGGCGCGGACATATTCATTCTCGACATAGATCTTGACCGGATTCACGCCCTCCGGATAATAGTTGCCAACCGGTGACATAATGATCATAAATTTATATTCTGCGGAGGCATCCACGCCGAGTGCCGGCTGGGTTGCAATCACATAAGGGCGGATATAGAGGGAATGACCGCTTTCTTCAGGAATCCAGTCCTGATCGACCTTGATCAGCGCATTCAGCGCCTCGAGTGCAAGGTCTTCATCAATATGTGGAACGCCCAAGCGGTCATTGGAACGGTTCAAGCGTTCCATATTCTTTCTCGGTCTGAACAGAAGCACTCTTCCGTCTCCGGTCTTATAAGCCTTCAAGCCTTCAAAAATCGTTTGTCCGTAATGAAATACCTTCGCCGCAGGGTCCAGGGAAATCGGCTGGTAAGGGACGACACGCGGGTTATACCACCCTTGGCCCTCTGCATAATCCATAATAAACATATGATCTGAAAAATAAGTGCCGAAGCCGCGCTCATTCGCAAGCGGTTTCGTCTTTTTGTGTGTGCTGAGTTCAATACTAATGCTAGTGCCCATACTGCCCATCGCTCCCTATGACATTATTCTTAATTGAATGCTACCATGTTAAGAAGTATATTAAAAGTATCTATTTAGTTTCTGTATTATACCCTGACGGTATGAAAGAAGGAGAAGGTATGGATATACGGCAGCTGAAATATTTTTTGGCCATCGCTCGTGAAGGTCAAGTCACCCGTGCGGCCAAGAAGCTGAACATGGAGCAGCCCCCCTTGAGCCGGCAGCTGAAACAGATCGAGGAGGAGCTGGGAGTTCGACTGTTCGACCGGAGCTCCCGGCATCTGAAGCTGACCTCGGCCGGCGTGCTCCTGAGGCAGCGGGGAGAGCTGCTGCTTACTCAGTTCGAGGAAGCCTTAAATGAAGTGAAGGAAACCGAAGAGGGTGTGAGAGGCATGCTCTCCATCGGCTCCGTCGTTTCCTGTGTATCCCTGCTGCCCGGGCGCATCCAGCGAATGCGGGAGGTGTATCCCCGGCTGACGTACAAGATCGTGGAAGGGGATCATACCTATCTCGGGGACCTGCTGCAAAAGCGGGTTATTGAGCTTATTGTAGCCCGCCTGCCCTTTGAAGCTTTTCACTATACAGATCCCTGTGAGGTGCTGCCGCTTCCTTCGGACCCGTTCGTGGCCGTGATCCCGAGCGCCTGGGCTTCGCGGTTCGGCGGCAAGTCCGCCATTAAGATGACGGAGCTCGCGGAATGTCCAATCCTAACCTTAAAGACAGACTATACAACGCGAATGCATGAATCCGTCATGAACGAATGCCGAAAGCATGGCTTCGAGCCCCAGGTTATTTGTGAATGCTCCAGCGTTTCTATTATTATGTCACTGGTGGCTGAAGGCATTGGCGTGACCATTTTTCCAAAGTCCGTCATGTCCATGTCGATGGGGCGCTTGGTGACCATGCTGGACATTGAGGATGCAGCACTGCAGTCCGAGGTGGGCATCGTATGGCTCAAGAACCACTATTTATCCAAAAGTGCAGAGCGTTTCATCGACAGCTTCAGATCCGATCCAAACAATAATCCTCAGATCCGATCCAAACAATAATCCATAGAGGTGATTCTGATGATCTTGCATATTATGAACACGGTAGCCTGGAAAAATGCACTCGTCGCCGGCGAATACGCGCCTCCCAGTCTAAAGAAAGAGGGCTTTATTCATTGCTCTACTCCCGAGCAGCTGCTGAATGTGGCGAATACGTTATATAAGGGCCAAAAAGGACTGTTTCTCCTCTACATTGATGAAAGCAAGGTGATTCCTGACATCGTCTATGAGGACTTATATAAGACAGGCAAGAAGTTTCCGCACATTTATGGTCCTTTGAACCTGGATGCCGTGGAGCGAATTGTGGAATACAATCCAGATCCTGACGATAACGTTCTTGGAGATGAACTGCCCCCATCTTAAGAGAAGTCTGGAGAAAGAGGCCTTTTTGCGGCAGTTTGATGGGATGAGGTACAATAGACAAAGCCGGTGGAGACTAGCAATCGGCAAGATGCAACTAAACCGAGGTGCTTAATTATGACAACAACCGTCGTTATTGGCGGAGGAATAACAGGATTATCGACGTGTTATTATTTGCAGCGGGGGGATCGCCCATCTGAGGATGCCATGAAACTGATCTTGGTGGAGGCAGAGCCGGAGCTGGGAGGCAAGATCCGCACGGTGTATAAAGAAGATTTTATCATGGAGACCGGAGCTGACTCGATCGTGGCACGAAAAAGCAATGTGCTCCCTTTCATTCAGGAGCTGGGGCTCGAGGATGCGGTCGTTTATAACGGTACTGGAACCTCCTATATATACACAAATGCGGGCTTGAAGAAGATTCCCGCTGATTCATTGTTCGGCATCCCGGTGGGAGTGCAGGCCTTAGTCGAGAGTGAGCTGGTTTCTTCGGAAGGAAAGCTGGAGGCATTAAAGGATCTATACACACCCAATGAAGTTTTTACCAAGGATGACTCCCTGGGCTTGTTCCTGGAGGCTTTTTTGGGACAGGAGCTGGTGGAGAAGCAGATTGCTCCCGTTATTTCCGGAGTGTATTCCGGTCAACTTCAGGATTTGACGATTGCATCCACGCTGCCGTTTCTTTTGGATTATAAGAATCAGTACGGCAGCATCATGCAAGGACTTTATGAGAACAGGAAGCTTTATCTGGGTGCCGCGAACAAGAAATTCATCTCCTTCCAGGGGGGCATGTCTTTCTTGATTCAAAGGCTGGAAGAAAGGCTTTCCTCCGGAGGAGCTATCATTTATAAAGGGGTAGCCGCTGAAAGCATGGAAGCGTCCGGACAAGGCTATAAGCTGAGGCTGTCGGATGGATCTGTACTGGAAGCGGATCAGGTGGTGCTTAGCGGAGGCAGCGCTCCAACCCAGGCATTGCTTCAAGACCGAGAGCTAGATGAGATGTTTCAAGGCCTGTTGACGAAATCCATGATTAGCATCTATCTGGCGTTTGATATTCCTGATCACCGTCTGCCAAGCGATGGGACAGGCTTCATTAATGCGTCTGAGTTCGGATTAATATGTGATGCGAGCACCTGGAGCAGCCGGAAGTGGGAGCATACCTCCAAAAGCCGACGCTTGTTAGTCCGTTTATTCTATAAAAGCTCCAATCCTCAGTATGATAAGCTGCGTGGCATGTCGGATCAGGAATTGGAGGATCTTGCGCTGCAGGATGTAACTGCTTCTTTAGGTTTAAGTGAGAAGCCGGTGGAGGCTGTCGTTACGAGATGGCAGGATAATATGCCGAATTATCATTTAGAGCATCGCCGCATCGTAGAGAAGCTGGAGGCCGCTATGCAAGAGCGGTGGCCCGGCGTTTATCTAGCCGGCTGTTCCTACTATGGAGTCGGTATTCCGGATTGTATCCTGAACGGGCAAAAGACAGCTCAGCAACTGCTGGATTTGTTATCTGCGCAGCAAAGCTAAAGTGTTGGTGGTTGTATCATGTTAACCCGGCTATTGAGGATAGAAGCACCTTTTCAAGAGAGGTGCAGCTGTCCTTGCTAGCTGGGTTATTTTACAAGTTGCTGTGAGCGTGGATGTATGTTAAATTATAAATCTGCTCAAGAAATTGCAGCAGGACAAGCAAGCCAAGAGCTTGATCGCTAGGGCTGAGGATCGTATGGAAAGTTAGTCGTTCACACGAGGCTCTAAATCTTCTCGAAAAAAGTGCTTGCTAATTAGATAGACAGTGTGTTATGATCTAATTCCGGGTCGAAACAAGAGACTTCGGAAATGAGAAACAGAATTGATCTTTGAAAACTGAACAACGAGTGAGTTAAACCGATCTTGCCTTACGGTGAGATCAACAATGAGATTATGTAATCTCGTCAGTTTTGAAATGAGCAATTGAACTCAACTTTCATGGAGAGTTTGATCCTGGCTCAGGACGAACGCTGGCGGCGTGCCTAATACATGCAAGTCGAGCGGACTTGATGAGGAGCTTGCTCCTCTGAAAGTTAGCGGCGGACGGGTGAGTAACACGTAGGCAACCTGCCCTCAAGACTGGGATAACTACCGGAAACGGTAGCTAATACCGGATAGTTGATTTCGCTGCATAGCGAGATCTGGAAAGGCGGAGCAATCTGTCACTTGAGGATGGGCCTGCGGCGCATTAGCTAGTTGGTGGGGTAACGGCCTACCAAGGCGACGATGCGTAGCCGACCTGAGAGGGTGAACGGCCACACTGGGACTGAGACACGGCCCAGACTCCTACGGGAGGCAGCAGTAGGGAATCTTCCGCAATGGACGAAAGTCTGACGGAGCAACGCCGCGTGAGTGATGAAGGTTTTCGGATCGTAAAGCTCTGTTGCCAGGGAAGAACGTCTTCTAGAGTAACTGCTAGAAGAGTGACGGTACCTGAGAAGAAAGCCCCGGCTAACTACGTGCCAGCAGCCGCGGTAATACGTAGGGGGCAAGCGTTGTCCGGAATTATTGGGCGTAAAGCGCGCGCAGGCGGTTTGTTAAGTCTGGTGTTTAAACCTGGGGCTCAACCTCAGGTCGCACTGGAAACTGGGAAACTTGAGTGCAGAAGAGGAGAGTGGAATTCCACGTGTAGCGGTGAAATGCGTAGATATGTGGAGGAACACCAGTGGCGAAGGCGACTCTCTGGGCTGTAACTGACGCTGAG